>DATIXL010000096.1:0-15495 GCA_035518615.1 Terriglobales bacterium | reverse complement strand
GAGATAGCAAGGTCACGCTAAAAATCAGTGTTCCAGTGGCGTTCGTAAGGTTGATGGTTCCGCGGCCATCCGCCTGGATCGAGTAGGTGCTGCTGGTGAAAAGAAGCGTTGCCGGACCATTTGCAACGCTGTTGATGTCTTCGACGCCTCCCGTGATGTTGCCAACACCGTCGGCGGTAAATGAGCCGACGCGTCCAAGAAAACTAAACGTCGAGCTGTCGGTTCCCGTCATGATGAAGGCGTATTGGCCCTTCAGGTCGGCGTTGGTAAAGCCGCCGGTGGGAGGTGGGGGCGTCGGCCCCGAGCCGCCTCCGCTGCAAGCAGCTACAAAGGCCGCCACAAAAAGTGTTGCCAGGAGGACGGTGCGATTCATCGCGCACCCCCCTGCTTGGTGTTGGAGCTCGCGGTGGAACTTCCGCGCACGCCCGCAGTCCATAGAGGCATGCCGCTGGTGGACCTCACCGCAACGACCTGAGTTCCCTCCTGGACCAGGCGGGCAAAAAACATCGTCCCATTTCCGTAAGGCAGGCTTTCGCCAATGATGCGAATGCTGCTTCCGGGTGTGATGGCGAGATGGTTGGCCTCAAGAAACCCTGCACTTCCAAGGTGCACGTCCACGGTTGTACTAGCAGAGGTCTGGACCACGACATGGGCGCCGATCGGCGGAGTCGTGGAATTCGGTGTGTAGCTGACGACGGTGCCTTGAAGAGATTGTTCGCGAGACAGATTGTAAGTGGAATGGTTTGCGGCCGTTTTCACAGCCACATTCGCCGTGCGCTGAGCGTTTGCGGACGCCGCCAGAAGCGCCGAACACAGCAGCAGGAACAAAACGCGATTCCTGTGTCTTTCCTGATTCATCATGACTCCCCACACTTGAGATTTACCCGATGCCCGGTTGCCGGCGCGTTCCGAAGAGGATCGGCGGAACGCACAAGAGCACAGACTCCATTAAGCGTTAGATGCGATATAATCCACAATGGGTTCGGACGAAAGATGGCCGTTTAAGCACCCTGGCCGACCCTCATGAGCGGTATGCCAGAAAACCGCTTGGAATGCACTTCTCCCTCTTTGGTTCAAACACCTGCCGCCGAGAAAGTTTCGTCCCCCCGATCTATAAATTTTGCTGATGTGAAAGCACCAAGAGTTGGAATTGACAGAAATCTCGGGGATGCCCATAATTGTATGTACGCAATCCTAGGGATGGCCTATTCGGGCCACTCCTGAGAGGTAAGAACAGTCCGGCACGTGGCAAACCAGAGGCCTGTACGGACTCAACGGATGGCGCCAAAATATATCTTTGTTACCGGCGGTGTTGTTTCCTCACTGGGCAAAGGCGTAGCAGCCTCCTCGATTGGTTGTCTCCTCGAAAGTCGCGGTTATAAGGTCACCCTGCAAAAATGCGATCCGTACCTCAACGTGGATCCCGGCACGATGAGCCCGTTTCAGCACGGTGAGGTTTTCGTGACCGAAGACGGCGCGGAGACGGACCTGGACCTGGGGCATTATGAAAGGTTCACGCACGCTAAGCTCTCCCGCGACAATAACTGGACCAGCGGCCGCATCTACGAAACGATTCTGGCCAAAGAGCGCCGAGGGGATTTTCTGGGCAAAACCGTGCAGGTGATTCCGCACGTCACCGACGAGATCAAGAACAGCATCCGAAAGGTTTCTGAAGGCGTGGACGCAGTGATCGTGGAGATCGGCGGAACGGTTGGGGACATTGAGTCTTTGCCGTTTCTTGAGGCGATTCGGCAGATGCGCCTGGAACTCGGCGCGGAGAACACGCTTTTCGTGCATGTGACTTTGGTGCCTTACATCGCGGCCGCTGGAGAGCTTAAGACCAAACCCACGCAGCACAGCGTGAAGGAGATGCTGGGAATCGGGATTCAACCCGACATCCTGCTGTGCCGGAGTGACCGGCACATCCCCGCGGAATTAAAAAAGAAGATCGCACTGTTCTGCAACGTGGCGGAATCCTGCGTGATTTCAATGGAAGATGTGGACACGATTTACGCGGTTCCTGGCGAGCTGGCGCGCGAAGGGCTCGACCAGCAGATTCTCCGGCTGCTGCGTCTCGAAGGGCGGCCGCAGAATTTGCAGCCATGGCTGGAGCTTGTTCAGAGACTGCATCATCCGGCGGGCGAAGTGCGCATTGGCGTCGTCGGGAAATACGTGCAGCTCGAGGATGCTTACAAGAGCCTGCGTGAGGCCCTTTTGCATGGCGGACTGGCGCACAATCAGAAAACGGTATTGGAATGGATTGAAGCGGAAGAGATTGATTCTCCGCAAACCGCTGCGATCCGGTTACACGGTTATGACGGCATCCTTGTACCCGGCGGGTTCGGAAAACGCGGTATTCAGGGCATGGTGCACACGATCCAATATGCCCGAGAGCACAAGATCCCCTTCTTCGGAATTTGTCTGGGGATGCAATGCGCCACCATCGAGTACGCGCGCGACGCCGCGGGGCTGAAGCAGGCGGATAGCACGGAATTCGATCCGCAAACGCCGCACCGCGTGATTTACAAGTTGCGCGAGCTTCTCGGCGTGGATGAAATGGGCGGCACGATGCGGCTGGGCGCATGGCCGTGCAGGCTGGAGCCAGGATCATTCGCGCACAAGGCATACGGCAAACTGGAGATCAGCGAGCGCCACCGGCACCGCTATGAATTCAACCGCGAATATGAAAAGACGCTGGTTGCCGCGGGTCTAAAAATCACGGGAAGAACTCCGGACGAAAATTACGTGGAGATCATCGAAGCGCCGGAGCATCCGTGGTTTCTCGGCTGCCAGTTCCACCCGGAGTTCAAGTCAAAGCCGCTCGAGCCGCACCCGCTCTTCGCCGCTTTTATTGGCGCGGCGCTGGAGAATCGCAGGCAAAAGATGCGTCCCCTTGCTTCCTCCTCACAAGCGGGCGAAGTACAGCACGGTCCTGCGGTTGACGCACCCCCCGCGCCGGTGCTGCGGGCCGCGCCAGGAGCCACGGCCTGAGGATCTTCCTGGATTGCGGATATCAGCGGCATCCTCGGTGACCCTCATTTTCTATTTCTTTTCTTGCTGTGCTATCTTCAACTCTCAAAATGAACACGACGAAAACAATTGTTCTGGGCTCATTACACCTGGGCGGCGGCAATCCCCTGTTTCTCATTGCGGGACCCTGCGTAATTGAGTCCGAAGCGCACGCGCGCATGATGGCGGAACGGGTGGCGCGAATCGCAGCTGACGCGGGGGTGCCGTACGTGTTCAAAGCTTCGTACGACAAAGCCAATCGTTCTTCCGTGGGATCATTTCGAGGACCAGGTCTCGCCGAAGGCTTGCGCATTCTCGCGAAAATCAAAGATGATCTGAAGCTGCGGATTTTGACGGACATTCACGAACCATCGCATGCCGCGCCCGCCGCGGAAGTCGCGGACATACTGCAGGTGCCTGCGTTCCTTGCGCGGCAGACCGATCTGCTCGTGGCTGCGGGCAACACCGGCCGCATCGTGAACATCAAGAAGCCGCAATTCGTCTCTCCCTGGGACATGAACCATGCCGTTGAGAAGGTGGCTTCAACAGGGAACACGCAAATCATCTTGACCGAGCGCGGGGCCTCGTTCGGCTACCACAACCTCGTTGTGGACTTCCGTGCTTTCCCGGTACTCCGGAAATTCGGTTATCCGGTAGTTTTCGATGTGACACACTCCGTTCAATTGCCCGGAGGGCAAGGCCACGCTTCCGGTGGCCAGCCGGAATTCATCGAGCCGCTGGCACGCGCAAGCGTTGCTGCCGGCGTGGATGGAATATTCCTGGAAACGCACAATGACCCGGCCAATGCGCTTTCCGATGGCGCCAATGCCCTTCCCCTCACGCAGCTCGCTGCGCTTCTCTCGCGCCTCAAGGAACTTTCGACCGTAGTGCGCAAGTGGGGAGAAACATGAGCCTTGAAACGGCTCGGCGCGTCCTCAAAATCGAGTCGCAAGCCATCAACGAAGTTCTCGCGCGCCTCGATGCAACATTCGCGCGGGCCGTGGATGTTCTGTTTGCGTGCAAGGGCCGTGTCGCTGTGGTGGGAATGGGCAAATCGGGTATCGTGGGCCGGAAGATCTCATCCACACTCTCGAGCACGGGCACGCCATCGTTTTTCCTTCATCCCGCGGACGCTTTGCACGGCGACCTTGGCATGATCGCGCGCGGCGATGCAGCGATGGCTGTGAGTTACGGCGGCGAGACGCGAGAGATCATTACTTTGCTGGATCCGCTGAAGCGGCTGGAAATTCCCATCATTACGCTGACGGGAAATCTCAAGTCCACCATCGCACAGGCGAGCGACGTGGTCTTGGACGTCAGCGTCAGTGAAGAGGCTTGCTCGCTGAATCTTGCGCCAACCGCTTCGACGACAGCCGCTATGGCCGTCGGCGATGCGCTCGCGATCTCCCTTCTCGAGCGCCGCGACTTTCGCCATGACGATTTCGCCGCTCTCCATCCCGCTGGCAGCCTCGGCAAGCGTTTGCTCCGCGTGGAGAAAGTGATGCATACGGGCGCCGCGTTGCCTCGCGTCGCGCCCCAGGCGCTAATGCCGGATGCGTTCCATGAAATGTCCTCGAAAAAGCTGGGCATGACGACGGTCGTGAACGGCGATGGCACGCTCGCCGGCATTCTCACGGACGGAGATCTGCGGCGCCTGATGGAAAAACACGGGGGCGCCACGCTTTCGATGACCGTGGGTCATTGTATGAATCGCGCACCGCAAGCGGTCGGTCCTCAGGTCCTTGCCAGCGAAGCGCTTACCCTCATGGAGAAACGCAAGATCACTTCCGTCGTGGTGATTGATGACTCAAGCAAAGTGCTGGGTGTGGTCCATCTGCACGACCTCTGGGGTTTGCAGCTCGTCTAGAGAGTTATTTGCCCGTATCTCGTTCCTGATACACTTTCTGCCTGTCATTTTTCTGGAGGATCATTTGGCCACAATTCCCGCATCCTTGAAGAAGCGCGCAGCGAAGATTCAAGTCCTGCTGATGGATGTGGACGGCACACTCACGGACGGCAGCGTAACGCTACTCTCCCAGCCGGACGGAAGCGCGCTCGAGATCAAGACGTTCGACGCGCACGACGGACAGGGGCTGACTCTCGCGCATACGGCAGGCTTGCGAACCGGTGTCATCACGGGACGCGAGAGCCCAGCGCTCCTTCGCCGCGCGAGAGAAATGAAAATCGAATTCGTCTATCAGAAGCAGGCGCAGAAAATTCCCGCTTATGAAGAAATCCTGCAAAAAGCCGGAGTCGCAGACTCCGCGGTGGCCTACGTCGGCGACGATCTGCCCGACATTCCCCTGATGAAGCGCGCAGGGCTGGCAGCTGCTGTCGGAGATGCCGTGCCGGAAGTCAAGCGCGCCGCGCACTTTGTGGCTAAGGCAAAGGCCGGCAAAGGCGCGGTGCGTGAGGTCGTGGAGTTAATCCTCAAGTCCAAAGGCATCTGGGAAGAGATGATTGACAAGGCGCGAGCGTGAATTGCGAAACTTTGGCACGTCCGCTTTCTCACATCAGTGCACAGTGATCGTCAACGCCGATGTGGTCCGCCCGTAAGCGTTCGTCGCATAAAGCGTATAGGTAGTCGTGGCCGAAGGTGTGACGGCAGCACTTGTTCCCCTCACAGCACCAACGCCCGGGGAAACAATGACGTACGACGCCCCGGTGGCCTGCCAGGAAAGCGTCACCTGCGTTCCAGCCGTCACGTTCGCCGAACTCGCCGAGAAACTCGTGATCTGTGGCGCTACTCCGGCAGGAAGATTCGCCGAAGTATAAACGGGATTCATCTGAACGACCTCAAAATCGGAGGCCGTCACATTTCCCAGGAGATGCAGGTCGTCGTTATTCCAGCGGTCGTCGGGAGCCCCGCTGATGTACATCGAAGAACCATTGTCGGCGAGAATCAGCCCGTATTTCTTCATCGCCTTCAGGATGACCTGATTTGCCGTGGAGTATCCGGAAAGGTCGAAGCTGGCCTTCAGGCGCAGGCGCATCCCCATGGGCGGCGCATTCGCATTGGTCGAATTTCCAGCCCAGTGGGTTGCGGGAGGAGTCATTGCTGCGCGCGTCAGAGCCAAGGTGAAGCGCATCGCATGATTGATGGCACCGGCCGCGACCTCGTCATACCGCACGAGCCCTGGAAAGATTGGCAGCCCTGCGGCGTCGGCGCTCGTCCAGGTGTAGGGCCGCTGTTCATTGGCCTGCAAATCCCACGCCGCCCCAGAATCCGCGTTCCATGAGTTTGACTGCGGATAAGAGCTATACAGCTCGTAGAGAAAACAATTCGCCGTATCCAGTACAAGCACGTGCCGGTCGCCGCTGCCGGGATTCGGATAGCCTTCGATATTCGCGGTGACGGGAATGGGCATCGGACCGGGATCACTCTCGTCACCATACGCCATGTAATTGATATCCAGCAGCGGTTGCTGGGAACCGACGACCAAGTAAGGAATGCCGATATACGAGCCCTGATACTGTCCCGAGCCAAAATCCGCGTGCAGCCCGACGTTCCCGCCGATGAAATTGATCATGGCGTTCGAGTTCAGATCCACGGGGGCATTGGAGACGTCCGTGTTCCAGGCATTGTCCGATGGAAATGGCCTGTAGCCGTTCAGGCTGGCGCCCGCGCCAAGCGACACCCCGCTGCAGCTCGCGGCCTGCGGGGAACCGTTCACCTGAAAATTGACGGTAGAGGATGAACTGCTTCCCGGGTCGGGATTCTGCACCGCAATTGTAAATGTTCCGGACGAAGTCGCATTTCCCTGGGCGGTCAATTGCGTGGGGGAAACAAATGTGGTCGAGAGCGGTGTTCCTCCAAACAAAACCTGCGCGCCGGACACAAATTTGCTTCCTGTCACATTCAGCGTGAAGCTGCCAAGGTTGGTCGAAGCCGGCGAAATGCCGGTCAACGCCGGCGTGGGATTCAGCAGGGTGACGCTTGCCGAACCGCTGGCCGAGGTGTCGGCAACGCTGGTCGCGCGAATCGTTACCGTGTTCGGGCTGGGCAAGGAATTCGGCGCGGTGAATTTTCCGCTTGAGTCAATCGTTCCGACAGCCGCTGACCCGCCGGTTGTCCCGTTCACGGACCACGTCACGCCTGTACTTTGCGCATCGCTGATAGTAGCTGTAAAGGTGTACGAATCTCCCGCGCGAACATTCGCGCTGCCCGGAGAAACGGACACGCTGACTCCGGAAGATGAGGAATTTCCATTCGGGTTTGTGGACGAAACTCCGCCGGAACAGCCGGCAAGAAACAGAAGCGAATAAATGCTGATCAGCTCCGCCGCCGCAAATTTGCGCCAGATCTTCATCGTGTTGGTTCGCCCCAATCTGGCGCACCGCTCTCCACACTTAATTTGGCGCGAAAGCGCACGCGGCCGCAACTGGACGTGGGTACAGATCGGGGACAGGCACCATCCATGTTATGGGTAACACAGGACTTAACAGAGCGTCCCGTACGCCCATTTCCAGCGATTCCGGCGGCGAAACCCTTCGCTTGACACTTCCCCGCTCAGCACGCAAACTCTCCGCAACCCAAGGGCAATCCAGCCGCGGCTTCGCCCGGCGCATTCCATTTCCGAGGTACGCAGAATGAAGACAAATTATCTGGCGATCGTCATCGCGGCAATTGTGTATTGGCTGCTCGGTGGCGTGTGGTACGGGGTACTTTTCAGCAAATCCTGGATGGCCCTGGAAAACATGACCGAAGCGCAGGCGAAATCCATGAACCCGTTTCTTGCCTACGTCATCACCTTTGCCCTGAATCTGCTAATCGCGTTCGTTCTCGCGCAACTTTGCCTTTGGCGCAACGCCACCACCGTTTCGCGCGGCGCAGCTCTCGGCATTCTTGTCTGGATCGGCTTCATAGGCCCGATCACCTACACGACTTACATGTTCGAGCTTCGCCCGCCACAACTTTTTGCTATCAACCAGTTCTATCCGCTTGTGGGTCTTTGCATTATGGGCGCCATCCTCGGCGGCTGGACGAAAAAGGCTGCCCCCTCAGCTTGATCCTATACTTTCCGCGCAGGGTACCTCACGCGAGCCGTGCGCAAGATCACTGGGCGCTGCTTACATTTCTTTCGAGAACAGGCAGCACGATGCTCGATGCGTGCTCGCCACCGCGGTAAATGCGCTCGGTCGCCTTCTGAAAATCGGCTTTCGTTGCATCCGGGATGTTCACAAATTTCTGCGGATTGCGGTCGGTCAGAGGAAACCACGTGCTCTGGATCTGTACCATGATCCGGTGGCCGCGGCGGAAAGTGTGGTTGATGCTCGGCAATGAAAAATCAATCGCCGTTGGCTGATTCGGCGTCAGTGGCTCCGGATTTACAAAGCCCTTCCGGAATTTCGCGCGAAACGGCTCGCCGCGCACAAGTTGTTGGTAACCGCCCATGTGGACAAACATCGGATTAGGCGAAGGATCCGGATAATCCATCGGATAAACGTCAATCAGCTTCACGTCGAAGTCCGAATCCGTGCCTGACGAGGAAACCCACAACCGCGGCGAAACCGGGCCTGCCACCGTGATGTCTTTTTCGAGCGGCTCGGTCTCGTAGACCAGCACGTCCGGCCGCTTCGCCGCAAAGCGCTGGTCCGCGTCCATGTACTCACGAGGCACGTCCGTCGTCTCGGTTTCGACGAACGGCACGGGCTTTGCCGGATCGCTCACGTATTCGTCGCTTGCGTCGCGCGGAGCCTTCGGCGCCTCGAAGCTCAGCTCCCCATCCGCTTGCAGGTAGAGCGCCCTCGCTTCCGTATTTTTCGGAGGCCAGGAATCATAGCGCCGCCAGACATTCGTTCCCGTTTCGAAAACCAGCGCTTTCGGCAACTTCGGATCTGGCCCGCCTTTCAGATATTCCCGGAAAAATGGCAGGAGCACCTGGTCGTTGAAGTATTCCGAGTTCTTGGAAACAAAACTCACGGGACCGAGATGATCCCCTGGTGTGAACGCCCATCCGCCATGCACCCACGGGCCCTCGACGATCATATCCGGCGAGTTTGGACTCACTTTCGCCACCGTGTTGAAGATCCGGTACGGCCCCATGATGTCTTCCGCATCGAACAAACCACCGACCACCATCACCGCGCAATGAATGTTCTTCATATGCGCTGAAAGATCGCGCGCCTCCCAGTACGGGCCGTAGTTGGGGTGATTCAGCTGGTCGTCCCACAGGACGTTGGCCGGACCGGAGAGATACTTCTTCGAATTCGAAATCGGGCCCATGGAAAGATAGAAATCGTAGCCGTCATTCGTGCCGTAATCGAATTCCCGAAAATGTGCCGGCGGATATTCGAGACCCGAGCGCTGCTTGAAAAACGTGTAAAAACCGAAATTCGCTTCCAGCATGAACGCGCCGTTGTGATAAGCATCATCGCCCATATAAAGATTGGTTACGGGCGCCTGGGGGGAAGCCGCTTTCAGAGCCGGGTGCGTGTCAATCATCCCCGCAGCGGCGAAAAATCCCGGATAAGAAATTCCGTAGATTCCCGCCTTTCCGTTATTGTCCGGAATATGTTGCAGCAGCCAGTCAATCGTGTCGTAGGTGTCTGTGCTTTCGTCCACGTTTTTCGGACTTCTCTTCACGTCAAGTTCCGGCGTCATCTCCTCAAACGTGCCGTCGCTTTGATAGCGCCCTCGTACGTCCTGATAGACGAAGATAAATCCGTCCTGGGTGAAGCTCGGAGCAGGCCCCAGCCGCTTCGGGTAATTGTCTTCACCGTAAGGAGCCACGCTGTATGGAGTTCGCTCGATCAAGAAAGGGTACGTCTTTTGGGGCGAAGCGTCCCTCGGCACATACACTGCGGTGAACAATCTCGCGCCGTCCCGCATCGGGATGCGGTACTCATGCTTGGTATATTCCACAACGATCGGATTCGATTCGCTCGTTTCCTGGGCGCACAGAACCGCCAAGATCGTCACTGATGCGATCGCTGTCGCGCCCAAGACCAGAAAAAGCGCTCGACTCCACGGAATCCGGGTCATTCGGTTGGTCCTCGCTCTCCAAAAATACGACAAAAATCAGAGCGATTTGCACCATAGCGACCATGCGCGCAATTGTCAACGAAGCGAACGCACCGGATTTCGACCATATCTGATTCAAGCCGGGGGTAAATTCAGCCGCGACATTATTCTTTGGAATCGTTGCTGCTTCCGCAACGGATTCCACCGAGGCTCAACGAGCAAAAACGTGAGGCGCACGTCCCGCTCCGCCAGTGCTTCTTCCAACTCGTCCAACGCGCCGCGGTGATCCCCGACCCCCATGTAGATGAGCGCCAGGTGCAGCGGCGGAACGAATTTCTTCTTGCGAAGCAGCTTAAGTTCTTTCAATTTCTCCCGCGCTTCGCTTCGTCGCCCGCTCATCGCGAGGGACCAACCCTCCAACGCCGTCGCCTCCGTATTGCCGTGCGAATACCGGTACGCTCTTTGTGCGGCTTGTATTGCAGCCTTATATCTGCGTTGCATTCCCCAGATTTTGCTCAAATGGATGTGTGCCACCCAGAAATGCGGGTCCACCTGTAACGCGAACCGCAAGAGCGCTTCCGCCTCCCGATACCGGTGGGGCCCCGCATGATAATGGAATTGCCCGTGTAGCGTGCAGATAATTCGCGAGAAGGGATCCAACTGTTTGGCACGCGCAATTGCGGCCAATGCTTCGTCATGCCTTCCCAGGTTGGAGAGCAAGTGCGCCCGCCACAAGTGAGCCACCGCACTGGAAGGGTTGCGCGCCAGAGCCTCCAGCGTATCTTGTTCCGCTCCCTCCCAATCCCAGGCATGCCAGAAACGCTCGGCGCTCCTCGCGGCATAACCGTCTCCCAGTGAAGGATCCGCGGCGATGGCGCGATCTGCCGCCTCTTTCGCCTGAGGAAACGCCTCGCAGGGGCGCACGTCGCTGCTAATCGGCAAACGCGCGTAGCATTCGGCCAACCCTATCCACGCCAACGCAAACCATTTCTGACGCCCTAGAACTTGGTGAAAATACTCGATCGCCTTTCTCATTGCAGGCTCGATCGTTTTGGCTTGGAAAAAACGTCCGCGCAAATACAGATCGTAGGCCTCCGCATCAACCTCCTGGGTCCGCGGCGCCGCGCTTGCAAGTCGCACCCGAATTTCCCGCGCTGCGGTCTGCGCGACCTCCGACTGGATGCGAAAGACTTCTCTCATTGGCTTTTCAAAACTCATGGCCCACAGATGACTTTGGTCCCGTGCTCGAATCAGCTGCACGGCGATCCGCACTTTCCCGGCATCGCGCCGCACGCTCCCCTCGATCAAATAATCCGCGGCAAGTTCCCTCCCGATTTCCCTGATGTTCTTCCCGCTCCTTTTGTAGATCATCACGGAGGTGCGTGCGATCACACCAAGTTCCTCCGAGGAAATGCGTCCCAATTCCGTGATCAGTTCTTCCGTCAACCCATCGCTGAAATATTCCTGTTCCACATCTCCGCTCAGATTCTCCAGCGGCAAAACAGCAAGCATTGGCCGCGTCGTTTCATGGGGATTCCTGCTTTTGGCATGAGCCTGCTCGCAAAAAGCGATGAAGCGGTATCCTTTTCGCGCTACGGTCTCGATATATTTGGGTTTTCTTGATGTGTCCTCGAGCGCCAAGCGAATTTTGCGCACGGCCGTATACAGCGCCGACCCTGCTTCGATGTGCACGTCTTTGCCCCAAACCAGTTCGGTCGCCTGTTCCTGGGTCACGAGCTTCCCGGGCTGCTCCGCCAGAACCAGAAGGAGTTCCAAAGGTGACTTTTCGATCTTTACCGCCTTGCCGTCTCGCCGCAGTTCAAAATTCTTGCCGTCGAGTTCGAATGGCCCGAACCGCAGCAGGGTATCGGTTGTTGGTTCTGATCGGCGCATTAAAGTGTGGGAACAGGCCTTGTGGCAGCATTTTACGCGCTTCTCTCGGCTTACGTCAGAATTACTTCAGAAATGCTTCAGCTTTCCTCCAAGACTAGTTCCGATGCTCCCTACTAGCATCGCGCAGCTACGCTCAACGAGCGCTGCAATTTGAGTAATTCACTGGAGGAAAACATGTTTCGAAAGAGTTTCCGAGTTTTGCTTCCGGGTTTAGCTGCGGTTTTGCTGCTTCCCGCTGCGAACGCACGGCCCGCGAACAACAGCACTGAGGTGAACACCTGCTCCAATCAAACCATCAAGGGCAATTACGCCTTCCGCATTTCCGGGTTTATACTCGCTCCCCCACCGGCCCCGATGACGCCTCCGGTGCCGCCCCCACCTCCGGTAATCGTAAACTACCGGGATGGCGTGGCACTCACGTACTTTGACGGCAAGACAGATTCTGAAGGCAGAGGCGGGCTCTGGCAAAAGGACTTCATTATGGGAAACGGCAGCTTCAGCCCCAATAATCCGGACGACTTGGACGGGGCTTCGGGCTTCAATAACGGCGAGACTGGCAGCTACAAGGTTTTCCCCGATTGCACTGGAGTGGCCGAAATTGACTTTCCGGCGCCTCCGGGAGCGTCCAGCGGCACGGTAATCCTTCTGAAGCTCGTCATTGCCAAGAGCGGCAAGGAAATTCATACCATCGTCTCCTCGTTGACGCCGCCGGGAGCTTCGACCTCCGTATACGTGAACATTCACAGCGATGCAGAGCGCCTGGAGCCTCTCATCGATCACAGATAGCAGCGCGCAACACCAGGCCCACCCTGACTACCCCGGGGTGGGCCTTCCTTTACAAACCGCGCCCCGATGCTCGCAGCCACCCCAACGGCGTCCCCTGCTTTGCTTACCCCGAGGGTCGCGGCATAGTTTTGAGCTGACTCTGCTCTTCAATCTGTTGTGGAGACATTCACCCATGGTTCATGCTTGGCACGACGTTTGTCCCGGTAGGGATGTGCCTCCGCGATTTCCAGGCTGTCATCAAAGTTCCGCCCGGCGCGAACGTAAAATATTAACTGGAAAAACCGACGGGGCTGCAAAAGGTGGACCGAATCATCCATTCCGCCCTCTTTTATCCCGCGAACCACGGGTTTACTCCCCAGACGTACGCCGAGGAAAGTGATCCTATGGATGTCCTGGTTTTCTGGTAGAACCCGGTACAGCCTCTTTCGCTGATTAAGGCACGCCGTCCGCCTCATGACAATGATTGATTCTGGCGCGACGGAAAATGAGGAAATCGCTGTCTTGACGAACGACCCAAAGTTCAGCAATTGCCTTGAGGCGCGGGACTTCCCCGCGCACCGCTTACTGGTCCTGAAGAGATTCCTTCAAGATTACAAGCGGCTTGAAGGGGAGCAGGCCAAATGGAGGAAATTCGACAGGCGCGGGCCGCGCTAACCGTGATTGAAAAATCTCCGACGAGCTACCGGAAGCAACGCGCCGAATTAATGAAAAAAGACGACGCTGATTCCTTTTAACGCTTTTCCTTTTTCATCTTCGAGCCAGGCGCCGCTATTTTCTCGCCAACCTCTTTTGCCGGGCCGGTGGGACGGATCTTTTCCGCGGGCACGATTCCCTGCCCTTCCAGAACGGAGTAGAATTTGTCCACCGGCAAGTCTTTAAGCGTCTCGATTTTCCCTGATGGCCATCGGATTTCCACGCTGTCAATTTTCGTTGCCGTGTTCAACCCAAAGTGCACGCGAAGGTCGTTCTGCGATAGGTAGCTTCCTCCGCTACGCACATCTCCAATCTGCGTCATGCCCCCCGCGGTGATTTTTACCTCTGCGCCGATCGCCAGCCGATTGCTCTTCGTTCCCGCCAGTTCGAAGCTGACCCAGTGCCGGCCTGGCACGCCTGCATTTCTTAGAATGACCGGTTCCCCAGCGAGATCTTCCACCACAAGATCCATATTGCCGTCGTTGAAGAGATCGCCGACGGCGAGCCCGCGGGAAACGCGGGGCACTTGGATTGCCGGACCGGCTTGGCCGCTGGCGTCGCAGAAGGTGCCATCCTTTTGGTTCAGCTGCAGCATTTGCGGTTCGCGGTAGCGCGCACCGGAGGGGAGTGTATCCACCTGGGGATAGACGTGCCCCGTCACAGTGAACAGATCGAGCCATCCGTCATTATCCAGATCCACGAAGGAAGTACCCCATTTGACATAAGGAAGCGAGGGAAGGGCTGTGCCGGATTTGTAGGACACATCGGTAAAGTTCCAGCCTCCATCGTTGCGGAAAAGATCGTCATATTCGTCGGAAAAGTTGGTGACGTAGATGGACTGATAGCCAGAGTGCAGATAATCACCAATGGCTATGCCCATGGAGGCCTGTTCGGAGCCGTCTTCGTCCACGGCTGTGCCGGATTCGAGCCCGATCTCGTCAAATTTGCCGTTGCCGAGGTTTTTGTAGAGAAATTTCGGCGTCGAATCGTTGGCGACATAAATGTCGGGGCGGCCGGAATGGTTGAAATCTACCCAGACGACGCCCAGACCATAGTAGCCGTTCGGGTCGCTGACACCGGCGGATTTGGAGACATCGGTGAAAGTTCCATCACCATTGTTGTGGAAAAGAGAATCGCCCGCGCCCTTCAGCCCGCGAGGACCGCACTGCACTTGGATGCCGCGATACTTGCAATTGGGGGCTTTGCCGAAGGCAGGAAGATCGTCGAGATGAAAATCCACGTAATTGGTGACCATCAGGTCAAGATTGCCATCGCCATCGTAGTCTCCGAAGGCCGCGCCCGTGGACCAGCGGCCATCGGCAACTCCGGCCTGCTTCGTGACGTCGGTGAAAGTGCCGTCGCCATTGTTGCGATAGAGGACATTACCGCCGAGACAGGTGATGTAGAGATCCGGCCAGCCATCGTTGTTGTAATCACCCACGGCGCCGCCCATGGCGAAACACGGAGTGGCGATGCCAGCTTTTGCGGTGACATCCGTGAAAGTGCCGTCGTGATTATTGTGGTATAGCTTGCCCGCGCTCTTCTCCCCTTTCATAGCCATGTCCACGGTGGGAGCATTGGTGAAATAGATGTCAGGCCAGCCGTCGCGGTCATAATCAATGAGGATTACACCGCCGCTCATGGACTCGACGATGTAGCGGCTTTCCGGAGCGGAGGAATGTTCGAAATGAATCCCTGCTTTCTCCGTGACGTCCATGAGCTGTGGAACCGTCCGCCCAGTGCACTTAACGGCCTTTATCCCGGGCGGTGGAGGCGGAGGCTGCGGATGGGCTTCCTGAGCGAGCGCGATCGCCCCCGAAAGAAGAAAAACGAAGATGGAATAGGCACCCTTACGAACGAATGTGAGGATCAACGGACCACCGGACAAATTGAGGTCATGGATTGTCACCCATCCCAGAGGGAACTGCGCTGGCGCGTTTGCGAGCTTTAATTTCCTTGAAAATCTCGAGTTCACGGTCAGCGTCTTCAATGCGCGAGGCTTTGCGATACGCTGCTTGCAACTGGTAGTGCACGTAGTCATGATTAGGGTCATACTTGGCGGCTAATTCCAGGTGCTCGACGGCCTGCTGGTATTGCCCTGCGTCCAGTAGTGCCTTCCCCAGCTGATATTGCGCCTGTGCGTGGTCCGG
>DATIXL010000095.1:0-53505 GCA_035518615.1 Terriglobales bacterium | reverse complement strand
CGCGCGCACTTTTTCGCGGTACGTCTCGAGATAATCTTCCGCCAGTTCGTTCAGATAGACGGTCGAGAATTGCGAGAGCAATCCTTCCTGCGTCGCAAGGCCGAGAGAGAAAACTCCAGTCATGTAGTTCTGCGCGTCGGCTAGCTCATTTTCCGGAACCGGAAGCGAACGCAGTTTGTCCATCTCGTAGAAGATTTCGGTGAGTGAGGCAGCCACCACTTCGTTGCGAACCGCAGCGGAAACGGAGAAATAGCCGAATTGCCGCAACGCGGTCACGCCGCTGCGCGGGCTGTACGTGTAACCCTTGTCCTCGCGAATGTTCATCACCAGCCGCGAGTTGAACGCGCCGCCGTAGAGGTTGTTTGCGAGGAGGAGCTTGATCCAATCGGGATGATTTCGGGTGATGGCGTGGCAGCCCGCGAGGATCTGCGTCTGCACGCTTCCCGGAAGATCCACGAGATGGACGCGACGGCCGCGAGGATGCAGGGGAGGCGCCGGAGTTTTCGGCTCCAATTTTTTGCCGGTCCAATTCCCGAAGACTGTTTCGAGGGAGGCGAGCATGGCGGCCGCGTCAAAATCCCCGACGAGAAGAAGGAGAGCATTTTCCGGGTTGTAGATATCGCGATACGCCCCGCGCAGATCTTCGCGTTTGTATGCTTTCACCTGCTCTTCGGAAGGAGACACCTGCGCGTAAGGATGTGCGCCGAAGAGGACTTTGCGCAAGCGTTCACCGGCCAAGAATCCAGGCTGGGTGCGCTCGAGTTTCACTTCCTCGAGTTTCTGGCGGCGCTCGCGTTCCAATTCCGCATCGGGAAGAGTGGCTTCTCGCGCGAGTTCATTGACAAGCTGCAAGAGTGGCTCCGCAAACTCGCTCAATCCGCCGAAACCGATGGCGCTGGTGTCCTGTCCGGCGCTGGTCGAGAGATCGGCGCCGATGCGGCGCAAGTCTTCCTCGATCTGACGGCTGGGCCTTTTTGCAGTTCCCGTGCGGACCAGGGTGGCCGTCATTTCCGCGAGAGACGGAGCGCGATCGGCGAGGGCAGCGTTGCCGGAGCGGAAAAACAGCTCGCCCTGAAACTTCGGCAGAGCGTGGGACTCGGCGAGGACAACTTGGAGACCGTTGGAAAGCGTCGCTTTGGTGCGCTTCGGCCAGTTTACCGGGCGTTCCGGCGCAAGTTCCGGCACTCCGTTGGCGGATTCCAATGCGCGGGTGGCCATTATGCAGCCTCCCTGGCGCCGGAAGTTGCGGGCGATCGGAAAATAATCGCGCGGTTTTCAGGGAGTAAGTATCTCTTCGCGACATTCTGAATTTCTTCCGCTTTCACGCGGAGAAATCCATCGAGGATGGTGTTGACCAATTGCGGTTGACCATCGAACAAGGTGAAACAGGCGAGCAAATGCATCAATCCATATTTCGGCATATAGCCGCCCCGGCCGCCCTCGAGCGTTGAATAATAATCGGATTTCCATTTCACCTGGAGCTGTTCGAGTTCGTCTTCGCTTACGCCCCTCTCCTGAATATCCGCCATGACCTCGTCAAAAGCCGCAAGCGCCGCTTCCCCGGTGTATTCTAGTTTGTGGAAGATGCGGGTGACCATTTGCGTGGGGCCGTTGTAGCCGAAGAGATCGTCAATGCCGCCATCGGCTTCCACCGCGACCTGTTTTTCCAAGACCAGATCGCGATAAATGCGCCCGGCGCGGCCACCGTGCAGCGCCTGGTCAAGAAGCGCCATGGCGTACCACTCCTCGCTTCTTCGCGCGGGAACGGTGTAGCCGACAGCAAGCGCGGGAAGAGTGCCGAATTTTTCCTCGACTTCTCCACGGCGTTCTTCTTTTTGAGGCGGCTCCGCGGGATCGGCAAATAGAGGAGGTGGGCCGGCAGGAATCTTCTCAAAATATTTTCCGGCGAGCGCAAGGCCCTCCTCCGATTTTACGTCACCGAGGATCAGGAGAACCGCGTTGTTCGGGACGTAGTACGTCTTGAAGAAGGATTGGACGTCGGCGAGGCTGGCGGCATCGAGATCGGCGAAATCGCCGTAGAAATTGTGGGCATTGGCCCAATTGCGAAACGCGACGGGAGGAAGATCGAGCCAGGGGAAACCGCCGTACGGCTGGTTGAGAACATTCACGCGGACTTCTTCCTTGACGACATCGCGCTGGTTGCGGAGGTTTTCGTCGTCCACCTTGAGAGCGCGCATGCGATCGGCTTCGAGCCAGAGGACGCGTTCGAGAGCGTTGGAAGGGACGGCTTCAAAATAATTGGTGACATCATAGTGCGTGGAGCCGTTGAGAGTGCCTCCGCTCGAATTGATGAGCTTGATATGCTGCATCTTGGGAGCGTTCGCGGAACCCTGAAACATCATGTGCTCGAAGAGATGGGCGAAGCCGCTGCGTCCGCGAGGTTCGAGACGAAAGCCAATCTTGTAATAAACGCCCACGGTAACGACGGGAGCGGCGGCATCCGGTGCAATGACTACGCGCAAACCATTTTCGAGCACAGCGTCAGCAACCTGAATGTGCATAGAATTCAACCCTGGCCTCCGGTGGCTTTTACTTTAGGAATTGTATCGCGGCGGACGCGCCCAAGCTGAGCGAGAATTTCGTTGGAATCCTGGGCGAGGACGCGAGCGGCAAGGCGGTTCAGCGCGTCGTACGCTTCGCTGTACTCGGCCGGAAAGTTTTGAAGCGCTGTGATATGCGCCTCGACGACACTATAGTCCCCGCGCGAGAGTGCGCCGGTCCAAGCGGCTTTTGGCCCCAGGCGCTCGAAATTCTGAAGCATCTGGCGGGTCAAGGGGGTAAGCGCTCTGACAGCCTCGCGCCGTTTCATCCCGATGGACATGAGAATCCGCGTGGCGGCTTCTATAACGGCCAAAATTTGCCCGCAGGCCATCGTTGCGGCACCGTGATAGGCAGCCTTGGCCGCGCCGCTGATGCGCACGGGCAGGCCGTCGAGATCGCGCGCCATCTGGCGTGCGATGCGAACGGCGGCGGAATCACCGTCAATCGTGAAGATGCGGCCTTCCAGGGCAGGCAAGCCAATCCCGGTAAACGTCTGGAGCGGGTGGATCGAACCTACGGATGCGCCGTGCTCCTGTAAGGGAGCGAGAACGCTGGCAGAAAGCGGACCACTCGTGTGGAGAACGACCTTGCCGCGCAGCTCCCCTGCGCCGACCGCCGCCAATTCAGCCGCCACTTTCCCGACAGCGGAATCGGGAGTGGCGACGAGCATAACGTGCGCAGTCAACACTCGGGAGGAAATCCCGGCCTGGGCCTGGCCGGCGCCAATAAAGCGGACTGCCCTACGCGCGTTGGCTTCGCTTCTGGCCACAACGGCCGCGATTTTCCAGCCTCGCTCGCGCAGCTTCCTGGCAAGTGAGCGGCCTACACGTCCCGCTCCAATGATGGATAAGACCGGCTTCATTCTCCATGCTAGGATACCTTGTACTCGTTGTTCGATACCAATTCATGCATAACCTTGGGCTGGCCCTCTTCGGTCTGATTGCCCTGTTCTGGCTCACCTACGGCTTGCGCTCCGCTTGCTGCGCGTTCCAGTTGCCCTGGTTGAAGGACTTTCCGGTGGCGGAGAACGAGGTTTGTCCGTCCATTTCCCTGCTGTTTGGCGCGAGAGATGAAGAAGAAAAGCTGCCTACGGCGCTCGCAACACTTGAGGAGATTGATTACCCAAACCTTGAAATCATCGCCGTGGATGACCGTTCAGCGGATGCGACGGGACTCCTTCTGGATGAATTCGCGGCGAGACATCGCCGGATGCGGGCTGTGCACGTCGCGAGCCTGCCGGAAGGCTGGTTGGGAAAGCCGCACGCGTTGCAAAAGGGATATGAACAGTCGTCGGGCGAATGGCTGCTGTTCACGGATGCCGATGTTCGGTTTCGAGCGGACACGCTGAGACGGGCAGTTGCTTTGGCAAGTGCGCAAAAGCTCGATCACCTGACGCTGCTTTGCGACGTGGAGATGATCGGATTCTGGGAAAAGGTGCTGATTACATTTTTTGGATTCAGCTTTCAATTGGCGGCCGATCCGGCGGGCGCGTCCAATCCGCGGTCCCGCTCCTACGCCGGCATAGGAGCGTTTCAGCTCGTGCGACGCACCGCATACGAGGCGGCCGGGACGCACCGGCGGCTGGCGTTGGAAGTGGTGGACGACATGAAGCTGGGGAAGATCCTGAAACAGGCGGGATTTCGATCGCAAGCCGGAGTAGCACAGGACTACCTCACGGTGAGGTGGCATGAGGGATTCGGCAGTCTTGTCCGTGGCGTTACAAAGAATTTCTTTGCCGCAGCGGGATTTCGCCTGGATATGGTCCTGGCCCAGCTCCTGGGGCTTTTTTTCCTAGATATTTTGCCGTGGCTGGTGCTTCCGTTTGTCCACGGTTGGGTTCTGGCGCTGGCGGCGCTCAGCGCTTGCATGGCGCTGGCATTTCATGCGGGAGTGGCACTCGTGATGCGAGTCTCGCCGCTCTACGCGCTGACGCATCCGATCGGGGCGTCAGTTTTCGGTTACATGCTGGTGCGATCGACGGTGGTCACGCTCTGGCGAGGCGGGGTGACCTGGCGGGATACGTTTTATCCGCTGGAAATTTTGAGAAAAGGGTTGGTTTAGCCAAATCACGCGGAGGCGGCGCCGGAGTCCGGCACGGGAGCGGGCTCGATGGAAAAAAGGCCGGAGACGTCCTTTTGCTTGAGGCCGCGAATGCGGTCGCGCAATTGCGCAGCGCGCTCGAATTCGAACTTCTTGGCGGCCTCGCGCATCTGGGTTTCGAGCTGCTTCAGAAGCTCGGCGAGCTGTTCTTCGTTCCTGATTCCGGATGCAGCGGCGTCCAGTTCCCGATCGTCCAGAGTAACGGTTACATAATCGGCCTCGACGATGTGCGCCAGCTCCATGTCCACGCCCTTGATGATGGACTCCGGCGTGATGTTGTTTTCCGTGTTGTAAGCGATTTGCTTATCGCGGCGGCGGTTGGTTTCGCCAATGGCTTCGTTCATGGAGCCCGTGTGGCGGTCCGCATAAAGAATGGCTCGGCCAGAAACATGGCGGGCGCATCGGCCGATCGTCTGAACGAGCGCGGTGGTGCTGCGCAGATATCCTTCCTTATCGGCATCAAGAATGGCGACGAGGGAAACCTCAGGAAGATCGAGGCCCTCGCGCAAGAGATTGATGCCGATGAGGACGTCGAATTCGCCGCGGCGCAGATCGCGAAGAATCTTGATGCGTTCGAGCGTTTCCACTTCCGAGTGAAGATAGCGGCAGCGCACGCCGATTTCCGTGAAATATTCGCTTAAATCCTCGGACATGCGTTTGGTGAGGGTGGTGACGAGGACGCGCTCGTTCTTCTCGGCGCGAATGCGGATTTCCTCGAGCAGATCGTCCACCTGCCCCTTCACGGGACGGACCTCAACTTCGGGATCCACGAGGCCGGTGGGCCGGATGACCTGCTCGACAATGACGCCACCCGCGCGCGTCAGTTCGTAGGGGCCGGGCGTGGCGGAAACGTAGATCACCTGGTTCAAGCGGTTCTCAAATTCCTCGAACGTGAGCGGGCGATTGTCCAGCGCGGAAGGCATGCGGAAGCCGTAATCGACCAGGGTTTGTTTGCGGGAACGGTCGCCATGATACATGCCGCGCACTTGCGGAACGGTCTGGTGCGATTCGTCAATAAACATCAGGAAATCCTGGGGCACATAATCGAGCAGAGTGGGAGGAGCCTCGCCGGGGAGGCGGCCGCTCAAGTGGCGCGAATAATTCTCGATGCCGTGACAATAGCCGATGGTGCGCATCATTTCGATATCAAACATGGTGCGCTGGGTCAGACGCTGGGCTTCGACGAACTTGCCCTGCTTTTCGAGCTCATTCTTCCACCAATCGAGCTCCTCTTGAATGGTGACGATGGCGCGTTCGCGCTGCTCCTGTGGCATGACGTAATGGGTTTTGGGATAGATGGGAACGCGCGAAAGATTTTCCTGGCCGGAACGAATCTCTCCGGTGAGCGGGTCGATCTGGCGCAACGCGTCAATCTGATTGCCCCACATTTCGATACGGTACGCCTGATCTTCATAGGTCGGATAGATCTCGATGGTGTCGCCGCGAACGCGGAAGGTGCCGCGGCGCAAATCCTCGCCGCGTTCGTACTGAATGTCCACCAGCCTGTGGAGCAGAGCTTCGCGGGAGGTTTGCTGGCCCTTTTCGAGCATGACCAGCATGCCGTAATACGCTTCGGGCGAACCGAGGCCATAGATGCAACTGACGGAGGCAATGATGATGACGTCGCGGCGCTCGAAGAGCGAGCGCGTGGCGCTCATACGGAGCTTGTCGAGTTCGTCGTTGATGGTGGCTTCTTTTTCGATGTACACATCGGCGGAGGGAACGTAGGCCTCGGGCTGGTAAAAGTCGTAATAGCTGACGAAATATTCGACAGCGTTTTCCGGAAAGAAGCCCTTGAACTCGTGATAGAGCTGGGCCGCGAGCGTTTTGTTGTGCGCGAGCACGACCGCGGGGCGATTGGCAGCTTGAATCAGCTTGGCCATGGTGAAGGTCTTGCCGGAACCGGTGACGCCGAGCAGAACTTGATGCTTTTCTCCGCCTTCGACGCCGCGGGAGAGGAGCTCAATGGCGGCGGGCTGATCGCCTCTCGGCTGATAGGTGCTTCTTAGTTTGAATTGCATGGTAGGCGCTCCTGCAGCCCCAGCACTGCACGGATAAACAACCATTATAGCGCGAGAAGCAAATCGGGCGAGCGGCCGAGCGGCGATGGAGGGAATCAACGAAGAGGGGCTGATGTGGGGACGATGAGGAGCAGACGAGCGCGGCTGGAGACCGTCATATCGTAGTGAACCTGATTGGAGCCGTCGGCGAGAGCGACAGTGACGTTCATGGACTGCTCGTCGAACTCGGAGGAGCGCGTCAGCAGGCCCGTGGAGCGGGAGATGTAAAGAATCGTCTGGTTGGTCCCGGAGGCGGTACCGGAAGTTTTCAGATGGTTGAGCTTGTAATCTTCGGGAGTGGCGTCTTTCGGGGAGGAGTCCTGCTTGAGTTGGGCAGTGGTGAGAATGACGGCACAAGATTCTGATTTGGAGGCGGTCTCGATTAGATCCCCCACGGAAGTGCGCTTTGCCTCGGGACAAGGCGCATCACGAACGTATTGGGATGTGCGATGCCAGACCAGGCCGGCGATCGGCGAAGGAGCGGATTCTGGCTCCAGCGTTTCCCATTTCTCGCCCTGCTTTACGCCATCTTTCGGATAGACCATTGAAGCGGCAAAACGCGAAAGCCATTCGCGCCAAGCCAGTTGCTGGACAGCAGGAAGCGCGGCCAAGCCCGAGAGAGACGAAACGCTGCCGTCCTTCACAAGAGTGAACGCGACCCAATGCGATGAAGGAAGTGGGGGCGGAGATTGGCTTTCGCCGGGGACGGTCTTGCCGCCGGCTTGCGCGGGAGATTTTGGTTCGACGAACTGCGTGCGGAGTTGGAAACCTTTTGTGTTGCGGCCAAGGATCTCGACGTGCAGGGTTGTTTCGAGCGTGAGCTTTCCCGCTGCCGGCTGATCCGGAGCCTGGAAGCGGCTTTGTGCCTTGACGGAGCGATCGAGATTGAAGCTGACGAGGTAGGAAAGTTTCTGACCCGGGCGCAAGGCTGGAGCAAGACGAATTTGGCTGGGTTTTGGCCTCGCAGAGAAGCCGTGCGCAGCAGCAAGGAAAATAGCAGCAAGACTCAAGAAACGAACTCGCGTGATCGAGAGCTTCATGCGCAGCTCACTGGCTTAGTGTTCCGTAGACCCGGACGCGGAGGTCTCGCCGCGGAGTTGGCGATCGAAGAAGTCGCCGGCGGCGCGGTAAGCCGCGAGCCAGGTTCGATGCATCAGGAAATCGTGGATTTCATCCGGGAAGATGAGCTGCTCGATGTGGATGCCGCGCGGACGGAGACGCGCGACGAGGTCCACGGTCTGGGTGAAGTAGACGTTGCGGTCGTCGTCGCCGTGGATGAAGAGAACGGGAGACTTCCATGTGTCCACGGCGGTTACGGGAGAAGAATCGTGCGCCAGCTTGACCAGGTCGGGCGGAATGTTTTTGCCATCCCAGTTATCGGTGGGCCAATCGTGGACGCCATGCATGTCCACTCCGGCTCTGAAGATGTCTGAGTTTCGGCCGAGGCCGAGAGCGGTGAGATAACCGCCGTAGCTCCCGCCCCACAGGCCAATTTTTTCGGGGTCCACGTCGGAGCGGCTCTGCAGATATTTTCCGGCAGCGAGCACGTCCTGATATTCCGACGCGCCGCGGCCCGCCCGGCCCGGCGCTTCGCGAAAGGCGCGTCCATATCCGACGCCGCTCCGGTAGTTGATGGCGAGCACGATGTAGCCGCGGCTGGCGAGATACTGGTTCAGCCCGTAGGCATTCGCGTAGTAAACCATATAGTGCCAGCCGAGCAGCATCTGCCGCATCGGACCACCATGCAGGAAAATCAGTGCAGGATGCTTTTCGCCAGCTTTGGCAGAAGCAGGAGAAAAAAGCACACCGTCAATCTTCGTGCCATCCGGCGAAGTGAAGCTCACATGCGACGGCTGTACCAATTCGTCTGAGGGGAAATCGGCGGGCCAGGTTTCGGCTGCCAATGGTTTACGCGGCTGCAAGCCCTGCACATCGGCGATGAAAGCTCTCGCGGGCATGCGCGAATCCGAAGCCAGGTAGGCCAATGTCTGACCGTCGCTCAAAACTTCAGGGTTCCACTCGATGCCGGTGCCGCTTGTGACGGGCTGCGGCCGGATTTCGCTATTGACCGCGATACGCCAGATGTGGCGGCGCAATGAGTCTTCACAATTGGAGTTGAAAAGAACCGTTTGGCGATCCGGAGTAAAGGACCACTCTTCCACTTCGCAAGCGCCGGGAGTCAGGAGTTTGGGCGTGCCGCCGGTTGCGGCAAGCGAATACAAATGCTGCCAGCCATCCTGCTCGCTGGCCATAACGAGCGTGTTACCGACGGCCCAGTTGATGACGCCGCCGCCGGTGTCGTCCGCCATGTAGGGGTAGGAATCCTGCATCGCAGCTCCGCTGTGCCAA
Organism: Terriglobales bacterium; assembly: GCA_035518615.1. Classification (GTDB taxonomy): domain Bacteria; phylum Acidobacteriota; class Terriglobia; order Acidiferrales; family UBA7541; genus Acidiferrum. The sequence continues at coordinate 44,434 of DATIXL010000095.1, read as the reverse complement.
ATTTCCTTGGCGGCCCACGTCGTATCGGCAATCCAGATAGCCCAGGGGTGCGGGCGGTCGGGCTCGATAAAATAGCCGGTTGGCGCATCGCGAGGAACAGCGGGCCGGCGAATGAACGCGAGCAGCTTTCCGTCAGGCGACCATTGCGGAAGCGAATCGGAGTCTACGGAAGGTGCAATGAATTGGATGGAGTTTGCCGCCGCGTCGTAGATCCCGATGAAGCTGTGATCGGTGCGCGAGGAAACAAAGGCGAGTTTCGTTCCGTCCGGAGACCACTGCAGGCCGGAATTCTCGCCTCGAATCACAAGCTGACGAGGCTTATCGCTTCCATCCAGTGGAGCGAGCCAGATTTGGCCGTCTCGCGTATATGCGATCGTTCCACGAACCGAAATTTGCGGATTGTCGCCGGCGTCAATCTTGCGCGGGTCGCCTCCGGTCCAGGCAACGGCCCAAACGTCCTGCTCGGCGCCAGACGGATTGCTGGTCGGATTCGGCGATACGCCGGCACGGTTTTTTTCGCCGCCGCGAACATAGATGACGTAACCAGCGCCATCCGAAAATTGCAGCGAGGAAAGTTCCTGGCCATCGTCCTGCGTGTATGCCGTCAGACGGCGCGCGACAAAGTCCGGTCCCTCGGCAACCCAGATGTTTCGTTTTCCCTGCTCGTTCAAAACCCAGGCCAGGCGATTTTTCGTTTTGGAGGCAACGAGATTGTCCGGAAACGGCGCGCTCAGCACTCGCTCCAAGGTGAAAGTCTTCTGCGCGTACGCACCGGGGAGAGCAATCGCAAGCGTGACCGCGAAGCCGAGCACGATTCGTTTCATCGAAACCTCCATTGCTTGTTGCAAAACCGGCCGCCGCAATTCACCTTTCGGCTCACCGTTTCCATTCATCCGTTCGAATCAGTCTCCCGGCTGTTGAACGACTCGCGCTCCAAGCGAGACACGGAGACGATCCAGCGGGCCGACGAGATTCAATACATGATCCGATGCGGCAATATGCCCCTCGCGATTTTCCTGGTTCGCCGATTCCAACGTCAGATTCGCTTCTCGCAGGAAGCTGATACTTCCCTTGAGGACGACGGGAGATTGCGGCGCATTCAAACGGAGAAGACTAACAATGAATTCCTGGTTGGCAATGCGAAATTTTGCATCACCGCTGGCCCAGCGAGAAGAACCGGAACGGGGGGAGCCGCTTGCGAGACTGGCGGCTACATCCAAACCGCGAAATCCGACGTTGCTCAATTTTAAGCCTCCATCGGCCTGCATCTTCTGAAGGAGACTGTCGCGCCCGATTCCCTCGGTTTGCAGAGTGAGCGAGCCCGTGGCCGAGCCGCTGACTCTCTCTTCGAAGTTTCCAGCAAACGGAATTTGCGAAAGATTGACGCGCTCGAATTTTGCCGCTGCAGTGTATTTCGGCTGTGGCGAAAAGTCCGCGGAAAGTGAGCCCTGAATCGTCCCGCCAGCCCAAGACGCCGTGGCGTCCTCTACCCTCAGCCTCAGATCACTTAGGGACACCTCGGCCTGCAATCGCTTGAATTTCATCTGCTCGAGATCAAATTCATCCGCTTGCAATTCGCCACGAGCATCAAGCAAACGGAGCAGCGCGCTAGCGGGCGCGCCGGCGGATCCGCCACCCAAGAGCGAACTCATCAGTCGCTGAAGCCAGTTTGGCCGGGCGCGAGGGCCAACCCAGCGATCCAACTCTTTCGCGTCCAGGTGATCCGCGTGCAAGCTGAAGTGCCAGGGCACATTTCCCGCCACCGAGGGACTTCCCTCTTCGTTGATCGTTCCGGACCACGTCGCGCCAAATCCCTCCACCTTTCCGATGCGGGCGGAGCGTTTGCCTTGTTCCCAGAGAAGTTTTACGTCCGCGAGCTGAAGCGGGAGGTTCAATCCCGCCGCTTGCAACTTGGCGCCATCGAACTCAATCTGGCCGTTCCAGCCGTGTGCCGAAGGCTGTCCCCAACCCCACAGAAGCGAGGCATGAACGGGGCCTGTCAAATCCCACCCATGATTGAAGGGCCTTCCGAAGGCATTGGCAATCTTGAATACATCTTCGGAATGTTCGAGATGTCCGGTTAAAGTCACAGCGCCGACCCCGGTTTCAAAATCATGCATCAAGCTGAAAGAGATTTCCTCCGCGCCGGCCGCGCTTCGGGAGGCCGCCGTGCGAGGGAAAATTCCGGGGTTGGGGGCTTCGGAAACCTTTTGATTGGCAATAGTAAAGACCGCCGGCTCCACTGCAAAGCGCCGGCGCTCCATCCCTCCGCGCAATGGCCCAATACGGATCGGATACGCGAAATCAGGAATGGTCAATGTTCCGCCATGGCTTGAAAAGCCCGCGGAATTGATGAAAAGCGGCAGTCCGCTCAACGACAGCCCGCCTGTGAAAAACAGGTTTGCGGAGATTCCCTCGGAAACACCCGGATGAAATGCGCGATACCATGCCAGCAGGTCAGCTGCCTGGATTCCGGAAGAGTCAATGTGAATCTCCAGCGAGGTCTCCGGCTTGGTCAGAAAACTTGCGGTTCCTCGCAGATTTGACCCCGGCGTTTCCAGGACCAGATCGGCTGATTTCAGACTACCCAAGCCAGGATCCCACATCCCCTTCAAATCAAGATTCACGCGCGGATTATCCGTACGCTCGGTCAAGTCCCAGCGGTGAATCTGCGTGGCGCGAGCTTGCAAGGAATAGCTCCATTCGCCGGTGCGTTCCGTTCCGTCGTTCTTGACGCCGCTCTCTGCCCTCGCATCCAGCGCGAAAAGCCCGCGCACTCCGCTGTCCTGACCCTCGAAAAGACGAAACAGGTCCGCCAAAGAGACATCTCCCCAATGAATTTGCAAACTCGCAGGTTGCAATCGCGCCGAAGTTCCCGCGACTTCGCCCTGTACTCGGAGCGTCCCCGTTGATTGTAGCTGGACTCCGCTGCGCCAGGGCTGTGCTTCCAGCTGAAGTTCCCAACGGCCGGGAGCCATCTGCTCGATGCTTCCGGAAACGCCGGTGAAAGCAAACGGCTGCTTCACATCGCCAAGTTTGAAATCCAGCCGGCCGTCGTCAATATCAATTTTTTCCAGGCGATTCGTGGTCTCGGCGGTTGGGGCCGGTGTGGCCACTCCGGGTCCAGAAGGAGAAATCGCGCGCCCGGGAGGAAGCCATCCTTCAAGATTCCAGCGGCCTTCCCCGTTGCGAGCGAGGATCAGACTCGGACGCGAGAGGGACACGGTCCCGAATTCAAAACGCCCCCGAAGCAGTCCGAACCAGCGCAACCCGGCGGATAGATGTTCTGCCCGCAAGAAGTACTCGTTTCCAAAAGCCGGATCTTCGCTCACCGTGATGCTACCGGCATCGAGTTGCGGGCTCGGCAATAAGCTCACCGTGAACTCTTCGACCTCCACGTGGCGGCCAAATGTCCGCTCGAGCTGGGTAATTAGATAGCCGCGGACATGGCGGGTGCGTACCAGGCCCGATGCAGCCAACTGAAGGGCCAGGGCCACACCGACCGCGATCAGCACGGTCTTCAATCGTTTCGCTCTGAGAGTCACGAAGGCGTCACGCGCGCGATGCAAACCTCTTTCCAGATTGCCAGGAGAATTGTAGTCGAACGGCGGAGAGTTTTCTTTGACTTCCTAGTGCACGGTATGGAACATGCGGTTCCACCGCGTGCGCTCCGGAAGATGGATCAACGTGTCCAAGGTGCTTTCCAGGCGCTGAAGAAAAGTGGATTGACCGTAATCGCTTGTGGTGGCGTTGATGGACCAGTAGATCAGAAACGGACGGCCCATGATCGCGCTGCGGTCCACAAATCCCCAGTAGCGGCTGTCCTCGCTATCGTCGCGGTTGTCTCCCATGGCGAAATACTTGCCTGGGGGGACAACCAGTTCGTCGCCTTGAATGTATTTGTGGATTTCGCGGGCCCACTGCGGTTGCATGGCATACGTATAAAGTGCGCCCGCCACCAAGGGAAAATCGTAATTGAGGGGGTTGGAGGTCATCGCGGGATCATGAAAAACATACGGTTCGTCCAATTTTTTGCCGTTGACGTACACCTTCTCGTCCATGAGCTTCAAGCGGTCGCCGGGCAGGCCAATGACGCGCTTCACAAAATGTTGATGATCGGCAAAGGGATACTTGAATACGATAATGTCGCCGCGCTGCAATGGCCGATACGGCAAGATTTTCTCGTACCAGGCGCCCGTGCCTCCAAAAATGAATTTATTCACCAAAAGATGATCGCCGACCATGAGAGTGCGTTCCATCGATGGGGAAGGAATTTTGAACGCTTGAACGATGAAGGTGGTTCCAAACAAGGCGAGAATCACGGTGACGAGAAGGGATTCGAAATATTCCGAGACCGTGGTTTGGTGTCCTCGCGAGCTTTGCGGCGGAAGATCGGAAGGAGTGTCGCGGGTGGATGCCTCCACGGAACTGTCCGGTGGCGTGGGACTCGTTCCCTCGTCTTCCGGGAATGCGTCTGCCGGCCGTCCTTCTGATTCTTCCATCATTTTTCCTGACCTTGCGCTTCGTCCCGTTCGAGATGTTCGAGGGCGGCGCCTGCCGCTTTCTGTTCCGCTTCCTTCTTGGTGGTGGCCTCTCCGCTCGCCAGGCACTCCCCCTGAGACCAGACTTCAACAAGAAAGAGCTTGGCGTGGTCCGGGCCACTTTCTCCCGCAAGGCGATACTCCGCGGGAGGATGTCCGCGCCGCTGCAGAAACTCCTGCAAAGAGGATTTGCGGTCGGAATCCGCAAGATGATCCCCCCGCTCCTCGAGCGCGTGCTCGAAAAGAACGCGCCGCAGCACTTGTCGCGCGCCGGACAACCCACCATCCAGATAGATTGCCGCCACGATCGCTTCCAAAGCGTCGGCGAGGATAGCGGGCTTGTCCCGACCGCCGGTTTTTTCCTCGCCTTTGCCTAGCAGGAGAAATTCCCCAATGTTCAGCCGTCGCGCGGCCTCTTCCAGCGCCTGCGCATTCACGATTCTCGCGCGGCTTTTGGAAAGGCGCCCCTCGCTCCAATCCGGAAAATTTTCCAACAGATACTCGCTTGCCAAAAGATCGAGAACCGCATCGCCCAGAAATTCAAACCGCTCGTTCGCCTGAATCCGCGCACTCTCTTCTTCGCCGGTTCCCGCCGCTGCCCGCAGTTCCGGCACGGCCGAGCTGTGCGTAAGCGCACGTTCCAGAAGGGCAGGCCGCAGAAACCTGTAGCCGAGCTTCTCCTCGAGCGAGTCGTCTTTCCTGCGATTCATGAATCGGGTCAATCTGGAAGCAGCGACCGGGAGCGACTCGCGCCGCGCATTCCGCTAAAATCTTCAAGAGGTCCAGGCTCGCCCGGCTCCATACTGGGAAAGCTGCGCCTTCCCACGCGGATCAATGAGGCGCGCTTAATTGAGACGAGCCCTCTTTCTTGGCCTCAGCCGAACCGCTCTTGCATGCCTGTTGGAGGCTGCTGGGAATCGCTGCGCACTTGTCATAAGCGGCCTGGGCTTCGTCGAAATGGGAGGTCTTCACTTCGGCCAGTCCAAGGAGATAAAGATTGACGGGATCAGGATCCGGGACCAGCTTCACTGACTGCTGAAGTTCTGGAATCGCCTCAGCGTATTTTCCTCGCCGAATAAAAACAAGTCCCAGCCCGCTGTGAGCCATCGAGAGAGTCTGATTCTTGGCGGCAGCAAATCTTTCATCGGTCAGCGCCTCGGGCTTTGTCATCGTCGGCACGATATCCAGCGCGCGTTTTGCATAGGTTTCCGCCTTCTCGAGCAACTGCTCCGGGTTTGTAGTGGTTCCATTGATGGCTCTGGGAATGGTCTGGGCAAGAATAGCCAGCGTCTGTACGTCATCAGGCTTGAGCTGGATTTCCTTGTCGCCAACATCAAAAGCCTTAGCAGACTGCCCCGTCTGGACATAGGCAACCGTAAGAACCGAATAAATGGGAGGACGATAGCGGCTTTCGGGATATTTCTGCAAGAACTCTTCACCCGCTGAAATCTTCTTCGTTACATCGGAGTTGGGCACCGCGTCAAACGCCCTGTAGGCGGCTTCCTCTTCCGCATTGACAGGAGGCGGAGCGGCGTCCAATGTGAGGCCCGTGGTATTGCCGCCGGACGTTCCCGATTGATCTTTGCTTCCCTGCTGTTGTGCAGGCTGGCTCTGATTGCTCTGCGTGCTTTGGCTCGCCGGGGCAGTTTGCGCAAATCCCGCGGATGATCCCAGCGCCAGCAGAACTCCTAACGCCCCTATCCCGATCCGTTTTTCCATAGCGCCCTCCATCACTTTTCTCCCCTCTTCCCTTGGCAGAAAGTTCTCGCCATCTCGTCAGAAATTCCTGCTACGGCCTTTCTCCTGATTTTAGACGATCCACCACACTTAAACCCTGCTGAGCCGCCTCGCGGGCGCGTTCCGGTCCGCCCGCCACTTCCAGGGCGGCTTGGAACTCCGCTTTCGCCTTGTCCACGTTTCCCTCATCGCCATAAATTCTGGCCAGATAAACATGGGACCACGTCAAGACCAGGGGGTCCTGCGTTGCCGCGTGATCTCCCGCCGTCAGACGGCCGAAGACCTCCTTGGCTTTGGGGCCATCATGCTCCAAAAGGGCCACCAATCCCAGACCGTACCACGCTCTGGGCTGATCCGGATATTTTGCCAGAACTTTCTTAAAGGACAGCTCCGCTGCTTGTGGATTTTTTTCAGCGATCCGGCGTTCCCCTTCGGTCAAAGCCGCGATGGCAGATTCATCATTTGGGAGTGTGGGAGGGGCCTGAAACTTCCTGCGAGCGACCGATTCACTCGCGGTGGCATCGGCAGTGGCAGCAGGCGCCTGGGCAAAATTGATTTGCGCAACGCGCTTCTCTTCCACGCCCTCGTCAATGGATCTGACCAAGTCCGGGAAATAGAGCTGCATGGAAGGTGCGGCCGCCTCGAATTTTGTCAGAGAATTAAAGAGCGGCCGAACCAGTACATATCCCGCGGAATCGTTCGTCTCCAGGATTGCTTCCTTTTCGCTGGGAGACAATCGCTTCAGCCTCAATTCCACCGCGCGAACCAGGCACTCCGCGAAATAGGAGGAAAAATCGTCTCGCAGATCGGGAGAAAGCTGCGGCGCGCGAGCGGCAAGGTCATAGAGAGGCCGCTTGACGGCAATGACATGCGGATACTGCAGGGGCAGCGGGTCGAGTAAAAAGTGCAGGAACGCATGGCGAACGACGTCCACAGGGAGCTGGTTCGCCCCGCTCAAAACCAGCGCATAGTGATCACCGAAATTACGCACGTTCGTCAGGCGCCCCACCAGGGGCTCAACGATGAGAGTAAACGTTCGCTGGCTCTCCGGTTCCAGCATCGCGCGCAAGTATCCGCTGGTGACGAACACCACCTGCGCGACTTCATCGTGCAATTGCGAAATCTCGCGATTGTAGACCGGCTGGACCTGCCGCCACAGCGCGCCGATATTTTGTTCTTTGTAATAGTTCGACAGGATTTCCCGAAAACCTTCGAGCGCAATCACGTCGGGAGGAAGTTCGTCCCTGCGAAGGACTGGATCGAAACTGGGTGCGGGCCCGCTCACCAGCCCGAACCAGATAAACCGGGAAAGCGTGGCTTCGGGATCATCGAGTTCGTGCTGCTTGTAGAAATTCCTCAAGGCATCCACAGCTGGTCCCTGCTGGTGCTCCAATCGTTCGCGCATTTCCGCGCGGTAGGGGCTCCAGTTCGAGGAGTTGACGTCGGATTCGAACCCGGCGGCCAGCAGCGCGCACATGGTGGTGAACATGGCCTCGCTGCCATCCACGCTAACGTTGGTGTCCGGCGCGCGCTGCGGAGCCGGACGCGGCAGGGGCTCTTGCGCTAGCGACGAAATGGCGATTGAGAGTACGGCGAGCAGGCCCAGGACAATCTTTAGCTTTGTTCTCAGCATGACTTCTGTTTTAGGTTTCACCAAGCCGTTTCAGGTGCGGCGTCCCCGGAGGTTGCGGCAAGGCGCCGGACCTCGGCGCGCTTCCCGTAATTTCGGCATGCGGAAACTTCTTCATCCGCCGCGCAGTTGCGGCATGGAGCCAATTTACAGGCGGCCCTCCTTGGAGTCAAGGAACAGACGGGGCTGGCCTGCCGCTCGAACCGGGCGCGCCTGGACCAACGCTTGCCCGCCCCGGACGCATCTGTTTAGAGTAAAGATGCGCAAACGTTATGGCAGGATGGATCGGGCCATGCCGAATCACCCTACGGGAGCTCTCTGTGTCGTCATTTTTCTTGCGGCGGCTCTTGCCTTGCCCGGCGCGACGGCCGCGCAGCTGGTTCGCGAGGACGCCACGCCTTCCTCCGTGCAGAGCGACGCCACTCTGCCCGCCCAAACGTCTTCGCCAAAGGGTAAAAAGCGTTTTTCGCAGGATTTCACGCTTAAGGGTGACTCGCACTGGACGGACACCAAGATTGACGTTCGTCCAGGCGAACAGGTCGTCGTGACCACCAGCGGCAGGATGCGCTACCTGGACGCCAAGACCGATAATGGCCCAGATGGCCTGCCGCGCAGCTTCAAGGATCTATTGAGGGTTCTCCCTTTCAATGGTTCAGGCCGCGGCACCTTGATCGGCAGGATCGGCGACGCGGACATCGCCCAGCCGTTCGTCCTCGGGGCGAGCCGCGACGTAGCAGCTCCTGTGGGCGGCCGGCTCGCACTGGGCATCAACCAGGCTAGTGATGACTCTGCCGACGGCTCGTATACAGTCCACGTGGAAATCTATGGGGCTGATCCATCCTCGGGGAATCCCGTCGAAACCATCGCCAAAAAAGTGAACTCCATTTCCGGAGTTGATGCTGCTCTCTTCGCCAAAATCCCCCGTCGCGTTTCGGACAAATCTGGCGATCCGGGCGACATGGTCAATTTCCTGATTCTTGGCTCAGAAGACGAAATGCAGAAAACCTTTACGGCAGCGGGGTGGGTAAAAGTGGACGCGGACGTCAAGGAAACACTGCTTCGTGGCGTTCTTGACAGCCTCTCGAAGGAGTCTTACCTGACCATGCCCATGAGCCAGCTCTATCTTTTCGGGCGGCCGCAAGACTACGGCTGGGCGCATGCCGAGCCGATCAGCGTAGTGCGCTCCCGCAATCATTTGCGCATCTGGAAGGCGACATTCATGGTGAACGGCCAGACACTCTGGATTGGCGCGGCCACTCACGATATCGGGTTCGAGCGAGATGAACGCAACAACGGAATCACCCACAAGATTGATCCCGACATTGATCTCGAACGAGATTACGTCGAAAAAACGCTTTCCAGCACCGGCCTGGTCGCCGAAATCGCGCACATTCTCCCGGAAAATCCCATGAAGGAAGCCCGAACGGCTACGGGTGGAAGCTTCCACTCTAACGGCGAAGTCCTGATCCTGAAGCTTGTGACTGGCGAACCTGGTTCTACTTCAGCCCAAACGGCGAACTGTGCTTCACCGAGACGTTCGCCCTGAACGCAAGGCTGTGGGTGCGCTCAGGATGGAGGGCTATCCAACGCGTCAAAAATTGCAATTTCCTGATCGCTCTGGAATTCCGGTTCGCTCTCCAGTAGCCGCACACAACGGTTCCAACGCAGGATCGCATCATCGTTTCCTGGCGGGCGAATCTGTTCCGCTGCGGCGAAACATTGCAGCGCGCGTTCCATCAGCGGCAAAAGCGTGTGCGCCGCGCGGCCCGTGCGCAATTGCGCCTTCAGTCTCCGCTCGTGCAGAATTCCCGTGTAGTATTCACGTTCATAGGGATCGGAGAGCCCCTGAAAAATCCTCTCCACCTCTCCATAGCGGTCGCTCGGCGAGCCGATAAATTGATCCGTGATCGCCAGCCCAAGCGTCCGCAGGCCCAGCATATGCTTCGGGTCGGCGGCAAGGATATCCCGGCAGATGGATTCCGCCTCCTCCGGTTCGTTCAGGTAGCGGTACAACTCGGCCTTGGCGATGGCTTCCGGAATGCCCGACTTCGAGATCGTTTTGAGCGTGAGATCCATGGCCCCTCCTTATCGCATTGCCGAATCTTCCTTACGATGGATCCTTTGGTGCTCCGCGGATTTTGCGGACCAGCCACACCAAAGGATCGTAATACTCGTCCACGACGCGCTCCTTCAGCGGAATGATGGCGTTGTCTGTGATGTGAATCTCTTCGGGGCACACTTCCGTGCAGCATTTCGTGATGTTGCACAATCCGATCCCCAGCTCTTCGCGCAGCAATTTTGTCCGCGAAACGCCATCCAGCGGGTGCATCTCGAGTCCTGCGACGCGCACAAAAAATCTCGGCCCGGCAAATTGTTCCTTCTTGTCGTGATCGCGCAAAACGTGGCAAACATTCTGGCAAAGGAAGCACTCGATGCACTTCCGGAACTCCTGTACGCGGTCTACATCCTTCTGACAAATCTTCCATTCCGTCCCCGGCCGCGGTTGAAAAGGCGGAATCTTCTTGTTCACTCGGTAGTTCCACGAAACGTCCGTCACCAGGTCCTTGATTACCGGAAACGTCTTGATCGGCGCGACTGTGATCGGCCTGTCCAGCGGCAGCGCATCCATACGTGTTTTGCACGTCAGCCGTGGCCTTCCGTTCACTTCCGCCGAGCACGATCCGCACTTCCCCGCTTTGCAATTCCACCGTACGGCTAAATCGGCGGCCTGATGTCCCTGGATGTAGTGCAGGGCATCGAGCACGACCATTCCCGGCGCGACGGGCACGCGGTATTCCACCGCTTTCCCGCCTTCCGGGCCTCCTCGCAACACATGCATCGTCGCCTCTGCCATTCAAGCCTCCGCTACTTCTCTTCCGCCAGCACCTGTTTCAATTGTGCTGGCATCTCCGCCACGGACTCCTGGCTCAGCGTCAATCCGGCTTCTCCCCGCCGCGTGACATTGTGTTTCTTCCCCCACTCTGCACTCGATTCCGGAAAATCGATCCGGCTGTGCGCTCCGCGGCTTTCTTCGCGCGCCAGAGCGCTTCGCGCCACGGCCTCGGAAACCATCAGCATGGATTTCAGCTCCAGGCACAGATGCCATCCCGGATTGAACATTCGCGATCCTTCCACGCTTGCGTTCATTCCGCGCTTCTTCAGATCTTCGAGTTCCACCAACGCGCGCTTCATATCCTCCCGCGTGCGGAAAATTCCCACAAGATTCTGCATCGTCTCCTGAAGGTCGCGATGGATGGCATACGGATTTTCTCCGCCCCTCTGTTCGAACGGCGTGAGCGCCTCCTTCTCCGCGGCTTGAATCTGCGCATCTTCCACTTTCACGGCCGCCGTCTTTTTCGCGTGCTCCGCCGCCGCCAGTCCCGCCCTTCTTCCAAAAACCAGCAAGTCCGAAAGCGAATTTCCTCCCAGCCGGTTTGCCCCGTGCAACCCTGCGGCCGCTTCTCCAGCCGCGAATAATCCCGGCACGCTCGTCTGCGCCGTTTCCGCGTCCACTCGAATTCCGCCCATCATGTAGTGGCAAGTCGGACCGACCTCCATCGGCCCCCTCGTGATGTCCACGTCCGCAAGTTCCTTGAATTGGTGGTACATGCTCGGAAGCTTCTTGATGATGTACTCCGCCGGCTTGTGCGAAATGTCCAGGTACGCTCCGCCGTGTTCCGTCCCGCGCCCTTCCTTCACCTCCGTGTAAATCGAGCGCGCCACAACGTCGCGCGTCGAAAGCTCCATGCGCTTCGGATCGTATTTCTCCATGAAGCGCTCCATCTTTTTGTTCAGCAGAATTCCGCCCTCGCCCCGCACCGCTTCCGTCACCAGAATTCCCTGTACTCCCGGCGGCCACACCATCCCCGTCGGATGAAATTGCACAAATTCCATGTCAATCAAATCCGCGCCCGCCTCATAAGCGAGCGCCATCCCGTCGCCGGTGTATTCCCACGAATTCGAGGTCACGCGATACGCTTTCCCGATCCCGCCGGTCGCAATCACCACCGATTTGGCCTTGAAGATGACGAATCGCCCCTGCTCGCGCCAGTAGGCAATCGCGCCCACGCAACGCTCTCCATCCTTCAAGAGCCGCACGACCGTGCATTCCATGTACACGTCGAAGCCCAGGCTCACGCCACGGTCTTGCAGCGTTCGAATCAACTCCAATCCCGTTCGGTCTCCCACATGACACAATCTCCGGTAAGTGTGCCCGCCAAACGCGCGCTGCAAAATCTTCCCATCATCCGTGCGGTCGAACAGCGCGCCCCATTGTTCCAGTTCCCTGACGCGCTCCGGCGCTTCCTGGGCGTGTAGTTGCGCCATCCGCCAGTTGTTCAACAATTTCCCGCCGCGCATCGTGTCGCGGAAATGCGTCTTCCAATTGTCCGCGCTGTCCACGTTCGCCATCGCGGCAGCGATGCCGCCTTCCGCCATCACCGTGTGCGCCTTCCCTAGCAACGACTTGCACACCACGCCCACACTCGTTCCCTGCGCCAGCGCCTCGATCGCCGCGCGCAAGCCCGCTCCGCCTGCGCCGATCACCAAAACGTCATGCTCACGCGTTTCGAACCGGTCGCTCAAAAGAGCCTCACGTCGCGGATCGCCCCGCTCGCCACCAGCCGGACATAAAAATCAGTGAGTCCCACAAAAATCAGGCTTGCCCACGCAAGAAGCATGTGCCGTTCATTCAGCGCGGTAATCCATCGCCACGCCGTGTAGCGCGGCTTACCGAAACTCGCGCACGAAAAACAATCCAGCTTCCCTCCCGCCAGGTGCCGCAACGAGTGGCAAGAAAGCGTGTACGTCGTGAGCAGCACCACGTTCACCAGCATCACCACCGTTCCCACGCCGGCTCCCAGTGTCCCGTCAAAGAAAAACGCACGAACCGCGTCTCTCCACAGAAAAATCAGGAACAGCACGGACAGATACAGAAAATACCGGTGCGCATTTTGCAGAATGAACGGAAACTTCGTCTCGCCGCGGTAGGAATGCCTCGGCTCGCCCACCGCGCACGCCGGCGGATCGAGAAAAAACGCCCGGTAATACGCCTTGCGGTAGTAGTAGCAGGTTGCCCGGAATCCCAGCGGCCCGCCCAGAATCAGGATCGCCGGAGACCACGGCCACCAGTGATGGTGCGGATCAATCAGCGGGGAATAAAATGGCGAAAGGTAGGGTCCCCACTCGACAAATGTTCCTTCAAACGCTCTCCACGTCGCATAAAGCCCGAACCCACCCAGCAAAATAATGATGGGAATAATTTCCACCCACCAGGAATCCCGCCGTGCCGTGCTGCCCAATCCACTCACACTCGTCAACGGAGCCTGAGCCTCTGCCATTGCATCACCTCGGCGACGCCTAGCGTATTCAAAAAATCTTATCTTGGGAACAATTTTTCCGAAGGAATGATAGGGACGAATCAGGCCCGAGTTGCGCCCATATCGCCAACTTCCCCATTGTGGTCCCTCCTGCTGCTTTGAGGCGTGACGCCATGCGCTGGAGACTGTTCTAACAACGCCGCTTTTCCGCCGGAAAGCAGCGCCCATTGTCTCTGCGCCTCCTTTCAGCTCGCTGACAAATCAGCTGGAACCGCGAAGGCGCGTGAGCCAAACGCCGCCTGCCCGCGATGGGCCGTTCGCGCTGCTTGCCCCAAAGGGCCTTGACAATCCGATTGCACTGGAGTATGACTATAGTCATTTATGACCGCAGTCATGTTAAGACGCGCGCGAAAGAAAGCCGCAACTCGCGCTCAGATACTCACCACCGCCGTCGAACTCTTCTCCCGCCATGGCCTGGAGGCCGTGACTGTTGACCAGATCTCGGAAGCGGCCGATGTCGGCAAAGGCACAATCTACAACTACTTCAAAACCAAGGAAGACGTGGTGGTTGCCTTCATGGCCGACATCGAGTTGCGGGTTCAAAAGAAACTTGGCCGTTTAGCGGCAAGCGAGGGTCCACTGGATTTGATTCTGGTTCGATTCATTGAATTCCAGTTTCGGCTGAAAAAGCAGTACTACCAATTCGTGCGGGTTTTCATGGGGCAGATGTTCATGCACACGGAACATTTTCTGCCTTACATGATCGAGATGCAAAAGGTGATTGACCCGCAAATGGAGACACTGTTCCTCCGGTTGCGAAAACGAGGCTTGGTGCGGGCGGACCTTGATCTCCCGCAACTCACGATGGCTTTTAAAACCATGCAATTGGGATTGACCGCACTTTGGGCGGTTGAAGGACCACCCTTCCGTCAAACCGCTAAAACTCTGCGCCACGAGATGAAGTTTCTCTGTGAAGGGATAGGGAGGAGATCATGCTGAAAACTGTTTTGACATTTTTCGCTTTAGGCGCTTGCTCAGCCCCGCTGGCCGCGCAAACCCCGTCCGATGCGCGTAACCCCTTGCTTCGCCACTATCGCACTGGCGAAACCCTGGTTTACCGTATTAAAGGTGTCAATGAGAACTGGCATTACGAAATTCAAGCAGACGGAATCGTGAAAGAGGATTCGGCGGGAGCGTACTTCGAGGAATACCGCTGGTCAAACATGCTCTCGGATAATCAACCCGACGTCCTTTCGCCTGCGAGTGCGGAGTTCCGCCAGCGGATCTCACTCGACCCCAATTTCATTCTCAAGCCGCCCAACTTGGCGCAGGTAGATCCAAAGCTCATAGGGCCCGTTACAGATCTGATGACCTTCTATGTCGACCTGTGGTTGGCGGTGAAGACCGGACAGTTGGTTCACGCCGGTGATCACCTTTACGTCAAGAATGGCACGCCGAGTTCTTGGGCCGACGGTGCCCATGTGCTTAAAGGGGAAAGTGCCGTGGACTTCGATATAACTCTGAAGGCGTTGGACCATGCGGATAACTCGGCTACCCTTGCGGTCCGCCACGTTCCGCCGGAAAAATCCCAAATCCGGATGCCCGCCGCATGGATGGAAAAGCCTGTGGCCGAAACACCGAATAACTGGGTGATGGTCTCGAAGACGCCCGACGGCAAGTACATAGCCGGCGTGGGCGAAGAGACATTCGACGTCGAAATGAAAGTCCGTCTGTCCGATGGTAGAATTCTAACCGGCAGTATGAACAATCTGGTGAAGACCGTCATGCGCCAATGCGAGGACCAGGCCCTGACAAAATGTAGCGATCCGATGCCACATCCAATCAGCAGACAGGTTGAGATCTCGCTGCAACGCTGACCTCTGGGAGCATCATACCGATGGGCTTTTCACGAATAGGATGGCCCCGGAGTCTTTAATTACAGTTTGCCTCTGAACCGGCCGTTTGATATCAACAGCTGGAAGGGCCGATTTTCGCTGATTGCAGACAAGTCGCAGGCAACTTGGAAACTGAGCCACCACTTACGCCAGGGGGCTTTCCGCTTGCGTTCGCGCCTTCGCACCGCCATCGCGGCAGCCGCGCCTTGCCTCGACTCTTGCCACAGCGCGATGTACGGCTTCAACTCCTGCATCATCTTCGCAAACTGCCCAACGCCCAGCGACTGTGCTCCGTCGCTGATCGCCTTCTCGCGAAGATTGTCGAACACACTGGGACTGTCTACGGGGCGGTCGCCGAGGACGCTGGACTCGGCAGTGGTTTGGGTTTGGCTCCTGCAATCAAGAGCCACAACATGAACACGACTTCCACGGCCTGCAAGGGATCCATCCATCGCGAAACGCCCGCGCTACACTGCGGGACGACCAATGCTGTGAAGCTGTTAGCCAAATAAGCAAACGTGCCAAGCATCAGCAACACCCCCAAGAATCGCGGAATAAAGCGTGACCGGTAGACCAGTAAGCCCAGCGGGAACAGCCAAAGCCCCCAAAATATTCCGGCGACATCAAATCCGCCACCACGCAAACTGAGGAATAGCCTGGCCAGCGCATCGCGTTGAGGCCTGTCAATCACCGAAAGGAAATTGGCTCCCTGTGCTAGGGCAAGGGCAGCGACTGAGTTCACTTCATTCAGAAACGCGATCGGTATCGCGACTAGAATCAGTGTCAACATAATTAAGGCATGCCGTTGGTTGACGCCTTTGAGCAGTTCGTACAAGGCTAGAGCCACAAAAATAAACATGGCCTGACCGGCGAGTTCGGCCGCGATGCCCAGACGAAAGAGCGTTTCGTGAGCAGCAATGCTGTTGGCCGTGGCTGTCGCGTTCCCGTGCACGAACAACTTGCTGGGAACATACACCAGGGCGAAGAAGCCCGGGATCGATGCGGCCACATACAGCAAACCTGCAAATCTGCCAGGATTCTTGGTGAAACTCATGTGCTCCTCCCCGCGGGAGACTAGCATGAGCTACAGCCGAAGTTCTGACAATTCGTAGCTTCTTCTCCTCGAGGACAGTTTCTGATTGAGTTTCTCCCGCCTTGTCCTGCCGGCACCGGGGACGATCTGTGGAAATGGCGTCGTAAGAGAGTTTTTAGATCAGATCAAGGGGCAACCGGAAAACGCGCCCGCTTCAACGAAGAGACCTGATACTCTCGTCTCTAAGCAGATACCGCCGCTGCTGGCCTCCTCGACTCTTGCCACAGCGCGATGTACGGCTTCAACTCCTGCATCATCTTCGCAAACTGCCCAACGTCCAGCGACTGTGCTCCGTCGCTGATCGCCTTCTCCGGCGCCGGATGCACTTCCACAATCAACCCATCCGCCCCAATCGCCACTCCTGCCCGCGATAATGCCGGTACCAGGCTCCGCTTTCCCGTCGCGTGGCTCGGATCGAGTATCACCGGCAAGTGCGTCAATTGGTTCAGCACCGGAATCGCCGTAATGTCGCAGGTATTCCTCGTTTCCGTCTCGAACGTTCGAATGCCGCGTTCGCACAGAATCACGTCCGGATTCCCGTGCGCCACGATATATTCCGCGCTCATCAGCAACTCCTTCACCGTGCTGCTCAATCCGCGTTTCAGCAAAATCGGCCGCCCGCATTTTCCCAGTGCCTTCAGCAGCATGAAGTTCTGCATGTTTCGCGCCCCAATCTGCAAAACGTCGGCATATTGCGCCACCATTTCCACGTCACGATCGCTCATCACTTCCGTCACGATCGCCAGTCCAGTCGCCTTCTTCGCTTTCTGCAGCAGCTTCAGGCCTTCCTCTTCCATGCCCTGAAAATCGTAAGGAGAAGTCCGCGGCTTGAACGCTCCTCCGCGCAGCAATTTCGCTCCCGCCTTGGCCACTCCTTCCGCCGCTCGCATGATCTGCTCTTCTGATTCCACCGAACACGGCCCGGCAATCGTCACGAAATCCTCGCCGCCAATTACCGTTCCATTCACGCGAATTCTCGTCTTCTCCTTGCGGAATTCCTTGCTCACGAACTTGTACGGAGCCGTAATCCGCACCACTTTTTCCACCTGCGGCATCGCTTCGATGGATTCCAGGCACGCGGTCACGTCACCCACTCCCACCACGCCGATCACCACGCGCTCCTCGCCTTCGATCGAGTGCACCTTGTATCCGAAGCGCTTCACTTGTTCCGTCACCTCGTCGATCTCTTGCCGCGTCGAACGCAGTTTCATGGATATGATCATTGTGGTTTCCTCGTTGCCGCTCGCCGTGAGCCTTCTCCCAAAATAAAAAAGGCCCACTCGCTGCGAGTGGGCCGAATCTCTCGTTTTGTTCCTCTACTTACAGAAGCGCCCCTCGCCACGGCTCATGGTACTCCGTAAATCGATACCAATAAAAATTGGGCGCAGATTTCACGTGCCTACTCTACAGGTTCCCGCTTCTCGAAACAACACTTTCTTCCTGGACGGGCTCCGCTAAGAAAGTCCCACCCGCCGCACCAAATCCTTGAATCGAGGGTCGCCGCGGATGGGATCAAAAAAAGGGTGCACTTTGAGGTACTGTAAAATGTTGGATTGCTCCTTGTAGGCTTGCTCGAGCCAGGCAAAGGCCTGCTCGTTATCGCCCAAACCTAAGTAGGCGTTCACGAACGCGCCAGCGGGAACGTAACTCGCCTTTTTGAGGTTTTTGAGCTCGGCGAGGAGCCGAAGCGCGTCATTGCGTCTACCGGCGTGCGCATAGGCCCGGATCAGAACGGCTGCGGCGCCAGGACTACGATGCGAAGCAGATACCACCTTCTCGAGCACAGGGATGGCTTCCTCGGGTTTATCGTCCGCGATGAGTGCAAATCCAAGATCCCAAAGCGCTTCTATGTCATCCGGTCGCACAGCCAGCACGGTGCGCAGCTCGTGTACGGCCTGGTCATATCGGTGGGCCTGAAAAAGAATCCATCCGATTTCCGTGCCGGAAACCGCGAGCGGGTCCAATTCCCTTCCGCGCTCGGCCCAGGCCAAGGCTTCATCCGTCCGCCCTTGACAGAGTAGCCATGAAGCAAGTCCGCCGTACGCATCAGCATCGTTGGGGTTCAATGCGAGGGCACGCTTGTATTCGGCCTCCGCGTCCCCCCAGTGCCACTGTTCCTGAAGCACGTCAGCCAGAAGTACATGCGCTTCCGCCAGGTTCGGATCCAGTTCCAGCGCCTTTTGTGCTGCGTGCACTTCCTTCGAGCGCATCTCTTCTGGAGGAGCGCCGATAAGAACCGTGCCTAGGTCGTCGTACGCGCTTGCCAGGCCCACGTAAGCTGGAGCGAACGTCGGATCTTTTTTTATGGCGTCCTCGAAATAAACCATGCTTTCCTCGATTTCTTCTTTGCTTTTGCTTTTGTCGAGGGCGAATCTGCCCTTAAGGTAGCTCTCGTACACTTCCGGCGCGACTGAACGCGTTGCAGAAAGCCTTTCGTGTTCCTCTCCGGTGACTGTCACCTCAACCTTTTCGGCGATAGACTGCGCCACATCGCTCTCGAGAGTCAGTACATCCTGCAAATCTCGGTCGTAAGTTTCGGACCAGAAGTGCTCGTCGGTCGCGCCGCGAATCAGCTGGGCTGTGACCCGAATCCGGTTCCCGTCGCGGAGCACGGATCCTTCCACGATGGCATCCACGTCCAGCATCTTTGAAATTTGTGGAACAGTTTGCTGCGGGTTCTTGAACCGCATTACCGACGTACGGGAAATTACACGCAAATCCTTGATTCCTGCGAGTCGCCCGATGAGGGCTTCGGTCATACCATCCGCTAGATACTCCTGCGAGGGGTCCCCCGACAGGTTCTTCAGCGGCAGCACCGCCAGCGACCGTATCTTTGGTGTAGTAGTGCTTTCGGGTCGAGGCCGTCTAACAAACAATGCGACCGCAATTACAGCCGCGATTCCGATTCCTGCCAGGCTAAGCAGGCGCCACCTTCTCACGCTCTCAGGTTTGCCCACCTCTTGTACCGAATCATCCGCCGCGCCCGTTTCTGACTCCTTCTCAATCACGTCCAAAGCGGCACGCCGGCTTTGCTGCCATGCGTCCAATTCGGAGCCGAGCGCATAGACCGATCCGCGCTTGTCATGCACGTGCCGGTGGACAGGCATCCCTTCGCGCTTCTCCCACCGTTGCACTGTGGTGACGTCGCGGCTCAGGTACGCCGCGATTTCCTTCCACGATTCCAGCCGGTCCTTGGCCTTTTCATCGGAAGGGTTTGCGTTTCGGAGTGGGCCACCCATTGCGTTTTGCCCGTTGGAGAGAGAAGTATTGCGTTAAGTAGCGCGATTCTAACACCTTTGGTCGTACAACGGTAATAGACCGCATTAGACCATGGCTCCCAATCCGTTTCTTGCCGCTTGAAAGGCCCGGGCAGCCTGACAGATTTTGCCTTGTATCCTGAAGCGCAGGCACCTGAATTCCATCCCCGACCTGGAGTCATCTGCGGGGGCCCTGATGTGTCTACGGATTGGGGGGTTCGGCGGCCGCCCAAGCTCAAGATTTGGAGGATGTTCATGAAAAGCAAAACTTTCATTTGGACAATCAGTGGCATCACTTTGCTGGCCCTGGCGGCGGGCATTTCCGCCTTGGCGCAAGATCAGCCCCTACCCGAGCACCGGAGCGGCATCCTCAGCGACGATACGGACGTAGTTGCAGGCGCAGGCCCGTGGGAAATGCGGGGCCACTGGTTTCTGGACCTCAATCATAGATCCAACAAGGCCGATTTCTCGGCATATCTGACCATGGAACTGTCCGACGCCGACGCTCCACAGGGGGCTAGCCGGAATGCTCACACCCATCACATCATCATGAGGGGTGCCATGGTCTAGACCGATCCAATCGACCTGACCGGCACGGTCAAATGCCTTACCTTCATGCCCCCGAATACCCCCCGTTTTGTCGTCATCGGTACTGCCAACTTCATTTCTGGCAACGGGAACGACGAGCCCTTTGAGAAGAATGGGACGGCCCTATCCATGCTGTATGTCTGCATCACAGGAGCGACTTACGATCAACCAGGTGTCGTCACGCCGGAGATCCGGTATTCGAATGTGACGATGGTGATGATGGGACCTGCCGCCGATAAACATTTCGGGTCGCAGCCCCTCCACGGCGCCGTTCGCTTTCTGGGCGATGACGACGATAGGGACGAACGCCACTGAGACGATCGCGATCCTGGCAAAGCATTTCGGGTGTCGCCACAAGTTCCAGTGGCCCTAGGTCGTGGGGCTGCACGAAAGCGCCGGTTTGATGTCAATCACCGGCGTGCCATCAATCGCTTCGATCGGGCCGATCCGCAACTTTCTACCGTCCATGCTGCGAATCCACACGCGATGCATTCCGACCGGGTTCGGCCGGTCGGGCGATCGCGTTGCAAAAACCCCTGTCAGCGGCCGTTTCCGATCGGAGCGCGGATGTACCTTAAGCACTTCTCGCCTCGCCTGATGCAGCCAAGTCAATACAATAATCTCGTCGCCTGCTTTCAACCCGTCGAGCGCCTCAGTCGCGAACGGTTTCACTTCCATCCACGCATCCGGCGCACCCTCCGAGCCCTGCTTGGGCGCCCCGCTGCGATTCTTCAGGCTGGACCGAATCACTCCAATCGCGCGAAGACGCGCAACTCTTCCGCTACTTCGCCCCTTCGCCACATCTCATTATGCTCCGGAATTCGACACCAATAAAATTAAGGCGAATATTGTGTGCGTCCACTGCGCGGGAAACAGGACTTTCGTAGACTCATTGACTCTCGTCCAAGTAGTCCGGCGTCCTGCTAGACGCAGGACCTTCGTCCGGGATTCCCGCGGAGCCGGCAAATTCGGATAGCTGATGCCACCCCGTGTCCCTTGCCGGGACTTGGCCGATCTTCCTAAAGAAGCGGCCATTGCCGGATAGGATTAAGGTTGGACGATGCCCTGTCGCACCGCGTATCGCACGAGGCTTGCCGTCTCGTGAATATCCAGTTTCTGCATTAATCTCGTCCTGTGAGACTCCGCAGTCTTCACGCTGATGCCAAGCAATGAGGCGACGTCCTTCGTCGATTTCCCTTCCGCAATCAATTGAAGCACCTGCCTTTCGCGGAGTGTCAATTGAGTCGCGGATTTCTCGGCTTTGGAGCGGCAGGTCTCCATTACGGCCCGAGAAACGCCCGGGCTCAAGTACACATGCCCCTGCGAAACCTGCTGGATTGCTTGCAACAAATCGCTGGCCGCCTGACTTTTAAGTACGTATCCCTTCACGCCCGCATCCAACGCCTCGGAAACGTATTGATCCTCATCGTGCTGCGTAAGCAAGATGGTCTTTACCTTGGGGAACGATCGAGTCAGTTCTCGCGCGGCATTGAGCCCGTTGAACCCCGGCATTGAGATATCCATTACGGCGACATCAGGCTGCAATCTTTCGACATCACGAATCGCTTCCTGCCCATCCGAGGCTTCCCCCGCCACTTGAAGTCCTTCGCGCTCAAGCAGCGCTTTCAGACCTTGACGGACGAGCGCGTGGTCATCTGCCAGCAGAACGCGAATTGGCATGGCCCTCCTCCACCGAAACCTGAATGAGTAGCTCGGTTCCTTTCCTGGGACCGGATTCAATCCGAAGTGTTCCGCCGATAGCGCTGACCCGCTCGTGCATTGCGATCATTCCTAGTCCCTTCCGTTTTGGAGCAGCCGAAACGCGGTCGGCTTCAAATCCCGCACCATCGTCCCGAACGGAACAGAAAACCACGGATTTCTCACTCCACGCTTCGATCCAGACATTGCGCGCGTTCGCATGTTTTACGGTATTGGTCAGAGCTTCTTGCACCACTCGATACAGCGCCGTCTCGGTACTACTTGGCAGCCGGTGGGAAACACTCGAACGTACATGGATTGCCAATTTCGCGCGTTTTGAAATTCCCTCAGCCAAAAATTGAATCGCGGGTATCCACCCCAGATCATCCAGGATCGTCGGCCGGAGTTCGTGGGAAAATCTCCTCAGTTGATTTTCGACTTCCTTCAGCAAATCCGTTATGTGCTTGGCCTGTTCTTGTTCGGGCTGGCCCAGTTTCAGGGTCAAATCCGCAAATGCAAGGTTTACGGCCACAAGCAATTGTCCGGCTTCGTCATGCACCGCATAAGCGATGCGCTTGATCTCTTCCTCAAGCGTCTCGTTCAGCCCTCTCAACGCCGTCACCGCGTCTTGAAATCCCCGGTGGGCCATCTCGTAGGGCGACAGGCACTCTGCAAGGAAATTGGAGCTTACCCGGAGTACTGTCCTCCGCCGTCTCTCGTCTCTTTCTACCCGCATCAACCCTTCCAGAGCTTTATGGTGGATACAGGCGAGCTCCATCAGGCTCTTCCGTCCAATTAGGGCTTTCCGCCCAAGCTCGTACGCTTGGCGCAATGTAGCCTCGTTGTCATGATTTACATACTTAGTTAACAATGTTTCGTATGCTGATTCAAAACTCGCCTTCTCCTTTCTCTTGCGCGGAGATGCCGGCTTCATAGTTTTATTCCCGCCAGCCTGCACACCAGAACAAGTGCATCATCATTTCCGCTGCCGTATTCCTCGAGAATTCTATCGGCGGCTCTCTGCGGATTCTCCCGCGTTGACAGACTTTCCACAAAGTTGCTTCGTATGCCATCCGTGGCAAAAAATAGCGTGTCTCCCGGTGCAATCGGAAGGACAGCCGCCTGCAATGCCGGCAATTGCGCGCCGACGACACCCGCACGGAGTAGCAGCACTTCCTTTGTGTTCCCCTTTTTGCCGTCGCTACGCAGCAACACGCCCTGCACATTTCCAATCCCGAGCCAGGTCATCATGCCATGAGCCGGATCAATGGAAGCCAGGCTTAAAACGACTCCTCGTGTGGTCCTGAGCTTCTCGTGGCAACGTTGGACTAGCGAGATGATCGGTTCATTGATATTCATTTTGAGAAACAGGGCCGCTGCACTCGCTGCATCCGCTGCTTCTTCCCCGTGCCCGATGCCATCGATCGCGGCAATCAAGACTCCCGCCTGGTTGCAGCGCAACAGGTGCTGATCTCCCGATTCCGTCTGGCCCGGGAGAGCACAGCTGGCAACTCCATACTCCACCAGAGGCCCTTTTATTGTCTCCACTTCTTCACCACCACAGTTGTTCCCTGCCCGGGTTGGGACGTGATGCTGAACTCGTCCATCAATCGGCGGACTCCCGGCAGGCCGAGGCCGAGACTTCCGGACGTGGAATAACCGTCTCTCAGGGCCTGCCCAATATCTGGTATTCCCGGCCCTTTATCTGAAGCGACGACTTGGATCCCTACCCGGCTTGCGACCTGCGTTCTTCCTAGGACTATCTTGCCCTTTCGAGCGTACGACAAGATGTTTCTGGCGAGTTCGGAGATTGCTGTGGCAATGAGGGTGGCGTCACCCGAAGAAAATCCCAGTTCTATCGCCATCGTCCGACCCTTCTGGCGGGCCGGCACGATATCCTGGTCGGAGCTGATGGCCACCTCGACTTCTTCTGCCGGCACAGTGGCTCACCTTCAGTCCGTGGTCTTGAATTTCTCGTTCAAGTATGCGAGCCCTTCCTCGAGGTCCAAGGCTGTAGCCACTCCTTCCAGCGTTAAACCGAGCTGCACCATTGCAAAGGCAACTTCCGGCTGTATGCCCACAATAACCGTCTCCGCGCCGCGCAGACGGATAATGTGAGCGATCTCTCGAAGCGTTCGCGATGCGAAAGAGTCCATCACGTCCATCGCGGTTACATCCACGATGACCCCTCGCGAGCGGAATCGAACGACTTGCTGGGTCAAGCCGATGCGCAAATGATTCAGATCCGCGTCCGAGAGAGCCGCCTGAAAAGTGGCGATCAGAAACTCTCCTTGCTTAAGAATAGGGACTTCCACGGTTGGTTTCTCGCTTCGGTTCAGCGGGGCTCCGCCGACGGCACCACTTTATATCCAAGCAGCCTTTCGGCTTGCTCGATGCCGCCCTGCAGGTCTCCAACAGTATTCATTTTGCCGAGGTCCACCCCGATGGTGACCAACGTTTGGGCGATTTCTGGAGATAGTCCGGTGACTATGACCGTCGCGCCGAGAAGCCGCGATGCCTCGACGGTTTGCACCAGGTGGTTTGCAACCGTGGCGTCCATCGCCGCCACACCCGTGATGTCAATCACCACGACCTTGGCGCGGTTTGTCCGGATTCCGCGCAACAGCTGTTCCGTCAATTGCCGGGCTCGTTGCGGATCAATCACGCCGATGATCGGCAGAATCAGCAGCCGTTCGCGTACCTGCAACACCGGTGTCGAGAGCTCACGGATTGCTTCCTGCTGCTGGCGAATCACGCGCTCGCGCTCCTGCACAAAGCTGATTGCCACCGTGTTGGCGATGCGGTTTGCGGCCGGTTCGTACGCGTCGAGAATTCGATTGAGTTTCTTGAAATCGGTTTGGTATTTCGCGAACAGCGACCGCGCCAGCACGTCGCGGAGTAGCAGAACAATGCCGACGACTTCGTGGGTTTCGACCCCTCGCGGAATGATGCGTTCCGAAAGATTTCGCGCGTAAGCCTGCAGAGCTTCAAACGTTTCGGTCTCAAGTGCTTCCACGTAGCTGTCGTAAACCGAGGTCGCTTCCGCGAAAATTTCTTCTTTGGTCATGGCGGTAAGCAATCGCGTCTCGGCGATTCGGCTCACCCACTCTTCACGCAGTTGGGTCCGGTTCTGCCGAAGGTGCGCTACCAGTTCCCGGAGAAGCTCTGAGGAGGCCTCCGTTCCCGCCAGATTTTCCCCTTGATTATTCCGAGTTCCCGCGACTTGCGAACCGCTATCCCTTTTGGCCATCATGTGTCACTCCTCGCGCTGCATGGGCCCCAATTTCCGTTTTCAAGTGCCTGGTCGCCCGCGGATTCGATGTCGAATACCATACCCATACCCTCCCCCCACTTTCAAACAAGGAAATCCCTGCATCCGGCCTAAGGTAAATACCTGACTGGCCTGCGCTTTCCTGTCTCTGCTCGCAACGCCTCATTCTCACTCTCGCAGTTGGCTGCTTTCTTTTGGCTGCCGCGTACTCAGGGAATCACCCTCACGGACAATGCGGCCCTCACCTGCTTGCCGGGCCTCACATCCGGTGAAAGGATGTTCATTCCAGCGAGGAGCCTTTTCATTCTTGCTGGCAGGAGGAGCAATGCGATTACAAGAATCGCAGGTCAATTCGGGTCCTCAGCTTGGCCGTACCAAGACTGCCAGCCTGGCGCAAACGTCCAGGCGCAGAATTCTTAGCATTGATCGTAACAATGGCACCCCAGAGACAGGTCTCACGGAAAATCTCTCCTCCGCTTTGCGGGCCGCGGATACGGAGTTTAGCGACATTTTGCACGAGGTGGACGAGATTTCTAATCTTCTAAGATCTGGCGACCCCGACCCGCAAACGATGAGGGTTGCCGCCCATCCGGCAGTTTGGTGCGCCGTCAAACAGGCCCTTCTGGATAGAGAATTGCGGTATCTCGCGCTCACTGACGATCTGACCTGTCTGTACAACCGCCGCGGTTTTTTTGCTGCAGCGGCTCAACAGCTCAAATTCGCACAACGAAATGCCCAAGGGTTGCTTTTGTTTTTCTGTGACGTGAACAATCTGAAGAAGATCAATGACACTTACGGCCATCAGGATGGGGATTTGGCCCTTATCCGCGTCGCGGACGCTTTGGAGCGATCGTTCCGCGCTTCCGATATACTTTCTCGCCTCGGCGGTGATGAGTTTGTTGTTTTGGCGCAAGAGGCCTCGAATCAAACTCATGAAGTACTTCTGCATCGCCTGGAAAAAAACCTCAAAAAGGTAAGTGCCGGTGAACAGCGTTACCCCTTGTCGCTATGCATCGGTGTGGCGCGCTTCGATCCCAAA
The DNA here is from genome assembly GCA_035518615.1 of Terriglobales bacterium. Taxonomy (GTDB): domain Bacteria; phylum Acidobacteriota; class Terriglobia; order Acidiferrales; family UBA7541; genus Acidiferrum. The sequence continues at coordinate 18,367 of DATIXL010000095.1, read as the reverse complement.
CGGGCAATTACGCTTGGAGAACTCATGGTGCAAGCAGACAAAGCAATGTATGAGAAGAAACAGGAGGCCCACAAAGCATGTGCGACAAATCAGTAGTTAACTTCGGCCGTCCCATTTCTTAGGGAGTGCTGGTCGTGGAGAAATTTGGGTCAAATGCGCTTGAATGGCAGAACTGAGAAGCGCGTCACGATGGCAATCCCAGTTTGCCTTGTAACCGCGGGAATGCGACACGTTGCTGAGCAAGTGATCACCGTGAATCTGAGCCCCCATGGGGCCCGCGTAAGAACCGCGCGCAGGTGGCGCCACGATGAGCACCCGCGGCTTTCGTCGAGGTCAGGGATGTTATTAGCGCACGCCAGGGTTGTTTACTGCGAGGCCCTTCCGGATGGCAATTTCTGTATTGGGCTGAGCCTCCAGTCGACTTTAGCGGAATTCGAGGAATATGCGAATGCTTGCTTGCAGTACTCTCGTGCGAACCTCCGATCCATCAGTCCCGGGGAGTGGCCAGAAGCAGATAGTTCTCCAATCTCGAAAAAGCCTGGGGCAGTCAGTACAAGAGCACCGCAAGACGATAGCGCGTAAATCCGCCTGCCGACGATGGCGCGCACGCTCCCACGCTCGCCGTGTGAAAGCGCCGCTGGGAAATCAGATTCTCCAGATCGCTGGGCAGCCGTGTGAGGTCTGCCGTTTCAAAATGTACGACCGCCCCCGCGAACAGCTGCGGTGTATCCTCCTTTGTCCTGCATTCCGCGCGCGCCTCGGCTGCGCCCAGTTTTACGCGGAGCCCCTTTGCCTCAATGAGTTTTCCAATACGATTTTCCTGTTCACGGAGCGACAGCTCCGCCACATCGGTTGAAAAATCCTGCGTAGCGTAGAACAACTCGCCGCTTTGCTGTACCGCGATTCCAATGGAAGTGAGCTGCGGACTCAAAATATTGGCCCGGTGCGGCGGAGAGTGCATCCACCCATTGTGCAATTCCTCAACCGCCGACGCTTCGCCGATATTTTCCGCGATCCGAATGAATCGCGCTCCAGCCTGTGCCGCGCGGACTTGCAATTCCTCCTCGCCCGGCAGCTGGTGCGAAAGTAAACTCTGCCCGGCCATGAGTGCCGTGTGCCGTTTGGCGGCCTCCGCGAGCGTTGCATCCCACTTCAATGCGCGCAATCCTCGTTCGGCTCGTTCGCGGTTCACGGCTTCGAAGAGAATTTTTTCGTCGCCGGCCGGCTGTTGCGAAGCGGCGGCGTTGAGTGGAATGGAAGGAAGGAAAGTTGCCATCAAGAAGACGATGAATAAGACGCGGAATTCTGGATGGAAGAATATCTCCATTGCGCAAGGATAAACCCCAATCAAGGCGGAGCGTTCTGCGCTCCGGCGAGACAGCATTACTCTTTCGGCTCCAGCTCCAGCACGATCACGCGGTCAATTTCTTCCGGTTGGGCGGCGGGTAACTTCAGCTGCAAACTCTCGGCGTCCGTGTGAAAGGCCACGGCGTTGCCGTCGCGAAGCAAATGTGCTGATTTGATTTTGCGGGGGGGCAAGGAAATCGCCAAAACCGGATCGTTCCAATCGAGGACGTGGACGTAGATTTTGTCCCCGCGCTGCGTGGTGACGCCCCACGGTCCCGGCGCAATCGGGCCCCCGCGCGTTCCGTAAATGGATTCACCGTACTCGTCCATCCATGCGCCCATCGCATGCAGGCGCGTGACGAATTCCGGTTGAATTTCTCCGTTCGGCATGGGACCGACGTTCAGCAAGAGATTTGCATTGTTTCCGGCGGCGCGCACCAGCAAATTGATGAGCTGTGGCACGCTCTTGTAGTCGTCATCGGTGATGTTGAAGCCCCACGCATCGTTGATCGTTTCCGCGGTTTCGAGCGGCAGCGCGCTTACAGTCTGATCCTGGTTGAAACCGGAAGTATGCCCCCCGGGCAAATCCTTTTCGAACATTTGAAAATCTTCGCCGGGAAATGGAGTCCGGTGATGATTCGATCCAATCATCGCCGCGGGCTGCAAACGGTGGATCAGCGCGTATGTTCTGCCGAGTTGCCAATCCGCGTCCGGCTTGTCCCACATGCCGTCAAACCAGACGCCGCCGATCTCTCCATAGTTCGTCAGCAATTCGGCGAGTTGCGCGTCCATGTAGTCGAGGTATTTGTTCCAGTCGCCGGAATTCGGCCTCCCATTGTTACCGGTCCCTCCGCGCGGATAAAAATCCGGGGAATGCCAATCGAGTTGTGAATAATAAACGAAGAATTTGATTCCCTGCTTGTGGCATTCCGCCGCGAGCATTCCGATGACGTCCTTGCCATAGGGAGTATCGTCCACGACGTTCCAGGTGTTTTGCCGGGTGTGAAACATCGCGAATCCATCGTGATGTTTCGAAGTGATGGTGATGTATTTCATCCCGGCGGCTTTGGCGAGCGCGACCCAAGCAGCGGGATCGAATTTTGTGGGATTGAAAAACGCCGGCAATTTCTCGTAATCGTGCAAAGAGATCGGGCGGGTTTGCATGATCCACTCGCCGTTGCCGAGCACGCTGTACACCCCAAAATGGATGAAGAGGCCGAACTTCGCGTCCTGGAACCACCGGCGCGCTTCGAGATTTTCCGCACTAGGCTTGTATCCGACCTGCGCGAAAGCGGGGAGCGCAAACGAAGAACAGAGAAAGATGAAAAGAACGATGAAAAGAATCGCGAGGGAATTGGCGGCGAGGCGCGGCCGGATTCTAGCCACGAACACGCACCGCGCTGAAGCTCAGCACGACATGGCCGCCCGCTTTGGCCACTCCGAAACTGTACATCGGGCGGAAGCGCGAGAAGAGCAGCATCTGGTCAAGCTGGCGGCGCAGTTCAGGACTGTTGGGTCCGGAAAGAATTTCGTATCCGGACATCTGGCCGTGCGCGTCCACCGTGACATCCACGAGCAGGCCATGAGGCAGAGAGAGTTCGGCGTCGTGCTGCTCGGGCGCCCAGGATTCCGGATAGTCGGAAAGCGCGAGCAATTCGGCGGGCTGCATCAAATTCAGGGGAACGTCATTGGGATCCGCGCGGACGACAATGCCAGGGAGAATCAACTGCAAAGCCAGAGTGAAAATAAGAACCGCGGAAAAGATTCCGCCGGTCGCCGGCAAAGTAATCGGACGGAAAACATTATCGAGAAGAATTTCGGCGCGGTCGCGCGCACGCTGCCAATGGCCGCGGAGGCCTTGCTTCTGCGCAGCTTGTGCCGCGGCAACCTTGATGCGGATCGCCAGATCGGCAGGAGGCACGATCTTCGGAGCGCTGGAAAGCAGAGCGCCAAGCTTGCGGTAGCGCTGCAATTCTTCGCGGCAATTCGCGCAGGACTCCAGATGGGCGCGCAATTCCACGCGATCGGCGGATGCGGCCGCGTTCGTTGCCGCAGCGTCGAGATATCCAGCCAGCGCGTGTTGTACCGTGGAGCACTTCATCGAGGTTCCTCGAATTCATTTGCGGAATCCGCGGCGCCGGGTAATTCCACGCGAATTCTTGGCGTGACGTAAGCGAGAGCCTGAATATTCGGATTCAGATTTCTCAGCGAGAATTTCGGAGTTTCGACAGGCGCCTCGGCGCGGCGTTCCGCGCGGCGATCGCCGAGCAGCGGATCGAGCAAATCCTTCAGAGCGCGGCGACCGCGAAGAATGCGCGACTTCACCGTGCCGACGCTGCACTCGAGCACTTCAGCGACTTCTTCGTAGTTCAGACCTTCCAGGTCGCGAAGGATCACGGCGCTGCGAAAGACTTCGGGGACCTGCTGCAAAGCGCTTTGCACGACGGCTTGCAATTCGCGTGCGGCGAGCTGGTCGAAGGGAGAAGCGCTGCTGTCTTCAATCTCCAGTGTGGCTTGGCCTTCTTTGGGTTCGGCGTCCATGGAAATGTTTTTCTGGAGGTGCCGCCGGAACCAGCGCCTGTGATTGAGGGCTTCGCGAATGGCGATGCGGTACAACCAGGTCTTCAGCGAACTGCCCCGGCGAAAACTACGAATCCCTTTGAAGGCCTTGAGGAAGACTTCCTGCGTGGCATCGGCCGCGTCGGAAGTGTCTCCCAGCATGCCGAGGACGAGATTGAACACCGGCCCGTGATAGTGAGTCACCAGCCAGTCGAATGCGGCTTCCGAACCGCCCTGCAGTTCGGTCACGAGCACCGACTCGTCACTCCCCCACGGGAGGGCTCTCACCCAATCGGACACTGCCGGCCTTTCCGGCCCGCTTCCCTGCTTGCTCCTCTCCAGGAGGGACGAATCATGCGCCCCGCGAGGAACAGCCTGGGCCCTTTGGCACTTTTCGGGAGGCGCGGAAGCGGCGCAACCCGAGGTCCGCTGTCATTTCTATTGGACACCGAGGAAAGCGAACCGGTTCCCCGGATAAGGCCAATTCTTGCACCAAGAAGCGAGGGGTGCAATGGCCTTCGAGGGTTAGTACGGAACGGGTTGGGAGGCTTGCAGGGCAATCTGAAGAGGGACCTTTCGTTATGGTCTGTCCGCTCAAGATGGGGATGCGGTGAAGAGGTTTGGTTAACCATAAGGCCCTCCCCGCGCCCCATTTTCTGTAAGTGTTGATTCCAAAGGGGATTAAAAAGGGCGATTTTGGAAGTGTTGATTCTAGAGGTGCTTAGAGTCATTGATTTTGCAAGTGTTGATTCCAGTGAGCTTAGGGGTTGAGATCCTTCGACTCGCGTTGCTCGCTCAGGATTCGCATTCTTCATCGAATGCTTAGTGTTCGTTCTAAAGGAGTTAGCGGGTGTGGGTTGAGGAGCGGAGGGCCGGGATAGCCCTGAGATGATGGCGCGCGATTTGGCTTCAGCGACCATGGCGCATGATAGCAAATCTTAACCGATTTGTCAATTCCTTCTACGGTATCCACAGGGCAAATCAGGCACCCACTGTCTCGGAATGGCTGCTCTGGGCAGGCGCGGGAATGGGGCGGTAAAGAAGGAAAAAGACGCCCGCCACGGTCGGCGGGCTCCACAAAGGCAAGCAGAGAGAGCCGGGCTGAAGCTCGGCCGCTACAAGAACAAAACGACAACGAGGGTCAGTTGATGCCGTGGATGCGGAGAGAGACGAGCTGGTCAATCGAAAGATCTTTCATGCCGCGGGTGCGGAGACCGGCGATGTATTCCGGCGTAACGCCGTGAATACGCATAGCCACAAGCTGATCGGGATCGGGATGGGCGTAGCCGAGGCCCTGAAGCTTCTGGATGAAATCGGGCGAAACGCCATGAATGCGGAATGCGATTAACTTTTCGAGATCCACTTTGCCATAGCCTACCTTAGTGAGTTGATCCATCCAGTCGGGAGTGGCGCCATGGATGCGCATGGCGATGAGGGTGTCTTCATCAGGCGAATAGCCGGCTTGATGGAGATACCGGACCATTTCGGGCGAAACGCCATGGATGCGAAAGGCGACGAGCTTGTCACTGTCGGAAACGGGAAGGCCTTCCTTACGAAAAGATTCGATGAAATCGGGAGTGACGTTGAAGATGCGGAAAGCGATGAGCTTGTCCGTGTCGAGGTCCTGAAGATGCTCGGCTTTGATTTGACGGGCGAAATCGAGGCTGACGTCCATGACGGCCATGGCGTATTGTTTTTCGTCGTCCACGCCGGAGAAGCCCAGAGAATTCATTTGTTGAGCGTAACTGGCGTCGGGAAAGAAGTGAAAAATGCCGGCGCCCTCGCCATCTTCCAGATAACCCTTGCATTCGAAGCGGCCGGCATCGCGGACGATCTTGAAGCTGACATCCTGCTTGCCGGGCTTGCCGAGGTCGAGGCCCTGAAAAGCACTGACGGGCCAATCGGATTCGTGGTGCGAAGAGCCGTGATCGTTGCGGGTAATGAGGGCGAAATCCACTTTGCCGGGTTGGTCCGAGGGACGAAGAGTCCAATCCCCGGTGTTTTTTTCCGCGGCGCGGGCGGCCCAGGCGACAGCGAGACTGCACACGATCAGAACATAGCAAACCAGCGCTTGGCGGCGATTCATGGCGTCTCTCTCCTGTGGGGACAAGGCATTTCGTCCATCTAGTCGAGAACTCCGGCGTGCTTGAGTTCGATGAGTTTTTCCAGAGTGAGATCCTTGAAGCCGTGGCTTTTGGCTTTTTCGATGAATTCAGGAGTCACGCCCTGGACTTTTGCGCCGATACAATCGTCCACGTCCACTTTGAAGCCTTGAGATTGAAGAGCCTTGACGTATTCCGGAGTGACGCCCTGGACTTTCAAGCCGATGAGATCGTCGGCATCGGGCTTCAGACCAGTTGCGAAAATGGCACGGACGTAATCGGGAGTGATTCCTTGAACTTTCATGCCAATGGCTGAATCAGAATCAGGCTTGAGACCGAGATCCTGAAGCTCTTTGACGTAGGCGGGTGTGATGCCCTGAACCTTCATCCCGATGAGATCGTCGGAGTCAATCTTCAGGCCGGTGGCGCGCATTTCCTGGACGTATTCGGGGGTGATGCCTTGCACCTTCATGCCAATGAGATTATCGGGATCGGTTTTGAGGCCGAGGTCGTGCATTTTCTGCATATATTCCGGGGTGACGCCTTGCACTTTCATGCCGACGAGCTCGTCCACGTTGAGAGTGAGGCCGGCCGCCTTCATTTCGCGGATGTAATCGGGAGTGATGCCCTGGACTTTCATGCCAATCAGATCATCCACAGAAGGCTTGAAGCCTTCGGCGCGAATTTCGTGGACGTACTGCGCGGTGATGCCTTGCACTTTGAGGCTGATGAGCTGATCCGCAGTGAGATTGTCGAGGCCTTCGGCTTTGAGCGAGTCAATGTAAGACTGCTTTTCGGGGGACGGAGCTTCTTGCGGCGAGGGCTGGGACTGAGGAGCGGGATCGGCATCGGCATCGGGCTTTGGAGTTGCGTGCGCGTGAGACAGGGATTTGGCGGAGGAAGATTCTTCCGGAGATGGGCGGGGAGCTTCGACGACGATGACCGAGCTGCGCGTGGGAGAGGGAGTCGGATTAGGAGAAGGGGTGGTTTGGGCAGCGGAGGCGGAACGAGCGATGCCAAAGAAGGCGTTGCCAGCAAGCACGGCGGCAGAAAGACAGAAAAGTCCGGCGGCAAGACCGGCAGTACGCAGGCCGGAATTCAACGAAGGGGCGCCGATAAGGCGGTGGATGCGCGCGGCGAGCGGGTTGCGGTTCGCGGCCATGGCAAGGATGGGAGCGACGCGACGCTCTTCGAGGAGAGTCAGTGCGCGGGCGTATTCGAGCGGATTGCCGCAAACGGCGATGGCGGAATCATCGCAGCAATTTTCGCGCTCGGCGCGGATGCGGCGGTTGAGCCACCAAACGGCGGGATGATAGAAGAACAGCGACTCGGCAGCGACCTGGAAAAGATTGACGAAGGCGTCGAAGCGCCTGATGTGAGCGAGCTCATGGGCGATGACGGCTTGCAATTGGTCTTCGGTGAGACCGGTGAGGGCGGAGACCGGAAGAAGGACAACGGGACGGAACCAGCCGATGACGGCGGGAGCTTCGAGTTCGAGGGATTCGCAGTAGCGAATGAGGCGAGTGATGCCCATGCGATGCTGCAAAGCCAGGCAGCGCGACAAAAGCGGTTCGTCCGCAGGAACCGTGTTTCTGCGGCGGAGGCGGTCGAGAAGAACGATGCCGCCCGCGGTGCGCAAGCTGAAGAGCAAAACGCCGAGAAACCAGGCTTCAACGAGCCAGAGTATGGCGTCCTGGCGGTCAGCAGGAGTCTGCGGGCTGCGCGATGCAAGGACGCTGGAGCTTGCGGTTGTAGAAACAGAGGGAATGTCCACCGCCGGTGAAGGAACTTCGCGCGGAAGCGCAGCTGAGCGATAGCACAGGACACTGAACGTGATGATTGGCGCTCCGACCATGAGTGCCAGCATGGCGACGGCGATGACATAGCGGACCGAAGCACGGCGAGTGATTGCCATCGCCAATGCCGCCAGGGCAGCGAGGGCGGCACCTTGCCAAATAAAGTGCAACAGTGCGAGACCAAGCGGGCGCAGGAAATCGGGAGTGAGCCAGGAGGTGAGATGGGTCATCGCATTTTCCTTTCGTATTCGTCGAGGAGCTTGCGGAGTTCTTCGAGCTCTTTTTTGGAGCTATGCCGACCGGCGAGCGCGTGCAGCATCAGATCGCGAGCCGATCCGCCAAAGACGCGCTGCAGCACGTCGGCAGCGAGCTGCTGTTTGGTGGCCTCTGCGGGCAGACAGGCTTCATAAACGTGCGCACGCTGATCTTCATTGCGGCGTACCAGACCTTTGGCGGTCATGATCTGGAGGAATTTAAGAACACCGGTATAGCCTACGGATTTTTCCTGGCTGAGAGCCAAGTGAACCTCGCGGACGGTCGAGGGACCGCGGTTCCAAAGGATACGGAGGATCTCGAGTTCGGACGCGGTTGGCTTGTGGGGTTTCACCATGCGGGGCACCATACTACGAAGCTTTTCGTATTGTCAACGAAAATCTTCGTACTTCTTATGACGCCCGTGGTGGAGGAAGGTTAGCGGAGGAAAAACGTATACTTTTGGGATGGACAGGAAACGGAGCCGACAAGAGCCTGAGGTCCAAGACGGGAGGAAAGTGGGACTGGCGAGGGCGCTTTCGAAGCTAGGTATTTGTTCGAGGTCGCAGGGGGTGGAGCTGATTCGAACAGGGCGTGTGCGGCTGAACGGGGCACGCGCCCGGAATCCTGAGGCGCCGGTGCGATTGGGAAAAGACCGGATTGAAGTGGATGGAAAACGCGCGCGAGAAGGCCCCAAGCTTTATCTGATGATGAACAAGCCGCGAGGAGTGGTTACGACGGCAAAGGATGAGATGGATCGCGAGACGGTTTATGCCCTCTTGCCGAAGGATCTGCCGTGGGTCGCGCCCGCGGGGAGGTTGGACAAAGCGAGCGAAGGGCTGCTGATCTTTACGAATGATTCCGAATGGGCGGCGCGACTGACCGCGCCCGAGACACATCTGGACAAGAGCTATCACGTGCAGGTCGGGGCGGTTGGCGATACTTCCCTGCTGCGAAAGTTGGAGGAAGGGATTCGCGCGGAGGACGGAGAATTGTTGCGCGCAAAACAGGCTCGGCTGATTCGGAGCGGCGAGAAGAATTCATGGATTGAGATGGTATTGGACGAAGGAAAAAACCGGCAGATCCGACGGATGCTTGAGGCATTGCGGATCGAAGCGTTGCGGCTTATGCGAGTGGCGATCGGGCCCCTGGAACTTGGCGATCTTCAGAAGGGATGCGTGCGAGATCTCAGCGCCGAGGAGAAGAATTTGCTGGACCGCGCAATGGGCATGCCGGACCGAGGTCTTCAGGAGACGCGCGCAAGACCGTGTTGAGGATTCCTCAGCAAGACGGGAGCGAGGATCTGCATGGGGATGGGGTCATTGAAGTGCGGTTTGATGCGCCAGCAAGCCGGATAGCCCATATGCGGAAAGAGGGAATGGACGCAAGTGACCGTCTCGACGGGCTTTTGCGCGTCCACTTCAAAATCAACGCGGCCATTTTTTTGGGGAATGGCCAGAACACGTGTTCGCGTCATGGATTCGAGAGGATCATCGCGGGTTGGATGGCGCAAGCGAATCCGGACGGAAAGGTAGTCACCGGCATACAGCAGGAGAAATAGAATGAAGAGCAATCCCAAGCCGCGAAGCGCGTACTTCGTGAGGCGTTCCACAGGAGGAGTATAGCCAAAATTTCGTCGAAGCTATGCGAGGCTAAGCCGGGGGCTTTGGCCAGGGCGGAGGTTCTGAAGTGGGCTGCTGAGAATTGGGTTGTTGCTGGGAGCCCGACGGTTTCTGCGAGCCCGGCGGCTGTGATTGGGGCTGTTGCTGCGGTTGAGATTCAGGCTGCGGTTCCTTGATTTCGACAGGAGTGCCGATCTTCACGGTGGAACCGAACTTCTTGTAATTCGAATAGCGAACCGTGAAACGGATGCGCACAGGGCCGGTACTGAAATTGAGCACGTCGTCGCTGTGTGTGTAGGTGGGAAACCAGAACGGACCGGCGATGTTTTGGCGGTAGGTTTCAAAGTGCGGAAAGATGTTTTCGTTCTTGCCATAGACGACCGCGTCGGTTTTATCAGAGTAGTAGCGGTTGTCCTTGTTGATGATGTCGGGAACGGCTTTGCCGTAGGACTTGACGATCTCAAGATCTTTCTGGTCCACCCAAATGCGCCCTTGAAAATACCGCTGGTGCTTCTCGACGATCTTGGGCGCGACATCAAAAACGTAGGCCGCAATCTCGTCCACGTGCTGACGGCCGACGTAGGCGATGTTGTACTTGGGCAGCTCTTCCGTGGTAAGCACGAAGGGCTGGATGTTTTTCAGATCATCGAGGTCCTGCTCGGACATCTGGATGCGTTCGAGCGTAGGAACAGGAGCGAAGGTGACTTGCTCATAGCGCTTTCCTTCGGGGGTAAAGAGGATGTCGCTGTCCATGCGGTATTCGCCGTCGGGCTGGCCATCGGCATCAACGGTCTGCATGTCGAATGACTGCTGATAGGTATAGTTATCGCGCTCTTTCTTGAATTCGGATTCGTGCTCGGCAAATCGCTGAATGATTTGTTCGGCGGGAATGGACGGCGGTTGTGTGTTGATCGCCGAGTCACCCCGATGGAACTCGTCCGTCCCTTCAGACGATCTTATGACCGGGGGCGGAGGGGCGGATGAGTACGACGGCGAAGAGGAATTCGGAGAATTCGACGGCGGAGGCAGAGGCCCTCGCGGGGCTTGAGCCGCCAATGGCAGCGCGCATGCAAGACAGGTTGCGATGAGGAAAGGAAGCTTCATTTGCCGAACTAGAATTCTCTCTTCATTCGATCAGATTTGCAAAGCGGGAGAGAGGTTGCATCGGAATGCAGAAGGAAATTGGTCATGAAGGACGATGGTGCGGTCTAAAAATCGCGTACTCATTGCGCCCGCCTTCACCTGACGGGCTCCGGCGCGGCAGCCTTTGCTCCGCTATCGCGAAATCTGGTGGAGCCGAAGGGATTCGAACCCTCGACCTCCTCGATGCCATCGAGGCGCGCTCCCAACTGCGCCACGGCCCCACCGGGGAACAACGTATTTATGCTAACACCGCAAAAGAGGGTCCGTCCAGAAGCGGCGGGAATTCTTCCGGGAAAAGTCAACCGTGGATTTGCGCCAGTGAGAGCTACGATTGCGAAGCAACCGGCGCGGGAATCGGTTTCAGGAACTTGAACAATGTGGCATTCGCGAGGATGGTTACGAGGGATGCGGCCAGCGTCGCGCTGTACACCTGATCGCTGATCAATCCCGCTTGAAGCGAAACCTGCGCCAGGACGAAGGAAAATTCGCCGATCTGGGTGAGCCCGATGCCCACGCGGAAGGAAGTTGAACCGGAATAGCCGAACAGCCGCACGACTCCGGTCCAGATGAGCAGTTTTCCCACGAGGATCATTCCGAGCAGCGCCAGAAGAATTGGCCAGATCTTCAACCAAGTTCGGGGATCAATCAACATTCCGATGGAGGCGAAGAAGAGCGCCACGAAGGCGTCGCGCAGGGAAAACGTCTGTTTAGCCAGCTTGTGCGCAAATTCCGAACTGCCCAGGAGCAAGCCGCCCAGAAATGCTCCGAGCGCCAGGGATAATCCGATGGCCTGGGTGATGGCGGCAATCACCAGGCAAATGGTCAGCGCCAAGAGAAGGGAAATTTCGTCATTGCAGGTCTTCTCCACGTGGGCCAGCAAGCGCGGAATGATTTTCCATCCGGCAAGCACGACGGGAATGAGAAGAAGGAGTGCCTTGCCGATACGCCAGGCAATCTCGCCGAGATGGGAATTCTCTCTCGCACCCAGAGTCGGAAGTAGCACGGTTAGTATGACGACAGCAAGATCCTCCACGAGGGTGAGCGTGATCATGACTCGGCCGGGTTCGGTGGAAAGCTCGCTGCGATCAATGAGGAGGCGCATCAAGACCATCGTGCTGGCCACGGAGATGATGCAACCCACGGCAATTCCCTGCCGCAAGGGCCAGCCCATCAAGGCACCCGCGCCGGCGCCAAGTGCGATCGAAAGCAAGATGCCCAAGGGCGACCCCGCGAGCGCGACCCATTTGACTTTGAGCAGTTCCGGAATGGAAAACTCAATGCCGACGGAAAACATCAGAAGAATGACGCCAATCTCCGCCATGGTTTCCAGCGTGTGGACATCATGGACATGCGGGCCAGGCGTCAGGGGACTCAGAAGAAGCCCTGCAAGAACGTACCCGAGGATCAAGGGTTGTTTCAGACGCCAGGCGAGGAGGCTGAGGAAAAAGGCCGCCGTAAAGACCATGGCAACGTCGCGAAAGAGCAGAATGGGGTTCGCCACGGGTTGGCCCCTCCAGACGGGGTCGAATCGGAAAGACTAGAGTTTAGCATTCAAGGACAAGTCCACCGTTATTTCCAAGTAAGCGAATCATTGTCCGGACCTGGAGCGACGCAAGATGAGGGATGCGTGGAAGCAATGCGAGTCTCCAACGTAGAGAAATTGGATGCTCCGCCCGACTCGTCCTTTGCTTTTTCAGCCCGGCGGACTGCAAGGAGAGGGATTCCTGCCGCGGGTCGAGTAAACTATTGAGGTTATGGCAAAACTCACTTTTCTCGGTGCGGCAGGGACGGTCTCCGGTTCAAAATATCTCGTCGAAGCAGGGAATAAAAAACTTCTCGTTGATTGCGGGCTATTCCAGGGTTCCAATGAACTTTCGGATCGCAATTACAATCCCCTGCCCGCGGATCCGAAGACGTTCGACTATTGCGTTCTCACGCACGCACACCTGGACCACACCGGATGGCTCCCCTGCCTCGTTCGCGACGGGTATCGGGGGCCGATCTATGCAAACCCCGCTACGGTTGAGCTGACGACGCTGTCGCTGAAAGATTCCGGCCACATCCAGGAAGAAGACGCGCTGCATGCGCGTTTGAAGAAATACAGCCGGCATAAGGAACCGCGAGCGCTGTACACGGCCGAGGACGTGGATCCAGTTCTCAAGCAACTCAAGCCCATGCCTCGCTCGGGCGCTTTCGAGCTTTCGCCTGAGTTCCACTTTGAGTGTTACGACGCGGGGCACATCCTCGGTTCATCGAGCCTGGCGCTTACCATAACGGAGAGCGCCAAGAAAACGGTGGTGGTTTTTTCCGGGGATATCGGGCGGTACTCACAGGCAATTCTGAATGATCCGACGACGCCGCCGCGCGCGGACGTGCTGCTGTGCGAATCCACGTACGGCGACCGAGAACATCCCGACGGGGATCCAGCGGCGATGATCGAGGAAATCGTGAACCGAGTGGTGAAGCGGGGAGGATCCATCGTGATTCCGGCGTTCGCGATTGGACGGACGCAGACGTTCATGTATTACCTGCGACAATTGGAGGATCAGCAGCGGATTCCGCACGTTCCGGTGTATGTGGACAGCCCGATGGCTCTTAGCGCGACCGATCTTTACCTGCGGCACAAGGAAGATCATGACCTGGATTTTTCGCGTCTTGAAAATAATGGGGATCACGACCCGCTGAATGTTCACGAGTTCCATCTCACGCGGACCGTAGACGAATCGAAGGCGATCAACGGAGTCACGACTCCGTGCATCATCATCTCGGCCAGTGGCATGCTTTCCGGCGGGCGTGTGCTGCACCACCTCGCGCAGCGGCTGCCGGATTCGCGCAACGCGGTGATCCTGGGAGGCTTCCAAGCAGAAGGCACGCGTGGGCGCGCATTGCAGGACGGCGCGAAGAAGCTGCGCCTTTTTGGCCAGGAGGTTCCCGTCGCCGCGGAAATTATCGAGATGGGGCAATTTTCCGCCCACGCCGGAAAGAGCGAGTTGCTCCGGTGGCTCACCGGACTGCAGGCTCCGCCACGACAAACCTGGCTGACACACGGAGAGCCCGCCGCCGCACAATCTTTGCAAGCTGCGATTCGGGAGAATTTCAAGTGGACTGTATCGGTGGCGCGTTATCTGGACACCGTTGAACTCGGGTAGCCAAAGTAGGAGCCAAAAGATCGGCCAATTCAGCAGCCAAATTATTTTTTTTCAGGGCCAAGAAACTATTTTCGGGCAAACGTCGTCTATACATGCAAGACCACTCGCGGGGTAGGGGGCTAACCACCACAGGGCAACCGACCGTCAGTCTCCTACCCCTAAAAGAAATTAACGCTAACATACTGAAATGAAGGATCTTGGAGGCCCCTGGTTCTTCGCGGGTGAGGACTTGCGCCTGCGATTTTCCGTTGATTCGCCGCTGTTGACGGACTTGACCTGCTTCTCCTCGTGAACTTGCAGCTCGGTTCGGCTTATACTCACGCTGATGAACGTCACTGCCAAGACCGCCGCCTGGGTCGGGCTCATGATCGAAGCCGCGGCATTTCTCCGCTGTCTGGTCGAAACCGTTCGGCTGACGTTCTTCGCCTCGACGGCCACGATGCTCCTGAAGTCGGCGCAACCCTATTTTCTGGGAATGCTGGCGGCTCTGGGCTATCTGGTGGCGACAATTGTGGTCTTTCGGAATGGCAAATTCGCTTTGAGCTCGATCCTGGCAATTGCGATGGTGGTGGTTCTGGTTGCGTTGAAGCTTGCGTTTCTGTGAGCGAATGCGGAATGCGGCTGGTTCGGCAGGGCAGGCGGTAATCGTTCAGGCGGCATGGAGCCGCGCAAGGCGCTCTTCCGCTGCGGAAAGGGTTTCCTCACGCTTGCAAAACGTAAAGCGAACCTGAGAGGCGCCGTCGCGCGGGTCGTCGTAAAAACTTGATCCCGGTACGCAGGCCACGCCGATTTCCTGCACGAGGTATTTCGCGAAGGCCACGTCTCTTGTTCCCGATGCAAAACGGGGGTCCTCCGAGGGAAAGCGGAACCGCGAAATGTCGGTCATAATGTAATACGCGCCGCGCGGTTCGAACACAATGAATCCGGCCTCCGTCAGGATCTTCAGAAGGCGTTGGCGTTTCTTGTTGTATGTCGCGGCGAGCCCGTCGTAGTAGCTTAGCGGCGAATGCAGGGCGATGGCACCGGCCTGTTGCAGCGGGGCCGCTGCGCCTACGGTCAGGAAATCGTGCACCTTGCGGATCGCTTGCGTCGGTTCGGGCGGCGCAATGGCCCAGCCAACGCGCCATCCGGTCACACTATAGGTCTTGGACATGCCGTTGATGACGATGGTGCGCTCGCGCATGCCCTCAACGCGCGCCATGGAGATGTGTTCGGTGCCGTCGTAGAGAATGTGCTCGTAGATTTCGTCCGTGACACAGTAGGAATTCCACCGCACGCAGAGATCGCGAATAAATTCGAGTTCTTCGCGCGTGAATACCTTGCCGGTGGGATTGTTCGGCGTGTTGAGGATGATCGCTTTGGTGTGAGGCCCGAAGGCGGCGGCCAGTTCGCCACGGTCGAAGGTCCAATCCGGGGAGCCGTTTCCTGGAGGTTGCATGCGCACGAAGCGCGGTTGAGCGCCGGAAAGGATCGCGTCCGGCCCGTAGTTCTCATAGAAGGGTTCGAACACCACGATTTCATCGCCTGGATTGATGATCGCCAGCATCGCCGACATCATCGCTTCTGTCGAGCCGCAACAAATGGTTATCTCGCGCTCCGGATCCACGCGCACGTGCTGAGTACGCTCGAATTTCTCGACGATCGCGTCGCGCAGCGGCTTTGCGCCCCACGTGATCGCGTATTGATTGATGTCATCGGCGATGGCCTGGCGCGCCGCTTCTTTCACTTCGGCTGGAGCCGGAAAATCAGGAAAGCCCTGAGATAGATTCACCGCGTTGTGACGCATCGCCAGCCGCGTCATCTCGCGGATCACGGACTCGGTGAACTGCTCCGCCTTCGCGGAGATCATGCGCCGCGCGATCTGGGCCATCGTGGATTCCGGAGAGCTCATCTCACCTTTCTGTCGCCGCCAGTAATGCTATCGCCCCCGGCTGGTCTTCTCCGCTGTTTGCGATGCGCCGGGGCTATAGATCATCCGGTAGATTTCCGCGTTTCGCAACACGATTTGGACGTAATCGCGCGTTTGGCTGAAAGGAATGGATTCCACGAGCTCGGGAATTTCTGCGTAAGTTCTCTCCGCTTTCCAGGCCGCGATACGGTCTTCTCCGGCGTTGTATGCGGCGAGCGCATATTCGGGTCCGCCGGTCAGCTCGACCAACCCTTTTAAATAGTAGGTCCCCAATTGCAGATTGTATTCCGCGTCCGTGAGCCGCGCCGTGGCGTAGCGCAAGCGAAGCTGGCGAGCCATCAGACGGGCAGTCTTGGGCAGCAGTTGCATCAAGCCGTAGGCGTTCGCGTAAGAAATGGCATCGGGTTGGAACGTGGACTCCTGCCGGATCAAACCCGCCACCAGCATCGGATCCAGGCCATTCTTCGCGGCATCCCGGCGAATGGAATCCGAATAAGGGAGGGGATATAAAGTTTTCCAGACTTCCAGAGGCAGATCGTCCTTCTTGCGCGCGTCGAAACTCGGCACGGCGATGCGCGCGTAGGCCATGCCCGCGCCGAAATGTCCCTGGTCGAATGCCGCTTGCGCCGCTTCCAGCAGGAATCTCGCGGAACCAGTTGCGAAAAACGCATTCTTGAGCTCCTGTTCCGCCGCCGCGTCAAACGCGATAGCCCGCAACGCCTGCGCGCGGTCCCATCGTTCTTTGGCCGCCTCTGGAATTGGGCCGTCAAACTGGGGCAGCCCAGGAGCGTCGGGAATCTTATCGAGAAATTCCGCGGGATTCTCTTCCCCTGGCCCGAGCTTCTGGAGCCGTTGAGCGGCGGCGAGCCCGAAATACGTTTGAGGGAAGCGTTCCACCGCCTTGTCGTAAAAACTTCGTGCGTGCGCCGGATTTCCACTGCGCTCCGCGTCGCGTCCAAGCCAATAAAGGGCGTTGACGGCGTTTGCCGAGACCGGGTACCTCAACAAAAATGCTTTCAGCTTGTCGCCTGCATCGGGTTGCTTTTCCAGGTACGCCACCCACACCACACGCCATTGCGCGTTGTAGACGTCTTTGCTGTCCGGATACTTATCGAGGAGTTGCTGGTAATACTGCGCCGCCCTGGTCCGGTCGAGCTGCACCCAATAATAATTCGCCTCGGCCATCAAGCCTTCCGCGGCCCACGGCGAGTTCGGATACTTCCGCTCCAGTTCGTCGAGAGAAGCGAGCATCTGCGAGTCTTTCTTATCCGTCCGCTGGAACTGGGAGAGCACGTACAGCCGCTCCGCATCCACGTTCGGGTCCGTCAGCTTCAATGAGGAAACATGCCGCAGCGAGGACTTCATCTGGACCTGGCACTGCGCCACACGAAGCTGCGCTCGCTGCCGGACTGGATTTTCCTTATCCTTGAGCATGTCCTCGAGCTTCTCGAATTCCACCCGCGCTTCGCGCCACTTTTTCGCGTCAAAAAATGTTTGGGCGCGCTGCTCCTGCATTTCCCCGGTCGGATACGGAAATTCGCTGCGCAGTTGCTTTCGCAGCTCCGGCAAGACCGCCCCCGCGACCTTCGCTTCATCGCTCAACGGATACTTGAAATACAAGGTCTGATAGTCATTTGCCGCACGGACCGTCTGCCGCGCCGCGCGATATGCCTGGGCACGGTCCAGCAACAGCGGGGTTTTGCCCGGCGTCCCGGAATAGGAATTCAGTGCGTCAATTCCGTCTTGCGGGCGGCCCGCATCCACCGCCGTATTCGCCAGCGCATCTACGAGTTGCTCCTTAATCGCCGTATTCGGATACTGGGTCTGCATGGCGTTGAAGTCCGCCAGCGCCGCTGCCATTCGTTTCATGGCCCGTTCAGTTTGCGCTTTCCAAAAGAGCGTGTATTCAGCCAGCAGCGTGTCGCCGCGCGCTTTGGCGAGCCAGGTCATCGCCTGTGGCAGACGATTCTTTGAGTAATCGTCGTAGCCCAGCGCCAGGGCGGCCCGCGCTCCCCAGACGTTGGCCGCGTTCTGGGAGGCAAAGGCCGCAAGCTTGTTGTACGCTCCGGGCACAGCGTTGTGCAGGTCCCGGGCTAGCAAGGAGAGACTCTTTTCCAGCTCGGCATCCTCGGGCGTATCGGTGGCTACTTGCGGCGCCGAGATCTCCGGCAGGCAGCCCGCTCCGCAGGAGACGGTCTTAACTCTGGTGAAATTTCTTTTATGATGACGACGCGAATGCACCGAGCCGCTGGCGGCCGCACCGAGAAGGAAACAAAGGGCGGTCGCGCAGAGCGCGGCTCTGGCCGGCCGCGCAAGGGCCGCGGCTCCGTTCCACGGATCACGCGGATGTTTAGTGGGACTTGGCCGATGCGGCGTAGGGATATTCGCCGAGCGCGCTGGAGTCGCCTTCCGCGAGGATTTCCACCATCCAGCGATAGAAGTAATCCACCGGGTGGTCCATGATCGGCTTGAACCGCCGGTCGTATTC
>DATIXL010000094.1:0-20064 GCA_035518615.1 Terriglobales bacterium | reverse complement strand
TTGGTTGGGCGGAGGCCGAAGGCGTGGCCGCCGTGGGCGTACAGATGCATCTCCACGGGAACACCGGCGTCCTTCAGCGCGATGTAGTAGGCCACGGATTGGTTCACGCCGTCCACATTGTCGTCCTCCGCCTGGACCAGGAATGTGGGCGGAGTTTCCTTGGTGACGTGGAGATTCGGATTCAAGTCGTAGGTTTTGTCCTCAACCCACAGGTGCCCCGGATAGACGCCCACGGCAAAATCCGGGCGGCAGCTTGCCTTGTCGGCTTCATCCAACGGCGCGTACAAACGGCGCTCGAAATTCGTGCTGATTTCCGCCACCAGAAATCCGCCCGCGGAAAAACCGAGGACACCGATCTTGTGCGGATCAATGTGCCACTCCGCGGCGTGAACGCGAACGAGCCCTAAAGCTCTTTGCGCGTCCTCCAAAGCCAAAGTGGAGATGGCGAGATCGTTGGGGCGGCAATCGCAGTGCCAGTCGTAAGGGACGCTCGGCACGCGATATTTCAGGAGCACGCAGGTGATTCCTTTGGAGGTGAGCCAGTCACAGGCTGCCGTGCCTTCCAGATCGATTGCCAATCCCTCAAAACCGCCGCCTGGGAACACAACCACAGCGACGCCGGTGTTCTCGCCCTTGGGCGAATAGACGGTCATGGTAGGCCGCGAGACGTTGGTCACCCAGAACCAGGGCCTGCCCGCGACGGGGTGGTTCTTTACCGGGGTCGCATTTTCCGGGCCCGGGACAGCCTGCGCGTCGGGCGGCGTTCCCGGCCAGAGGGCAATTTGCGTATGGCCCGGCGATGGCTGCCAAGAGGCCGTTTGCGCGGGCACTCCTGCCGATGCAAAAACCAGGAACGCCGCGAATAGCAAAAACTTCGTCATGATGCACCCGCCTGCTGTCAGTCTACTGTGCGAAGAAGCCAAATTGCGAAAGACGAAGATGATTGGGTGAGTTGAAGAGGGATTCTTCACACCGCGGACTCCGTTCGGGATGAGGACGCGGAAGTAAGCCACAGTCGCGCGGGTCAAGGCGCGGGGCGGTCACTCAGCCGAACTTCGGCGAGAAGATCGGCGAGAATCCAAGCCGCGCCGGCAATTGCGAAGGTCTCCGTGGTTTCGCCCCAATTCGAGTGACTGCGGGGATTCGATGAAAGCAGCGGCACCCAGACGAGAAACCCAAACATCAGGAGCATTGCCGTGAGAAGGCGAGCGGCGAGAAGTGCGACTTGATTCGCAAGAAGAGCCACGGCCGCGAGTGCGAAGAAAGCGGTGGTCGTTACGGCCCAAAACATCTGACCAGGCGGAAGCCACTTCGGAACCAGAGTGGCGGTTGCACGGAGATAAAACGCCTGTTCGAGGGCGAAAGAAGCGGAACAGAGGCCGAAAAGAATGCGGCCGACGCGATTCAGCGATTCCCTCGACCATGCCGATGACCAGCGCGCAAAAACGATCAGCGCTCCGGTGACGAGAGAGAGCTGCTCGAAGAAGTTGCCCCAGCTATTGTAGATTCGCGGCGCGGCAAAGATGTGCGGCACACACGCCAGGGCAAAGGCGAGATAGACCGCCGCCAGGACGGCTGCGCCCGCTTTTGCGGTCCGAGAAAACTGAATCGCAGCGCCGCCGAGGATTTCGGCAGCGGCGGCCAGGTAGGCAACGTACGGCAGCAGATGCCAGCCGTTATAGCCGCGCCATGCCAAAGTGAAAATGCCAAAGGCCAAAGCAGCCACTCCAAACAAGTGACGGCCGAGGTTCGAACGAGGAGTTGATTCGGTCATTCTGTTTTTAGCCGCGTTCGCGCAGATGATTCACGATGCCAGAAAGCCCGCCGCCGATAACTAGACTTAGGGCGACCTGGGGACCGCAAGGAACGCACCGAGCTTTATACAACGGGAAGGGCGCTGGGTATAGGGACAGAATTTTGGAGTGTGAAGGAGCCACGCGGTGATGAAGTGCCGCGAGAACTTCGTTCTAGAATGGCCTAAAGCGCGAGGCGAAGAGACCGCCCGAATCCTTCTTCAGTTAGGATACTGGAATGGCGAAAAAGCGATCGCTGGGAATGAGGGCGTTTCTGGGGGTCGGCTTTTTTGCGTTGATCATGGCAGCGGCACTGTGCCTTTCGGCATGGTCCCTGCGGTATTGGCAGGGATGGACTTTTTGGGCCGTGTTCGCGGCCTCGAACGCATGGCTCACGATGCACTTCTTGAAAAAGGACCCGGCGCTGATCGAACGGCGGATGAAAAGCGGCCTGAGCGCGGAGAAGGAAAAGAGCCAGAAAATTATCCAAAGGCTGATCATGCTCGTGTTTATCGCGCTGGTGATTTTTCCGGGGTTTGATCATCGCTACGGATGGTCGCGCGTGCCGATCTGGGCGGTGGCGGCGGGAGATGCGCTGGTGGCGCTAGGAATGTGTCTTGTGTATTTCGTTTTTCGGGAAAACAGCTTTGCAGCATCGGTGATCCAGGTGGATACGGGACAAAGTGTGATTTCCACGGGGCCTTATGGGCATGTGAGGCACCCGATGTATGCGGGGGTGCTGGTGATGCTCCTCGGCGTGCCGGTGGCGTTAGGATCGGTCTGGGGGATGCTGTTTTGTGTACCGATGGTGCTGCTGATTGTGTGGCGTCTGACAGACGAAGAAAAATTCTTAAAGAAGAATTTGGCAGGGTATGAAGCGTATTGCGCGAAGACGCGATACCGGCTGGTGCCGGGAGTGTTTTAGTTTCCATCTCACGAGCCGAAGTGAGCGGTCAGCGGCGGGATTCCTGGTAAAGGCCGAGGAGATTGCCGGCAGGATCGAAGAACCAGGCGAAAGCGTCGCCATTGGGGCTGATGGGCGTGAACGGCTTGGCGACTTTGCCGCCGGCGGCGGTGATTTTCTTAAAGGTGTCTTCGATGCTGTCCACCATGATCGAAGTGAGGAGACCGGCTTCGCGGGACGGCGGACGGCCGGTAACCCACATGCCGCTGACGTAGCCGGTGGCGTCGTCAAAAGCGGGGGCGCCGTCGCCATGATGGCGGATTTGCCAGCCGAAAACCTGAGAATAGAAGCGCGAAGAGGCTTCCGGATCTGTGGCAGGGATTTCCAGGTAGCAGATTTTGCCGTTGGGCATGGACGTTGCCTCCACGCGAGCGAAATGAGGCCGGTATTATGGCATGCGGAAGACAAGAGGAAGCGGGAAAGATGCTGGACTGTGCCAGAGGTTGCTTGGGTTGGGGCGGGATCGGGCGGTCCGAAGGCGCGACTCACCTTTGTTCGCGGGGCCGCCGATGGCCTTCTCGGCGTTCGGAAGACTGAAGTGATCTCTGACAATTTTGCCGGCAAGAAAAAGATCCGACCGATTATAATATCGAATGATGAAATCCATGCGCCTGTACAAACCGTTACCGTGGATGCTGGGTCTCGTCCTTGTGGCGACGGCTGCAGCAAATAAAGGCTGGTTGCCGGTGTTCGTATGGCCCTCGGCGGCACAGCCGGTTGTGCGATTTAGCTTCAGCAAATTTAAAGAGAGTGTCTCCGCCGGAGACAGACACGACTACACCTCCGAGGTCACGATCCGGAATTTGTGGAACAAGAAGATCTCCAAGGCCGAATTCATGTTCTATTTTTATGATAAGGACAGGGTAAGGATCGGATCGGCAGAGATTGATGTGGATGATCTTGGCCCAGGACAAGAAACCAAATTCGAGGCGTTCATACCGGCATCAGGGAGCATTAGCTCAATGGACTTCGTTCCCCGGTCGCTCCCCGAAGAACTACAAGGATATCTACCGCCAAAGAGAATTTCGATTACCGTGAATTCAGTGCCCCAGGGAGCAGAATTCAAGATAGATGGAACGCCCGGGGGGACTACCCCAGAGATCGTAGAGGTTGCACCTGGGAAGCACTTGTTGGCCTTCAGCAAAGAAGGTTTCAGTCCAGGAACCTTCCCCCTGGAGATCACTCAGAACGATGTATCCGGTGGCAGCGTCAGCTATGAATTGGGATCGTCCACGCATGACACCCTTGAACTTCGAGACGGCACGGTCGTAAGCGGAGACGTGCTGTCGATGTCTGCGACGGAAGTAGAAGTGCGTGTCGGCGGGACGGTGCAACACCTCAACCGAAACCAGGTCAAGCGGATCCTTCTGATACCGCGGGAACCAGAATCTCAATAGAATTCCCAGGGCCTTCGGATTGAGCGATCAGAAAATTATTTGAGTTCGAGGAAGGCCGGGATACTAGCTCGCGGGGAGATCGATCGAAAAGGAATGGCGAGGCCATGAAATTCGAGACAATTTTGGAGGGCGAGAAGCAAGCCAGGAGGAGGAGGCACGCCGGCTGAACGACCGTACGAACGGCAAAGGGGCAGAAGCGGTCTGGAATCCGCCTCTTGAAAAGCAGAAATAGCGTGTTTCACGCGTGCTTATGGCGGGCGCCGCGCTGGAAGCGGCGGCGCTCGGCAGCCCAGTCCACGAAGGATTTCAGTTGTTTGCGGTATTTCCAGCTGAGGCGGAAAAACTTGGAAGCAGTCAAATCGTCCGCTTCCTTGCCAAGAAAGGTTTCAAAGCGCCAGCGGAGGTACGGGCTTTTCCAGGGCGTGAAGCGGTAGCCTCGAGCGACGATCCAGTAGTAGCGCAACGTGTTCCACATAATCCCACGCAGAGCGGACGAACGTTCGGGGATACGGGCGTCCTAGCTAAAAACGTTACTCCTTTCCGGTATATGGTTTGCAAGCCCGCCTGCGCAGGCCAGTACAAGCCTCAAAGGTTATTCCATGGGAGCAGACAGGTGTTCATGGACCAAAAGCCAATGAGAGCCCCGCCTCTCCCAGATGCCGGTATAGCGAATCTCTGTTTCAGTTGCTTTACCGTCTTTTGTCTTTTCAGAGAAATGCATGGAGACGGTGGTCCAGGCGATGTTGCCGCGGCGGACGACTCTGAGGTCCTTGCCTGCGGTGAGGCTGCCGCTCACAAAATTCGGGTTGAAAAATTCCTTCTGGACGCCTTCGCGGTACTGCTTCCAGCCGTGGTAGGAGAACGGCGCGAGATCATAGAAGACGAGGTCGCCATCCTTCGCGTAGAAGCGGGCGGGAGCGTCGGGGTTGCCGGAGCTCCATGCGGCGCAATAGGCACTGGTTAGCTTGCGGAAGGTGGCGTCATCGGAGGCTTTCTGCTCGGCGCGGGCCGCAGCGAAAGTGAGAAGAGCGCCTCCAATCGCCATAGCCACATAGAGAAGCCAGCGCCAGCGTTCTTTACGGACGCGAGAGATGCCAATCCCTCGTGGAGTCATCCCAAGTTCCTCCTCGCAGGCCAAATCAGCGATGATGGGAAGTGATCGTTCTGTGGACGATACGGTAGTCCGAGCTGTGGAGAATTTCAAGGGGGAATGCGGAATTTCATAAAAACTCAGAGTCCGTGATGTTCGCCATGGGCGGGTTCCCTTCCCCAGACACCCGGCGGAACCCGGCATTCGCCGGTATGTAAGGACGGCTGGCCGAATAGCTCGTGTGCCGTCAAGGAGGTACGGGTAGTCTGGCCTCGTTTTGAGGGCAAGACCGAGGCTGGAGGGCGAAATGGTGGGAGAGAGAAAAGCAGCGTCGGGACAGAATCAAGCGCTAGGAAAGGGGCTGGTGGCCATGGGGACGATCTTCTTTGCGGGAGAGATACTTTACGGGCTGGTTCAACTGGTGAGTGCGTGGGAGATCTTTGGGCACCTGGGATGGCTTGCGGCGGCTGGGATGGAGCTGTTGCGCGTGGTGAACGGGATTGCGTGGAATCACTCGGCAATGCTCGCGGGTTCGGTGGATGTGTTGGTATTATGCTGGCCGTTGGCACTGGTGGCGGCGGGGACGAAGTTAATGAGGCGTGCCGCGCAGGAGAGGAATTGAGGAAGAACGAATGTCGCTAGAACAGGACATCAAGGATCGCGTCCAAGACCGGATTGACGCAAAGATGAGGGCGCACGCAACTGGCGCAGGAGGGCGCGCGGGCAATACTTGGCGCGCGATGTGGGGCGGCGTGCTGATCGTGGTGGGAACGCTGATCCTGCTGGACCACTTCGGGATAGTGTATGCGGATAGATTTTGGAAGTTCTGGCCGTTGATCGTTGTCTTCGTGGGCTTAAGAAAGATGTTTTCCTGCGGCCAACGGGCCTGGGGCGCGTTCATCGCGTTCATCGGTGTGGTGCTTCAGCTTGACCAACTGGGAGTCGCGCACTTTCACTGGGGGGACATCTGGCCCGCAGTCCTGATTGCTGCGGGCATCTTCATGATCTGGGGATCCTTCGAGGCGCGGAGGTATTTGCCGGATTGGGGAAAGGGTGGAGGAGATCCACGAACGACGCTGAACGAGCACGTGGTTTTTGGAGGAGTGGAAAAGCGGGTGAACAGCAAGAATTTCAAGGGCGGGCAACTCGATTCGATTTTTGGGGGAATCGAGATTGACCTGAGAGACGCGGAAATCGACGGGGACGAAGCAGTGCTGGTCGTGAATGCGGTGTTTGGAGGGATTGAGATACGCGTGCCAGAAACGTGGTTTGTGGCGTCGGAAGGACAGGGGATTTTTGGCGGGTTCACGGACTCGACCAGGTACCACGGGGTGAGCGACTCAAGCGGCCCGCAGAAAAAAACGCTTATCGTGAAAGGCGCGTCCGTCTTCGGAGGCGTGGAGATTCGGAACTAAGTGCGCACGATCCATCCGATTCTCGGAAGACGAAGGAACTTTGGGATTTACCTGGCTGGTTGGGTTCCGGTTGCGGCGCTGCTGGTCTACCTGGTCGTTTCCACAAAACAGGTTGGATGGTTTGAAGCATGTGTGGTGATTTTGGCGCTGTGCGCGGTGTACCAGTTCGTGTGTCTTTCGGCCTGGTACTCCTGCCGATTCGCGCCCGTCGAAAAAACGAGCTTGTCGCGGATCTGGTTGACGCACCTTGCCGCCGCGGTGGTATTGAGTTTTGTCTGGATGGAGCTGGCGCGAGGGCTCACTTACGCCCTTTCGCAGACTTCCAGTTTTGCGGGACTCTACGAACGGTTCAGCACAGAGCTTCCGCTGGTCTTTGGCGCGGGAATTTTGTTGTATTTGCTTTCGGTGGCTTCGCACTACGTCGTGCTGGCCGTGGCGGCTTCGCACGAAGCGGAGGCGCGCGCGCTGGAAACGAGCGTCCTGGCGCGGGACGCGGAATTGAAGGCGCTGAAGGCACAGATTAATCCGCACTTTCTGTTCAATAGCCTAAATTCGATCAGCGCACTCACAAGTATTGATCCCTCGCGCGCCAGGGAGATGTGCCTGCTGCTGGCGGATTTTCTGCGCACGACGTTGAAGCTGGGAGAACAGGTGCAAATTCCGCTTTCCGAGGAACTGGGGCTGCTGGAAAGATTCCTGGCGATCGAAAAGGTGCGGTTTGGAGCAAGGCTGAACACGGAAATGAAAATTGAGGAGAATGCGATGCGCTGCCTGGTTCCCACGCTGCTGTTGCAACCGCTGGTGGAAAACGCTGTGGGACACGGGATCGCGAAGTTGACGGACGGAGGGATCGTAAAGCTGACGGCCGCGAATCACAGCGGAAGGCTGGCAATCGTGGTGGAAAATTCGATGGATCCCGATGCGCCGCATTCGCGAAAGGGCGGGGTGGGCTTGCGAAACGTGCAGGAGAGGCTGGAAGCACGTTATGGGAAAGAGGCGAGCCTGCGGGCGACGGCGGACGAGGACGTGTTCCGGGTGAATCTGACGATGCCGGCCGAAGTCGAGGAGAGACCGTGAGCAAAACGCTGAGCAAAAAACTGCGTGCGCTGATCGTGGATGACGAAGAACTAGCGCGGCACGTGATCCGCGAGCTGGTGGCGGCGCATCCCGAGTTCGAGGTCGTAGGTGAGTGCGCGAACGGGTTCGAAGCGGTGAAGGCGGTGGCGGAATTTAAGCCGGATTTGCTCTTTCTGGACGTGCAGATGCCTAAATTGACGGGATTCGACGTTCTGGAATTGATCGAACCAGATACAGCGGTGATCTTCGCGACGGCCTACGACGAGTTTGCGATGAAGGCGTTTGAAGTGCATGCGGTGGATTACTTGCTCAAGCCCGTGGGCAAGGAAAGATTCGATGCGGCGATCGAGCGCGCGAAGAACAGGATCGGTGAGAAGAAACCGAGCGCAACAGAACTTTCCGCGGCGGCGAGGCCAACGGGGCAATTTGCGGAACGGCTGGTGGTAAAGGACGGAACCAAGGTGACGCTGATTCCGGTGGCGAAACTGGATTATGCCGAAGCCCAGGACGATTACGTGGCGCTCGCGAGCGAGGGCAAAAAGCATTTGAAGCAGCAAACGATTGCGAGCCTGGAAGCTTCGCTCGACCCAAAATTATTCGTGAGGATTCACCGGTCGTATCTCGTGAATCTGGAGCGGGTGGCGCGGATTGAGCCTTATGGAAAGGAAAGCCGGCTGGCAATTCTTGCAAGCGGGGCGCGATTGCCTGTGAGCCGAACAGGTTTTGCGAGGTTGAAGGCGTTGCTGGACGAGCGGGGATGAGGAGCCCGCGGGGCGTCTAGGCGGCCAGGCGGCGGACCCAGATGCGCGAGGTGGCGGGTTTGCCGAGATGGATGGTGCGACCGGAGGCGCGGAGGGTCATGGTCTCGTCATATTCGTGCTTCTGCACCTTTACGCTGGTGCCGGGACGAAGCTGGAGATTTTCGAGAAAGTCCAGAAACTTCGGATCTTTTTCATATACACAGATGATTTCGGCCTCATCCTCGGCGCGCAGATCGGACAAAAGTACCGCTCCATCCTTGCGCAACTGAGCGATTCCGCCACGAAGAGGAACGCCATGCGGGCAGCTTTTCTTGTTGCTGAAACGCTTTACGAGAAGCGCCTCGACCTCCGGAGAGATGGCGTGCTCGAGGCGTTCGGCCTCGCCGTGAGCTTTCGACCAGGCGAGGCCGATGACGTCCGTCAAGAGCATTTCGGCAAGCTGATGGCGGAGGGCCATGCGCTGGGCGACCTGGCGGCCTTTGGCCGTCAAGTCAATGCGGCCGGAACTGTGTGCTCGAACCAGGCCGTCGCGCGTCATGCGCTTGAGGGCAGCAGTCACTGCGGGAGGAGTGACGTCCAATTCTTCGGCAAGGCGAGCGCTGATGGGAACGTGGTTCTCCTCAAGCATCTCCCAAATGGCCTTCAAATAATCTTCCTGCGAGACGCTGGTCTTATCGCGTTTCAACGAGATTCCTCACTTGCACCGGGCCCCTGAGCGCTGAAGCCGCGCCGTTCGATCCTGAGCCGGGCAGCGAGATCCACAACGCGCTCGGCGATCTCATCGAAGATTCTCTGATAAACCGCCGGATCTGCGCCATAAGGATCTTCGACATGCCAGTCCACGACCTTTTCGGAAGGGCTGAAGGCCCGCTGCTTTTCGTGGCCGGACATGTTGATCACGAGATCGGCAGAATTCCATAGAGACGGAGTGACCGGCTTGGACGAAAGCCCATGCGTTGGGCAGCCGTTCCGCTGCAGAGTTCGGATGGTCAACTCGGCGATGAAACCCAGCGGGAACAGACCCGCGCTCGTGGGCTCGATCACATCTATTGCTTCGCGATGGACGATGGATTCCGCCATGGGACTGCGGCACGAATTGCCGATACAGACAAACAAAACGCGAAGTTTGGGAGGGGCTGGCATCGAGCGATCCCTGACAAATCAGAATACCGCAAATGAGCGGGATGCGCCGCGCTGCAGGGAGACTTTTTCGCAGGCTCCCAGGTTAACGAGCGGCTGACGATTGTGGAATGCGCTGGCGCGCAAGAGCGAGGAAGCGTCCGTGGACCGTGGAATCCGAAGTAAGCTCGGGGTGGAACGTAGCCGCCATGATGTTTCCATTTTGAACGAGAACGGGATTGCCACCGAATTCGGCGAGAACTTCGACGCCAGGGCCAATGCGCTCAATGATGGGAGCGCGGATGAAGACCATTTCCATGGGCCGGGAAGTCAATTTGCAGGGACCAAAAAAAACGTCACTGGACAACTGGCGGCCGTAAGCATTGCGGAGGACGGTCATATCCAGCAGGCCGAGGGAGGGTTGATGTGGATGCTTCACTTCCGTCGCGAGAAGAATGGCGCCTGCGCACGTACCAAAGATCGCGCCGCCTTCCGCGGCAAATCTGCGGACGGCGTCAAAGAGGCCTTCTTCCTGCAAAAACTGCAGTTGCGTGGTGCTTTCGCCACCAGGGAGGATGAGGCCGTCACAACCCTCGAGCTGCGCGGGCGTGCGGATTTCGACGGGTTCAGAGCCGAGTTGACGCAACATGGCGGCATGAGCGGCGAAATCACCCTGGACGGCGAGGATTCCAATTTTCAATGTGGTTTACCCCTTAGAAACCGTCAAGGGACACGATGTATCGTGCCCCTGCGGATAGAGCACGGAAGCCAATTACCAGCCGCGCGTGGAGAGAAGATCCTTCTCTTCCAACTGGCGGACATCAATTCCCTTCATCGCTTCTCCCAGTTCTTCGTGCGCTTCGAGGACGGCCTTGGGATCTTCGAAATGAGTGGTGGCCTTGACGATGGCTTTGGCGCGCGCATCAGGATCGCTGGATTTGAAAATGCCGGAACCGACGAAAACGGCTTCTGCGCCGAGATGGCGAACCAATGCGGCGTCGGCGGGAGTGGCGATGCCGCCCGCAGAGAAATTCGGGACGGGCAGCTTGCCGGTCTTGGCAATTTCGCGAATAAGGTCGAGCGGAGCAGCGAGCTCCTTAGCTTCGCGCATGAGCTCGTCGTCACGCAGAGTGGTGAGCTTCTTCATCTGGCTGACGATGGCGCGCATGTGGCGGACCGCTTCCACCACGTTGCCGGAACCAGCTTCCCCCTTGGTGCGGATCATCGCAGCGCCCTCGGCGATGCGGCGGACAGCCTCACCCAGATTGCGCGCGCCGCAAACAAACGGCACGCGGAAATCGTGCTTCCAGATGTGATTTTCCTCGTCGGCAGGGGTGAGGACTTCGCTTTCGTCAATGAAGTCCACTTCCAAAGACTGCAAGACCTGCGCTTCGGTGAAATGGCCGATGCGGACCTTGGCCATGACGGGGATAGTCACGGTATTCATAATCTCGCGAATTATTTTGATGGAGGCCATGCGCGCCACGCCGCCTTCTTTGCGGATGTCCGAGGGAACGCGTTCGAGCGCCATGACGGCGCAAGCGCCGGCCTTTTCCGCGATTTTGGCTTGCTCCGCGGTGGTCACGTCCATGATGACGCCGCCTTTGAGCATTTCGGCGAGGCCAACTTTCACCCGCCATTCGTTGGTGCTGCTGCCAGAGTTCCCGTTCCCGCTGCCGTTCACTTTCGTTGCGTCCATGACGTTCTCTCCTCGATGAAAAGACTTGCGAACTGAATCTCGTTTCCAACAACCCTAGGAAGCCGCGAGATTTTCTCCGATCACCACGAAGCGCCCGCGGCCGCGAGCCAGCAAATTGCCCCGCGCGTCGCGAATCTCGCCGACGCGAAAACGGTTTCTGCCCTTTTCGTCTTCCTGCCAGCCGGCGACGAGAATTTCTGCATTCACCGGAACCGGTTTCTTGTACTCGATCGTCATCTCGGCGGTAACCGCGCGCTCGCCGTTCAGCTTGGAAATTTTTCCCATGGCTTCGTCCAGCAGCACAGCAATGATTCCTCCGTGAGCGAATCCGGCGCCGCCCGCGTATCTCTCGCCCAGAACGAAGCGGCCCTGAACGCGCCGTTCATCCACATCGAGATCGAAGGCCAGCTTCATGCCCGCATCATTCGCGCCGCCGCAGCCGAAGCAGTGATTGTCCGGCTTAGGCTCAAGTTTGAGCGCCGTTCCCATTCGTTCAGACGAGAGCGACACGGCTGCGTTCCGCACGGCGGACGCCACGCTGGCGTTTGCGCATCTCGATGCGCAGAAGCTCGGCGAGAGTGGCCGTGCCGCGGGCAATCTGCTTCTCGTCCAGATTGGCAAAACCGAGACGCAAGGTATTCGGCAGCGGGCCCTGCACATAGAAATAGCGGCCCGGCGCGAAAATAACTCCCCGCTCTTTCGCATGGATGAGCAGTTCGCTGGCGTCAAAACCAGGCGGGAGCTCGATCCAGATACACATGCCGCCTTCGGGAAGAGTCCAGCGCGTGCCTTCAGGCATGTGACGACGAAGCGCTTCGTCCAGTGCCTGGAGGCGCGAAGCATAGACTTTGCGCATTTTCGCAAGATGTTTGGTGAAGAGGCCGCGGCGGAGAAATTCGGCAAGCGTGGCTTGAGCGAGCTGGTCCGTGTGCAGATCGGTGGTCTGTTTTACCTGGCGAAGCCGTTCGATGGCTGCGGGGGGAGCAACGATCCAGCCCACGCGAAGGCCTGGAAATGCCACCTTCGCGAAACTGTCTATGTGGATAACGAGATTCGAGCGGTCGAGCTGTTTGAGCGAGGGGATGCGCTCTTCCCATGCGTGCAGGCGGGCGTAGATGTGGTCTTCAACCACAGGAACCTGATAGCGAGAGGCCAATTCGAGAACCTTGCGGCGCGAAGCGAGAGGCATGGAGGTGCCCGTGGGGTTTTGAAAATCGGGAGTGAGCACAATGAGCTTGATGCGATTCGCGGCCAACGTGGCTTCCAGCACTTCGAGGTCAAGACCAAGAGCCTTATCGGGTTCGGCTTGAGTGCGAACGGGAACGCCGAGGCAACGGGCACGTGTGCCATTGAAGATCGCAACCGCTCCGGGATAGGCGGGATTCTCCAGAATCACGGAATCGCCCGGGCGGACAAAGGCTTTGCTGATGAGATCGAGAGCCTGCTGACAACCGTCGGTGATCAAAAGATTTTCGTCCTTCGCCGAAATGCCCTCGCCGCGAAGAAGTTCGAGCAAAGCTTCCTTGAGTGGCGGATAGCCGTCCGAAGGGCCGAGGCTCAGAACTTCCCGGGCTTCACGCCGCAGCGCCGCGTTGACGCACATCTGCAGCTCGTCCACGGGGAAAAACTCCTCCGCGGGGCACGCCATCACAAAGGAAAGCGCATCGTCAGGAGCACTGGCGGAGAGGCGGCTGAGGATTTCTTCGCCGCGTTCGTCCGCGAAAAGCAGCTCCCAGCGAATACGTTCCGCGCCGTTTGGTATTGCGGGAGGCGGAGGCGAAATTTTCAATCCGTTACCATTGCCCTTGATGAAGGTGCCCCGGCCCACGTGGCCCTGGATGAGGCCCTCCGACTCAAGTTCGGCATAAGCGTTGGCTACGGTCGTGCGGTGGATCCCAAGAAGAGCTGCCAGCTCGCGGCTTGCGGGGATTCGGTCGCCGGGACGCAGATCCCCCGCATGGACGAGCGCGCGAAGCTGATCCCGGAGCTGGACGTAAAGGGGAACGTGGCTTTGCGGCTGAAGATGCAGGGGCAGCATTGTCTCTCACCAGGAGCCAATTCTACCAGAGATTGACCTGGTACAAGAGCCAATTTGTCTTTTTGCAAGAATGAGAGCGAACGAGGATCAGTTGTCGCCGGAGTCGAGTGTGGGGGTCTGGGTGGAATCGCCGGGGTGCAGCGGGGCGGCGCAGAGCTTCGTGAAGTCATCATCATCGCACTGGTAGATGACAGTGAGAGGCGGATCAGAGTCCTGCACGATGTAATCGCCGCTAGCCATGGCTTCGGCGTCGTCGGAGGAGGCTGTAACGAGGGGGCTGCCGGGGCAAACGCGAATGCGAAATTGACCGGAAGAAGGCTCGTAATTGGAAAAGCTGAAGCAATGGCCAATACAGGCGCGCTCGACGACGTGGAAAATGAATTCGACGCGCCAGCCGTCGGGGGGATTGAGATAAGGGATGACCCGAGTGCCATAGGGGAGCGAGGCGACTACACGCCGAGCGTTCGCTTCGACGCGGTTGAGCGCGCCGGTATCCTGATACACAAAGGTGAAGAAGACGGCGGCGCAAACAAGAAATCCGGCAAAAATCCATTTCCTCGGGCGCGCGCAGCTTAGGACCGCGAGGCCGAGAATGGCGGAGATGGCCGTTAGGCGGGAGACAAGCAAGCCAATCCAGCCAGCATAGAGGCTGCTGTGGAGGTTTTCCGGGAGCAAGGAGGTCGCAAAGAACGCGATGCCGTAAAGTTCGAGAGTCAGGCGGTAAATCGGGGCCGACACCGCTTCCCTTCCCTGAAGAGGCCATGGGCCGTCCACGACAAAGCAGAGGATGCCCCAAGCGAGCGCTGCGTATGAGAGAAAGGCATAGCGGCGTCCAAAGAGGATCAGTTGGTCAGACCCGTTGAGGAGGTAGAAAGGATTGTCGGGCCAACTTGCGTCAAACGAAGCATGATGCAGGACGAAAAGATGAATTCCGAAAAGGAACACGGCGGCCAAAATCAGGAGCGTGAAGCGCCAACGCTCTGGAATGACGCGCCAGACGAAAACATAAACGAGCGTACAGACCGTCCAAAGGAAGCCGATTGGATGAGCCATGAAGACAAGTGTGGCGAGAGGCGCTGCACAAAGCCAATTCCCGATGCCGCCCCGCCAGAGAATGGCCAGAACACAACAGGCAAGGCCAAGCGAGAGCCAATAATTGATGAATCCCATGCTAAAGCTATAGCCATAGGTGAGCATGCCAATGCAGGGCGTGAGAATCCATGGGGGGCGGCGCGAAATTGCCGAGAGGAATGCAAAGACTCCCCAAAAAAAGCTGAGTGCCCCGACGGAGATGAGGAATTTCTCTGCGGCGTGGAGGCCGATGAGATTTCCAAGGTGGAAGAGACTGAGATCAAAAAGAACATTGTCCCACTGGTGAACGACGTAAAGGCCTGGTGCTTGGTTCTTGGCGATTAACTGTGCGAGCCAGGCATTGTAGGAGTGGCTGGCAAGGTCGCCGGCTTCGATCTGAGAATGCCAGAAGCATGGAACTAAAATAAGTACGGAAAGGACAAGTATGGCAACTGGACGGGCGCGGCAGAAGGCGGCCGCGTCGAGAACGGCGAGCTTCGGCTTAAGCTGGCGGGAAGGTGAGTCGGCCATTGTTGATTTTGTGTACGCAGCATTCTACACGGTTGCCGCGCCGAGCGAGGCGGGCCGTAATGCTGGGCCAATATGGTAAAGTCTCGCTGGGAAATCCAGAACAAACCACAGCGATCTAAACTTCAAGGAGGAAAAATGAAAGTGTACGCGCGGCTTGGAGAAACTTGCACTCGAGGAATGCGGCCATGGCGATGGCTGGCCACGTTATTTCTTGTTGGCTTCCCTGGGGTGCTTCGAGCGGCTCCTTCGCCCCAAGATGGAGCGAAATGCCCGCCAACCGCGCGCGCGGACGACGTAAAGGATACTTACGGTTCCACGGTTGTCGCTGATCCGTACCGCTGGCTTGAAAATCAAGACAGCCCTGCGACGCGGACGTGGATCGAAGAAGAGCAAAAATGCACGGCGGCGGCGCTTTCCGGATTGCCGGGCCGCGCGGAAGTGAGCAAGCGTCTTTCGGAACTCCTGCACACAGATACCTTCCAACTGCCAACGGAGCGGGGCGGGCGGTATTTCTTTATGAAACGTGGCGCCGACCAGGACTTATCGCAGATCTATGTGCGTATGGGCTCGGAAGCAACAGAGGAACTGCTCGTCGACCCTCTGCCGATGAGCAAAGACCATTCGACGAGTGTGACGATTGAAGGCATCAGTCATGACGGCAAAATGCTTTTCTATGGGATTCGACAGGGCGGCCAGGATGAAGTTACCGTCCACGTTCTGAACGTTGACACCCGCAAGGAACTCCCCGACCAGTTTTCGCGGGCAACGTACTTTGGAGTCGAACCCACCCCCGACGGAAAGGGCGTGTATTATGCGCGGACGACAGAGGGAGGGCCGCGCGCCTTTTACCATGAAATGGGCACAGACAGTGGCAGCGAAAAGATGATTTACGGGCAGGGCCTGGGAAAGGACAAGATTCTAGCGGTCGAACTTTCCGAGGACGGGAATTATCTTCTGTATTACATAGGGTATGGTTCCAGCGGAAAGTCGGATATCTACCTGCAGAATTTGCAAGAGCGAGGTCCCGTCGTTCCGGTCGTGGAAGGGATTGACGCGAACTTCTACCCGGACATGGGGAAAAGCGAATTGTATCTGCTCACGAACTGGAAAGCGCCGCAATGGCATGTCTACGCCGTGAGCATGAAGGATCCGGCTCGCGATCGCTGGCGGGAGTTTGTTCCAGAATCGAAAGATCGCCTGGAAGGATTCCGGGCTGCGGGGAACAATTTTGTTGCGCTCTACGTCAAAGATGCCACCTCGGAGATGAAACTTCTGGATCCCAATGGCAAGGACGAAACGGACGTGAAGTTGCCTTCGCTGGGAAGTGTGGAGGGCATTGAGGCCAGATGGTCCAGCCCGGAAATTTTCTATAACTTCGAGACGTTCAATGCGCCGCAGACAATCTTTCGCTATGACACGAAGAGAGGAACGAGCTCGGTCTGGGCAGCGACGAAAGCGCCGTTCGACCCGAACGCTTTTGAAGTGGACCAGGTATGGTACACGTCGAAGGACAAGACCCGTGTTCCGATGTTTCTCTTCCACCGCAAGGGCCTCAAGAAAGATGGGACAAATCCGGTCATCCTGACAGGGTATGGCGGTTTTGATGTGAACGAGACGCCTTCTTATTCGGCGATGTTCCTCTTATGGGCAGAACACGGTGCGATCCTGGCGCGAGCAAACATGCGCGGCGGCGGAGAGTTCGGCGAGCAATGGCACCGGGATGGCATGCTTGGAAAGAAACAGAATGTTTTCGATGACTTCATCGCGGCGGCCGAGTATCTAATCGCCAACAAATATACGAATCCAGAGAAGCTCGCCATCTATGGCAATAGCAACGGAGGACTGCTGGTCGGCGCGGCCATGACGCAGCGGCCCGATCTTTTCCGGGCGGTCGTCTGCGGCTACCCGCTGCTGGACATGCTCCGTTATCAAAAATTCCTAGATGGCCCGTACTGGGTGCCGGAATACGGGAGCGCCGACAATCCCGCGCAGTTCCCATACCTCTATGCCTATTCGCCTTATCAACACGTCGTGAAAGACACCAAGTATCCCGCAGTGCTATTCATCAGCGGGGATGGAGATACCCGGGTTGCGCCGCTGCACGCGAGAAAAATGACGGCGGAAGTCCAGGCGGATACCGGATCCAAAAATCCCGTGCTTCTCCTCTACGACACGAAGTCCGGCCACTCCGGCGGGCGTCCCGTCAACAAAATCGTGGACGAACAAACCGATATTTTGAGCTTTCTGTTCTGGCAGCTCGGCGTGCCGTCCAATTAAGGCGAGTAAGGGTTACTTGGAAACCTGGTCTTCCCCGAGACGCTTCAGGCGATCCCGCAAACGCCGCTGGAGCGGCGATGGGGTGTTCGGATTGAAGGCTACCAGGTACCACAGCGGCTGAGTGCGGTCCTTGCTCAGATAGGTGAGCGTCGGGGCGTCGGCATTCGGATGGCGCGCGACATTTTCACGAATCGCTCCATAAGGATGCTTGGCCAGTTTCTGCAGAGTCTTCGCGCCGGTGCGCGGATGTTCGCTGATCAAGCGGAGCAGATAGAAGTCTTCCTGGGGCGCTTGCTTTGCAAGCTTTTCGAGCATTTCGGGTTTGGCGTCCGCGCTGAGGACCAGGCTGATCTTTTCATCCCAGGCCGTATTGATGTGATTGAGTTCGCGGGTACGCGCATGAATCAGCTCTTCGAGCATCCGGCGCTCGAGCTGTGACCGGGCGATGCCCAGATCGGTGCCCTCGAGCGAATCCAGCACGCGCAGCAAGTGCTGGCGCTCCCCAAAAACGATCTGGGAAGTGCGGGTAATCCTTCCCTTTTCTTTTTCCTTATGCTGCACCAGATCAGAACGTCGCATACGAGGCCAACTCCGTCCCATCCCGTCCCAAGCCTATCGGGGATTCGGGCGCCAAAACCCGCATGAGCGCCAAACTCCACAAATCGCGCCCGAGCAGGATCAAACCGGATTATGTTCTGCGCCGCGGGTGGGGTAAAGTTGCGCACGGAAATGGTGTGTCCGAAGTGCTACCGTCTGCGGCAAGGAGTGATGGGATGAGCGCGTTCTCCGAATATAAGGATGAACTGGAACACTACGAACAAATGTTCGGGCACGAGCGAGGCCGCCTTGCGGTGGCATTGGACCGGCTCACAAACGCACTGGTGCTGGTTGGGCAGCATGGAGTCTATTGCACCAGCCAGCGAAATCCGGCGGTGCCGGCGATGGACATCCGCATCATCGCGCAGGAACTGGCGCACGCGAAGGAATTGACACAATCCGTGATGGAAGAGCTAAGGCAAGCCCGCGAACGAAGCCCCGAGTGACTATCGTTCAATCAAGAATGGATTTGTGTGGCGTTCGTGGCCGATCGTAGTGTCCGGGCCGTGTCCCGGATGTACCACGGTATCGTCGGGAAGCTCCAGAATCTTGCTTCGCAACGAATCCATCATCTCCTCCGCCGAACCACCCCAGAGATCAATCCGTCCTATGCTCCCTGCGAAAAGCGTATCTCCAGCGAACAGTTGCGGCGCGGGAACGATGATCTTTCCTCCGTCCGGGGGGAGAAACAAGCACGTGCTACCCGGCGAGTGGCCAGGGGTGTGGAGCACTTGAGCGCGAAGATTTCCCCAGCTCAAGGTGTCTCCCTCACGGAGATACTGGTGCACTTCCGTCAACTCTGGCGGAGCAACACCGAGAAACGCGGCTTGCTCTTCCATGGCCTGATACAGTGGAACGTCCTCGCGGTGCATCAACACCGGGGCCCCTGTATATTCGTACATTTTACGGAGGCCGCCTACGTGATCTATGTGCGCATGTGTGCTGACGATCGCCTTTACATTGAGGCGGTGCCTGCCGAGCAAGTCCATGATCCGCGTTACTTCGTCGCCGGGATCGAGCACCAGAGCTTCTCGAGTGATGGGATCGGCGATGATCGAGCAATTGCATTGCAGGATGCCGACCGGCAAGCTCAGGTGAATAAAGCGCGGCATGTCAGTATGCGGTGTAGGTCCGACCTGATGCATGAAAAAAGTATAGCATCGGCGGAAGGCCCGGATCGACTGCGAGTGGCCACTGTTTGTTAGACTAAAAGCACGAATGGGCTCAGGAATGGCAGCAGGTGACGCGATTGAAACGCCTCTCGCGAAACTCCACAGCGATGCCGGCGCAAGAATTGGTGTGTGGTTCGGCTGCGCCCTGCCGGACACTTTCGGCGACTGGCAGAGTGAGTATCGCTGGGCGAGAGAGAGCGTGGCGCTGGTTGACAAGAATTATCGCGCCAATCTTGGCTTCACCGGACCGGACAGGGCACGCTATCTCAACGCAATACTGACCAACAACATCAGAGATCTCGCCGTTGGCTGCGGCATCGCGTCGCTCTTTCTGAATCCACAGGGGCACATCCAGGCAGAGATCGAGACGTATGCGGAAGCCGATAGGCTCCTGTGCATCTCTTTTGCCATGATCCGGGAAAACCTCGTGGCAGCGCTGGAAAAATACATCATCATGGACGACGTAACTCTGACCGACGAAACCTCCCGCCTTGGAACTCTTGCGTTGGAGGGTCCGCAAGCCGCTGCAGCGACGGAAGAGATCGCGGGAGTCAAACTTGGTGATTTTGACGTACTCGGGTTCAAGGACGTCACAGTTGGCTCAATTCCCTGCCGGATTATTCGTCGCTCCACGGGAGGTCTGCCAAGCGCGGATTTCCTTGCCGAACGGGCAAAGCTTGCCGATTTGTGGCAGCGCTTGCTGGAATCTGCGAGGAAGCATGGCGGCGGGCCAGTGGGTCATCTGGCATTGAACTCGTTGCGGCTGG
Organism: Terriglobales bacterium; assembly: GCA_035518615.1. Taxonomy (GTDB): domain Bacteria; phylum Acidobacteriota; class Terriglobia; order Acidiferrales; family UBA7541; genus Acidiferrum. Next base: position 296 of record DATIXL010000094.1, on the reverse strand, counting down.
AACAAGGCATTCCCTGGTTCGGCTACGATTTTGGAGAAAAACAGATTCCCCATGAAGCGGGTTTGCAGGATTCCCACATCAGTTACACAAAGGGTTGTTACACGGGCCAGGAGATTGTTGAACGGGTGAGGTCGCGGGGGCAGGTGAACCGGGTACGCGTCTCGCTGAAATTTGCAAGCGATGCGGTGCCGGAAGCAGGAACGCCTCTGCTCGACGAAGGGAGAGAAGTGGGGTTCACTACCCGCGCCGGATTTTCACCCAAGCTGGGCGCCCCAATCGGAATGGGATACGTTCGC
>DATIXL010000093.1:0-6019 GCA_035518615.1 Terriglobales bacterium | reverse complement strand
GCGCAGAAGCTGTCCGGAGAGGCGTCGCAGTTCCTCTTCGGTCTTTTTTCGCTCAGTGACATCCATCGCCGTGCCGATAAATTCGAGGAGCTCCCCGGTCGCGCCAAACACCGGTCGCGCCAGACAGTGCACATGCCGGACCCTGCCATTGTTCAGCACGATGCGATAGTCGCCTTCACTATCAGTCTTGTCCTCAAGCAATTGCCGCACCGCTCCTTCAAAAACGGGCCGCTCGTCCGGATGGAGATACCGTAATACGAGTTCCATGGTCGGCTTGATCTCTGGCCCGAGGCCAAAAATCCGGTACGTCTGCCGTGACCAAGAAATCTCTCCCGTATACGGATTCCACGACCAGCTTCCCGTATGGCTGAGTCGTTGCCCTTCCGCCAAAAACTGTTCGCTGCGGCGCAAGTTCTCTTGAATCCGCCGGCTTTCCGTGATGTCTTCGCCCACTCCGAGAAGGCACGGCTCCTTGCCAATGTGCACCAGCTCCGCAGAATATCTTTTGTATCCAATCGTGCCGGACTTTGCGCGCAGCCGGATCACATGGTCGAGCGCCCGGCCATTTTTTTTCAGATCTTCCATCAACGCGTCCCGCTCTGCCGGATCGGCCCACAATCCTAGTTCTAGTGTGGTCCGTCCAATCAACTCCTCGCGGCTGTAGCCCATCACTCGCGCGTAGGTGTCATTCGCCTCCACCAGGCGCCCTTCGGCCAGCGTGGCGATCACCATCTCAGCCGGACTGGACCGGAAGGCCTTCGCAAATTTCTCTTCGGATTTTCGCAGCGCTGCTTCAGCGCGCTTTTGCTCCGTTACGTCATGCGCGATACCGCGCACAATCGGCGTTCTCACTCCTTCGCTGCGCAGGGAATTGTTGAATTCCCAAAGCCGCACTTCGCCTTGCTTGGTCACGACGGGAAGTACTCCGGTTGCGAATCCGTCTCTCCGGATTTTTTCCAGATAGTCGTCGCAATGCACCTTGGCCTCTGGCGTCACGAAGTCTCGCAGCGGGCGCCCCAGCATTTCCACCCGGGTATAGCCCAGGATCCGCAGTGGTGGCTCGTTGACCGAAAGCAAAATTCCGGCCGTGTCGTGCGTACAAATCAAATCGCTGGAATGTTCCACCAGGTCCCGGTAGCGGTCCTCGCTCTCCCGCAGCACGCTTTCCGCTTTTTTTCTCTCGGTGATGTTCCACGCGAAGACCGCCAACCCTTCGGCGACAGGATAAAAGCGGATCTCCCACCAGGCTGCGTGCGGTACATAAAAAAACTCCGCCGTCGCGGGCGTTCGGTTTTCCATCGATCGCCGATACTGAACGCCGAGTTCCGTCTCTGAAATTTCCGGAAACAGCTCCCAAAGCGTCCGTCCGATAACGTCTTCTTGCTTCCTCCGCATGCCATGCACGGCAGCGCAATTGACGTACACCAGACGCCATTGCCGGTCGATCAAAACGTACGCGTCGTGGATGGTCTGCAACACGGCCTCGGTCCGCGAGTAGGTCTGTTGCAGTTCTTCCTCAGCGGATTTGCGCGCTGTGATGTCTTCCGCGCTGCCCACCAGCCGGGTAATTTTGCCGTGTTCGTCGAGCACCGGAAATCCTCGCGCCAGCACCCACACCACGGCTCCGTCCGGCCGCAGCACTCGACATTCGATTCCCTGAATCGGTTCGCCGTTCACGAGGCCGCGCAGAGCATCTTGCAGACGCGCGCGATCCTCCGCACACACTGCTTCGACAAAGGACATAGAGTCGGCGTAGAGGCTCTCGATACTGCGTCCCCAAATTTGTTCGTAAGCCCGGTTGACGTAGAGAAACTGGCTCAGGTCTGCATTGGCCAAGGCCAGGACGATGGATAGGTTATCGGCGATCTGCCGGAAATGCTCGCCGCTCTCCAGTTCGATTCTAAGCATAAGCCGTCCGGCTCTCCAGGATGCCTAGTCACGAAACGACGAAGACGCTCACTTCAGAGTGGGCCAACCATATTCCCGAATTGATGTATTGTCAATCTCATCCCTGTCCGCCGATTAGTCTTTAAGCCGACCGCCCAAGTCTTCGGACAGATACGCGCTTTCTACGCGGCGGGGGCGCACGTAAGAACGCTTAGCGCACCACGCCGCTGGCGGGACTCGAGGCGGACGCGTACAGCCGCCTAGGCATCCGGCCCGCAAGCCACGCTTTCCGTCCCGCGGATACGGACTCGCGCATTGCTTCGGCCATCAACACGGCATCTTCCGCTTCAGCAATCGCCGTGTTCATCAGCACGCCGTCCGCGCCAAGTTCCATCGCCACCGCGGCATCGGAGGCAGTCCCCACCCCGGCGTCCACAATCATTGGCACTTCGGTGATGCGCTCACGCAAAATTCGAAGATTCGCAGGATTCTGAATACCCAGCCCCGACCCAATCGGAGCGGCTAGCGGCATCACTGCAGCGGCACCCGCATCAATCAGCTTACGCGCCGCAATCAAATCATCATTCGTATACGGCAAAACCACGAACCCTTCCTTCACCAACACTTTCGTCGCTTCGATGAGTTGCTCCGTATCGGGGAAAAGTGTTTGCTGGTCGCCAATCACTTCCAGCTTGATCCAATTCGAAAGCCCCACTTCGCGGGCCAATCGCGCTGTTCGAATGGCTTCATCCGCGGTATAGCAAGCCGCCGTGTTCGGCAGAATGAAAATCTTTTCACGGTCAATATAGTCCAGCAGCGACTCCTTCGACCGGTCCGTGAGATTGACCCGCCGCACCGCCACGGTGACCATGTCCGCGCCCGAGGCCGCATGAGCACGGGCCATCTCCTGAAAGCTGCGGTATTTCCCTGTGCCAACGATAAGGCGCGACTTAAACGCGCGTCCCGCAATCACCAGTTGATCAGGCATGTGTCAGGCTCCACTCAAATTCTAGACCCGCTGGCCCGCAGCACAAAATCCGAGGCCCAAGCCATCTTTGTCTTCGGTAGGGGCAAGTCCCACAGTACGTGCACGGCTGAAGCGCTTACTTGAGGAATTATAGACTTTTCGAAGAAGCTTATTCGATACTGGTGGGCCGCAAACCGTCTACGGGTTGGACAGTTTGCCCGGCGATTCGCGCGTGTCTTCTGTTGCAGGATGTGTATTCGGATTGAAAAAACGGAAATGGGGTGTGGGCAAAATGAAACTTAAGGCAGCAATGCTCGTTCTGTTTTGCGCGCTCGCGGCTGGCGTGCGTGCGCAAAACCAAGAGATCGATATTCCTTTTCAGAAGTTCGTGCTCGAAAACGGGCTGACCGTGATCGTCCACGAGGATCACAAGGCGCCCATCGTCGCCGTCAACACCTGGTATCACGTCGGCTCGAAGAACGAAAGGCTTGGCAAAACCGGTTTCGCGCACCTGTTCGAACACTTGATGTTCGGCGGCAGCGAGCACGCCCCCGGCCGCTACCTCGACGCGATGGAAAGAATCGGCGCCACCGATCTTAACGGCACCACCAACAACGACCGCACCAACTATTTCGAAAATGTCCCCACCTCCGCGCTCGATTACACGCTGTGGATGGAATCGGACCGCATGGGCTTTCTGTTGGGTCAGTTGGATCAAAAGACGCTCGATCTGCAACGCGGCGTCGTTCAAAACGAAAAACGCCAGGGCGAGAACCAGCCCTATTCCATCGCTTCCGACCTGATCACGCAGAACACGTATCCCGCAGGGCATCCCTATTCTTGGACGGTCATCGGCGAAATGTCCGATTTAAACGCTGCCTCGATGGAAGACGTGAAGGAATGGTTCCGCACCTACTACGGCCCTTCCAATGTCACCATCGTGCTGGCCGGTGATATTGACCTCAAGACGGCTCGCGAAAAAGTCGAGAAATACTTCGGCAATATTCCGCCGGGTCCTCCCGTCGCGCATCAGGAAGCCTGGATCGCGAAGATGACCGGTACCCACCGCCAGGTTGTGCAGGATCGCGTTCCGCAGCCGCGCGTGTACAAGACCTGGAACGTCCCGGAGTATGGCTCGGCGGACTCCGATTACCTTGAACTCGCCGCAGTTGTGCTCAGCTCCGGAAAAAGTTCGCGGTTGTATAAGCGGCTGATCTATGACGACCAGATTGGCACCAACTTGAACGCCTTTGTGTTTGACCGCGAAATCGCTGGGCAATTCCGCATTCAGGTTTCTGCGAAGCCTAACGGCGATTTGGCACCAGTCGAAAAAGAACTCGATGAGGAGTTGGCCAAGTTTCTGAAGGAAGGTCCATCTCCAGAAGAACTGGCGCGTGCCAAAGCGGAGATTGACGCTACGCTCATTCGCGGCATCGAACGCATCGGCGGCTTCGGTGGCAAATCCGATCAATTGGCGCGCAGCCAAGTGTTCCTCGGCAGCCCCGATGCCTACAAAATTTCTTTAAAGCGCGTTCAGGATGCCACGCCCGAAGACGTGAAAGCTGCCGCCAATCGTTGGCTCTCCGACGGCGTCTATATTCTCGATGTGCTGCCGTTCCCGCCGTACAAAGCCGCAGCCTCCGGCGCCGATCGCTCGAAAGCTCCCGACATCGGAACACCTCCGGCTTTGAAACTTCCAAAGTTGGAGCGCGCGACGCTCTCGAATGGCCTCAAGGTGGTGCTCGCGGAACGGCACGAAGTTCCGCTGGTGACGTTCTGGCTTGATCTCGACGCTGGCTATGCCGCGGATCAGTCCGTTTTACCCGGAACCGCCAGCATGACCATGTCTCTGCTCACCGGTGGCACAAAAACAAAAAATGCGCTGCAAATCAGCGATGAAGAGGAATTGCTGGGTGCGCAAATCGGCGCCTATTCTGACCTCGATACTTCTGTCGTGCGGTTGTCCGCGCTCAAGTCCAAGCTCGATGACTCCCTGAATCTCTATGCCGACGTCATTCTGAGTCCCGCGCTCCCGGATTCCGACTTCAAGCGCCAGCAACAGCTCCAAAAGGCCGGCATTCAGCGCGAAAAAAACACGCCGCAACAAATGGGTCTACGCGTATTGCCAGCCCTGCTTTACGGCGAAGGCCATGCCTATGGCAATCCCGCTACCGGCTCTGGAACGATCGCCAGCGTCGAAAAAATGACTCGCGAAGACCTCGTGAAGTTTCACGACACCTGGTTCAAACCCAATCACGCCACTCTCGTCATTGCTGGCGACACCACGCTGGCGGAAGTTACTCCCAAATTGGAAAAGCTCTTCGCGAATTGGAAACCCGGCCAAACGCCGCAAAAGAAAATCACCAACGTTCCGTTGCCCGCCAAATCCGTCGTCTACCTCATCGACAAACCCGGCGCCCAGCAATCCGTCATTCTTGCCGCCGATCTCGCTCCGCGTACCAACAATCCCAACGAACTGGCCATGGAAGCGATGAATGACGCGCTCGGCGGGCTCTTCCTGGCGCGCATCAACGCCAACCTCCGCGAAGACAAGCATTGGTCCTACGGCGTTCGCACGCTGCTCTTCCCAGCGCGCGAACAACGCCCCTGGCTGACCGTTGCTCCCGTCCAGACCGACAAAACCAAAGAGTCTCTCGCGGAATTGAATAAGGAGTATCACGCCATCCTGACCGATAAGCCGGTTTCACAGGATGAACTGAGCATCGTGCAAAACAGCGAAACGCTCAGCTTGCCCGGCTCCCGCGAAACCCAGCAGGAAGTCGGTAACTCCATTAACGAACTCGTGCGCTACGGGCTTCCGGACGATTATTACGAAACCATGGCCGCGAAAATCCGCGCGCTAAAAACCGCTGACGTGGCAGCCGCCGCGAAAGAAGTCGTGCATCCCGACAACTTGATTTGGGTTGTCGTTGGCGATCGCGCCAAGATCGAAGCCGGTGTTCGCGAACTGAACCTCGGCGAAATCAAATTCCTCGACGCCGACGGCAAACCGCTCTCTTAGCAGTTGGACAGCTGATGTAGGGGCGCGCTTCCTTGGCCTGAGCCGCGAAGGCAGCGCGTCCCAACGGCACAAGCCGCACCACACTTGCTGCCGCGTGCAAAGTCGTCGCCGAGCCTCTTCTCCGGCGTCAACCGTCGCAGGTG
>DATIXL010000092.1:0-67589 GCA_035518615.1 Terriglobales bacterium | reverse complement strand
CGACATCTGCTCGTGCAGCTCGGTTCCCGGCATGGCATGAGCGAGAGAAACCTGAATCGTTTCGCAATCGAGTTCCTTGGCGAATTCGATGGTGTTTTCGATGGTTTCTTTGGTTTCGCCCGGCAAGCCGATGATGAAGTCCCCATGCACGCGGATGCCGACCTTGCGGCAATTCTTCATGAAGGTGCGCGCCATTTCGATGGTCGCGCCCTTTTTGATGTTCTTGAGGATCTGCGCATCGCCGGATTCAAAACCGACAATGAAAAGCCGCGCTCCTCCATCGGCCATGGCCTTAAGCGTTTCGTAATCGCTATGGACGCGCGCGGTGGAGGACCAGCGAAACTTCAATTTCTTGAAGCGCGCGCTCAGGTCCAACACGCGGTCTTTGCGAATGTTGAAAGTATCGTCGTCGAAGAAAATTTCCTTCATCTGCGGGAAGTGCTCGAGAGTTCTCCGCACTTCCTGCTCGACGTTTTCCGTGGAACGAGTGCGCCACGCGTGTCCCGAGATCGTCTGCGGCCACATACAGAAGGTGCACAACGCGGGGCATCCGCGCGAAGTGTAAAAAGATACAAATGGGTGCAGGAGGAACGGGACGTTGTAGCGCTCAATCTGCAGATCGCGCTTGTAGACGTCCGAGGCAAAGGGAAGCGCGTCGAGCTCCGCCGTGTGCAACTGGGGCCGCACGGCGTTGTGAATAATCTTCCCGTCCTTGCGGTAACTGGCGCCGAGGATCTGCTCGAGCGGCTTTCCATGGGCATATTCCGCAACAGGGTGGTCGAACTCGCCGCGGACCAGGAAATCAATGTCCTCGCTGGCTTGCAGGGTTTCATCCGGCCGAATGTGGCCGTGAGGCCCCACAAAAGCAATTTTCAGGCTCGGATTAGCTTCCTTGATCTTGCGGATCAGCTTGATGTCGCTGTGAAAACCGACGGTGGAAGTGTACAGGACGAGAAATTCGTAGTCCTTGCAGATCTCGACGGTTTGCTGCCAATTGATCTTGTGGGGAGATGCGTCCAGAAGCCGGCTGCCCGGGATGAGGCCGGCCGGGTAGGTCAGCCAAACCGGATACCAATAGGATTCAATCTCACGCGTCGCGGGCCACCGCGAACTTGCTCCGCCATCGAAATTTTCGAAGCTCGGCGGGTTCAACAACAAGGTTTTCAATACTTCAGGCATTCTTCACCCTCAGCAATCTCTCTTTGCTTACCATTGACCGTGTGGGTACACTTCCCGGCTGCGGCACCGGGCGTATCGGGCCCCGATTCTACCCAAATAGTGTACCTGAGATACTGCTCGCTCCCAACCCTGTTTTTCCACGAACTGTACCCCCCCATACGATGCCTAAGTGGGACTATCCGTTGTAGTTATTTCAAAGACTCTGTATCCAAATAGGCCTGTCCGAGCCGCTCCCAAATTCGGTCCATCCAAGACAGATGCTCCGGCTTCATCAGCACGGAACGCAGGCAGGTAAGTGTGTTTTTCGATTCCCTTCCCCCGAGACCTCGGGCTTCCCAGAAGCGCGCCGGCAAATCGGCAAGAGCCAGGTGGAGGTCGCGCCGTGCGGCCGCGGCAAAGATGCTTTTGGACCTTTCCGACGTTTCCTCCCAGGTCGCAGCCTTCGGGGCGAACACCACAATGTCCAATTCAGGTTCGAACGCGGGGATGAGCCTTCCATCTCCTGACAGGTTCTCGTGAAGCTTCAGCGCTGCTTCGCGCCCTTTCTCCAATCCTGAGGCGAACTCTCCACCCGGCACAAGAGGAAGCAGTTTTTGTGTCGCCCAAAGCGCGGCCGCGGCCGCTCCCGGGCGCGAACATTCCAGGCTGATTTCTCCCAGGTGAAGCTCGGCGGAACTGAAATAGGTGTACGGCGAATCATGCTTGTAAAACCGGCCAACGCTGGGATCGCGGAAGAGCACGCAGCCACAGCCATACGGCTGCAAGCCGTGCTTGTGTGGATCAATGACGATGGAATCGGATTCGCCGATTTGCGCGAAGGCGAGCTGCGTTTCTGCGCGAAGGTTACGCGCCAAAACAAAATATCCGCCATAAGCGGCGTCGGCATGAACGCGAAAACCATGCGTGGCGCTCAACGCGAGAATGCCCGGCAAGGGATCCACGGAGCCGGTCGCGGTGGTTCCCATGGTGGCGACAACGGTGCCGACGTCTCCGCGCGCGCCGCGGCGGGCGAGATCTTCGAGGTCCATCCGCCCGCGTGAATCGCAGCGGACGGATTCGAACGTCAGACCGAGCACTCCGCTGATGCGCTTGTGGGTATAGTGCGCTTGCTCGCTTGCGAGGATTTTCTTTCCGGGGCGCAATTGGCCAGCCACCCACAGCGCTTCGAGATTTGCCATAGTGCCGCCGCCGCAGAGATGGCCGAGATACTCCTTCCAGCCAAACATCCCGGCGATTCCCGCGACTGCTTCCTTTTCCATTGCGGAAGTGGCGCGTCCGCCATCGAGCGCGTGATTATTCGGGTTGATGTGCATCGCCAAGGCGTACGCGAGCCGCGCCACTGGATGAGGGGGCTTCAGCATTTGTCCAGCGTACAGGGGATGAAAGTAGGGATAGTTATCGCGGAGGCGCTCGGCAGTGGCGAGGAGAATTTCCTCGAGCTGCGCTGATCCGGGCGGTGGCGTGTCGTATGCCGGAAGCGATGCGAATCCATCATGCAGCTTCGCCAGCGCGGCCCGGAATGCTTTTAGTGGTTCCTGTTCGAATTCCACGGAACGTCCGTCAACAATGTGGGGCCCGTTTTACTCCATTACCTTGTCGAGCTGCCCCGCAGTCCGGAGCAACTCCAATTGTGCCCGCTGCCGGTCAAAATTGGCGTCCAGATAGGCCAGCCATTTGTCGTTTTCATCCAGCCGCGCTTTTTCCATGTCACGCAAGTTCACTTTTCCCTCATCGAATTTCGCCTGAAGCATAGCCACGTTCTGCTGCGCCAGCTGCAGTTCCAGGCGCGCCACTTCTTTTGCCGCATCCTTTTCACGCACTTGCCTGGTCATTTTTCGCACGTCGGCGCCGACCTGGTTTTTCTTGTTGGCAAGCGCAGCCTGGGCGGCCTGCAGGTTGACCTCCGCCACGCCGACGTTGGCCTTCACCGCCGGGCTGAAAATGGGAACTTGCACGTCCACGCCCGCATTGTAATTGTTGGGCTGGAATGTGTTTGGCTGAAAATATTTCTCGTAGTTGTTGAAAGTCGCGAGCCTGCTGTAGATGCTGACAAGCGCCAGCGTTGGCCAGTAACCGCGCTTTTCGCCCTTCAGCCTGAACTCTTTGGCCCTCACGTCGGATTCCGCTATGCGAATCTCCGAATTGTTTTCCAGGGCCAGGGCCAGAAGGTTGTCGCCCTCCTGCTCGGCTGCTCCAGGAAGATCATCGGCCGCCAAATCGATCGGCTGGTCCGCGCCAAGCCCCGCCTGGTTGCGCAGAAATGTGCTTAGCTCGTCGTCGCGATCCTCGAGTTGCAAGATTCGCTGTGCGATCTGGGCTTGCGTCAATTCGGCCCGCGTCACTTCCATCGGCAATTCAAATCCCTGGCCTTCGCGTTCCTGAGTGATCGCCAAAATTCTTTCCGCGCTCTCTTTCTCCTTTTCCAACAAGTCCCGCGAGTGCCTCACCTTCACCAATTCCAAGTAAGCGCTGGCAGTTTGCGCAATCACCGTATTGCGCACATCCTCCAGATTGATTTTTTGGGCGTGAGCCTGTTCCTGCAGTTCCCTGGCTTGTCCTCGAAGCGGTTCGTTAAAGATTTGTTCGTTATACGTAACGCTGAAAATGGAAGGAGCACGGCCGCCTGGCGTCTCAGGAATTCCGTAGGTATATCCCGCTCCGGATCCTGCGTAGAGATTTGGTAGAAACGCGGCTCTTGATATCAAGGCGGAATGATCCGCAAGCCTCTCCTGAATTTTGGCCAATTGAATGTCCTTGCTGTTTTCCAGCGCCAGATCAATCGTTTTTTTCAGGGTTAAGGCGACAGGCGCTGGACCGCCCGACTGCGAGGCCGCGGGAGACGCAACTTCCTGGGCTACGGCAGGTATGCCGAACAAGCCCAGTGCCAAGATTGATCCTGCAACTTTGCTGAATGCGCGCATTCTCTTGCTCCTTCATTTACCTCGAGCAGGCAACTGAGGCATCCCTGAAATCATTAGAGGGGATCCGTCCCCCTCGAACCTGCATCCTGCGCGTCCAGTTACTCGTATCGCAGCGAGTCCACGGGCTGTAGCCGCGCCGCCTGATTCGCCGGCAGATAGCCGAAAAATAAGCCGGTGGAGCAGGAGACCACGAACGCGATAATGACGCTCGCTTCAGAGACCGGCACACGCAGGTTTCCCGGGAGAAAAAACTGCGCCCCCACCGGGATCGCCAGCCCGATCAGAATTCCAATGACCGCCCCGCCTCCGCTGATGAGAAAGGCTTCGATCAAAAATTGATACAGGACTTCCCGGCGCGATGCTCCGATTGCCTTGCGAATGCCAATCTCGCGTGTACGCTCCTTGACCGTCACCAGCATGATGTTCATGATGCCGATTCCGCTGATGAGCAGCGCGATTGCGGCAATCACGATCAGTACAATCGTCAGCGCCATCGAAATGTTCCGCGCGGCGCTGAGGATTGCGGTCAGAGTCTGGACGTCATATTCGGCTTCGGGCGGATGACGGCTTTTGAGCAATTGCGCCACCTGACGGCGCACGCTCGGCACATCTTCCGCGGTCGCCGCCTGCGCATCCAACACCTTGAGCGTACTGATCCCGGTGTAATATTTGATCAGGCCGAACGGGACAAGCACCGTCTCCGTCTGAATATCCGAAAGCCCAAACGTCTCCACGCGCTCCTTGAACACGCCGATGATCGTGAAGGTAAGCTCTCCCATCCGCAGATCGCGGCCCACGGGATTGTCCTGGCCGAACAGCCTTGCGGCCAGCTGCTGAGTGATCAGGCAGTTTTTGCTTCGTTCGTCCATGTCCAACTCGTCGAAATATCTTCCGCGGAGCACCACGAGGCGGCGGATTTCCTGATATCCCGGAGTCACGCCAAGCAGAGTCACGGCGCGTTCCACTCCTTGAGCTATAACGGACAGTTGAAGATCGCTTGTCCCCGCGACTCGTTCCACCTCGGGAATCGAATCCTTAATTGCTTCCATGTCAGCCAGGGTCAATTGATAGTTCAGCGGTTGGGTCTTGTCCTGGGTCCTGACCATTTCCACCCAGACTAGATTTGATCCCACGCTTTCGATCTGGGAGATGACAAATTTCCTGCCCGTTAGAGCGACCGTGACCACCAGTACGATCGAAGCGCTGCCGATCACGACGCCGAGACAGGTCAGCACCGCGCGCAGTTTATTCGCGCGCAACGCATCCACGGCTACGCTGAAGGTTTCGTGAAGGTCCATCATGGCATGTCAATGCTTCGGCAAGTGCTTGAGCTGCTCGCTCGCCGCCTTGTTCTTGGGATCCAATCTGACTGCCGTCTCACGTTCCCTATTCGCTGCTTCGGGCTGATTCTGTTCTTCGAGCGCGCGGCCCAGCCACAAATGCGCCCACGAAGGACTTGGATAGTTGTCGCGGACCGGAGCCGTTTCCAGATATTTCCGCAGCTTTGCCTCCGCAGCTGCCAGCTTTTCTTTCCTCAAAATGAATGAAACTGCCCGGTAAAATTCTCCCCTGGGATCCCCCGCGGCCGCTTTTTCGCCCGCATCAGCCACTCTCACCAGCATGTCCGGATCGACTCGCTTCATCGCATAGTCCCCAATGTCATAGATCATGTCGGCAGACTTGGGATCGCTTTCCAGAGCTTTGTTGAATTCCAAATCCGCAGTCGCGAAATCGTTTTTATGCCTGCGGCAATTCCCCCTCGCATAGTGGCCTTCGGCCGCATCGAGCTTGGCAATTTGCTCGATCTCAGGCAGAGCTTTGTCCTCGCCTCCGCCGGCGATTCCGGGAGCGCTGCAATCGTATTCAATCAGGGCTTGCAATGCGGAAAAATTCCGCCCGTCCAATTGCACCGCGGTTTCGAATTCGTGTCGCGACTTTTTCGCAAGCGAAAGCGCGGAAAACCAGAAGGCATGACTCGCCTTTTCTCCGTAAGCGCGCCCTAGCCATTCGTGAACCTCGGAGTTGTCCGGATCGAGCGCCACGGCCTTTTCCGCGCTCTGCACTGCCAGGTCGCGGTCCTGCATCTGGAAATAGGCTTTCGCAAGCCACAGGTAGATTTCGCCATTCTGTGGATTCTGAGAAGCCTGGGACTTTAGGATCTCCACAGTTTTCGGATAGTCTCCCGTTTCATACGCGCGCTTCGCCTCTTCGGCAGCCTCGCTCTGTTGCGCGGTCGCTGCGCCGGCAAACGCCGCGCAAAGCGCCGCCAGAACGAGCCAGCCGTGCCTAGTTGTCATTCCCTTGTCCCTGGAAATTGCTCGCCTCCATGTTCACGATTTTCACCGGCATTCCGTCACGCAAATCCACGTCTCCGGGCAGGGCCACCACGTCGCTTTCGCTCAGCCCGCTGATGACTTCGTAGCTCGTCGCATCCGCGATTCCCACCTTGATCTCCCGCCTCTCCAGAGTGCTTTTGCCAACACCCAGATCGCCGCCTTTCACCACGAATACATACCGTTTTGTTCCGTCAGCCTCCACGGCCCCTCGCGGGATGGTCAGCACGTTGATTCTCTCCCGGGAGTTGATGCGGACATTGACATTAATGTTCGGCAGGAGTTCTAGCTTGTCGTTGTCCACCGAGCACAAGAGTTCGCCCACGCTCCGCATCCCTCTCTGCACCACTTGTTTCGGAATCACTTCGGTAACTCCTTGCCAGCTTCGGCTTGGAAGCGCATCCCAGGTAATGCGCACCGGTTCATTTGGCTCGAGGGAGCCCAGGTCAGGTTCGTCAATAAAGGCGCGCACGCGAACTTTGTGGAGATCGGCCATCTCCGCGAGCAGATCGCCGACCTTCACGAAATCACCTCTTTTGACAGGCAAGGAATAGAGCGTTCCGTCGGCGGGGGCAATGATTCGCCCGTCCCCAACCTTTTCCTCGAGCGAAGCCACTTCGCTCTGGGCTTGCTGGACCTGCAAAGCGCTCCGATCGGCATCGAATCCCACGTTATGGTCGAATTGCTGTTTTACAGCCTGCAACCGGGTCACATCCGCCTGGGCTTTCGCCAATTTCAGTTCGTTTGCAGCCAGCTCATCCGTCGTGGCCGCTTGTTCCTTGACCAATTTCTCGAGCGCGGCTTGATCGCGCTGCGCTTTGTCGCGCGCGGCCAAGGCATCCGCGAGATCCGCTTTCACCTTTGCGACCTGATCCGCCGGCCCGCCCATTTTTGCGGTTCGCAGATCGTTCTGGGCGCTCAAGAGCTTCTGCCGGGCTTGCGCCAATTGCGCGGCCGCATCCTTCACATCAAGATCCAGCAGAAGCTGGCCTTTCTTCACTTTTTGTCCCTCGGTTGCATGAACCTGCAGGACAAACGTATCGAGCTGCGCGCGAATCACAAAGGGAGAAATCGGCTCTACCTTGCCGTTGCTGGTGATTGACGAGACAAGATTCTCGCGGACCGGTGTAACTGCGGAGATTTTGGCCACGGGTTGCCGCCCGCTCAGTTTCACCAGGACAAACGCCACGAGACCTGCCCCCAGCAGAAAGAACACGATCCGATTGCGGAGTTTCCTGTCCATCCCCTTCTTTTTCCGCCTCCGTCAGCCCGGCACAGAGTTCGCGCCCAAGCGCTGCAGCGCCACTTCCCTCATTGGCTGCTTTTCCTTGGCTTACTTCCCTGCCCGGCGGGCCCCAACAAAAACATATTAGCAAGAGCGCGCTGGCATGCACCAACCAATCTCGGGCACTCTGCCCATGAAGTAAGCCAGATGCCGCCTCCTTTTGATTGGATGCTGGCCGAAGGCCGCAACATGCAGATTCATTACCCGAATTTCGTGCGGGGACAGCCCGGTGACCGAGACTTCCGCCTGCTCGTGCTGTAATCTTTGGTGGCGCCTTTTCGTAATACGATTAGGAACGGTTGCGCCGGGTTTAAATTCTCAAGTGGAGACGATTCTCGTGATTGAAGCGCGTGGTCTGTGCAAGACCTTTCAGGACAAGAAGCGCGGCGAGGTCCGTGCCGTGGATCATGTGAGCTTTGTCTGCCGTCCGGGGCAGATTTATGGCCTCCTCGGCGCCAACGGCGCCGGCAAAACGACCACCCTCCGGCTGCTGGCTACCATCCTCGAACCTACCGACGGGACCGCGATCATTTGTGGCCACGATGTGATCGAAGAACCCGAAAAAGTACGCGCCTGCGTGGGATTTCTGTCCACGGCAACGGCCCTCTATCCGCGGCTGACCGCCCAGGAAATGGTCGAATACTTCGGCCGTTTGAACGGACTGGACAACGCCACCATTGAGAAGCGCGTGGACGAAATGTTCAACCGCCTGGACATGAATGGCTTCCGGGACCGGCGCTGCGACAAACTCTCCACGGGCATGAAGCAGAAAACCTCGATTGCCCGCACGCTCGTTCACGATCCGCCGGTCATGATTTTCGATGAGCCGACGCTGGGACTCGATATCATGGCCGCACGCTCGATTATCGCCTTCATTCGGGAATGCCGAGACTGCGGCAAAACGGTTATCTTCTCGACCCACGTGATGAGCGAAGTCGAGAAGCTCTGCGACGTTATCGGCATCATTCAGAACGGTAAGCTCCTCGCCGAAGGCACGCTCCCCGAGCTTCGCGAAAAATATTCCGAGCGGGACCTGGAAGAAATCTTCGTCAAGATTGTCGCTCCCCATTACGCGCAGTCGGAGGCCGTCTAACATGTCTATCCGCAACGTCGGCATCGTCTACAAGAAGGAACTCACCGAGGCGCTCCGCGACCGCCGCACATTGATCACCACTCTCGTCGTGCCTTTGCTGCTTTTCCCCCTGCTCAGCGTGGGGTTCGGCGCACTGGTTGCCTCCATTATCGGAAAGGCCCAGGAGGAAGTGCCCAAAATCATGATCATTGGCGGGCAAGATTCGCCCTCCGTCGTCGCCGGCCTGAGAAAGCTGGAGAAAGTGAACATCGTTCCCCTCGCCCCCGACTGGAAAGACGAGATCATCAACAAACAGGTTCCCGTGGTGATCGAGATTCCTGCGGACTTTGAAAAAGACCTTGCCGCACAGAAGGGCGCGACGGTAACGATCTACGACTACTCGGGAGACCTGAAGTCAGAAGTGGCGCGAGGAAAGATTGAAAAGTTCTTTGACGATTACCGCGATAGCGTCATCAAGGATCGCCTCGTGGCAAAGAATCTGCCTGTGGCGCTGGTCAAGCCTTTCGACGTCAAGCAGCAAAACGTTGCGCCTCCCGAAAAGTCCGGAGGAGCGCTATTCTTCGGCGGCTTTATCGCTTACATCGTTGTTTTTCTCTGCTTGAACGGCGGCATGCATCCCGCCACGGATCTTACCGCGGGCGAAAAAGAACGCGGCACTATGGAAACCATCCTCTCGAGCCCGGTTTCGCGCGCGCACTTGGTTCTGGGCAAGTTTCTTCTGGTCTTCACCACGGCACTGGCCACCGCAGCGCTCTCCGTGATTTCTATGGCCGTCTCGTTTGCGATCGCCAACAGCTTCCATGCAAAGCCGATTCAGGCCGGAGATTCAGGCATGAATTTTCACATCGGCTTCGGCGCTGCGCTTTCCGTGTTCATCATGGCCATTCCGCTCGCCGTACTTTTCGCCGCCGTTCTGATCACCATCGCTTCCTTCGCCAAGACCAACAAGGAAGCGCAAACCTACATCATGCCCCTGATGTTTCTGGTGATCATTCCGGCAATCGCCGCGATGCTTCCCGGGGTGGACCTGACGCCAAAGCTTGCTCTCGTGCCGATCCTCAATGTCAGTCTCCTTTGCAAGGAGCTGGTCATCGGCACATACCATTGGAATTACATTGCGATCATTTTTACATCCACTTGCGCCTACGCGGCGGTCGCTCTTTTCCTGGCGGTCAAAATGTTTCAGCGCGAATCCGTCCTCTTCCGCTCCTGAATCTGTTTGCATCTGCGCCGGTTAGGACCCGGCGACGCCTACCCATAGATGCAAGTCTAGAGTCATTTGCGGTGCGCTTCCCGGTCTTGCGCGAAACACTTCGAGGCGATTATTCGTATCAGGTTGCAGATGCGATGGATGATTCGAATTCTTCTGGTCTTCGCCCTTTTTCCCCCCGCTTTGGCCGCCGTCGCCGGCTGGATGCTGGCGCCTGCCTTTCTCCATCCGTTGCGGAAGCAACTGACCGCGGATCAGATTCGCGACGCGCAGATCACCTTCGCGCAGATCGGGGCGTACTGCGACGAATTCGACGTGCGCGCCCCCGACGGCGTTCTGCTTCGCGGGTGGAAAGTCCGGCCCGCTCATCCGACTGGTTCATGGGTTCTCGTGTATCACGGCGTTGCGGACAATCGCATGGGAGTGCTCGAGCACGCTCGCATTTTGTTGTTGGCCGGTTACGGTGTCGTCATGATGGACTCGCGTGCTCATGGGGCAAGCGAGGGCCCCATCGCCACGTACGGTTGGCTGGAGCGCAAGGACACCAGCGCGGTGCTCGATGCGCTTCTTGCGTCGGAAAAGCCCGCTCACATTTTTGCTCTTGGAGAATCCATGGGTGCGGGCATCGCCTTGCAGTCCGCGGGCGCCGATCCGCGTATCGAAGCAGTCGTCGCCGAAGCGCCTTTTGCGAACCTCCTCGAGGCGGCTTATGACTATGCGGGACTGCGCGAGTATCCCTGGCTCGGAAGAACGCTTTTTGCCCCGGGTGCGTGGATGCTTATCTATCGCGGCGAGCGGCTCGCGGGGTTCCCCGGCGCGGAAATTTCTCCGGAAAAAGCGGTCGCCGCGCGCGCCTTTCCTGTTTTCCTGATTTGCGACGGCAACGACCACGCCCTGCCCTGCCGTCATTCGGAAATGATCTTCAATGCCGCAAGGGGGCCGAAGGAATTCTGGAGAGTTCCGGGCGCCATCCACACCGGCGCCCTGGGCGAACAACCCCGGGAATTCCGCCGAAGAGTCCTCGAATTTCTTGAGAAATATCGCTCTGGCTAAGCGGCGCAGCGACGTGCCCGGCTACACCGCTTTGAGGATCAGCAGGACCCGATCATCCTCGTAGGTTCCGCCGCGCGCGTGCTTCTCCACTTCCTCGATCACTCCCTGAAGTATCTCGTTCGCGGTCCTGCCGCGGAGCCGCGCCACCATTTCCGCCAGCCTCGGCCGTCCGAATTCATTTCCCGCAGCGTCCATCGCCTCGGTAATCCCGTCCGTACATGCAACCAGAAGATCGCCCGGTTGCAACCGCACTTCCGCGCTTTCGTAGGCCACATCCGGCAGCAAGCCCACGATCATTCCTCCCGTTTCCAGCCATTCGATCCGCCCGTCGCCTCGCACTACCACGGGCGGAACATGCCCGGCGTTCACATACCGCAAGCTCCGTCCGGGTTCTTCCACCAGGGCCACGAACATGCTCAGATACTTCGTCCGCCGCCCGCCGGAAAGCGAAACGGTCCTCATCATCTTCTGATTAATCTTCTCCGGCAGCCGCTCCAGGGGTCCCGGCTGGTCCGCGATCGCGTGCAGCGTGGCCTGCACGTTGGCCATCACCAGCGCTGAAGCAGCTCCTTTTCCTTCCACGTCGGCTACCACAATCAGCAGCTTCTCCTTGTCACCGATCCGTTGCGGAAGAAAATCGTAGTAGTCTCCACCAACCATTTGCGACGGCTTATGCGAAACGCCGATCGCCAGTCCCGGAAAATTCGGCGGCGCATCCGGCAGCAGGCCCGCCTGAATTTCCCGCGCCAGGGCCAAATCGCGCTCGAGTTTTTCCTTTTCGATCCGCTCGCGGTGGAACTGCGCTTTCTCGAGCGCCAGCGCCACGTGCGTCGAAAGCGCATCCAGAAATGCCTCGTCTTCCCGTGTGAACGGCTCGGGTTTGTTCAAGAGCTGCAGCACTCCGGACACTTCTCCCGCTTCGTTCCGGATCGGCAGGCACATGAGACGCCGCGTCTTGAAACCCAGCCGCCGGTCAACTTCCGGCTCAAATCGGGGATCGTCGTAGGCGTTCTCCAGTCGCACCGATTTTCCTTGGTGCGCCACCCATCCGGCGATCCCTTTATCCGCCGGCAACCGGATCACTTGTTGTTCGAGTCCCAGTCCCACCAGCGACCAAATCTCATTCCGCTCGCGGTCCACCAGAAATACCGTGCCGCGCTCCGCTTTTGTTTGTCGCGTGGCGATCTGCAAAATGATGTGGATCAGCTCGCCCAAATCGAGCGTGGAGTTCAGCCGCTTGGTGGCCTCCACGATGCTGGACATTTCCTCGAGAGCGCCGCGCCGCTCTGCCAAGGCGAGTGCGACTGATGCGAATCGCGAAAGCAGCGTGAGTTGTTCGCGCAACTCGGCGGAAAGTGGCTGCACTCCTCGAGCCTCCAGGATGCGCATCCGGTAATCGTCGCTTCCGAGGGGCCCGGTCCAAACCGTCGGGTCCTTTGAACCGTCCGTCAAGGGAATGCCGGCGGTCTGCGCTGTCACCACGGGAGGAACCGCTCCCGTCTGGGCCCAAACCGAGGCTACGCCGTCATCAATGCGCCACAGCCGCGCCCCTGTGACGCCCGGCTGCTCCATCGCGGCCTGAGTCACTCGCGCCGCCAGTTCATTCGCTGGAACGCGGCCTTCGAGAAGCCGCAAGCTCCGGGTCAATGCGGAAGAAAAACCGGAAAGGTTGGAGCGCGAAGACTGTTCGCTCATGGCAAGAGGCACGCTGCGCCAAAAAAAGCGGCCGGAGCAAAGACTAACAGGTGTGCTAAGGGTTGGAAAGAGCTCGTGCGAAGCTGGCAGGCTAGGGCGTGCGTGCGGACATGCTGTGCTCTTCCCACTGTTGGCTGAGCCTCCGGATGGTCTCGCGCATCCGAACCGCCAGTGCCGCGATGGTTTCGAGCCGTTGTAAACCTCCCTGAGGCATGCGCTCGTCGCTTTTGCGGCGAAGTTCCGCGAGCAGCAACTCGGCGTTTCCAAGAATCCCCGTGAGGGGATTGTTCAACTCGTGCCGCAGAACTTCTCCGAAATCCTCTTCACTGCGATCCGGGCTTTTGTTGTCAACATCCTGCCGCAGAAATTCCGCGCTTCCCTCCATGTGCCGAGCCTGATCCAGACGTCTCTTCACCAGGCTGGTCGCTTCGGGCAAGTATCTTCCGTTTGTCCCGACGTACTCTGCGGCGCCCGCGGCAATGAGCGCGCTTAGCTCGGTCGGCCTTTTCTCCTGGCCCAGCACGACGACGGGGGCGTACGCCGCCAGAGACGAAACCACGGCATCCAGCCTCGGCGCCTTGATTCGCGGGTCATTAGCTTGGCATCCTGCCGACGCTTCCTCCAGCACAATCACCGTCGGCGCGGCGTCTTCCACAATCCGCCGCGCGGCGTCCACGCTGCTCACGGAAGAAACCCGCAACCCTTCTTCCTGCGCTTGCAGCTCTCGGCGCGCCTCTGCACAGAGTGCCGCATCATCGCTGATCAGCAATACCGTTTGTCCCCTTGCCCTCATGCGTTTACCCCTTGGTCGCTGCATTTTTCCTTTTTTCAGGCGGGCTCGCCAGGTGTTTCGCCTCCGCCAGAACACGCTCGACTTTCTCGGTGAGCTCTTCCATGCGAAACGGCTTGGCCACGTATGGCAGCCTGTTTTTTTCCAGAAACTCCCTGGTCTGGGCGGCCAGGGCGTCTCCTGTTACGAAAAGAAATCGGTCCTTCAAGGGGTTTCCGGCCAGCACCAGTGAGCGGTAAAAGTGGGGCCCGTCAAGTCCTGGCATCTTCACGTCGCAAATCACCAGGTCAAACTCCGCCGAAGCTGCCCGCTCGGGCGCGCGCCGCCCGTCGGGAAGCACTTCCACTTGGAAACCTTCGTCGCGCAGGACGTCCGCAATCAATTGCGCCACCGTCGGTTCGTCCTCGACTACGAGAACGCGCCGTGCGCGTCCCTCCCCGTCATGCCGGTACAATGTTTCGCCAGAAGCCGTCGGGACGCCGGATTCCTTCGGCCTCGATGGGATTCGCTCCACGGATTCACCTCGCGCTTTGGTCTCCCACGAGGCTACCGGAAGCTCGATGGAAAACGCTGCGCCCTTTGCCGGCGAGCTCTGTACATAAACTTGCCCGCCGTGATCCCGCACGATGCCTAGAACAATCGAAAGACCCAAGCCCGTCCCCATGCCCTCGGCCTTGGTCGTGAAAAAGGGATCAAAGATGCGCGCTTGCACCGCCTCCGGTATCCCTGGACCCGTGTCGCTAACTACCACCTTTAGGCGATGCGTCCCCGCTCTTTCGCTCTTCAGCCGGATCGTCCCTCCGCCCTGAGTCTCCAGAGCTTGTCTGGCATTGCCGATCAGGTTCATCAGCACCTGCTGTAACTGGCCGGCGTCTCCCCGCACCGGCGGAAGCAGTGGGTCAAGGTCCATTTCTACCAGGATTTTCTCCGCCTCCATGCTCATGCGCTGAAGCTCCACGCTTCTCTGGATCAGCTGGTTGAGAGCGATCGGCCGGCGCTCCTGCGGCGTTTCGCGAGCCGAAAGTAGCATCCTCCTCAGGATCGCTCCGGCCCTCTCCGCTTCAGAGAAAATCCGGTGTACCTCTTCCGCGCGTCCCAGGGCATCCTGTCTCAGGAGCAGCCTCTGCGCGTACCCGGTGATGCTGGTCAGTGGGTTGCTCAATTCGTGTGCCACGCCGCTGACCATCTGGCCCAAGGCAGCGAGCTTTTCCGTCTGCAGCAGACGAGTCTGAAAAATTCGCTGGGCCGTCAAGTCCTTGTAAATTTCCAGGCGTCCCAGCCTTTTCCCATTGCCGTCCCAGATCGGCCGCGAAACACGCTCCAGGACCCGCGAGGCCGGCCGCGTCAAATGAACTTCTTCGCGCACTCCCGCCTCCTCGTTGTGCGCCATCTCTCGCCAGCGTTCTTCAAAGCGCTCCGGGTCCGGAGTACTGGAAGCGAGCCGGTAGATCAGGCCCTCCAGCGTTTCCATCTTGTCGGCTTCCTCCGGGGCCAGTCCCGCCATTTGGGCAAACTTCAGATTCAGCGCGCGGATTTTCTCATCCGCGTCGAAAAGAATCACTCCCTGATCGAGCCATTCCACCAGGGTCAAAAGCTCCGTCGCTTCCCGGTTTTCCTGTTTCCTTTCTGCGGTCCCGGCGGTTTCCATTGTGAGCAGCACGGAATTTCCCCTGGAAACTCGCTCCGCGCGCAGCCGTACCCGCTTTCCATTCCGAAGTTCCGTATCCAGAATCGCGGTCGGGTTGCCCTTTTCCTCCGTCCACAGCTTTCGGAACCACTCTTCCCCCGCCGCACGATCCCGCGCCCGGATCCAATCGGTGAAGCGCACGTCCTCTTCGCGGTCCTGTTTCTCTCCAAGGACCGTACCGACCGCAACGTTTTTCCGCAGAATGCTTCCCCGGCGGTCCACCATTGTCAGGGCGTCGGGGTTCGCTTCGAGTAGCGCCTTCATCTCCGATTCCTGAATGGATTCCTCCTCGTGCTCGTGCAAAGCGCTAAGCGCGGAGGTTGCCAGAAGCGCCCGAAATTCCAGACGTTCCAGCAAAGCCAGCGAAGCGCATTGCGGTTTGATTCCCGCCACGAGAACACCCAGCGTTTCTTCGCTGGCGCGCAGAGGGATTGTTACCACTCGCGCAACTTCCGTTTTCGACCAAGGCGCCGTGAGTTCTCCTCCCCCCGTGCGGCCCGTTTCCAGCGCTGTCCGCCACATCCCGGCCAGCGCCTCGTTTTCCGCTGCGCCCTGCCACGCCTCTTCGCCGGACTTCCACCAAAACTCCACTTCCTCCGGTGCCCCTTTCCGCGTTTCTTCGCACCCCCTCCTTCGTCCGATCGCGGCGAATACGGCGCCCGGGCTTGCCGCCTCCTTGGCTTTTGACGTGCAGCTCTCGACCAGCGAGGCCAGAACAGTTTCCGGTGATTTTCCATCAAGAAGGTCCGTCGAGATTTGGCGCGCTAGGAGCAAATCCGCCTGGCGCTGCCGGACAGCCTCGTACTGGTGCTCGTTCGAAAGAACTAGGGAGAGTTCAGCCGCCGCTTCCTCCATTTCTGCACGCGGAAGGTTCGCCGCTTTCGTCCGCGAACCCGCCATCAGAATTCCCTGCAGTCTCCCGGTGGAGAGAACCGGAACCCACAACACCGTGCGCAGTTCCGCCAACGGTCCGAGAAGCGGGCTTTGGGAATTGCCGCCAACGTCCTGGGCTACACTCTTCCCGGTCAACAGCAAATCCCGCGGCAACGGAAAGTGAGGGGCTAACTGCCTCCACTCTCTCGGCGTTGCTTCGGAGTCCCGATCCCAGATTGCTCCCTGGAAAACTTCCTCCGGCCCTTTTTGTCTATCCCCTGCTTTGGCGATCCATGCGCCGATCCGGTTAGCTGCTGTCGACCGCGCCAGTGAAACGATGACTTCGTGCACAATCTCTTCGCGGGAAAGTCCGAGGAGCGCCGCGCGTGCCACGCCCCGCGGCGGCGGTGAACTCACTTTCCTCTTCCACATCTCCATCTGCAGACTCATTCGTTCGCCCCGCGGCGGCAGTTGACCGCGCACGGCTCTTCCATGCGAGAGACTCATTGCAGAAACAGGCCCAATGAGGACAACGATAACTATCCCTGGATCAGTAAGTTACGAACGCAGTGGCGGGAATGCAGAGGAGGTTCGAATTCCATGTCGAGATTTCCGCTGCTTGCGCAGCCCATTGTGGGCATTCGGAAGGGAGAGCGGCGAATGTTCTCCGCTGCCCTCCTCCCTCAACACTCTTCTTCTCGACATTCAGTTTTCTGGCGGTTCGACGCGGTACTGTTTGAGCTTGCGGTAGAGGGTCGTCTTGCCGATTCCGAGCATCCGCGCGGCGGCCAATTTATCGCCGCTCGTTTCCCTCAGCGTGCGCAGGATCGCCCGCCGTTCCAGTTCTTCTAGCGGCAGGAGTTCATCCTTTTGTGGCACGCGTTCGCTTGACGGAAATTGTAGATTGGAAGGCAAATCGGCGACGTGAACGATGGGACCGGATCCCAGTGCGACTGCGCGCTCAATCGCGTTCTCAAGTTCACGCACATTCCCGGGCCAATCGTAGGCCACCAGTCGCCGCATGGCATCGTCCGAGATGGATCGCACGGATCCGTGCGATCCGGAAAATTTCTCCAGAAACGCCGTCACCAGAAGGGGAATGTCGCTTTTCCGGTCTCGAAGCGGCGGCAGCTTGATCTGCACAACATTCAGGCGGAAGTACAGGTCCTGCCGGAAACTCCCGCTGCGGATGGCGTTCTCCAGATCGCGGTTCGTCGCCGCGATGATGCGCACGTCAATGGACCGGCGGTCGGTCGAGCCCACCGGCTTGATCTCCCGTTCCTGCAGAGCGCGCAGCAACTTGGCCTGCAAGTCCACGGGCATGTCTCCGATTTCATCCAGGAAAAGCGTTCCGCCGTGCGCCGACTCAAGAAGCCCTTGCTTTGCCTGCATCGCTCCCGTGAATGCGCCCTTCACATAGCCGAATAGCTCCGATTCGATCAGCGTCGGCACCAGCGCGGAACAATCTACCGGCACGAAGGGCCGGTCTTTCCGCAGTCCCGAATAGTGAATGCTCTTGGCCACCAGCTCCTTACCTGTCCCGCTCTCTCCCAGAATCAAAACCGGGTACTCGTGCTGGCTCACTTTTTCCACCATCTTGTACACGCGCTCCATTTTTGCGGACATGCCGATCATCAGGCCGAAGCCCGGCCTCGTCCGCAGCTGCTCACGCAGCAGGCGGTTTTCCTGTTGCAGTTCCACGGCGTGCATCACGCGTTCCAGCCGCGTCCGGAGCTCCTCCACGCGAAACGGCTTGGTCACATAATCCATCGCACCCATGCGCGTCGCTTCCACCGCGGAATCAATCGTGCCGTACTGCGTCAAGACCACCACCGCGACTTCCGGATGCATATCGTGCGCTTTGCGCAGCAGTTCGAGCCCGCTCGTCTCCGGAAGCTTCAGATCCGTCAGCATGATGTCCACCGCGGACTGCTCCAGCACCTCGAGCGCGTCCTCCGCCGTGGCCACCGTCGCCACCTTCAGCCCGCTCTGCTGCGCCACCGCCACGCACAGATCCCGCGTGGTCTGCTCGTCATCCACTACGAGGAGATTCATCGGCGCGGCCTCTCGCCGTGCTGTCGCTTCTTCCGCCATCGTCTGCAGCTCCATCCCGCCTTCCACTGTCTCTTATTGGTTCAGCATCTGCCGTTCCAATTGCGGAACACACCCTTTCCCCTAGCTCTTCAACAAGTTACACATATTATCATATCTATAATAGTTTTATATCGGGAAGGTTGATTGCCCCGCCCGGCACCCCGGGCCAAGCTTTATGTCCCCACTAAGTCTCTTTGGCTAACAGACATGCAGAAATGGGAATCGGGTCAGTTCCATTCCGGGAACTTTCCCCTGGCGGGTCTCTTGGTATCCCTGCTATGGGACCCAGTGCAACAATCCCTCGCTCCGCGACCCCAGGAAGAATCCTCCCGTCCCATCGGGCGCCACTCCAACGGTGCTCCCTGTTTCCTCCGGTCCATCCACGCGCACCCAACTCTTGCCGCCATCGCTCGAAACGTAGAATCCTCCCGTTTCCGTCGCAATCCCCAATTTGTTCCCGGACCGCGCCGCCCGGCTTGCGGCCACCGCGGGGAGTCCCGATTGCACCAACTTCCACTTCGATTTAGCTCCCGCCTCCACATCGAAAACCCCGCTGCTCCCCCCGATCAGCAGCGGATCGTCGCCAGCGTCTCCGTTCTGTTCCAGCCAGAGAAGCTGGCCCGCTTCCGCCGGCGCTTCCCGAATCGTGGCTGCCTCGCCGCGCGTGCCCAAGCACTCCAATTTTGCTGCAGCCAGCGCGCAGGCTTTTTCTCCAGGCAGCATGTCCTCGATTTTTCCGCTCAGGGCTCTTGCGTCCAGGCGGCGGGCGGTATCGCCGCGTACGTCTCCGGTCCAGAGTCCTTCCGAGGTGGCTAGGTAAAAGCTCTTTCCGTCCTCGCGAACCCGTATCACCTGCGGTTCCTTTCGAACCGACCGCGTTACGCCCTTCTCCGCTCGCCCGCGCCCTCCAGTCGTTTCCACAAACCGCACCGGTTCCCATCGTGCCCTGTTTGCGTCATACCGCGCCGCCCCCGACGTTTCAAACGCCGCCCACCATCCTTTTTCGCCGCCGAAGAGTTCTGCGATCTTCCCCTTTGGCGGGCCGCCCGCCAAAGTCGTCCAGTTTTTCCCGCCGTCTCGCGTTTCCAGCAGTTGCCCCGGGGAGCCGGCGATTCGAACCAGCAAATGGCCCGGCGCGAGCGGGTCTGCTGCAAATGCCGAGAGGATCGGGTGCACAAATCCCCGGTTCGCGGCAAAAAAAGTTTGTCCATCATCGTCGCTCGCAAAAACTCCCTGTGCTTCCGTGCCGATCAGCAGCCGGCCCTTTCCTGCGGACGGCAACATCGCCACGGCATTGACGATCCACTCGCGCGGCGTCACGCGCTGCCAGTTTTCTCCCCGGTCGTGCGTGGTCCACAGTCCTTCCGTCGTCGCCGCAAAAAGCTCTTGGGGTCGAGCGGGATTCTGCGCGATCTCCTGCGTTCGCCGCGAAGAAAACGGAATCCCCTGCAACTTCACCCACTGCGCGCCGCCATTTTCGCTGCGGTAAATGCCCGAGCAGGCGCTGGCAAAAATCGTCCCCGGAATATCCAGATCAATCCGCAAACTCATCACGTCCGAATCGTCAATCATCCCCGCGGGAATCGCTTTCCAGGTTTTCCCGCCGTCTTCCGTTTTCCACGGCAGGTGATACGTCCCTGCGTAAATCACATTGTCATCGTGGGGATCCACGGCAACCGAATCCACATTTCGCAATTCCGGATCTCCTGCCGGCGAAATGCGCTCCCACGTTTTTCCGGAATTCTCCGTTCGAAACACGCCCGTCCGCGTTCCGGCGATCAACTCCTCCGGTTTCGCACGATCTTGCTCGACCGTGCGCGCAGCTTCGCCCGCCAATCCGTCCGCCTGCCAGGTTCGCCCGCCGTCGTCGCTTCGAAACACCCCTCCCCCTGCCGCCGGATCGAGGTACCACACCGCCGCATACAGCCGCTGCGGAGTGGCATGGTCCGCGATTAACGTCTGCACCACGCCATCGCGGCGGTGCCCTGTGCGGCCGCGCAATTCCCAGTGATTCCCGGCGTCCGCAGAGGCGAACACGTGCCCATCCGCCGTTCCCAGATACACGGTGCCGTCCACCCCCGCGGCCATCGAGAGCACGTCGCCGCCTTCCGGCCCGAGCCGCTCCCATCGCTGCGCCCTCGCGGGTATCGCCACACATATTGCTGCGGCGAGCAGCATCGCCGTCTTGGTCAGCCGTGCCCTGCTCGAATTTTCCTTGTTCATCTGCACTCTATCTTACAATTCAGGCGGCCAAAAAAACGCGGGCTCCCCGTATTCAGCCGGAGAGCCCGCTGGCATTCATTTCTTCTTGCTCCCGGTTTCCCTTTCCGCTCCTTCTTGGGTGCTTGCGGAAGACGGGAGACCGGTCGCGGTGCCTAGTACGTCGCGCCCTGCGGGACCAGCACGAAGTCCACGCGGCGGTTGGCCTTTTCCTCGCCTTTTTCCTTCGAGGCTTCCCCAACCCTCGTGGAAATGCGCGACTCATCCACGCCCTTCTCGACGATGTACTTCTTCGCCAGTTCCGCGCGGGTGGCCGCAAGTTTTTCCGCTTTCGGCTCCTTCGGATCCGCGTACCCGACGATCACGAGCGTGGCGTTCGGGTCATTGTTCAGGCGCAAGGCCACGTCGTCTCCGACGCGCTTGCAGGCATTGTCAAAGCGCGACGCGCCCAGCTTGGTGTAACCGCAGTCGCCCACCTTGGCTGCTTGCGGCGGTGGCGGCGGTTGTTGTACGTCCACGTTGGCCGTCGCGTCGGCGGTTCCTCCCCGCCCATCGCTTACCGAGCACTTCACCGTGTAGCTTCCCGGCTGCAGTCCCGTGGAATCGAACTCCACCTTCTGTCCGCTTCCCACGATTTGCCCGCCCGTCGTGCTGTAACTGTACGTCAGCGGATCGCCATCCGGATCGCTCGCCGTGGACGTAATTCCCGTGCGCTCTCCGGGCAGAATTGGGCTCCGGTCCGCGGCACAGGAGATGACCGGCGGATGGTTGGGCTTCTCCGAAACGGAAATATCCACCGCACAGGAAGCCGTCCCTCCCTTGCCATCGTCTACTTTCACGTTCACCGTGTAGGTGCCGACGGCCAGTCCCGTCGAGTTCCACCGCGCGTCGGGACCGGTGCCCTCTACAGTTCCTCCGGTCGCCGTGTAGGTATAGGTAAGTGTGTCATTGTCAGGATCGCTAGCGTTCACGTGCACCGCAACCACATCATTCGATCCCGCTATGACGGACGTGGGATTCGCCGAACACGCCGCTACGGGCGGACGATTCGGCGGAGGAGGTGGCGCGGGGAATCCCCACCGGAAGACGATGCCGGTCCCCACACGAAAATTGTTTTGCCGGGCTGTGGGGTTGAGAAACGTTCCCGAGAAGTTCGTCATTACATAGTCGAGTTGCACCAATCTCCAGGCGAAATGTTGCGACAGCACGACATCCGCCCCGCCGCCCGCTGCCAGCGAAAAAGCGTCCTGGCTCGTGCCCCCCGTCACGCCGTTGGATGCGTGCATTCCGCCAACCAGAAATTCCCCGAAAGGAACGAAATGGTCGAAGTGGCGCAAGTTGAGCCGTGGACCGAAGAGGTAGCTGATGAAGCTCCCCGACGTGGAGTTTCCGGGCGTCGTCCTTCCACCGGAGCCGTAACCCCCGAATTCGGCGACCAGCCCGAGATATTTCGTCGCGTTGTACGCGAACGAGCCGGTAGCCCCGTTGTTTCCATAGGTGTTGAACGGGTCTCCGGGCTTGAAATCCAGATACTGGTACGCCCCAGCCAATTCGAACTTCGGCCACATCCGCCCCGGAGCTTCGCCACCGCTCGCCGGACTCCCCGCTGGAAACGGGAACAGCCGCGGCGTTGTCGGAAATACGTCGGCGAAGCCCGTTGCCGGCGCCGTCCGCAAAGAGCTTCCTAGTTCGGCCGTGTTCCCCAGATTCGCATCTGCAACTTGTGTCTTTTCGGTTGTTGTTTTGCCCGCATCCTTGTCGGTCTGCTGGGCGGATAGCGGCAGGGCACACAAAATCCCCATCGCCCCAATTGCACACCACTTACGCATGTTTTTCCTCCCCACGCTAGTGACTAGAGCCCCCAAACCTCTTGAATCCACCCGGCAATCGCGTGTCTCGCACTCCGAGACACCGGCAGACCCTCCTCCTCCGACTCTCACGCAACTTCTCGGGCCGCCGACGGTTGTTTTGCTTCTCTCCCCTGACTCCGCCATTGCAGCGGAAGAGAGTGCTCAGAATCTACGAAACGCGGTGCCAATAGCCTAATCCACCTCTCCTCGGCACCGCAAGTGCACCCATGCCCTGCGCCCGCCGAAGCCAGTTTCACGAAGAATCTGCTCACACACCTGGTCAAGCAGGTGTGCTTTGGTTGGCCTGCTCGCTCGAAGAGCAAGGCGCAGAGACTAGGAAATGCAGGGTCAGGTGCCTACTGGCAAAATGTACAGAGGTCCGGGCCCGATGTCCTTTCATATTTTGGCGATGGGACTCCGCCCTGGACTCAATAAGGTTTCCCCGCGGAGCCGTTCCCTGTACGGGTTACAAGAACTCGAGCGCTCACGTTGATCCCGGGCCGGAAATGCATATATCATCCGCCCACCATGAAACTCACAATGTTCCTCGCTTTGGCGTGCATGGCCTCTCCGGTTCTTGCTCAATCCTCTTCGGTCTCCACGGAAGTGGATTCCGTTTATCCCCAAGCTCACGCTCTGTACCTGGACATCCACGAACATCCGGAGCTTTCCGGACAGGAAATCCAAACCGCCGCGAAGCTTGCCGCGCATCTCCGCACACTCGGCTATGAAGTGACCGAACACGTCGGTGGCACAGGCGTCGTTGCCATCATGAAAAACGGCGCAGGTCCCACGATCATGCTCCGAACCGAACTCGATGCCCTTCCGGTCGAAGAAAAGACCGGTTTACCTTACGCCAGCACGGTCCATGTCAAGGATCCCACCGGCCGCGAAATCCCCGTGATGCATGCGTGCGGCCATGATCTCCACATGGCCGCATTGATCGGCACCGCCGCCATCATGGCCCATTCAAAAGAAACCTGGCATGGCACGCTCATCCTGATCGGCCAGCCCGCGGAAGAAACCATCGGCGGCGCCGCCGCCATGCTCAAGGACGGTTTCCTCACCCGCTTTCCCAAGCCCGACGCTGGCGTCGCTCTTCACGTTGGCAACGATCTGCCCGCCGGCACCGTGGGCGTTGGATCAGGTCCTCGTTATTCCAATTCCGATTCCTTGCGCATCATCATTTACGGCAAAGGCGGCCACGGCGCCGCACCGCAAACCGCGATTGATCCGATCGTCATTGGCGCGCAAGTCGTCATGGCCCTCCAAACGATCGTTTCTCGCGAAATCGCACCCGGCGATCCCGCGGTCATCACCGTCGGCACGTTTCAGGCCGGCACCAAGAACAACATCATTCCCGATCAGGCCGTCCTCGGCCTCACCGTTCGCAGCTATTCGCCCGAAGTCCGCAAACACTTGCTCGCTTCCATCGCCCGCATTGTGAACGCCGAAGCGCAAGCCGCCGGTGCGCCTCGCCCTCCCTCGATTGACAACTACGAATCCACCGACGCCGTCTACGACGATCCGGTTCTCGCCCAGCGCCTCACGGGCGTCCTGGATTCCACCCTCGGCAAGAAAAACGTCATCGAAATTCCGCCGATCATGGCTTCCGAAGACTATTCTGAATTCATCAAAGCCGGCATTCCGTCGTTCTACTTCGCTCTCGGCGGCGCCGATCCCGCCAAATTCGCCGAAGCCGAATCCACTGGCGTTCCTCTGCCCTCCAACCATTCGCCGTTCTTCGCTCCCGACGTCGAGCCCTCTCTCCGTACTGCCATCACTTCCGAAGTCGCCGTCCTCCGCAATCTCCTCTCCGGCTCCGCCGAAGCTCTTCGCCAATCCCTCGCCTCGGAATCTCCGCAGTAACGGCAAATTTACTTCAGCACAACGCACTTCCAGGCGCTGGCTTTGCGATTCGGACGGATGGCGCGCCGGTATCCTGGAAGTCTCTCGGATGGGTCGCACTTCGCGTTGCCTTGAAAGGGGGCGTAACGCGTCCGGCGAGCGGTTGCGCCAATATACCTTCCGGTCGGGCCGGACGGCGGTCAATCCAAGCATTTGGAAATTAGGGAGTTTCTCCACCTGCCCGCGCGCAACGGGTCTCGTTCATTTGCGGAGGTCTCTTCCTTCACCGTTCAGGGCAGGCGCACGTCCAGAGCGTAAATCTCCTGGCTGCTGATATCTCGTACAAACAGGGGAGAGCCATCGGGGGAAACCGTGCTCCAGGCGCCCCATCGCCCGTTGAATTGGCGCACATTTTTCAGGCTGGCCACGGACTCGGATTGGTGCTGGTTGACTCCGATACGCCAGTACTCGTTGTTACTGTCGTAATAGATGTACTTGCTGTCCGTTGACCACGCGGGATACGAGATTTGCTGGTCCAGCGATTCCACCCATTTCGACCAGCTTCGCGATGCCACGCCATACCTCAGCAGCGTCTTGTAGTCCGAGGTCAACGCCGCGATGTACCGGCCGTCCGGTGACCACCGGGGGCTAAACAAATTGTCCGAGCCTGGCAGCACGCTCAGCTGGCCCGTCGTGAGATCGAGTAACTGGATGTTGACCGCTTCAGTCGAAGCAAGCGCCGAGAGTCGTCCGAACACCAACTGTTTCCCGTCTGGCGACCAGTCCGCGTCAATTTCGTTGCGCCGCTCGGGGAGGAGTTCACGCGGTGTTCCTCCTTGCGACGGCACCAGGAAAATCTTCCACGGCTTGCCCGGCTCAGCGGCGGCAAAAGCGATAGTGCTCCCATCCGGCGACCACCGTGGCAGAAACGCAATTTCTGGAGCAAACGTAAGTTGCACTCGTTCGCTGCCGTCCGGACGGCTGCGCCACAGCGTCTCATCTGGATAGAGTACCCACGCAGCATACCGGCCGTCCCGGGAGAACGAGACTTCACCGACAGGAGGTCCGCTGTAGACGGGGATGAACTGCCGGGACGCTGACTCGTATTTGACCAGTTCCGTTCGTTGCAGCGTTCCAAAGGCGAAGATGCGCTTGCCGTCCAGGCTGGGGAGTGGATTTTCGAAAGAGACCGGCCCGATGGTCAGTTGAATGGGCCGGGGCGCACTCCCGGCGAACCAGCCTGTCGTATCGCGGAGCGCCCAAAGATTCGAAGTTCTCCCGATGCGCTGGAAGATGTAATAGCGCCCATCGGTAGTCCAGCGGCCACAGCACTCCGTTGGCGGATTGCTCCAACCTGGCAGAAGCGGGTGTACGCCCGAGCCATTCACACGCGCCTCCCAGAGCGAAGAGGTGTTTTGAGTCGGGTCGCTCACCGTGTAACGCAGGCGCCGCCCATCCGGTGAGAATCGCACCTCGGATGGCACCCCGGATACGCTCAGGAGCTTCCGCGCGCCGCTTCCGTCCGCGTTGGCGAGAAAAATGTCCTTGCCATTCACGTAAACCAGTTTGCTGCCGTCCTGTGACCAATCACCTTCCCTGGCGCCGGTGTCTCCAAGGCCCCGGGGAGAACCGGCGGGAAGAGGCAAGGACCAGAGTTTTAATTCCATACTCTTCTCTGTGAATCCTGTTGCGAGCAGACTGGTGCGGTCCGGCGAAATCGCATGAACTCTCACCACAGGAAATGGGAAAGGAATTTCCGAGACGTCTCCTCCTGCAACCGAGATTTGGAAGATCCCCAGTTTGGAATTTCCCGCTTCCGTGAAGTAAAGCCGGGAGCCATCGGAAACGAGACTATCCTTTTTCCCGACGCCCGCGCGGGTGAGCTCCGTGGTTGCCAGAACCCTCGGCTCCCCGGGGCTTCCGAACCGTGTAAGCAGCAGCCACGCCCCCAGGACTAGAACGACGAAAATTGCTGTGGCTATCCCTGCGAGCGGTCGGCTGCGCTGCCGTCCAAGTCCCGCTACCGCCGCAATTTTGTCAGACTCCGTATCGCGCTTAAGCCGTTTCAATTCCGCGCCCACCTCTGCGGCGCTCTGATACCGGACTTCGCGATTCTTCTCGAGGCAGGTCGTAATGATGCGATCCAGTTGTGGGGACAATGCGTGGTTGAGCTGCGAAGGGGGCGGAGGATTGTGATTTAGGATGCCGTCAAAGACGGCTGCGCTTGTCTCTCCGGGAAACGGCAATGAGCCGGTGGCGGCCTCGTAGAGCACGACTCCGAAAGAAAACAGATCGCTGCGCGCATCGACGTCTTTACCGAGCGCTTGCTCGGGAGACATATAGGCCACAGTGCCCAAAGTCGAACCGGTAGTCGTGAGCCGGTCTTGGCTCAGAGTCGTTCCCGTGTCCGAGGCGACACCTTCCAATCCCGGCTTCGCCAGGCCGAAGTCGAGCAGTTTGGCATGCCCGCGGTTCGTCACGAAGATGTTGCCCGGTTTCAGATCGCGGTGGGTAATGCCCTTGCAGTGCGCCGCATCGAGCGCATCCGCCACCTCGATGGCGAGATTCACCAGCTGCTCGGTTTCCATCGGCTGCCCGTGCAGGATTTGCCGCAGCGTGCGCCCTTCGAGATACTCCATGACGATGAACGGACGCCCCTCATGGTCGCCGATCTCGTAAATGGTGCAGATATTGGCGTGATTGATCGCCGATGCCGTCCGTGCTTCGCGCCGGAAGCGCTCGAAGACTACATCGTCGTGGGCCAGTTCATCGGGCAGGAATTTGATCGCCACAAGGCGGTGCAGCATCGTGTCTTCGGCCTTGTACACGACCCCCATGCCGCCGCTCCCCAGATGTTCCAGGATGCGGTAGTGTGAGACGTACTCTTGGATGAGGGACTGGGCGACTGACATACTTGTCCCCTCCCTCTTTCTGCATCCTGGACGGGCTGATCCGAGAGGACAGTGTCCCCAATCACCCTCCCGCGTGACCTGCCTCACCCAAGCCGATGGTGGGAGGAATCGCTCCCCTCTTGGGCGGTACTCAGGATCCCGGTCTTGGTGTAGCAGCAATAAGCTTCCCCCACCAAGATGCCCTAAGGAGCCAGCCCGGCTCTTTGGTCCCGGAACCTCTTCAAACCGGGGATGCTCGGGCGCTCAACTCTTCCCCTCCCTGGCTTGAGCGGTACTATTATATCCATTGACATCCATGTTATAATAGTGTACGGTGTCTTGGCCCACTTCTCGCCGTTCCCTCGGTTGCACCGTGAAACCCTCCCCTGCTCACCCTGTCCGCACTCAGCCTTCTGTCATTCCGCTTGCCGTCCGCTCCATCAACTCGAAATCTATCCCCTTTCCTTTCTTGGGTTTGCGCACTCTTGAAAATCCAAATTTTCAAGCAACCCCTTTCTTTTCTTCCGCTTGCGCACTCTTGCTGAAAAACACCGGGGGTAGGGGTAGTTCGACCGCCGCCAATCCAGCCCCGGTTTCCTTCCACCCTTTCCGATACACTGTCCGGGAGATGACAAACCTTCGCATTCTGGATGTGAACTGGACCGGTCGGTCTCGCTCAATCGGAGTGGTGCTTTTGAAATCCAACGGGACAACCTCGCTGATTGATCCCGGGCCCGAATCCACCCTTTCCACTCTCCGCCGTCAGTTGGAAGCGCATGGCGTCCAGATTTGCGATCTCAATGCGATCCTGCTGACCCACATTCACCTGGACCATGCGGGAGCCACCGGTTCGCTCGTAAGGGAGAATCCCCAGCTCAAGGTTTATGTTCACGAGAAGGGCGCGCCGCACATGACCGATCCGGCAAAGCTCCTGGCGAGCGCCTCGCGTCTCTACGGCGGCGAAATGCAAAGGCTCTACGGCGAATTTCTTCCCGTGCCCCCGGAAAATCTAAAAATCCTGCGCGGCGGAGAAACCATCGCAATCGGCGAGCGGCCCCTCGAAGTTCTCTACACGCCGGGCCACGCCTCGCATCATGTGACCTACTGGGATGCGGAGGCAAAAATCGCATTCGTCGGAGATACCGCGGGGATCTGCGTCGAAGGCGATGCCTTCATCCTTCCCGCCGTTCCTCCGCCCGACATTGACATCCCGCTTTGGAACCGTTCGCTCGATGCCCTCGAGGCGCTTCGCCCCTCGCGCCTCTTCCTGACGCACTTCGGTTTCGTGGACCGTCCAACGGAGCACATCGCGCGTTACCGCGAGCGGCTCGACGACTGGGTTTCCCTGGCGCGGCGCCTGTTGCAGGAGAACGGAGACGAAAACGAGGCCGCGCAAAGATTTGTGGAAGAAACCGCGGCGGAAATTCGCCGCGTCCACACGCGCGCGGACGCGGAGCATTACATTTTCAACGGCGGATTGCTGCTCTCCTGGCTCGGCCTCGCGCGCTATCTGCGCAAACACGGTGGGATGTGAGCCGTCGATGGCAGCAGATCCAACTTCAAACGGACGAGGATTCCTCCGAGGGGTCCGCAGAGGAAGGTTCGGACTTTTCCGCGGCGGCTTCGGCACCGGACCCCGTGGGAGCCTCCGCCGGCGAGGCAGCCGTCAGCGCAGCGAGGCGCGCCGTAAGTCCCTCGACGAGGAGGTCCACGAGTCTGCGGGCGCCGCTCCCCTCAGGATCTTTGTCCGGGTTGTACTGGGAGACGTCAAGGCCAAGAAGATTCTTGCTGCGAACCATCTCGACGAAGGAGGATCGAACATCCTCGAACTTCAGGCCGCCGGGGCCAGGCACGTTGACGGCGGAAAATTCCTCTTCGGCAATCACGTCGGTGTCGAGATGCAGGACGAAATCTCGCGTGTCAGCATGAAGATGAGCGAGAGCATCGATTGCGGAAGCAGCGCCGCCCTTGAACTGGATATCCGCTGCATAAACGGGCTGGATGGGCGACCGCACGAGAAATTCCTGCTCCGGCCGATCGAGCCGCTCCAGGCCGAAGAGCAGAATGTCCGGCTCGCGAACCAGCGGCGTTTCGCCCCAGAAGCGTACAAGCTCCGGTGCGCCGCGGCCAAGGATGCTGGCGACGACCATGCCGTCAATGCGGCCGGAAGGGGTGCTCGCCGGAGTATTCAAATCGGCGTCGCGGTCCATCCACAAGAGATTGAGATGCTTGTGGTAACGGCGCAGGCCAGCAAGAAGACCGATGACCTGCGCGCAATCGCCACCAAGGACCAGAATCAGCGCGCCGCTCTTTGCGGCAACTTCCGCGCGAGTGCGCAGATCGTTCAAGCCGGCAACGATTTCGGTCAGATTGCGGGCGCGGCGATGCTCGTCGTCGTCCGCGAAGAGGCGGGGTGCGCAATCGCCGTGGTCAACGACTTCATAGCCGGCGCTTTGGATGCGATCCACGAGGCCGGCGGCGCGCAAAGCTGCCGGGGCCTTCTCGCTGCCGGGCAGGAACGCCGCCGCGCTCGACGGCGCGCCAATCAAGGCAATCTTCTTCGGTTGACGGACGATTTTGACCGCCAAGTGGCTCTCCTGAATGAAACGTATACCGGCGCCGCCGCGGGTAGCGCCGGGCCCCTGCTTCCCTGTTTGTTTCCGAGCCTGCGGCGGTTGCCGACTTCCAGCCGCACATCAAAAATGTTTGGGCCTCGCGATTTTCTTACCGGCGCGGGGCCGCCGCGATGGTCGCCAGCTCCGGAGGAAGCGTGAAGCGCACATCCTCGCGGATCAGATCGAGATCGCGCTGATCGGTATAGCCAAATTCTGCCAGGCGTTCGCTGACCTGCTCGACCAAAACTTCCGGAGCGGAAGCGCCCGCGGTAAGGCCTACGCTTTTTACACCATCGAGCCAGGCGGGATCAATGTCCGAAGCGGAATCAATCAGTTCGGCTTTGACGCCGCGGCGCTGGGCGACTTCGACGAGACGATTGGAATTGGAGCTGTTCTGCGAACCGACGACGAGGATGAGATCCACGTCCTGCGCGACCAGCTCGACGGCTTCCTGGCGATTTTGCGTGGCGTAGCAAATATCGTCACTTTTGGGGCCCACGATCTTGGGAAATTTCTGGCGGAGGCGGGCAACGATTTCCTGCGTATCGTAAAGACTCAAAGTCGTTTGGGTGAGAAATGCCAGCTTCTCGGGATTCGAAACCTCGAGAGCGTCCACGGCTTCGACGGAATCCACGACGATGGTGCGGTCGGGCGCTTCGCCGGAAGTCCCCACGATTTCCTGGTGATCCTTGTGGCCGATGAGGATGATGGTGCGGTCCTCGCGGGCGAATTTGAGGGCTTCGAAATGGACCTTGGTGACGAGGGGACAAGTGGCGTCAATAATCTTCAGAGAGCGCGACTTGGCTTCATCCCGAACGACAGGAGGAACGCCGTGCGCGCTGAAAACCAGCACGGCCCCGTGCGGCACTTCCGAAATGGATTCGACGAAAATCGCGCCGCGGCGGCGAAGCTGCTCTACAACATAAGTGTTGTGGACGATTTCGTGGTGCACGTAAACGGGAGCGCCATAAGCTTCAAGAGCGAGCTCGACAATGTCCACGGCGCGAACCACACCGGCGCAAAAGCCGCGGGGCCTGACTCTCAACAATACTTTTCCGGCTGACGGTGTCGCCATCTTGATCCTATCTTACTGAATTCAGAAGACTCTATCATAACCCAAGCCGCAAACCGGCCGCATCCAATTTTCCAGGCCTACGGATGTGCCTGGCCGCCGAAGCGCGCTCAGAATGGAAGTGCGATGCCAGAAAGGCGGCGATCACCGGGGTTCAAGAGGTGCTCATCGGATGCCTGTGTAGTGTACTGGAGTTATAAATTCCTTACCACGCCCATCGGGACAGTATCAAAAAGCCCCAAATGGAGGCTAGACTGGGAGACAAGGATATCGGAGGCGCGGAGTGAGTATTCTTCCCTCATCGCGGCCGGAAAACCGGCGGCGTAGCGAACGCGTAATGCTTCAGATTCCCGTCACTGTGGTGGCGGAGACGGATGACCGCAAACGGGAACGCGAAGAAACCCATACGCTGGTGGTGAACGCGCATGGTGGGCTGCTGAAACTCAAGATGGAAGTGGTGGTTGGGCAGCCTATAGTGCTGATCAACCAGAAATCGGGCGCGGAGGAAGGCGCACGGGTAGTGCGTGTGGACAATCCTCCGGGCGGCCACACCGCAGTGGCGTTCGAGTTTGACCGGCCCGCGCCGCAATTCTGGCCGGTGGTATTCCCCCCATCGGACTGGGGCACGCCCAGGCCCTGAGTTTCGCTGAACGAAATTTCTTTTTCCGAAAATCCTCCTTTATCCTGTGTGCTCCATGGAATCGCCCGCGCGGGAATCACCTCCCCTACTTCGTGATCTATTTCCGGCTTGCGCGATTGCGTTCGCCTATTTCTTGCTGCTGATGGTGACGTCCACGCGGTACGGATATTTCCGGGACGCGTTGTACTACCTGGCCTGCTCGCATCATTTAGCGTGGGGTTACGTGGACCAACCGCCGCTGATCGTTTTTTTTGCTTGGCTGGTACGGCACACGATCGGAACTTCGTTGCCCGCGCTGCTTTTTCTGCCGGCTGCGGCAGGAGCGGCGCGCATTGTTTTCACGGCGTATTTTGCGCGAGAACTTGGCGCGGGACGATTCG
Source organism: Terriglobales bacterium (assembly GCA_035518615.1). Classification (GTDB taxonomy): domain Bacteria; phylum Acidobacteriota; class Terriglobia; order Acidiferrales; family UBA7541; genus Acidiferrum. The sequence goes on along the minus strand of DATIXL010000092.1, from coordinate 35,860 downwards.
GATGCGCGCTGGCAGCGACGCTTTCGGCGGCGTCGGGCGTGTGGCACGTGATTGACCACCAGCTCGCCATGAACGCGTTCGAACCGTTGTTCTGGACGGGATGCGCGTTCGTGATTCTGCGCATGATTCGGACGGCGAGGCCAAAACTGTGGTTGTGGTTCGGGCTCATCGCCGGATTCGGAGTGGAAAACAAATACTCGATGGCGGCATTCGCGCTGTGCTTGCTGGCGGCGATGCTTTTGACCTCCGCGCGGAAGTTTCTTTTTTCGCCGTGGATTCTTGCGGGTGGAGGGGTTGCGCTGCTGATCTTTCTGCCGAATCTAATTTGGAATATCCAGCATCATTGGCCGTTTGTGGAGTTGATGCACAACATCCGGGAGTCTGGGCGCGATATTGTGCTATCTCCAGTGGCATTTTTGGGGCAGCAAATCCTGATCATGGGACTGACGGGATTTCCGGTGTGGATCACGGGGTTGGTTTGGTACTTGTTCGCGAAAGAAGCGCGGGCGTACCGCGTTTTTGGGTGGGCTTTTCTATTCACTGTCGGATTTTTCCTAATGATGCACGGGAAGAATTATTATTCGGCGCCGATTTATCCGCTGATTTTTGCGGCGGCGGGAGTTGCGGTGGAGCGTTTCACTGGACGAGTGGCGGTGCGGCGGGCGAATCTGGCGCGGACGTTCCTGAAGCCTGTGGCATTCGGGCTGCCACTTGCGGGCGTGGCCCTCCTGCTTCCGGTGACCCTTCCCATTCTTCCGGTGGCTACCTACTTGCGATACCAATCGCATTTGCCGTTCGCGGTGCCACGCTCCGAGCACTACCACATGGGCTCCCCGCTTCCACAGCACTATTCGGATGAATTCGGGTGGATCGAGATGGTGGAGGCGGCGGCGCGAGCGTACCATTCGCTTTCGCCAGCTCAGCAGGCGCAAACGGCAATTTTCGGAAACAACTATGGGCAAGCGGCAGCGATTGATTTTTTCGGTCCGCTCTATGGATTGCCCAGAGCCATCAGCGGGCACCAGAGCTATTTTCTCTGGGGGCCGCGCAACTATACGGGAGAGAGCATCATCGTGCTGGGTGGAGATTACGAGAGCACGCGAAGCCACTTCGCGTCGTGCGAAGTTGTGCCCACCGAAGAAAATCCTTACGCGCTCGAACGCAAACCCGTTCTGCTGTGCTTCGGCCTGAAGGAGAATCTACAAACGCTGTGGCCAGAACTCAAGAATTGGGACTAAAGGAGAATGCTTCTGGTGCGGCTTTACTCGGGCAGTCCATGGCTGCGAACTTTTCCCGAAGAGGCTGGCTCAATTCATGCAAGCAACTCTGGTTTTTCTCTTTCCCGATGGCCAACGATAACTTGCTCGCGTTTCATGCCATCGGCCCGCGAGTTGTGATGTCCGAGGGTTATTCGCCGGCCCAGGTGAATGAAGCAGCGAAATGCTTTCTGAATGATCTGAAGCCGAAGAAATAGCGGACCCCTTAAAAGTTTGGCTTCTGCGAGCGCCGGGCCGCCAGCCAATCGCAGTTGTGCTTGCCCAGGCGCCCCGATACGTCTATCTTCGTTGCACCATGACGAACGGACAAAAAGTGGTTCTCGTTACCGGCGCAAGTACGGGGTTCGGCCGGCTTTTCACGGAAACCCTGGCTCGTCACAGCTATTCCGTTTTTGCCGCAATGCGAAACCTGAAGGGCAAAAATGCGGCCGCCGCGCGCGAGCTTCAGCAATTGGCCGATCGCGAGTCGCTGAATATTCAAAGCGTGGAGCTGGACGTCACTGAGGACGAATCCTGCGAGCAGTGCGTGAGTGAGGTCATCCGGAACACGGGGCGGATTGACGTACTGGTGAACAATGCCGGTATCGCCTTCATGGGACTGACGGAGTCTTTCACCCTGGTGCAGGCGCACCGGATTTTCGAGACGAATTTTTTCGGTGTGCTGCGAATGGTTCGCGCAACGCTTCCGCAACTGCACAAGCAGGGAAGCGGCTTGTTGATCCAGGTCAGCAGCGGCGCGGGGCGTGCGGTATTTCCCGCGATGGGGCTTTACTGCGCCAGCAAATTCGCATTGGAGGCGCTGACGGAAGCGCTGCGCTACGAACTGGCGCCTTCCGGCATAGATTCCGTGAGCATGGAGCCGGGGGCATACCGCACGGCCATCTTTGGGAAGATTGAAGCCGGCGAGGATGTCGCGCGCAACGCACCGTATGGGCGCACCCGAGAAGTGCCGGGCATTATCGGCGCGCTGCTCGATCAAGCCGCAGGCGATCCGCAAGAAGTAGCCGATGCGCTGCTGCAAATCATCGAGACCCCCATTGGAAAACGCGAACTGCGCTATCGCGTGGGGAAAGGCGCCTCGGGCGTGGAAGCGATCAACGCGGTGGCCAAAGAGCAGCAGGATCAAATGCTGAAACTGTTCGGCGTGGAAGAATACACGAAATTTCCCTCGGGGGAGTCCGCCAAGGCGTAGGCGCTCGCTTCGATCTCCGATCGCAGCGGCGGCCTTGCCTCGCCGTTGTGTTCCTCATATCCTCATGCTCCTATGATCCTCAAAGACCGGTGCGCGCTGATTACGGGTTCGGGCCGGGGGATTGGGCGCGCCATCGCACATCGCTTTGCAAAAGAGGGCGCGCCGGTCTTCTTGACGGCACGGAGCGAAAGCGAACTCGCGGCGGTCGCAGCAGAGATTACGAGGCAGGGCGGCCGGGCTGAGTTCGTTGCGGCGGACCTGGCGAAGGAAGAGGACTGCGCGCGGATGGTTGCGGCGGCGCGGGAGAGCTTGGGCAGGATAGACATTCTAGTGAACAACGGCGGGCACTATGGGCCCGTTGTTCCCGTCGAAGAGTATCCACTCCGGGAATTCGATCGCGTGATCGCTGTGCATCTGCGGTCTGCATTTCAATTGATGCAGCTTGTGTTGCCGGAAATGTACGAGCGAAAGAGCGGTGTGATCCTGAACATATCCAGTCTCTCGGCGAAGGCCGCCTTTTCCTGGGGGTCGGGCTACGCGGCGGCGAAGGCGGGGTTGCTCGGGTTGACGCGGTACGCGGCGGCAGAGGCAGCGCGCAAGGGAGTGCGGATCAACGCCATCTGTCCCGGTCCGGTTACGGAAACCTCCATGTCCAAGGAGCTGGGCGCGGTGCTGGCGAGAAGGCTCCAGGTGAGCCCGGAGGCGCAGCTCGAAGGATTTCTCAACACCATTTTGCAGGGCCGCGGCCAGACTGCAGATGAAATCGCCAGCGCGGCGCTGTTCCTGTGCTCGGACCAATCCAGCGCCATGACCGGGCAATCCATTAACGTGGACGGTGGGGCGGCGTTCTACTAGAGAGACCCGGGCGGGCGCGAAAAGGCAGCAAGCTGGCGTTGCGCATTGGGTGGACTGTTACTATACTTGCTAAATTCCTGTAGCTCTTCGCACGCAATCGTGCTCGGAGCGGGCCAGGGCGTCCCACCGGTTCGCGTCCTCTCGGTAACGCGGCCGCTTTGGCGCGCTTTCCTTGGCATCCTTGGATTTTAGAGGTGGAGCACAAAATTGAGTTACACCACCCTAATTGATTCGCCGCGTAAGTTTTCCGGCGTGGAATCGCGCCGCAGCAGCCGCATCGAGTATCCGGTAGCAATCCTCATTTCCGGCCAGGACGGATTCGGCCAGGAATTCCTGGAACGCACGGCGCCGGTGAGCCTGAATCTCCATGGCTGCCGCTACCCTTCACGCCACGATTGCCATATCGGATCCTGGGTGACGCTGCAGATTGGGGAGACCGCGCTGGGAGAACCGCTGCGCACGGTTCGTGCCCAGGTGAAATCCGTGCACATGCCGCGCACGGTTCGCGAGCTGTATCACGTCGGCGTGGAGCTCGAGGCGCCTGCAAACGTGTGGAACATTCCTTCGCCGCCAGAGGATTGGATGCGCGCCTTCGAGGGACAAACCTCGACTTCATCTTCCAGTTCGACTTCGACCTCGGGAGCAGCTACCGGCACGGCGCGCGCGCCGCGCATGATTGACATGCTTTCGCCGATTCGCCAGCCGGAACCACAGACTCTGCCGATGCCCGTTGACCCGGAGGCCACGACCGTCGAAGAGATCGGCAGCTCGACGAAGAGCGCTCCTGTGCTGCAAATGCCGCAAGCCGGAGAGGCCGCGCGGCCGGGCCGCGTGGTGGTTACGCCAGACCAGCTCGTTTCGGCGGTGCAGGGAAAGCTGCAGCAAGCGGCGGAAGCTGCGGTGAAAGCCGCGCTTGCACAACATCTCGCGCCGGCTCTCGCCAAAGCGCTGACCTCGATTGACGACGCGCGGCAATCCGCCCTGAGTGTCGTCTCGGAAACTTCATCGCAGCATCGCAGTTCCCTGGTGCACACCTCGCGCGAAGAATTGCTGGCGCGGCTGGAAGACCGCCTGGATGAAGCGCGCTCGCGATGGGATTCGCAAATGGACGGTTTCCGCATCCGGGCCGAGGAGATTGCCCAGCGCATTGACCGTCAAGCGACGCAGGCGCGCAGCGATCTGAACCAGGCGAAAGAGATCGCCGAAAATGCCATTCGCGACATGGAGCCGCAACTTGCCGCGATGACCGCGGAGTCGCTGGGGCAGGCCACGGAAGAATTCGAGCGCGGCGCCGCTCAGACCACCGAGCGGCATCTGGTTCGGCTGAACGAGAGCGCGCAGAGCATATTGCGGGAGACTCTTTCACACCTTCAAGCGAACGTTTCCGAAGCGCGCGCCACGGTGCACACGGCCGCACGCGAAGCTCTGGACGAATTCCAAAGGCAGGCGGACGTGCACGCGGGCCTGTCCATGCAGGAAACCACGCAGCACATTGCCACGTCGTTGGCCGCACTGGATGCGCAGCATCGCAGCGCGTGCGATGCGCGACGGCAGTCGCTGGAGGCCGATGTCCACCGGACCGCCGACCAGCTAACGGAGCAATTCCGTCAGAGCCTGCGGGCATTTTTCTATTCCTGCCTTGTCGCCGCGGTTGGGGCGGTGGAGCAGCATTCCAAAACCACAAGCGAGGGCCTGTCGCTCGATAACAAGAAGTTCATCCCGCCCGAATTCTGAACGTAGCCGAATGCGAATGTGGTAGATTGTGCGCTCTCGCGATCCGTGTGCGCGCGATGCCGTGGGTTTGAGCGCGTGAATGTGAGGACGCATGCAATGCCCCGTCTGCGGACAAGACTACGGGCTGACGCATCACTGCGCCGGGATTGCTCCGATGACAATTCCCGAGGAAACAGCGCCTCCGCCCGGGCTGCGTTTTGACCCGGTGTACTATTTCCGGGAAGCTTTCCGGATTTTGCGCTGGGACGACGCGGCGGTACGACGCGCGTCGAGAGACGACAATTCCCTCTTATACGGCTTCCTGATTCTGGCATTGGCTCCGGCGTTTCCGCTGGGGGTATTGACCCTGCGCATCATCAGTCTCGGCCGTCCGGTGCCGTGGACATTCATCGCTATCCAGTATGTTTTCATTCTCATTTTTTCGTTCATCTGGATCGTATTGCAGATTGGGCTGGCGCATGTACTGGCAAAAGCGTTCTTTGGCGCAAAGGGGAGTTACGCTGCGCTCCTCCGCGCGTTCTTGCTGGGACAGCTCTACCAATGGCTGGCGGTTGTTCCGATCGTTGGCGGACTTCTTTCCGGAATCGCCGGCATTGCCGTCCTGATGCTGGTCTTCGAAGAGGTGGACGGGATCGAACGAATGAAAGCGTTTGGGCTCGCCGCGGGCATTGGGGTGGTGTTCTGGATTTTGTCCGTCTGGATCACGATGAGCCGGATGCATCCGATCCGCTAGCCGGACTTCGCGGCCATATTCCCCGCGAAGACTTTGATTGACCTCCTGTTTCTCCAGAAAGAATCGAGCAAGGGCACGGGCGTGGCGTGACTGCGCCTTAGTGCGGTCAGAGAATCGTGTAGCGAGGGCAGCATTGCTCCGAAGGCACGCGAATGTGACAATGGGTCTATGAGAAAACCATTCATTCTTGGAAGTGCATTTTTGGCGGCCGGTTTGCTGCCCTTCTTATATGCGGACGCGCAGCAAACGCCTTCGAGCGCGCAAAGCGCTCCGGCGCAGAAGACGCCTGCGACAACGGCCCACAAATCCACGGCCGGAACCGGGCATGCGGCCGCAAAAAAGACGGCGGGGCCGCTGGTCTTGAAAACGGATAAGGAGAAGGCCAGCTACGCCATCGGCATGAGCATCGGGAAGGGACTGCACCGGGATGCCGTGGATGTGGATCCGGCGATTCTCGCGCGGGGGTTGAAGGACGCGATGACCGGAGAAAAAACGCTGCTGACGGATCAGGAAGCTCAGGAGGCGCTGACCTCGCTCAAGGCGGAAATGAATAAGAAGCAGGAAGCCCTTCGCGCGGAAGCAGCGGAAACGAACAAGAAGGAGGGCGAAGCCTTTCTCGCCGCGAACAAGACAAAAGATGGGGTCGTCACGCTCCCCAGCGGCCTGCAATACAAAATCCTGCAACCGGGCACGGGAGCGAAGCCGACGGCGAACGACACGGTCGTCTGCAACTATCGGGGGACGCTGATCAATGGCAAGGAATTCGACAGCTCCTACAAGCGCGGCCAACCTGTGACCTTCCCTGTGGGCCAGGTGATCAAGGGCTGGACGGAAGCTCTACAGCTTATGCCCGTCGGATCGAAGTGGCAGCTTTTTGTCCCCGCCGATCTGGCCTACGGCGACCGCGGGGCTGGCCCGGATATCGGCCCAGACGCCACGATCATTTTTGAAGTGGAATTGCTTTCCATCCAGGCCAAGCCACTGGAGAAAGTAGCGCCATAGCAGGCCTCGTCCCCGGTGCGTTGATTTTGCGCACAAGCCTTGCAAGATCCGCGCAACAGGCGCGGCTTCGCGCGCCGCTCATTTCATTTCGTTCTTGTAAACGACGCCGCCCTTCATCACGAATTTTACGCGCTGCAATTCGCTGATATCCTTCAGAGGATCGCCGCTTACGGCCACGATGTCGGCCCATTTTCCCGGCTCAATCGTGCCCATCTTGTCGCTCCAGCCGAGGAGTTCCGCCGCTTCAGAAGTGCCGGAGCGGATCGCTTGCATGGGCGTCATTCCGTACTCCACGTAGTATTTGAATTCTTCGGCTTCGTTCACGTCTTTCCAATCGAAACCGCCGGCATCCGTGCCGAGGACGATTTTCACGCGTTTCTTGAGCGCTTCCTGGAAGGCCGCTTTTTCGGTGTTGACCATCCTGACCCAATTTCCGCCGCGACCGGGGGCAACATACGCCACTACAGTGACGGTCGGCACCCAATAGACGCCTCGCCGAACCATTTCGTCCATTTCGGAATCCGTCAGACCAACGCCGTGCTCGATCGTGTCCACTCCAGCGCGCAGAGCAGCTGCAATGCCATCGCTTCCGATCGCGTGAGAGGCAACTTTCTTGCCGATGCGGTGCGCTTCGTCCACGATGGCCTTCGCCTCATCGTCCGTGAAATTCACTTTGCTGTGTAGCACGCCATCTGGTGTGTAGTAATAGCCTCGGTCGGAGTAATACTTGATCCAATCAGCACCGTACATGGCCTGCTCGCGAACGGCTTTGCGCGCTTCGTCTACGCCGTCAACATATTCGACGCCTGTGGGCAGCCTCAATTCCCAGGAGTATCCGAGCAGCGGATACATCCCTGTCGGAGCCATCGCGCGAGTGGCGACCTGCATGCGCGGCCCGGGCACTTCGCCGTTGGCGATGGCATTTTTCACGTCCACGTCGGCATACATCGCGCCTTCGGTTTCGAGATCGCGCAAGGTCGTGAAACCATGGCCGAGGGCGATTTGCGCATTGCGCGCGGCGAGGATGGCACGGTAGGGGATCGAATATTTCAGCAGCTGTTTATCGTAGTCGGCCGCGGTTACATCTCCGTTCAACAGCACGTGCGTGTGCGCGTCCACAAAGCCCGGTAACACTGTCGCTTTGGAGAGATCAATGACTTCCACGCCGGCAGGGACGGCGCCGCCGGACGTCACCGAAACGATCTTCTCGCCTTGCACGAGAATCAGCACGTTTTCGATCGGCTTTTCGCCTTTCCCGTCAATCAGGCGACCGGCGCGAATGGCGATTTCCTTGGGGTGCTCCAGTTGGGTGCCTTCGGTCTGCGCCTTCGTCAGACAAGAGCCGACGACAAGGACGGGTAGCCCGCACAAAATGGCCCAAAGTTTCGCTCTGTTCATGATTCCCCCTTCATCCGTAAGATCCAGCCTGGTTACGCACGCGCGTAACTCTACCTGAATGACCACCTTGGAGCCACAAGAGCCCGCAAGGTCAAATTTCTACAAGACTTCCAGTCATCTTGCCCATAGCCTGACGCATGTGGGGAAGGGCGATTAGCTTCTGGAGACTTGCGGCCTCCCGGCGCGGCAAACGGTTTGACCGGCGCAGGAGCGCCATTCGCCGATTTGCCACTGCGCGAGGCAAGAAGCTCTTGATAGAAAGTGAGTGAAATTTGCGTATAGTAGAGGGGACAAGAACGAGCCCGGGCCCCCCGTAGCCCGGATGATCCTCTGCCGCGCAATTTGCGGTCTCGTCGAAAACATCACCTTAGGGGAGCATACTTTTTCAAATGCCGGCCGCCGATCTCTCTTCCCTGAAAATCCATGACCAGGCCCGATCCGGGACTGGAGGTAAGTTTTGGCGCATTTTCTCCGCATCGCTCGGAGTACTGGTGCTGGTTGCAGGCGGAGTGTTCGCTCTCCGCGGCAAAGCCGCCGTGGTGGAAGTCGCCGCCGCGCGCGCTCCCAGCGGCCCCCAGGCCGAGACTTTGCTGAATGCCAGCGGCTATGTGACGCCACGCCGGCGGGCAACAGTTGCTGCAAAAATCACTGGACGGGTGACGGGAGTATTTTTTGACGAGGGGATGTTCGTCAACAAGGACCAGCTCCTGGCGACACTGGACGAATCGGACGCAAAGCGCGCGCTGGACGCGGCTGTGGCGAACGTCGCTGCCGCCAAGGCCGCCATTCCGGATCTTCAGGTGCAACTCCAGTATGCGGAGATCGAACTTCACCGGGCGGAGGAACTCCGCAACGAAAAGGTGCAGAGCCAGGAGTTTTTGGACACGGCACGCACGAACGTGAAGAGTCTCCAGGCCAAGATTGCGCTTGCCAAGGAGCAAGCGGACGCCGCCCAAGCCACTGTGGGGGAGGCGCAGCAGGGCGTTGACAACTGCGTGATCCGTGCGCCGTTCAGCGGAATCATCGTCTCGAAAGACGCGCAGGTTGGCGAGATGGTCTCTCCCGTTTCCGCAGGGGGAGGCTTCACGCGCACGGGCATTGCCACCATTGTGGACATGAATTCGAACGAGATTGAAGTGGACGTAAACGAAGCTTATATCTCCCGGGTTAAACCGGGCCAGAAGGTCATTGCAACTCTCGATGCTTATCCCGACTGGCAAATACCGAGCCACGTCAGGACCATTATTCCCACGGCGGACCGGGAAAAGGCCACCGTAAAGGTGCGCATTTCGTTCGACAAGCTCGACCCAAGAATCCTTCCGGACATGGGCATAAAAGTGGCCTTTCTGAACGAAGAGGAGTCCAAGAAACCGAAGCAGGATAACGGGGCTCCCGTAGCGAAAGCGATCATTCCGCAGACCGCGGTGCATACGGACGGAAAGTCATCATACGTTTTTGCCGTGCGCGACGGAAAAATTGAACGCCGGGCGGTCAGCCTCGGCACGCAGATCGGGAGCGATGTGGAAGTCATCGCCGGCGTCAATAGCGGAGATCAATTGGTCGTGCGCGGTCCCGAAGGGTTAAAAGATGGCGATAAGGTCCAGGTGCGACAATAGGAGAGAAGCATGGTAAACGTCAACAACAACGGTCAATCTTCCGCGCTGATTCAGGTCCGCGGCCTCAATAAAACATATCGCCGCGGCGGCGAGGTCATCCAGGTGTTGCAGGGTTTGAACCTGGACGTGGACAAGGGCGATTTCGTCGCTTTCATGGGACCCAGCGGATCGGGCAAGACGACACTGCTGAATCTTCTCGGGGGCCTGGATGTCCCCACGGCTGGGACCATTTCCGTCGCCGGGGACGAAATCACGCACATGTCCTCCAGCAAGCTGACGAATTGGCGCGCTCGCCACGTCGGCTTCATCTTCCAGATGTACAACCTGATTCCAGTTCTCACCGGATATCAAAACGTGGAGCTTCCACTGTTGCTTACCAAACTTTCGAAATCTGAGCGGCGCAGCCACGTGGAGACGGCACTTTCGATCGTTGGCCTGGCGGACCGCATGCACCATTACCCCCGCCAGCTTTCCGGCGGGCAGGAGCAACGCGTCACCATTGCCCGCGCGATCGTCTCCGACCCCACCTTTCTCCTCTGCGACGAGCCCACCGGCGACCTGGACCGCAAGAGCGCCGACGAAATCATGGGGCTGATCGAAGAGCTTGTGGGCAAGCATGGGAAAACCGTGCTGATGGTGACGCACGATCCCGTGGTCGCCGCCCGCGCCCATACAACGCTGCACTTGGATAAAGGAGTGCTTGTGGAGGCCAAGAAGACCCCCCAGGGCGTGATGGTGGGAGGTGCGGCATGAAATTCAGCCGTTTCATCCTCGCCAATCTCTTCCGCAAGAAAGTGCGATTGCTTCTTACCTTGGGCTCTTTTGCAGTGGCGCTTTTCCTCTTCTCTTTTCTCGCCGTCGTCCGAGACGCTTTCATAGGAAATGCGGAGCTGGCCAGCGCGAATCGCCTCGTCACCATCAACCGCACGTCCATCATCAACCTCATCCCTCTCTCCTACGCGGACAAGATCCAGAGCATTCCCGGCGTGAAATACGTCACGCACAACAACTGGTTCGGAGGCATCTACCAGGACGAGAAGAATTTTTTCCCGCAGTTCGTGATTGATCCGGATACTCAGCGGCAGGTCTTCCCGGAGCTCGTCGTCCCTGATGATCAGTGGGCCAATTTCATCAAGGACCGCCAGGGCGCGATCGCCGGCGCAAAAACGGCCAAGCGCTTCGGCTGGAAAATCGGCGACCGTATTCCCATCAAGACAACTTTGTATGGCGGCGGCGCCTGGGAATTCAACCTGGACGGGATTTATCATGGAACGCGTCCTCAGGATGACGAGACCCAATTCTGGTTCCAGTGGGACTATTTCGAAGAGAAGATCCCCGATCGCGTGAAGGGCCAGATCGGCTGGTACGTGATTCGCATTGATAAACCCGACGACGCGCCCCGCATCGCCAAGGCCATTGACGCGGAATTCGCCAATTCGCCGAACGAAACCAAAACGGAGGCCGAATCCGCATTCGCTGCGAATTGGGTCAAGCAGTTTGGCAATATTCAGTTTTTGATCGTTTCGATCGGTGCGGTGGTCTTCTTCACACTCCTGCTGGTCACCGGCAACACCATGGCCATTTCCGTCCGCGAACGCACGTCAGAACTCGCGGTCCTCAAGGCCATCGGTTATTCCGATGTTGTGGTTCTGTTCTTCGTTCTCGCGGAATCCGTCGTGATTGCGCTCTTGGGGGGTCTTCTCGGGCTGGGTTTGGCGATACTCGCGATGCCCGTGCTCCAGGTCAGCCTCGCTAGCATGCTTCCCAACCTCGCGCTTCCCGGATCAGTTCTGCTTTTGGGCTTGGTGGTTGCCATCATCGTCGGCATCGCCAGCGGCCTGATTCCCGGAATTGGCGCGATGCGCATGCGCGTGGTCAATGCTCTGAGGAGGGTCTGACGTGGCCATCCCTCTCATCTACAATGTTCGCAGTGTCAAGGCGCGTTGGACTTCCGCCATCGTCGCCGTTCTTGGCATTGCCGGAACCGTCGGTGTTTTCATTGCCATGCTCTCTCTCGCGCACGGCTTTCGCGCCACTCTGGTCAACTCCGGATCCATGGATAATGCTCTCGTCCTCCGTGCCGGCGCTCCTTCGGAAATGATGGGGGCGGTCACTCTGGATTCCGTGAAGATCGTTGACGATGCGCCCGGCGTGGCTCGCGACGCTCACGGCGCCCCGCTGGTGACTCAGGAAGTTGTAGGCGTTATGCCGTTTCCGCTCATTTCCAACGGCGCTGACGCCAACGTCCAGGTCCGCGGCGTTGCCCCAAATGTTCTGGAAGTCCGCCGGGGCGTGAAAATCGTGCAGGGCCGCATGTTTCAATCGGGTCTCGCGGAGTTGGTGGTCGGCCGGAACGCTTCCAAAACCTACGAGGGTGTGGTCGTGGGCGAAAACAGCTCGAAGCGTTATGTCCCGCTTGCCGTCGGCAACACCGTGGATTTCGGCGGCGGCCGCTGGAAAATCGTCGGCATATTTGACGCCGGCGGTTCGGCGTTTGATTCCGAAATCTGGTGTGACGCTCCGGTTCTCAACGAGGTCCTTAAGCGACCCGACAACCTTTTTCAGTCGGTCACCGCGCATTTGACTTCGCCGGCGGCATTCGACAAGTTCAAGGATGCGCTCACCAGTGATCCGCGCATGAACGTGGACGTGACCCGTGAGATTGACTATTACTCGAAACAGTCGCGGGTCATGACCACCTTGATCACGGTTCTCGGCGGCCTGGTAGCTAGTATCATGGCGATTGGCGCTATCTTCGGCGCGCTGAACACCATGTACTCAGCCGTCTCCGAACGCGGCCGCGAAATCGGCACCATGCGTGCCCTTGGCTTCGCGGGAGGCGCGGTCGTCTTTTCGTTTCTCGTAGAAGCGTTACTGATTTCCTTCGTCGGCGGGCTGGTTGGCTGCCTTGCTGTTTTGCCGTTGGACGGCTATGCCACCAACACGATGAATTTCCAAACCTTCTCGAATATCGCTTTTGCCTTCAAGATCACCCCGGCCCTGCTCGTGGAAGGCGTCATTTTCGCGCTGATTATGGGTGTCCTCGGAGGCATCCCACCTGCGGTTCGAGCAGCGGGACGTCCCGTGGCAGCGGCGCTTCGCTCGCTCTAAGCGAAGTACGTCAACATCCCAGATTACCGACAGGCTAAAGGCCCTGGCGTTTCCGGACGGCAAAAGAGCTGCGGGTTCCAGACCCGGCTCGGGGAATCGCTTAGGCTCTCGCCGCGAGATTGTAAAGCCAGGCGAAAAGCGCTCCTCCCACCAGTCCATCCACAAGACCATCCAGGGTACCCACCAATGCGTCTCCGATGCTCCGGGCCCCGTGGAACCACGGGTAGGCGGAGCCCATCACTTGAAGAAAGCTCGCCCCATATTCCGGACGCGCCAGATGAATCAATCCCACAAACAAAATGCCGCCTGCCCATAAGAGTCCACACGCAATCGCAAATCCCCTAACGGAAAGTCGCATCGCACCTCCTTCATTTCACAACTCTAGCTCACCAGATGCTTTACTGTCTCTCGCGCTATGGTCTTAAGTCTGTGGCCGTCATCACAGGAATTGGGGCGCAATTGCCTCTCCCCAAGGTGCCGGATCGCGACTTGACTTAAGTAAAATGGAAAAAAGGCCAACCGGTGAATCAAGCCGGCTGGCCCTTTTTCTTCAATCTACCTCTGCGGAGCGGCCGTTGGACCTGAAGGAGGCAGGTTCACGATGCTCCGCGTGTGCTCTGGCAAAGCCAGAAACTCTTTAAAGACGTTTTAGCGGGCCGGCTCGGAACCCGTCCCGCGTACCCGGATCGGCCTCCGGACCAAGTCTTCCACGGCGCCAACTCCACGCCGTGCCAGGTTCACGACAGGATGACTGCTCTCTGCAATCCTCTCCACGGCAACTTCCCAGGTTTTCTGCGCCATGTAAACGCTGACCACGACGAACGCAATTGCCGCGAAACCCAACGCAAACAGCGCAAAGGCAGCAAGCAGCTCTCGCACAAAGTACAACTGAAACGCTGCTACCGTTCCCAAAAACCACCACATCCATTTCCGGCCTTTGTCCTTGTTCTTCATCCCTCGCCTCTATTCGTCTGCCCGACCATGCGCTCCTACTTCCCTTCCGTCGTTTATCTGGTAATTAGATGCAAGACCCTGTTCTTTCGGTCCATTTCCCTTGAACCTGTCCCATTAGACAGTAGGCGGGGACTAGTTGGCGATGGTACAGAGGGCACATTTTTGCCACTAAACCAAACTCCTAGTACCCGACCAACTTGGGCCGATTCTACGTATCGTACACAAAATAAATGCTTTATTAATTTCTGAAGAATCCGTCACGAATTCGCTCCAGTTTCGCTGTACCCCCTGTGGAAAACCTGCCCCTTCGGACAGGGTGCTTCGCCTCCAAGTGGAACCCAATGCTATCGAAACTCGCCCTTCTCTACCCCCTAATCCTGTGTTCTAATCCCGCCCAGCCGGGTCATCCTCAAAATGGAGCTACTTGGAGTCCTCGTGGTTCTCCTGGTGATTGGCGGCCCCATCGCTGCCATCATTGCCCTGGTACGCGTACGCTCGCTTGAACAAAAGCTGCCCGCGCCAGATGCTCAAGAACTGACTGCGCGCCTTTACAACCTGGAGCAGCGCCTCGTCGCCCTGGAAAATAGATGGTCCTCGGGGGCGGTCATTCCTCATCCGCCTTCGCCGCTGCAGGAGCGACCCACCGTTGCGCAAGCTCATCCAGTTGTGCCGCCGAGCGCCCCTTCGTTACACACCCCGCCGCCACCTGTTCCTCCGCCAGCCCCACCAAGAACGGCTCAGCCTGGTGCGTCCGCCCCTGGAGCGATCTCCGCGCCCGCGATTCACGTATCCTATTCGGCGAAGGGTTCTTCGCTGGATTTGGAGACCCGCATCGCCGGCCGGTGGTTCAACCGAATTGGGATTGTGGCGATCCTCTTCGCGGTCTCCTACTTCCTCAAGCTAGCGTTCGACAATAACTGGATCGGCCCTTCCGGCCGCGTAGCCATCGGCATTCTCCTCGGAGCCCTGATGCTTCCCTGGAGCCAGTGGCTTCTTGGCCGCGGTTACGCATATTTCTCCGAAGGCATCGCAGGCCTGGGAGAAGCGACGCTGTACGTCTCCGTTTGGGCCGGTTGCCAGTATTACTCGCTGTATAGCCGCGACATCGGCTTCTGGGCCATGATCCTGATCACAGCCTTGATGGCGGCAGTCGCGCTCGGCCGCAATTCGCAGCGCATCGCACTTCTCTCTTTGATCGGCGGATTTCTCACTCCTCTTCTTGTCAGCTCGGGGAAAGATGAGCAAGTCGTCCTTTTCACTTACCTGCTCATTCTTGGTACGGGTTTTCTGGTGATCGGCGCACGCAAAAGCTGGGTCAGTCTTGCGCCGCTGTCTTTTGTGTTTTCACAACTCTATTACTGGGGCTGGTTTAGCGAGTTCTACCACCGCACACATCCGCTCGAGCGCACGGTGTTGTTCGCAAGCCTGTTCTTCCTTGTCTATGCGGCTCTACCTGTCATTCGTGCCCTGAGCGGGCTTCTGGGGGAGCTCGACATCGTCGTGCAGTTGCTCAACGCCTTTGCGTATCTCGGAGCGCTCTACGCCATCCTGTGGCCGGAAAACCGCTGGCCGCTCACCCTGTTTGTTCTGGCGCTTGCTGCGGCGCATCTTGTTGTTGCACGCTTGATGTCGGCACCTGCAGATGGGCGGCTGCCCCTCGCGCGTTTTTTGTTTGCGGGCCTTGCGCTTACTTTCGCCACGCTGGCCATCCCCATCCGCCTCGACGGCAAATGGATCACGCTTGCCTTCGCCGTGGAGGGCGCCATGCTCGTCTGGAGCGGATTTCGCGCCGCGGCCACCTTCCTTCGCCAAGCCGGTTACTTTCTTCTCGCCATCGCGGCTCTGCGAGTGCTGTTTCTTCCTCCGCCTGCCGGCCAGTTCCTCTTTAACGAGCGTTTCGCCGCTTACCTGGTGATGATTGCCTGCTTCGGCGTCTCGCTCTGGGCCGCGCGCGATCACATCCCTTCCGTAGGAGAAGGTGAGCGCGCCGAGATCGCCATTTTCGCCGTACTGATCAATGTGTATGCCCTCATCGCGCTCTCGTTAGAGCTGTGGGACTTCTATGGTCGCAATACCGCGGGACTGCAAGCCGAGTTCGCGCAGCACCTGGCGCTATCTGCCTTGTGGACACTTTATGCTTCCGGGCTCATCTTTCTCGGTGTGCAACGCCGTTCCGCGCTCTTGCGCTGGCAGGCTCTCGTACTCTTTGGTGTCACGGTGGTAAAAGTTTTCATTTACGATCTTTCCTTCCTCGAGCGCGCCTACCGGATTATTTCTTTCCTGATCCTCGGTACCGTCCTCCTGATCGTTTCCTTCCTGTATCAGCGCAAAGTCGCACGGGATCGGTCCGGCTCATGATCCGGCGTTCTTCTCTTCTCCAGGTCGCGCTCGTATTTGCGGCTGTCTCTTTGCTGGCGGCGGACCTTCCCGGCCGGTGGCGCGCGTGGCGCTATTCCCGGGCGGTGCTGGCCGAGCCTGTCCAGGCGGGGTCGCCCGCGGAGATCTTTCTCCCCTGGGAAGTGGTATCGCACTGCATCGCGAACTGCGCCGACCTGCGGTTGATGGACGATCGCGGGCAGGAAGTACCATTTGAGCTTTCAGTGGATCGTGGAGAATTTCATTCAGAGACCTACAGCACCAGGCTGATCGAGAACAGTTTTGTAGGCGGCCACTACACGCAGCTGATTGCCGACGCCGGAAAAAAGCCACCGCTTTATGACCAGATTGGAATTGATACCGACAAAGGCGATTTTATTGTCTGGGCAGAAGTGGCCTTGAGCGATGATGCGAAAACCTGGCGTGTCGTGGTGCCGCGCGCGCCCATCGCCCGTTTTCGCTCCCGGTCTGTGGACGGCACGCAGACAATTCCCTTTCAAGGACTGAACTCGCGATTCATCCGTGTCCGCATTTTCGAGCCGGAAGCGCAATTTCCGGCGAGCGGTGTTCGAATCGTGTATCAGGTCTCGCACGCGGCGCACCGAAGCGAGATCCCGGCCAAATTCTCCGCAGTGGATGCTCCTTCTCCCGGTGAAAGCGCCTGGCTCGCCAATTTGAATTCAGACTCTCTTCCAGCTTCGCAAGTCAGTTTCTTGACCGATACCAAAGACTTTTACCGTGCCGTTCGCGTCTGGCAGAGCGCCGACGGCGAGCAATGGTCCTACGTTTCCTCCGGAACGATCTACCGTTACCCGGAAGGCCCTCAGACTCGCGAATCCCTTCAGCTGGATTTCCCGGAAACCTACGGAAGTTCATTTTTTCGTGTGGAAGTTGTGAACGGCGACGACCAGCCGCTCTCGAACGTGAGGATCAAATTGTGCGGAATCCCGCGAGAGCTGCTCTATGTTCAGCAGCCTGGACGCATGTACCGGGTCCTGTATGGCAATGCAAGAGCCCGCGCGCCGCAATATGACTTGGCGCACTACCTGGATGCGGGACCTTCAAAACCTCTGTATCGCATTCTTTTGCTTGGCGGAGAGGAACAAACCTCGAACTACGCCGATCCACGCCCGTTCACGGAACGCCACCCGATTCTACTTTGGCTGGCCCTCGCCACCGCCGTGGCTCTGCTCGGATACACGGCATTGCGCACGCTGCGCTCGCCTGAACCGGCGGAAAAATAATGCACGCAGGAAATCGGCCTGGGTTTGCGATTAGAAAACTCCTTTGCCGAACGAAAGCCGGAGCCCCGTCGAGAGCAGAACATCATTGGATTTTTTCCCTGGCGCGGGATTGCTGATGTAGTGATCGCCGAAGGTCGTCTGCCAGCTCAACCAACTCTTGATCTTCGTCGCTGCTGTCGTATCGAAGTTATAGCGGTACTGTCCGGTATTGCTCAGGTTTGGATAGAAGGAAAATCTTTCATCCCAGGTGAGTCTCGGACCCAGGGAGGTTGCCAGTTCCTCGCCTCCCAACGCTTCTCCGCTTTTCCGGCTCGTGCTGGTCGGATCTGTGGGATCTAGCGGTACCGAGAAATACTCCTGCATGAAAGTCCCGCCGCCATAGACATTAAATTGCGTCTTCTTGTTTTTGATCAGGTAATAGCCGAAACCGCCGCCGATGGTGTTGCGCAGATTCAGGTTTTGGAATTCGTCATATTCGAAATCCGTGAGCGCGAAGACGAACGCTTTGTCGGAAACGTTCAAGTCGCCACGGATGCCGCCGCGAATCGCGTGCGCCGTGGTATGGCTGGGCGGTGTCGTGTCATCGGTGGCATAGATCGCCGTGGTATACACGCTGATCTTATCGCGCTTGGTGACGCGCGCGGCCTTGGCTGCAAGGTTGTAAGTGAGCGTGGCGGAGTTGCCGCGTGTGAGGCTCAAACCCGTATCCACCACGCCGCTCCAGAAGTCGCTGAGCTTGGGATTTTCCAGGCGTTGAATCTGGTCATCATATGCTTTCTGCTCGGCGTCGTTGCGCACGGCGACCACGGCATCTTTTGCGGCGGTCACCTCGCCCGTGTTCTTGGTGGTCACGTTGAATTTCCCGTCGGTCGTAGCCACGGTCCCCACAATTGTCTCGCCATCTTTCAGCGTGAGGTGCAGCGGCTGTGTGGAAACGATGGACGCGATGCCTTCCCACTTGACCGTCACATCGGCTTCGAGATCCGTTTTGATGAGCAGGGTTTGGCCCTTTTCATCCGTTCTCACGATCATTCCCGTAAGCCGGTCACCGTTCTTCAAGGTAACCTCATCCGCCTGCGCGCAGGCTGCCAAGGACAACAACACTACGGCCCAAATTCCGATTCGCTTCATGGACACTCTCCCCCTGACTTCATTGACTGGGCTTCTTGCGGACGCGGCACTTTGCTCTTGCGTGCGCGATTCTGACGAATCCTCGGTAGTCTACGACAGGTCGGTTGCCGGTTCTAGGAATCTTGCCTGTTGGAATCAGCGCTCTGCCCCGGGTTACTCTGCGGCCTTCCTTTCTCCTATACTGGTCAAAGGGCGTTCGCTCCCTGGAGTCCGGAACGGTTCCGCGCGGGAGCGGAACTTCACATGCGGCGATTATCCTATTTCCACGTCATTCTTGTAGTTTCGAGTTTCCAGCTGGTTTCCTGCGCCAAGCCTCCCGTTCAGAAAAACGCCTCCGCTGGCAGCGCCGCTCACCACTCAACAATTGTGTTCATGACCGATTTTGGCGCGGCAAACGACTCCGTCGCTATTTGTAAGGCCGTCATCCTCGGCATCGCGCCGGATGTGCGCATCATGGATATCACGCATCAGGTCACGCCATTTTCGATCGAAGAAGGCGCCAGATTTCTCTACGGTGTGACTCCTTATTATCCCTCCGGCACGGTCTTTCTGGCCGTCGTGGATCCCGGCGTCGGTACATCCCGCAAGGCCGTTATCGTAAAATCCAAGCGCGGCCAATACTTCGTCGTCCCTGACAATGGCCTGGTGACCCCCGTGCTGGACCGTGATGGCTTCGTTTCGGCCCGGGAAATCACCAATTCGGCGTGGATGATTCAGTCCCCGATCTCCTCCACATTTCACGGCCGCGACATTTTCTCACCCGCCGCCGCTCACCTCGCCGAAGGCTGGGACTACACCATGGCCGGTCCGCCCGTCACCCAACTCGTGCAGCTCGCTGTGAAAACTCCGGCCATCGAAGAGCAGGGGATTCACGGCGACATCATTGGTCTCGATGATCCTTTCGGTTCGCTGATCACCGACATCCCCGGCGAAGCCTTCAAAGGGCTAGGCTACGCCGTCGGCGACAAGGTCCCCTTCGAGCTCAACAAAAAGCAGTTGGTCCTCCCATTTGGCCATACCTTCATGGATGTTCCTGTCGGCGATCCCCTCTTGTACATTGATTCCCGCGACCGCCTGGGCATTGCCATAAATCAGGGTAATTACTCGAAGAAATACGCCATCACGCCGCCCGCCACCATTTTTATCCCGCGCAAAGGCGCCCCCATCCGCGATCGAGGAACCCACTGAACTTTCGTCATCGTGTGATGCCGGCGTCATTTGCAATTTCATCCCCGCCAGCCAACAATAAAGAAGATTCGCGGTATCAAAGAGGCCGCCATGCCCGAAGCATTTATCGTCTCCTCCGTTCGAACACCGGTCGGAAAAGCCTACAAAGGCTCCCTGCGCGCCGCGCGACCCGACGACTTCGCCGCTCTAGCTATCAAGGAAGCCCTGGCGCGCGTCCCCGGTCTCGATCCGAAGGAAGTGGACGACGTCATTCTCGGTTGCGCCATGCCGGAAGGCGAACAGGGAATGAACGTGGCGCGCATCGCTTCTCTCCGCGCGGGTTTACCGGTCGAAACCTCCGCGATGACCATCAACCGCTTCTGCTCTTCCGGACTGCAGGCCATCGCGCTCGCCGCGGAACGCATTCGTTCCGGCTCCGCCGAAGTCATCGTCGCCGGCGGCACCGAATCCATGTCTATGGTTCCCATGGGCGGCAACAAGGTGTCTCCGAATCCCTGGCTCGTGGACAACTATCCCGACGCTTACCTCAACATGGGCCTCGGCACGGAAAACATCGCGCGCAAATTCGGCATCACCCGCGAACTCGCCGACGAATTCTCGGTCAATTCGCACAAGAAGGCCCTGGCCGCTATTGCCGCCGGAAATTTTCAGGACGAAACCTTTCCGGTCGAAGTCAAAATCACTTCGGTCCCGAACGGCAACGCCGCCAAACCGAAGGGGCCGGTCAAATCGACGTCGCAAACTTTCACTTTTTCGGCTGATGAAGGCCCCCGCGCGGACACCTCTCTCGAAGCGCTCGCAAAACTGAAACCCGCTTTCCATGTGAAAGGCACTGTCACCGCGGGAAACAGCTCGCAAATGAGCGACGGTGCCGCCGCTGCCGTCGTCATGAGCGAATCGCGCGCCAAATCTCTTGGCCTCAAGCCATTCGCCCGCTTTGTCGCCTACGCCACGGCAGGTTGCCCACCCGAGGAATTTGGCATCGGCCCGGTCTTCGCCATTCCCAAAGCCTTGAAGCTCGCGGGCCTTACCCTGAATGACATCGCCGCGATCGAGCTCAATGAAGCGTTCGCGGCGCAATCCTTGGCCGTAATCCGCCAGGCGGGCCTCGATCCCGAAAAGGTCAATCCCAATGGCGGCGCCATCGCTCTCGGTCATCCGCTCGGCTGCACCGGAGCCAAACTCACCGCCACAATCCTCCGCGAGCTCCAGCGTCGTAGCGCCAGATACGGCATGGTCACCATGTGCATCGGCGGCGGCATGGGCGCCGCCGGCATCTTTGAGCGTCTCTGATCGTTCCCTCTTTCGCTCCCAAACCTGCCGAGATCTTCTTGTCGTCAAATACCTGTCCTTTCGTCCTCTTGGCAGACGCCGCCGCACGCAGTAAAATGCTTCCGTAAAGCTGTTGACTCCCCGCGGGCTCGCCGCGGTTTTCTTTCCCTCGCTCCAATTTTTCGGAGGCACACATGGCAACCACAGTCGTCACTCGCCCCGCATCGAAGGGCGGCAGCTTCCTCCTCGAATCCTCCGCCCCACAAGACGTCTTCACTCCCGCCGACGTCACCGACGAGCAGCGCCTCATTGGCCAAACCGCCGAGGAATTTGTCCTGAATGAGGTTTTCCCCGTCGTCAAGGATCTCGAAAACAAAAAGCCCGGCTTAATGGCCGACATCGTCCGCAAAGCCGGCCAACTCGGCATCATGGGCGGCGGTGTCCCTGAACAATACGGCGGCGCCGGCCTCGACAAAGTCGCTACCACCGTCCTCACGGAAAAACTCTCCATCTACGGCGGCTTCGCCGTCACACATGGCGCGCATGCAGGCATCGGCACTCTGCCCATCGTTTATTTCGGAACCGAAGCGCAAAAGCAAAAATATCTTCCCAAGCTTGCCACCGCTGAAATGATCGGCGCCTATTGCCTCAGCGAACCGCAAGCCGGCTCCGACGCGCAAAATTCTCTCACTCGCGCCGTGCTCAATCCCGAGGGCACCCACTACATCCTCAACGGCCAGAAAATGTGGATCACCAACGGCGGTTTCGCCGATCTCTACATCGTCTTCGCCAAGATTGACGGCGAAAGATTCACCGCCTTCATCGTCGAGCGCCATTTCCCTGGCTGCAAACCCGGCAACGAAGAGCACAAGATGGGCATCCATGGCAGCTCGACCACCCCGGTCTTCCTGGAAAATTGCAAAGTCCCGAAAGAAAACGTCCTTCACGAAATCGGCCGCGGCCACATCGTCGCCTTCAACATCCTCAACTCCGGCCGCTTCACTCTCGGCGCTTCCTGCGTCGGCGGTTCCAAGCACACCCTCATGACCGCGTCGAAATATTCCAAGGAACGCAAAGCCTTCGGCAAGCAGATTGGCGATTTTGGCCTCATGAAAGAGAAGCTGGCCGAAATGGCCGTTCAGATTTTCGCCGTCGAGTCCATGGTCTATCGCAGCGCCGGAAACATCGAGGCTGCCATGTCCGCCGCGGGCAGCGACGCCGACAAAGTGGCCCACTCCATGAAAGTCCTCGAGGAGTACGCCATTGAAAGCTCCATCGCTAAGGTGTATGGCAGCGAAATGCTCGATTTTGTCGTGGATGAAGGCGTGCAGATTTTCGGAGGCTATGGTTTTCACGAAGATTATCTCGTTTGCCGCGCTTACCGCGATTCACGCGTCAACCGCATCTTCGAAGGCACCAACGAAATCAACCGCATGTTGATCGTCCAGATGCTCATGAAGCGCGCCATGGGCGGCCAGCTTCCGCTCATTCCCGCCGCTATGAAACTCGCCGACGAAATCCTCTCCGGTCCCTCGTTCGAGGAAACTCCCGAAGGGGTCCTCGCCGAGGAATCCCGCGTCGTTTCGAACGCCAAAAAAATGTTCCTCCAGGCCGCCGGCGGAGCCGTCCAGAAATTCCGCGAAAAACTCGCCGACGAGCAGGAGCTCGTCGCCGCCCTCGCCAATATCGTCATGGAAGTCTACGCCATGGAATCCTGCTTGCTCCGCGCGCAAAAATCCGCCGCCACTCGCGGCGAATCCGCCGCTGCTCCCATGATTGACGCCGCCCGCGTCTTCATCGCCGACGCCATCGAGCGCGCCGAGCACGAAGCCCGCCGCGCCATCTCCGCCGTTTGCGAGGGCGACATGCTCACAACGCAACTGGCCGTCCTCAAGCGCTTCTCCAAACGCGCGCCGGTTGACACCATCGCTCTCCGCCGTCGCGTCGCCGCCGCCGTCCAGGCACAGGACCGCTACCCATTCGAGGCTCGCTGACCCGCGCCCTTTCCTAATCCGCCCGTATTCGGGGTAGAATCCATCTGCAGTGGGGTGCACCGATGCTTGGTCCTTCCGACCACGAAGAAGGCTCCGACCGCGCGTGTCAGGGTGTCTCCCCGAATAATTCCCCCTGCAACCTCCCGGCTACCGTCCATTGTATTAAGTGCGATCTCTGGTTCTGCGACATTCACGCCGAAGACGAGCAATGGCACGCTTGCATGCTCCCCGAAGGCGATGAGGGCGGCGAAGGCTAATCTGCATTGTCCCCGCATCCCGCGCGTTCTACCGGACTTTTCAAAACTGATTACGGCTGCTTTTCCGGAGTCTCCGTTTCGCCCTTCGGCTTTCCGACCGTGTTCAGCATCTTCACGTTGAAACGCTGATAGTCCGAGTAGCGCGTCACCGCATTCACCTTGAATCCCTTCACCAGCAGCACCCGCACCCCTACGTGCGCCTCAAGATAAGTTGGCAGCCACACTTCGTTGTTCACGTACTCTTGCTCGAACACGAAGCTCGTTCCTTTCTGCAAATTCGCCAGCAATCCTCCCGCGAACCGGAAATCATTCAGAAAGTACGCCTCGAGCCGCACCACCTGGTGCGCCTGTTCGTCCACCCAGACCACTCCCGCCAGCTTCTGCGCCACTTTTTCCGCAAGATTGTGCGCCTTGAACTCCGGATTGGGCTCGAAATCGAACACCAGCACATCGCGCCCGCGAAACCTCTCCCGCCGCGGATTCACGAATTCGCAGGCGCGCAAAAAGTCCTCGATCCCCGGATCGTCTCCGCTGTCCTTTTTCCCCTCCTGCTTTTCCTTTTCCTCCTTGGCTGCTTTCTTGGCCTGCTCCTTCTGGATATCCTCAATGTGCTTTCGCGTTTTCTCGTTTTCCTTCTTCTGTTCCTCCTCGCTCAGTGGCTTCCCATCTTTCTTCACCAGCGTCGAAATCTCGTCGCCGTTCAGATAGAAGAACGTGTATTCTGTCTTTTCGTCCTTCGTTACCTTTCCGGTCTTGTCGTATTCCGTTTCTTCCTCGTCGCGCGTTCCCGCATAGTTCTCTTTGATCTTGTTGATCGCCTCTTGATTTGCATCAATCTCTTTGAAGAGCGCCTTCAGGTCCGGCAGTTGCACCTGGTCTTTCCTCGGAAAATCGAACACGCGTTCGCCGATCACTCCATTCACCGTCACTCGCGTGATGCTGATCTGAAAACTCTCTCCCCCGCGCTGCAATTCGATCTTGTGCGCGAATCCGATTCCGCTCTCCCGCTGATAATCGTCGTAGTCGTACTGTTCGTCCCCCGCCGGCATCGAAACGATTTCCCGCACGAGCAGGTGCGTGCCCGGGTCGAAGTACAGCTCGCGCTTCACTCCGCTTGGCGTGGTCAGTTCCACGCGCAGCGCATCCTTGCCGCGCACTTCCACATGCCCTTCAAATCCTGCTGCAATCCTGCTTTTTTTCAGCTTCAGCAGGTGCCCATTGGCAATTTCCGCCGCCGCTTCCATCTCGACCGCTCCCTCTCCTAGCAGCGTCGCGATCTCTCCTTTCGCGCTCTCCTCCCACGCCGATTTCCCGTTGTACGCCAGAATCTCTGGCCTCTCCCCGATCGTTAATTCCAGATAAAAACGGTTCGGCAGCTTTGTCTCCAAAGTGAAGGTTCCCGTCTTTCCGTCGGACGCGCGTGTCAGCGTCCCCTCAATCTCCAGGGTCTGCACTTTGAAAAGAGCTCTTGATCCGCCAATTGCCTTCACAGACTCGTTGATGATCTTGTCCGCGTCCTGTGCTCGCGAGATCGGACAGAGCCAGGCCAGGCACAGGGTGAGAATTGAAAAAGGCAGGAATCGCCGCATGGTTGCTACCTCTTCAAACGCACTTCCTCGCTAAAAAGTTTCGGCTTCCGGACGCGATTTTTGTCTTAGTGGCTATACGGTCTGCGAGGGGTTGCGTTTCCGCTATAATCAACTCCCGCTCAAGCCGCTCTCATTGCAAAGGAGGCTTTCCCATGCCGACAGGTCAGGCAAACGATCCCTTCTCCAATTTCCGTTTTCGCGTTGAGATTGATGGCGTCCAGCAAGCCGCATTCACCGAATGCACGGGCCTCGGCTCGCACATCGAAGTGACCGAGTACCGGGAAGGCAACTCTCCCACGAACTCCGTCCGCAAAATACCGGGGAAGGTCACCTATCCGGACATTGTTCTGCGCTGGGGAGTCACCGCGTCTCACGAGCTTTACGATTGGCACCGCTCGGTCATCAGTGGCCAATTGCAGCGCAGGAATGGCTCGATCGTTCTTCTCGACGCTCAGCACAATCCCGTCGTGCGGTGGAATTTCTTCGATGCCTGGCCCAGCCGCTGGGATGGTCCCACTCTGAACGCCATGAGCAATGGCGTCGCCATTGAGTCGCTCACCATTACTTGCGAGCGCCAGGAACAAGCCCAGCCTTGAACGGCGGCAGGCCTAATCTTCCTTGGGACGGTGCAGGTATTTCTCGTACAGTCGGAGCTGCTTGTTATCCAGCGATGTCTCCTGTCCCTTGATGAACAGGTATTTCACGTCCGTCGTCACTTCCAGAGGATCGCCGTTCGTCACGATCACGTTGGCGATTTTTCCGGTCTCGAGCGTCCCCACCTGATCCGCGAGTCCGAGGATTTCTGCCGGATAGAGCGTCACGGCCTTCAGCGCCTCATCGTAGGGTAGCCCGTGAGCCACCGCATTCGCCGCGTTCTGCCCCAGCCGCCGCGCGAACGCGTTGTCGAAACTCCCGATCGCGAATTTCACGCCCGCCTCGCGCAGCACTTCCGGCTGCGTGAGCAGTACATCGTAAGGATCGTCATCGTCCTGCACTTCCGTCAGCATGGGCCGCAAAATCACCGGTATGTCCTTGGACCGCAGCAGGTCCTTCACCTTATAAGCTTCCTCCCCGCCGGCCAGGATCATCTTCAGCTTTTCCTTCTCGCAGAATTCCACCGCGTTCTTGATATCTTTTTCGCGGTCCGCAAACACCAGCACGGGAAGCTGTCCCCGCACCACCGGTACCAGAGCTTCCAGCTTTACATCGCGATCGTAGTCCGCTTTTCCTCCGTGACCCATCGCTACCGCGTAATGCCGCGCCTCGTCGAGCCAGTCCTTCAGCTTGTCGAGATTCTTCTCGTACTCCTGCTTGGCTTCGGTGTAAGGCTTCTCCTTGACGCTAAACGTCGAAAAATCAAACGACCTCGTCTCGATCTCCGGCCAGTCCAGCACCATCGCCACACTCTTCTTGATCAGCATGTCGTTGATTGTCCAGCCTGCCATGTTGATCGCGGAGGCCTGCCCGCCGAAAATGTTGCCTCCCCCTCCCCCGCCGCCGAATCCTCCGCTTGCCGGAACCACCAGCACTTCCGTAATGCCCGACGCCCTGGTCACCGGAATATGCTCGCTCGAAGGAAGAATCGCCTCTGCTGCCACTACGTCGGGATTGAAGTCCCCGGTCTCGGTCGTGTCCACCGTAGCGCTCACGGCGCCGATTTCCCTGAGCCCCATCTGCGTGATCGGATCGAATAATCCCGGATACACTTCCAGTCCCTTTGCGTCAATCACCTTCGCGTCCGCCGGAATCTGCACGTTCGCTCCGACCGCGGCGATTTTTCCGTCCTGAATCACAACCGTGCCGTCTTCAATCGGCGCGCCCGCCACCGTGAAAACCTTGCCGTGAGTGATGGCGTACGCCGTGACTGGCTTTTCTTGTCCCATCGTCGCCGATGCAGCGAAAAGCAGTCCGGCCGCGATAGCAAAGGAGAACAGCCTGCTGAATGTCCCTTTCCTCATTGCGCACCTCCCGCTACAGGAGCTGCGTTCACGGGCGAAGCGCCTCCCGCCATCGAATCCGACGGCGGCTTTGGTTTTTCCCCGGGCTTTGCTTCCGGCTGAGGTTCCATCTTTTTGCCCGCGCCCTCCGGCTTCTTCTCACCTGCTTTTTTCTCTTTCTCCAGAAGTGCTTTCTTTTCCTGCTCCAGCTTCGCCCGCCCTGCGATGTCTTTGGCTCGGTCGAAATACACCTTCCCGTCAATCAGTGTTTTCTGCACCACGGCGTAAGCGCTCAGCGGATCGCGATTGTAAATCGCCAGGTCGGCGTCCTTCCCCGCTTCGATCGAGCCCACCCACTTGTCAATTCCGAGCTGGATCGCGGGATTCAGCGTCACCAGCCGCAGCGCTTCGTTGTGCGTCAGTCCGCCGTACTTCATGCTCTTCGCCGCTTCCTGGTTCAGGTGCGTTGCTTCCTCCGCGTCGTCCGAGTTCACGGACATGATCACTCCCCGCCGCGTCATCAGCGCCATGTTGTAAGGAATCGCGTCATAGGCTTCCACTTTGTAGGCCCACCAATCTGAGAAGGTTGAACCGTACGACCCTGCCGCGGCGATTTCATCCGCCACCTTGTAGCCTTCCAGCACGTGCTGGAATGTCTGCACTTTGAATCCGAACTCCTTCGCCACGCGCAACAGCATCAGGATTTCATCCTCCCGGTAACTGTGCGCGTGCACGTATCTCTTTCCTTCGAGTACTTCCACCAGCGGCTCCAGTTTCAGGTCTCGCCGCGGTGGAATCAGGTTTTTCTCTCCGGCAGCCACTTTCTTGTTGTACGTGTCCCACGCGTTTTTGTAGTCCCGCGCTTCCACGAACGCTTCCCGGATCGACTCTTCCACGCCCATCCGTGTCGCCGGATACCGTTTGGGCATTCCCGGAATGCTGAAATTCGACCGTTTCGGATTTTCTCCCAGCGCGAATTTGATTCCCGGAACCGCCCCTTCAAACGGCAACTTGTCCGCCGGCTGGCCCCAGCGCAGCTTGATCACAATCGTCTGCCCGCCGATCGGATTTGCGCTCCCGTGCAGCACATTCGCCTCGGTCACTCCTCCTGCGAGGTCGCGGTAGATGGAAATGTCGTCGGAATCGAGCACTTCCTTGATGTTCGCCATCGAGGAAACGCTGATGCTGCCTTCGTTCACTCCCCCGTCAATCGCGATGTGCGAATGGCAGTCAATAATTCCGGGCATCACGAACTGTCCCGTCGCGTCAATCACTTCCGCTCCGCTCGGCGCCTTGATGTCTTTTCCCACCTCTGCGATTTTTCCGTCGCGAATGAGAATCGAACCGTGTTCGATGATCCCGTGCGTCACCGTCAGGATCGTCGCGTTCTGGATCAGCACCACCGGAGGATCGCTCGGCAAGTTTGCCGCTTTCGCGCTCAATGCCAGCCCCGCCAGGATTGCGGCTGCAAGCAAAACCTTTGTGCGGTTCATCGCGCGTCTCCTTCCTGCGCCGTCGAATTGCCCGCCATCGCGGCCATTCCTGGTTTCGTCCCCGTGAAATCAATCGTGAGTCCGTGCGCAAGGATCGTGCCCTTCATCGCCCTTCCTTCGAGCGTTCCGAGAAACACTACGTCCTCGTATTCCCCTTCGATCAGAATATTGATCGTGAATTTGAATTTCTCCGCGCTCAAGGATCCGGAGATCACGCTTGC
The DNA here is from genome assembly GCA_035518615.1 of Terriglobales bacterium. Taxonomy (GTDB): domain Bacteria; phylum Acidobacteriota; class Terriglobia; order Acidiferrales; family UBA7541; genus Acidiferrum. Next base: position 7,286 of record DATIXL010000092.1, on the reverse strand, counting down.
TTTGCCGTGCGGGCTGTCTACCGTTCCGCTGATCGTTCCATCGGAAGCCATCTGCAGGTCCGCGGCCGCTTCTTCGGGACCGTCCGGCGTCGTGTATGCGAGTTTCCACTTCCCCGTAATGTCGCCTTTTGGCGGATCGTGAGGGCCCTCTTGCTCGCGGATCACAAAACGCTGCCCGTCCACGAACACGTCTTTAATTTTGGTCTTCTCGTTGAAAAGGTCTCCGTCCGTCACGATCAGGTTCGCAATCTTTCCTTTCTCGATCGAGCCCAGCCGGTCGGACACTCCAAAAATTTCCGCCGGAGAGAGCGTCATCGCCCGCAGCGCTGCATCCGGCGCCAATCCCGCGTCCACCGCTTTCTTCGCCGCTTTCAAAATCTCTTTCGGATTCGTGATTCCTCCGGAGTAGAACGCAAACTTCACCCCCGCTTTCTCCAGCGCCTCGGGCGCGGAAGGTGCGTGCGCCCGGAATTCCAGCGTCCGCAGCGATGGAACATCGTCCGGGTCGGCGTCTTTTTCCGCTTCCGGCCATTTCAGATTCACGAGCACCGCCATCTTCTTCTCCGCGATTTCCGGCGCAACCTCGTAAGCCATCTGCCCGCCGTAAATCGCCGCCTTCACGTCCCACCTCGGCGCAAGATCCAGTGCCCTCCTCAACTGCAAGGAAGTGTTTCCCGGAATCAAAACGATCGCATGATCTTCCAGCGCTTCGCTAAGCACCGCTTCCGTCCGGTCGTACGGCGGCCGTGCCACGCCGCGTGGGTCCTTGTCGTAAATTGCGTCTGCCTTTTCGCTCCACGCCGTATCAATCCACACCTGGTGCACATACGCGAGAACTCCCATGAGCGAATCCGGAAATCCCCGCCCGAAACCGTGAAGCGGCGTAAGGCCCAGCGGAATCGCCACCGGCGTTTTCACGACCAGATCGCCTGCTCGCTCTCCGGCAAGGTCGAGTACCGCGCCTTCCCCTGGAAAAATCCCGCCCTTCGGCGCGGAAACCACCGTCGTGAATCCTGCGCTGCGCCAGCTTTCAATTCTCTTGTCGTCCAGGCTGACTTCATCCGCCGCGTTCCGCCACACCGTCGTTGCCGGACGGTCCTCGGGCCCTTGCGCCGGCGGTGCCATGTGGCGTGGTCCCCCTTCTCCGCTCGGTGCCGGCGGCGCAGGGGGAATCCCCAAATCGGTAAGCGCATCGAAGAGGCCCGGATAAACGGTGAGTCCCTTGCCGTCAATCACCCACGCATCCTGGGGAATCGCCACGTCCTTGCCGATCTCGGTGATCACTCCTTTGGCAACCACTACCGTAGCGTCATCGAGCACAGGCCCCGAAACCGGCACCACGCGCGCTCCCCGAATTGCGAAATATTGGGGTTCGCCCCCTTGCGCCGCCGCACGCACCGGCGCAAGCAGCGCTCCGATCAGGAATGCGATGAAGACACACGGAAGCAGAGTTCTGCCGTACGGAAGCAAGCGCATGCTGGACTCCTTTTAGTGCAACTGCGAATCTGAAGCGAGGAAGGACACAGTTCCCCGGCCGTCGCCCGATTGGACGCATGAGGCTACAGAAGAGTTTCGTCGGAGTCAACGATTTCGAATTTCCCAGGCGGAAAGCTACCGCTCGAGTTTCGACGGGCAACGCCCGGGCCCGGCGAAAGCGCGAGCGAGGGCAGTTCTCTGATGATCAGGGCTTTTTCTTTTTGAGGAGGCCGCCAAGTGCATTGCCGATGTTTTCCGGACTTTCCTTGCCTCCCGCGCCGGTCAGCGCACTGCCGGAGCAGCCTAAGCTGGATTTCAGCAGGCCCGCGGCCAGTCCGCCGACATCGGGAACGAATTTGGGGTCGCTCGAAGTGCCTTTGATGAGGAACGGAATGGTGGTGCCGTTCTTGCAATTGCTGCTCTTGCCCCCGCCGAGGGCCGTGCCGACAAGTTTGCCGGTATCTGAGCCCGCCGTGCCCACGCCGCCAATCGCGCCACCGGTCAAGGTGGCGGCCATCTTGAAATCCAGATTGTTCTTGGCGTCCACGGTGCCGGCTCCCACGAGCGACCCAAGCGCGGGAAGCACGGCGTTAAAATTATCAGCCTTCAGCCCATCGGGCGCCATGTGAATGTCCGTCGAGAGTTTTTCGATGACCAGGTTGGATCCGGTTTTCAAACCGGTGAGCGCGGAGATCGCGGACATTTTCGAGCCGAGATCAAAACCCGCAAGCGTTCCGTTGGCGAGCGAAATTGTGCCATCCGTGACGAGTTTGTTGGTCGGGCCTTTGATATTGAGATTGGTATTGAGAGTTCCGGTGGTAAGCGAAGCGCCTTTCGGCAGATTCACGCCGATGGCGGGAAGAAATCCTTCCAAATCCTTGGCGGGCATATTGTCGCCGTTGAGTTTTACATCCACCACGGTGGCATCTCCGCGCGTTGCGTAGGTTCCGTTGAGATGGGCTGCGGCACTGCCGATTTTGACCGTCGAAGGATTGATGACTCCGGAATTTTTGCGCAGATCATACTTCGTGCTGAAGTCCACAGTGGCGGGAACGGAAGCGGGAGAGCCGCCCGCGACCAGCAATGCTTTGGAAAGTTTCAGGTTTCCTTGCGTGGAGGCTTCGCCATTTTGCGAAGCGACGGTCGCGTCCATGTCCACAAGACCGCCGAGGCCCAGAGAAGGATCGAGGAAACCGGTGGAAGCGAGATTGAGCGAGCCGACATGAATCTTGGCGTCGAGCGGAGTGAGCGACGTATCGGATTTGTCGAGCGGGCCGACGGTGCCATCGAGCGTAAGCTTTCCTCCCGAAGGAAGATCCGCGGAGATGGAGAGAGGAAACTTGGAGTCCATGGAGACGTTCTTCGCAGTGACCTGTACGTCGTCGTAGGTACTGCGTTTTTGCGAATTCGTCGCCCCGACGGTGATTTTGCCGTTGTTTAATTCCAGCTTGCCGATGGAGAGGGCCATGGGAGTCGAAGAGGAGCTCGACGAGCTGGAAGAAGTGGCGGGTTTTGCGCTCGCGTCGGACTTGGAAGAGGAAGAGGAGGCGCCGAAGGTGGAATAGTTCCAGCGGCCTGAGGAATCGCGGAGAAGAGTGACCTGCGGCGAATCTATGGTGATGCCGGTGACGTTGAGGGTTTTCGAGAAAATCAGCGGAAGGATTTCGACGCCGACGCTGAGCGACTTGGCGGTGAGAAAAGGAGAGGAGCTGAATTTGGGATCGTCGGCGATAGAGAGATTTTCGGCTGTGAGCGCGCCGCGAATCAACGAGAGGCTGAGATTGCCGATTTCGACTTTGCGGCCGACCGCGGAAGAAGCCTGGGCTTCGATCGTGGGACGGAACTTGTTGACGGGAATGAAGAAGGGCAAGACGAGAAGAAGAACGATGATGACGGCAACGGCGATAAGAATGTAACGAAGGGCGCGTTTCATGATGACCTCCGGAGGGGATGCGAGGTGGTCCGGGCTGGGTGCAGCGGGACGGGGGGAATCTTAGCACAGAGAACGAGGATGGAAGAGGTAAGGCGGCAGGGATGGGGGTACCCCCGGCAGTTTTTTGCAAGTGTTGATTCCAGAGGGGGTTATTTTGGGCGATTTTGGAAGTGTTCATTTCAGGAGACTTACAGGCGTGAAATTTGCAAGTGTTCATTTCAAAGGGGTTTAGCGGAGTGGAAGCACGAAGCGCGTGTGCTAGGAAAGGGTTTTCACTGAGCGAGTGGAATTCCGGGCGATGCCCGGTGAAGGGACGAGGATTGGACGAAAACAACATACACTATTATAACATGGATGTCAATGGATATTGTGGTACCGTTCGAAGGGGGGTGCAGTGGGGGCGCGGCGCTTCGTGGAGAAAAATCGCGGCTCTCGAAGCCCGTGGGCAGGGTGCTCGCTGTGGTTGTCGGGGTTTCTGTCCCCGGGGTTTCGGGGTTTAAGGGCAAGAATCCAAAAGACATGCTGTACCCCGCGTACAGTTCTGGCGATTTCTAAGCTGCACATCCGATATCATCTTTTCCACCGCTTTTGCGCCTTTTCGTTTTTCTCTTTCACTGCACTCAATATTTCTCCTGTCTTCCTGAATGTGGCAAGTGCCTGTTCAAGGGCCGCCTGCGTTGCCAGATCGTTCTTCTCCTTCCATTCGGCCAGCGCCTTTGTCGTTCCCTTGAGCCCCTCACTTATCTGTTGAAAGGATGCCACCATTGTTTCGCCTTGGTGCCTGAGCGCCTGTCGCATCAGGCTCATAGACATCCAAGACAAGTTGTACCAAATCGCGGTTGCCATCGCAGCGATGTTGTAAACCTCGAGGCGAGTTATGGCAAAAGTATGGTCGTGGCTGCGAAAGTCATAGACCAGCCACAGGACATCCGCCGCGATGAATGAAGGGGGAAGTATCCATGGAGATCTGAGCAAGCCCATGAACCTGTTGGGGCCTGGCATTGTCTCCGGCGTTGGTTTGGCTTGAGTGAGGCGTTTCTTGATAGCATCGCTTAAAAGGTTGCCAACAACTGAGAGAACAAAATTGACACCTATAAGCAGAAGTGTCGTCATAGTCTCATTTGTCATTGTCGTGCCCTGTTTCCTGTACGGAATGCTATGGCGTGTGGATCGCAGGTTTCGGTTTGGTCTTGGTTTGGGGGCACGGGGAGAGTATATCATTCGACTACGGGCACCTGAAGGAACGGGGTGTAGTGCTGGGTGCCGCTCGATGGAAGCGAGCGCACCCAAATCCTCACATGGCCCCTGAGAGCTTGCGCCGGCCGTTGTGCTCCCGAACAGGTGTCTGCGAAATGGAAGAGAGGCTGATTGGATGACGGCGTCGAGTCGGGAAGTGGAGCAAGCTCCCCGGTGATAGACTCTGCAGCGAACATGGAACTTTCAACACAGGACGCGAGTGGGTCTTCGGACGCGCCGCTCGTGTATGCGGGGTTCTGGCGACGAGTCGCCGCGAACCTGATTGACATTGTGGTGCTATGGTTCCCTTTCTTTCTCATGCTATTCATCGCGAGCCTTGCAGCCAAATTGGAAAGTGTGTGGCATCCCAAGGTTTCCCCCGCGATTTTCTTTCTGAACTATGCCCTGGTGCTCGTCATTGTTCCTTTGCTCTACTTTGGCCTGATGGAGAGTTCGACCCTGCAGGCGACGATAGGAAAGATGATGCTCGGGTTGCGCGTGACTGATATTGAAGGAAAACGAGTATCCCTAGGGCGTGCCGCGGGGCGAACGTTTGCAAAATATCTTTCAACATTGACGCTGGGCTTCGGATTCGTTCTGTGCGGGTTTACCGGGAAGAAGCAGGCTTTGCACGACATGGCCGCCGGGTGCCTGGTTCTGCGCCGCGCGAGGCTGAGGGCAGAGCTTGGAGAGCCTAGCCCCAGAGTGGCGAAGTAAGGCCGGCGCGACACAGCAGATCCAGACTCGAAAGGGTGGCGTTTCATGGCGCGCGGAGGAGAGGGCGGTGGAGGGACGGCCAAATGGCATTTACAAATGGGTTTTACCATTGTAGCATGGCATTATGGCGACGAAGATCAGCGTGGACAAGGCGGGGAGGGTGGTGCTGCCGAAGCCGGTGCGGGACCGGCTGCGATTGGCGGCAGGGGATGAATTGGAGCTGGAAAGCGAAGGCGAGCGGATCACGCTGCGGCCGGTGCGGGCCAAAGCGCTGCTGCGGAAGGAATGCGGGATTTGGGTGTACCAGGGCGAGCCTGCGGACACCTCGATTCCCAATCTGATGGAGCAGGAGCGCGAGAAGCGGGCGCGCGAGTTTCAGGAATGAAGGAGTTCTTCGACACGTCCGTGCTGATCGCGGCTTTTTGGGGCGGACACCAGCATCACGAGGCCAGCTTGAAACGGCTGAGCTCGGCAAACAAGAAACAAGCGGCTTGCGGAGCGCACTCTCTGGCTGAGGTGTATGCGGTGATGACCGCATTGCCGGTGAAGCCGATGATTCCCCCGGAGCAGGCGATGCTGTTTGTGGAGGAAGTGCGAGAGCGGCTGACACTCATTTCGCTCGATGGCGAAGAATACTTCGCCGCGGTCCAGAAGTGCGCCGAAAAAGGATTGACGAGCGGCAGGATTTACGATGCGCTGCTGCTGGCATGCGCGAAGAAGGCGCGCGCGGAGACAATCCTTACGTTGAACGAAAAGCATTTCCGCGCCATTGCGCCCGATCTGGCCGCGCGAATCCAGAGCCCCAAGTAAACAGAAGGAAGATCCCACAGGGAGAAATCCCGGAGCGCGGAGGAGAGCACGAGTGTGCGGGACTGCTCAGTTGGCGGGAGAGTGCGGGAGTTCGGGGGAAGAGGAGGAACGGCGGGAGACGGGAGACGGAAAATTGAGGCCCCAGAAGTTGGGAGAGGACTGGAGGAATTCGACGCCGATGAGCTTGCGATTGGGATTGGCGGCGCCCATATAGACGACATGAGATTCGGCGCTTTCGCCGGTGGATTCATTGACGAGGAGAAGCTTCTGGCCTCGATTGATGGGGCCCTGGAGAGCCACGAGGCCGCCCCAGAGACTGACCTTGACGGCGTAGGCTTCGCCGATGGTGAAGCGCTTGTTGGTGCCGGGCTCAAAGATGCGCAGAGGAACACGGAGGGAAACGCGGCTGCTGCGGCGAGCCTGAACTCCGTTTCTGCCCGGCATACTTCCCTCCCAAGGAAAGCCCCCATTGCGAAGGCGGGTAAGAATAAGGATGGAAGGGCGACTTGGCGGGCGCAATGGTACGGCGGGACAATGTGCGAAAAAGGGACTAAGGGGCAAGTTTCTCCACGCGCGGGCCGGGATCGAAGGCAAGGGCACGATGCAAGTGAGGTAGAATCGAAAGAGTGGGGCTGTAGCTCAGATGGATAGAGCAACGGTTTCCTAAACTTCTGTCAATAAGAAAAATAGCCAGTATTTATGCTAGTGTGAGCAATTTCTGTACCCACGGTGTACCCAAGCCATGATAGCATTCCTGTATGCAGCGCGGGTCTATCAAACAGCATGGCAACTACTGGGTTTTGAAGTACCGGGAGACCGTTGTCAAAGACGGGGTCAGGGTCCGCAAGGACAGCTACAGGAAACTCGCTCCAATAGACCGTAATCACCAACCAAAACAGGATGGCACTGCTCCCGATAGCGTGCGAGCACTGGCTGATGTGGAGCTAGCCCCTTTAAACGCGGGACTAAGAGAGCCACAATCGGCGGACTCTCTGCTGAGTTTTCTGGAGAGTTTCCTCGCGAAGGGCGAAGGCGGTCGAGGGCGCAAACTCCAACACGCAACAGTGGGGGCTTATCAAGATATGTTCAAAATCTTGTTGCCCCATCTCCCCGA
>DATIXL010000091.1:0-32619 GCA_035518615.1 Terriglobales bacterium | reverse complement strand
AAGGTAAACGCCGAAATAGCCTCCGCGGTCCGCGAGTGCCTTCAAAATGTCGTCGGGCTTGTTCCGGGGATGAGCGTAGACGGCGGCACACCCGGCATGGGTAATGAGCACTGGTTTTTTAGAGTTTTCGATGGCGTCTGTGGTGGTTCGGTAGCCGCTGTGGCTGGTATCCACGGCGACGCCGAGTTCATTCATTCTTCGGACTGCATCAAGTCCGGCTTTGCTGAGCCCTGCGTTGCCCGGCTCAAGGCAGCCATCGCCGAAGAGGCCGCGATTGTTGTAGGTCAATTGCATGATGCGGACGCCGAGCTGCCGAAAAGTCTCGATCCGCGAAGGATCCTCCTCGAGAAACGAAGTGTACTGGAAGCCGGGCATAATTCCGAGCCTTGCATCGCGTTTCGCCTGCGCGATGTCCGAATGTTTGCGAACGATGGCAAAAGTCCGCGGCCACTGGTCCGCGATTGCCTGTACGAAAGCGAGATTGCGGACAGTGCCTTCGTAGTCGCGCGCTGAAATGGTGAAGTTGATTGCGGTGATTCCGGATCGCGCCACTGCCTCAACTGCAGCTTGCGAAGGCATCGCATCCGGCCCGGCAGAGCTGAACGGACCGCAGAGCGAGTCAATGACTATGCTTTTTGCATAAATGGTGCGGATATCCGGCGAGAACTGCTCCGAACTCAGGGCCAGCGCAGAGGAGGGGAGGCTCGCGAATGCAAGACCCTGCGTCAACCGGATGACGAACTCTCTCCGCTTCATTTTGGCAGGCACAGCACCGCGGAGTATATCCTACCGCGCGCAGAAGCAAGCAACCCGGCCAAGTCGGCTTTGGGTTTTGCATGCTTATGGGGTCAGGCCCTAAGCCAAGCTTCAGCCGCGAACCGTAAGCACCGGGCAACGTGCATGGGCCGCAACGGTGTAGGCAATGGTAAGAGGCGCGTGCCCCGCAAAACTCGTGCTGGTCTTCGCTCCCATGACGACCAAGTCTGCTTTCGTTTCCTGCGCCATGTTCAAGATTTCTTCCGTGGCTGGACCGAATGTTGTGCGGAATTCCGGCTCGCACCAGTTTTCCGAGCCTTCCGGCACCATTTCCTTAAGCAGTTCGATGAAGTGGTCTCGTTGCCGGCGCAAACCTTCATCCGTATGCGCGGCAGCGTCCTCGACCACATGAAGAAGAGTCAGCTTCGCCGCGTGTTCCTGCGCAAATGACAGCGCGTAGCCCAGGGCGCGGTCCGCAGCTCTGCCAAAATTCGTTGCAAATAGAATATTCTTGAACTCGGTTCCCTTCGCCGCTTCCGCCACAATTGCAGGTCCCACGGTCAGCACCGGGCAGCTCGCCTGCCTGAAAATCTCTTCCGCTACGGAGCCGAGCAGCATCTTTTTCATTTCGCCCCGCCCATGCGTACCCGCGACCACCAGGTCAATCTCATGCTTCCGGATCAACTGCTGGATCACCTGCCAGAGATTGCCTTCTTCCAGTAGCACCTCATGTGCCAGGCCGCGCAGCTTCCCGGAAATCAGGATGTCACCAATCCCTTGCTCAGCCGCTTGCTTCACTTTCTCGTACGTGATCTCTGCATAACCGGGCTCCGCATATGCAAATGGATCTGGAGTGATCACGTGCGTCAAATAGATTCTTGCGTCGTACGCGCGAGCCAAGGCAAGTGCATAATCCAGCGCCCGCTCGGAATCTTTTGAGAAGTCCGTCAACGCCAGAATGTTGCTGATTTTTACGCGCTTGTCGTGATGCACCTGAAATGTCATGGTGTTGATTCCAGTCATGGCCGCCTCCTTCATCCTCCGATCAACCTGCTCTCTGCGTTTTCGATTGTTCAGTCATTCAAGGATGTGCACGCGAGATGCCGTTCTGCGACCGGAAAAATATTTTGTAAATCGTTCTGCCACTGTGATTTGCATCAGAAATGCGCCACGGAATTGCGTCACTTCACGCATTGCACTGCGCTTCATCACCAAGAGAAATGAAGAGTCGGATTAGGACTGGTGCGTTTTCAATGGTCGCGGCACAAAAAAGGCAGCGGCTTTCACGATTGCGGCCCGTAGTTCGGGCCATCGCGTCAGGAACCTCGACGCCCCTGATGGATTCGTCTTCAGCCGCTGCCTAACTCAATCTCGTCTGCCGTACTCCATGCTCTCGGCGGCAATTCTTAATGGGCGTTCCTTCTTGCGCCGTATCCTTCCGGGCCATCACCGCCGACCCGCCGTCGCAAGAGGAACGCCCACAGCTAGACAAGAGTCCAATCGCTCCATTGGATTTCTTGTTCAGCATTGCAATAAAGTGCATCTTGAATGCCATTCGTCTCCACGGCTAATGTCTCCAACGCCTGTAGTTTGAGTATGTTACGGGAAGCTAGGAAAGGCCTATTCGACGTCTTAAATCCCAGAATGGGTTTTTTCCCGATGCCACGAGGGAATTCGCTCAAGCCAAGCGTCATAGACGGCTTGAGATGCCGATCTTCGGCACTGGAAATGGCAGGACCACACAAATCATGGTTCTAACTCGACTCTGAGTTCGCTGTCTTCGAAGTCTCTTCTTCCTCGCTGTGGACCAGTCCAAACTTTTTCATTTTGTATCGCAGAGCGTCCCGGCTGATGTCCAGTAGCTTCGCCGCCCGGATCTGGTTTCCCCGCGACTGTTGCAGCGCCATCTCGACCATGGCATGTTCCATTTCCTCCAGCGACGTTCCGCCTTCTGGAATGGAGAGAGCCGGCAAGGGATGCTTAGGCTTCCACCCGCTTTCCGCGCCCACCGACAGAGTCTCCTGCTCGAACACCACACCTGCGTGGCCGCTCGCCACAGCGAACGGCAGATCGTCCGGCCTCAGCAGCGGTCCATCATCCAAAATCATAGCGCGCTCGAGTGCGTTCTTCAGTTCTCGCACGTTCCCGGGCCAGTTATAGTTCAGCAGCAGCCTTCGCGTTTCCTCCGCGAGTCCTTGCACCGACTTTCGGAACTTACGGTTGTAGTGAGAGATAAAAAACTCGACGAGCGGAAGAATATCCTCTTTCCGTTCACGCAAGGTGGGAAGGAAGATCGAGATTATGGCCAGCCGGTAATACAAATCCTGCCGAAAATGCCCCTCGCGAACCGCGCGCTCCAGGTCGCGGTTCGATGCCGCGATGACCCGCACATCCACCTGCATGTCACGCACGCCGCCCACTCGCCGGATCACCTGGTCTTCCAATACCCGAAGAAGCTTGGCTTGTAGGAGCTGCGAAAGTTCCCCAATTTCATCCAGAAATAATGTCCCGCCGTCCGCCACCTCGAACAGTCCTTTCTTCATCGCTTTGGCGTCCGTAAAGGCCCCGCGCTCGTGGCCGAAAAGTTCCGCTTCCATCAGCGTTTCCGGAATCGCGGAACAGTTGATGGCCACGAACGGCTTCTCTTTCCGCGAACTTTCATAATGAATGGCCTTTGCGATCAAGTCTTTGCCCGTGCCGCTCTCTCCCTGGATGAGTATTGTGCTCGCTTCGCTCGCCGCCACCTTCTGCACGAACTTCATCAGCTCCGTGATCTTGCGAGAAACCCCAATCACTTCGTGGTAGCCCGCGCGCTTGCGCATTTCCCCGCGTAGCGATTCCACTTCGCTGCGTAGCGAACTCGTTTCCATGGCGTTCTGCAGGGTGATGCAGAGCTCCTCAAACTGGATCGGTTTGCTCACGAAGTCGTAGGCACCCAACCGCAACGCGACCTTCACGTCCTCCAACTGCGGGTCCGCGGTCATCATGATCACCGTCCGCGTCTCTCCGCCCTGTTTCAGCTTCTCCAAGACCTCGATCCCACTTTGATCCGGCAGGTGTACGTCCAGAAGAATTGCATCGGGAGATTCGCTTTGTGCCATGTGCAAGGCTTCTTCCGCTGTGGCAGCTTCAGCGCTCTGATAGCCGTATTCGGCGCACTTTTGCGCCAACGACCAACGGACCAATTTTTCGTCGTCCACGATCAGGATTTTGCGCTGCGCCATGTCCTGTAATGTACCATTACGAACCACTCCGCGCATTCTTTGCAGCACTTTCGTCGATCGGCAGCAATACGCAGAATTCCGATCCTTTACCGATTTCGCTCTTCACCTCGATACGCCCTTCATGTGCGTCCACTACGCCTTTTGCAAGCGAAAGCCCCAGGCCGGTTCCTTCTCTCCGCGTAGTGAAAAATGGTTTGAAGATCTTTCCCAGCGCCTCTTGGGAAATTCCGCGCCCCGTGTCTTCCACCAGAATCCCCGCTTGACCACCTTTTCTTTCCAGCCTTACTTCGACTCTGCCTTCATTCGCGATTGCCTGAATAGCGTTCAGCAGCAGATTCAATACTACTTGTTGAATCTGCGCGGGGTCGTGATAGACATCAATGGGCTTCGCCGGAACCTCGAACGAAATCGCGATTGGCCTCGTCCGCACCTGCTGCTTCGCCAAAATGACCGCCTGTTCCACGCTTTCTCTGAGATCCGCATTCCGAAAGACGGGCGACCGCGGCTTCGCGTATGCCAGCAGATCATTTAGGATGAGCTGGATGTGTTTGATTTCGTCCATAACCTCAGGAAGGACGGCCACGCTCGTGCTCTCCTCTGGCAATTCTTTCCCGATTACCTCCACCACGCCCGCTATGCCGGCAAGGGGGTTGCGGATTTCATGCGCGAGTCCCGCGGCCAGCTCGCCGATGGTCGCCAGATGCTCCGCGCGCGCCATCTCCCGCTCGTGCAGTCGTTCGATTTCATGTTGGTTGGTTTCCAGTTGTTCCACCATCTGGTTGAACTGGTGTCCCAACTCGCCGATATCATCATTCCGGCGCGCGAAATTCACTCTTGCCGAAAGATCGCCGCTTCGCACCCGCTCGATGGTCGTCTTCAACTCTCTCAAGGGCCGTTCGACCAGGATCACCAGAACTGCAAGCAACACTCCACAAATAGCCACCGCTCCGGCTGCGGCGACCGTCAGGATCCAACGCCCGTTCGGGATTTCCAGCGTCAGCAATACCACCTGGAACGTCACCAGGCCTAGCAGCAGAACGGCAACCACCGGCAGCACGGCCTTCAATTGCCAGCTAATGGAGAGCAAACGCTTCATTATTCTGCCGTTCGACATGGCGGTATCTCATCAGATTCGCAGCCCGAAAGGAAGAGGCACGAACAGGACACACGCCTGCCAAGAATCAAACCGCCAAATCGGAATCATCTTCTAGAATTTTCATATCGTCATTCAGGCGAAACAGCGGCTTCTGCTCTCATTCGCGGAGGTCCTGAATTTGGAGGTTGCGTGTGTCGAGCAACTCCTACGATCTGATCGTCATCGGTTGCGGTCCCGCGGGCGAAAAAGCGGCCGCGCAAGCGGCCTACTTTGGCAAGCGAGTGGCCGCCATTGAGCGAGCACGTCATCCCGGCGGGAGCTGCATCAACACTGGCACCGTCCCCAGCAAGACCCTGCGCGAATCGGCGCTCTATTTTTCCGGCCTGAAACAGCGCGGCCTCTATGGCATTGACTATTCTCTGAAGGAAAATCTCACAATTCACGACTTCATGCACCATGAGCGCGAAGTGGTTGAGATGGAACGCCTCCGCATCCTGAAAAATCTCGAGCAGCACGGGATCGAATACATTTCCGGGGACGCCGCTTTTGAGGATGCGCACACCGTAATTGTAACGGCGGGAACGGCGCCACTTCGCTTGAGCGGCGAAGTGATTCTGATCGCCACAGGTTCCGTGCCGCATCGCCCAGCAGAGATTGCCTTTGATGACCTGCACACCTTTGACTCCGATACTTTCCTGCAGATGGAGCGCATCCCCAAATCCCTTGCCGTGGTCGGCGGCGGCGTAATCGGCTGCGAATACGCATCCATCTTCATGGCTCTCGGCGTCGAGGTAACTCTCGTGGACGGCCGCGACCGCCTCTTGCCGTTTCTCGACTACGAAATTTCGGATCGTCTGCGCGACCGCCTCCAGTTCCTCGGCATGCAGTTTTGGTTCAACCAACGTCCGGCAGAGGTCGAAAATCACTCCGCTGGCGTTCGCCTTGAGATGAAATCAGGGAAGATCCTGGAAACGGAAGCTGCGCTTTTCGCCGCTGGCCGTCGTGCTGCCGCAAAGCATCTCGGACTGGAAAAAGTTGGTTTGGCCCTCGACGATCGAGGCTACATTCCAGTGGATGGGCACTATCGCACGGCGGTGGCGAACATTTACGCGGCCGGTGACGTGATCGGTTTTCCCGCGCTTGCTTCCACCTCCATGGAGCAAGGTCGCGTCGCCGTGTGCCATGCTTTCGGCCTCAAGTACAAGGAACGCCTCGCGTCCATGCTTCCGATAGGTGTCTATACGATTCCGGAAATTTCTGCGGCGGGCGAAACCGAGGAAAGTTGCAAGGAAAGGAACGTCGACTACTGCGTGGGACGCGCGCGCTACGCTAACAACGCGCGTGGGCACATCACCGGTGACACCGCGGGTATGCTGAAGCTCATTTTTTCGCCGAACGACAGAAAACTGCTGGGAGTGAGCATCATCGGGGAGAATGCCACCGAGATCATTCACATCGGGATGATGGTCCTCGACAACGGCCTCACCATCAACGAATTCATCGAGCAGGTCTTCAACTACCCGACACTCAGCGAAATGTATAAGTACGCGGCCTACGACGGCCTGGGAAATCTCTCCGGCCACAAACTCCGCGAGGGCTGAAGCATCTTGCGCATGCGATAAGTACCCTGGGTGTTCCGTTCGCCCTGTGCTATTTTGCCAGCTGTATGCGCACTTTGGTTCTTTTGGCGGTTGCCCTTCTGATGCCCTCCGACGTCCTTGGACCTGCTCCTCAAGCCGCTTCACCTCGTTCCTTCCTCGGCTTTGACCGCAATGACTATCCGGGCGACGCGGCTCTCCCTATCCTTCGCAAATCATTTTCGTTCAGCGGATACTGGCTCGGTTTCCCCCCGGGTGAAAAAGTCAATTCCTGGCACGGAAAACGCGCCCTCATGCAGTCTGCAGGTTTCGGGTTCTTGCTGCTCTATACGGGGCCGGAATCTCGCCAATTGAAATCCGTGTCTCTCGCCGCCGCGAGGGCCAGATCGGACGCGCAGAAGGCTTCCTCCTCCGCCAAATCCGAAGGTTTCCCCTCGGGTTCCATCATTTTCCTCGATATCGAAGAAGGCGGCCGCCTACCTCAGTCCTACCACGCCTATATTCGGGCTTTTGGCGATGAACTCGAGCGGTCTGGCTTCCGTGCTGGGGTATATTGCTCCGGCTTAGTGGATGACGAAGGCGACGGCCATACCATCATCACTTCAGATGACATTCGCAATCATCTCGACGGTCAAGAGATCCCCTACTGGGTTTACAACGATTCGTGTCCGCCTTCTCCCGGTTGCATTGCCCCGCAAGACCCTTCGCCGCCCTCCACCAGCGGCATCGCCTATGCTGCCGTCTGGCAATTCGTTCGTTCTCCACGCGACACTGATTCTGCCGTCCATTGCACCGGCTACGCCGCAAACGGGAATTGTTATGTTGCTCTCGACACTGCTCGCCAGTGGCACCTTGATCTCGACATTGCCACTTCTCCAGACCCTTCCCAGCCTCATTAAAACTCCGGTCTTCTACTCTCGCGACATTAAATCTGATTGCAGTATCAATCCGTCGGGTTGCGCGGAAATTTCCAGTAAGGCAGTCTCACGCCGTCTACCATCAACTGATCCGCGCGGATCGCATCCGGCGCAAGGAACCCGGCGGCTCCCGCGGACGTCACAAAATCGTCTTGATCCACACCGTCTCCGCTGACTCCTAGCCCTCCGACAAGTACGCCATTGCGGTATAACCCTGCGCTCCCGGGAAAAAATACGATTCCGCTCTTGTTTACATTCGGCGCTCCAGGCTGGAAGCCCTGTGTGCACGGATTCGCTGTATCTTGAGCATATAAATTGAAAAACGGCCCGGCATTCGACCCGTCAATTCCCGGCGGGTAAAGCGGCTGTGCTCCAAAGCTGATCGTCCGGTCCGTCACCGCCGTACCAATCGCCACTTGATTCAAATCCGCGGCTGTTCGCGAAGTGCTATTGAAGTACACCATGTTTCGCGCCTTGGAAGCCGCCACGTCAATGCTGAACACGGTCGCGTCCGGCATGCGCCGCAGCCCGATAATCGTCCCGTCCAGATCGGCAACGGCAATCACCATCCGCGCCCGTGATCCCGTTGGAAGCCGAATCACCGCGCGCGTCACATTCGCTTCCGCTTCGGCATTGACCAAGATTTGCGCCACGTCCGCGCCACTTAGACCTCCAACTGGCCCAGCAACCGGCGTGATCAAGTCTCCCTCCGGCGGCTGTCCTGCACTTCCCAGTGGCCCCAGAACAAAACTCCCGACGAGCGTGCCAGGATTCACACCGGCCGGCCTCGTCGTCTGATTCACAAAGGGCAACGCCACGCCATCAATGAAGACGACGCCAGGTGGCGCTGGCGAAGGCCCAAATCCATTCGATGTCGCCGCCGTATAGGCCACGTATTCCGCCACATCAGGCAAAGTTCCTGCCACGCCGATTCCGCCCAGGAGAACCCCGTCCTTGAAGATCGGCACTCCGCCCGGATTCACCGCGTTCGGATCGCTATCGCTCAAATCCGCTTTGCCGGTGACGACTCCCGGACCGGGGCCCCCGCCCAGCGCTGTCGCCTGCGGCACGCTTTTCCCCGGCAAGTAATTCGCTGTCAGCGTGCAGCCGCGATTTGTGTTTTCGATCCCGTATAGCGCTGCATTCGCCGCGTTAGTTACGCCCGGAGGAAAGTGAATCCCGCTGATGAATCGCACGGTCCGCGAAGATAACGGCGCCTGATCATTGCTGAAGAAGGCCGCAGTTCTCGCCAGCCCCACAGCCAAATCGTTCGCATCTACGCTTGCCCCGAAATTTCCTGTAGCGGTTGCCGGAGCCGCCGGATTCCGGTAAACCGCCAGGACGACTCCGGATCGATCCACCACCGCAATTACCATCGTCGCGGGATCAGCCGCTTCCGCAGCGGCTTGCACGATCGCCTGCACATCGCTCGCTGAAAGAGATGGCGCGGGGCTTGGCAGAACCGGCGGATTCGTCACTGCGGTTCCCCCGCACCCTCCAAGCGCAAACGCTAGCGCCGCGGCCATCACTAGAATGACAAGCGTCGCAACAACCAGCACTCTTCGCCGCCGTTTCAGAGCCTCCTCGGCCGTTATCGGCCTGCGCAGTTTTCTCACGGGATGCATAAAGACGGTATCTTCGTTGGTAACATATCTCCATCTCGTCGCTCAATGAGCTCGCTGAGCTCCCGCTTCCAATTGGTGAACGTTTTGGATGGTTATTGTCAGTTCTCAGTGCTCCTTGAAAATCGTTGCCGAACCTCCTGGGCTATTGTTAGCTAGAACTCGATTCCGGATCTTTGCACTCTCTGGCCCAACGCATGCCCACACTTACCCTGCGTCCCCGCCGGCGCGCCGCCCGCGCGGCTGCTTGTAGTGTGATGAGTGCCGCTCTTTCCATCCCGGCAGTTCTTGTGGTCCACGCTCAGGAACCCTCTGTGAAAGAATCGCGCGAGCTTTCCCTGCCGCAACGCTTGCCACGCCAGCAGGCCGTAACCAGCTCCGCTCTTGAAGGCGTCGTGCACGATGCGCGCAGCCCGGAATCTCGAATACCTGTTTCCGGGGCACACATCACATTGCGGGCTCTGCCTTCGGGTCCAGTGCTTCAATCCACGGCCTCTGGTGAGGGCGTTTTCCGTCTCTTTCCGCTTATCCCCGGTCGTTATTCACTCACTGTGCAAAGCCCGGGTTATGCCGCGTTTGCAATTCCGGATCTCACGCTCAATCCAAATGAGGTCGTCACTTTGGAAATTTTCCTTGTATCTCAAGCCACTCTGCAGCCGAGTTCGCGCCTCCCGCGCCTCCCCGAACTGGGGCCTCCTCTTCCCGCCGCGGCAACGGGCAGCTTCGGTTCCTATCGCGTTCTTCGCCACCGCCTTGACTCCGACAGCGGCTATGTCCTCAATCCGCTCCCCGAATCCCTGCCGCCCGCCGCGGATGTTTTCAACCAGGTCCCCGACCGTTGGGAACTCGAGCAGCCGGCGTACCGGCGCTATTCGCAAAAAGGCGAATACATCTACACCAGGTCTGGCTGGTACGATCCTTTCAATCGCAACCGTTGGAAAGGTGATCAGCCCATCTGGCCTTCGGTTCTCGGCCAACAAGTCTTCTTCAATTTCACGGGCTCCTCAGACACATTCTTCGACGGCCGCCGCGTTCCTTCTCCCAGTGGCGTCAGCGCCGCTGATCCCGGCAGCTCCGATTTCTTTGGCCGCGGCGAGCAAGCCTTCCTTGACCAGACGTTCCGGCTCTCATTCGATCTCTCCCATGGCGACGCTTCGTTCAAGCCCGTGGATTGGCGCATCCGTATCACCCCGGTAATCAGTCTCAACGATCTCGATGTGCGTGAGCTCGGCATCGTCAGCCCCGACGTCCGCGCCGGCACCAACCGCTTTGACACGCACTTGGGCCTCCAGGAAGCTTTCTTCGAATACAAGCTCCATGATCTCAGTCCCAACTACGATTTCATTTCTGTTCGCGCGGGCATTCAGGAGTTCAACGCCGATTTTCGCGGATTTCTCTTTGTAGACGAACAGCCCGCCGTCCGCTTCTTCGGCAACCTTCATTCCAACCGCATCGAATACAATGCGGCGTACTTTCAACTCCTCGAGAAAAACACCAACAGCGGCCTCAACACTTTTGATCGCCGCCACCAGCAGGTCGTCCTCGTCAACGTTTATCTCCAGGATTTCTTTTTTCCCGGCTACACCGCTGAATTTGTCGCCGCTTGGAATAAGGACGACCCAAGCATCCACTACGACGACAACGGATTTCTCGTTCGTCCCGCGCCCGTCGGCAACGTTGTCAATCAGGGCCCAGGCGCCGGCCTCATCGCCCACGGTATTCGCGTCGGGTACTTCGGCTGGCTCGGCAGCGGCCACATTCGCCGCATCAACGTCACCCACGCCTTTTACGAGGCTTTCGGCGAAGACACGTTTAATCCCATTGCAGGCCGCCCCGTTACTGTCAACGCCCAGCTGGCCGCGGCCGAGGTTTCCTACGATCGCGACTGGATTCGCTATCGCGTCTCCGTGTTCTACACTTCCGGCGATGCCAATCCGCGCGACGGCCGCGCGCGCGGCTTCGATTCCATCCTTGATCTCGATTCTTTTGCGGGCGGAATCTTTAGTTTCTGGAATCGCGAAGGTTTTCGTCTGACCGGATCCGGTGTGCAGCTCACCACGCCTGGCAGCCTGATTCCTAGCCTCCGTGCAAACAAAGAAGAAGGTCAGGCAAATTTCGTCAATCCGGGAATCTTTGTCGCCAACGCGGGAGCCGATTTTGATATCACGCCGAAACTGAAAGGATTCGCCAACGTGAATTTCCTGCGCTTCGAGCGCACGGAATCGCTCGAAGACATCCTCTTTGAATCGCCCATTCGCCACACCATTGGCACCGATATGGGTATCGGCGTTAACTACCGTCCCCCTCTTAGCGAAAATATCGTGCTGACCGCCGGAGCCGCCGCTCTTCAGCCCGGCCAGGGTTTTAGGGACATTTACACCAGCCGCACTCTCTTTTCCTTGTTCGGCTCGGCAAAATTCACTTTTTGAGAAGGAAAGAAATGGGTGCGTTGTCGCGTAACTCGTTTAAGCAGGGAAAACCGGCCAGGTTTGCGCTTCTCCTTTGCCTCGTTGTTTCTCTGGCGCTGGTTACGGCTGCGGAACGTCTTCGCGCGGCTTCCCAAAACCCTTTCACAAATTCCTCAGCCGAAGACGGTCAGTCTCCCCAAGATGCCGCTTTGAACTCTTCCGGCTGCGTCTCCTGCCATACTTCCACCGACGAGCCCTCCATGCACCCGACAAAAACCGTGTTCCTCGGCTGCACTGACTGCCACGGCGGAAACCCCTCCATATCTGTTCCTCCGGGCACTGCCGTGAACTCTCCTGGATACAACGACGCAAAAGAAAAGGCTCACGTACAACCCCACGATCCCATTTTCAAAAATCGCTCCGCCCTTCCCGAGCGCGTCTATACCGGATGGCTCCAGGAATCTGCGGACTACGTCAAATTCGTCAATCCCGGCGATCTCCGCGTGGCTGCGGAGACCTGTGGCTCGCTCGGCTGTCATGCCCGCGAAGTCCGCGCCGTGCAAACCAGCATGATGGCCCACACGGGCTTTCTTTGGGGCGCAGCGCTCTACAACAACGGCGCCTTCCCTTACAAAGACACTCATTTCGGCGAAAGCTACGGCCTCAACGGAAAACCGCAGTCTCTCAAAACGATCCCTCCGCCCTCAGCGGAAGAATCCCGGCTCAAAGGTGTCGTGCTGAAACTCGAACCGCTTTTCCGTTGGGAGATTTCTCAGCCGGGAAATGTTTTGCGCGTCTTCGAGCGCGGCGGCGAGAAAAAATCCGAAATCGGTAATCCTCTTCCGGACGAAACTCCCGGCAAACCAGACGACAAGCTCAGCGACCGTGGCTTCGGCACCGAGTTACGCACCGATCCCGTGTTCCTCGGCCTTCAAAAAACCCGCCTCGTTGATCCCGTATTATCCTTCCCTGGCACGAACGACCATCCAGGCGATTATCGCGCCAGCGGCTGTTCCGCCTGCCACGTCATCTATGCGAACGACCGCGATCCTGCCCGTTCCGCCCAGTATGCACAATACGGGCACTCCGGCTTTAGCGCTTCTTCCGATCCCACGATTCCAAAGAACGAATCTGGTCATCCCCTCAAGCACGTCTTCACTCTTTCCATTCCCTCCAGCCAGTGCATGGTCTGCCACATCCATCCCGGCACCAACATGCTTACAACCTATTTCGGCTACACCTGGTGGAACAACGAAGACGACGGCGACAAACTGTATCCGGCTCGGCAAAGAAATCCCACCGAGCAGGAGCGCTACGATGCTTCTCTCCGAAATCCGGAAGCCGCTGCCGCTCGCGGCCTTTGGAGTGATGAAAAATTCCTCGAGCAAACCGGCAGTCCCGCCTTTAATTCGAAGCTGAAAACCACGCAGTTCGCCGATTTTCACGGTCACGGCTGGGTCTTTCGCGCCGTTTACAAACACGACCGTCAAGGAAACTGGCTCGACAAGAACGGCAACATGATCCCCTTCAACGACCCCGATCGCTTCTCAAAGGCAGTCCATCTCTCCGATATTCATCTCGACAAAGGCATGCAATGTGTGGATTGCCATTTCGCGCAGGACAATCATGGCAACGGCAAACTTTACGCCGAACCGCGCGCCGCCATCGAATTGGACTGCACCGACTGTCACGGGACCATCCGCGCTAAGGCCACGCTCCTCACTTCCGGTCCCGCTGCTCCTCCTCCGGCGCGTCCCGGCGAACTTCCCGGCCGTCATCTTGAAGCTCTTCGCACTCCTTGGGGCTTGCGCCGCTTCGAGTGGCGTGACGGAAAACTCTTCCAGCGCTCCATGATGGACCCAAATCTCGAATGGGAAGTCGTCCAGACTGTGGATACCATCACCCTCGGCAATGCGCACTTCAGCGAAAAATCATATCGTGCCAAGCTGATGAGCAAGGATGGTTCGGCCCTCGCAAGCGTACCCGCTGACGATTCATCTCTCGCGCATTCCAACTCCAGCATGACCTGCTACGCTTGTCACACTTCCTGGACCCCCACCTGCTTCGGCTGCCATCTCCAGATGACTGCCAACGCCCGCAAGCCCATGCTCCACAACGAGGGCCTCACCACTCGCAACTACACAACCTACAATTTCCAGGTTCTCCGCGACGACACCTTCATGCTTGGTGTGGACGGTACCGTCACCGGCCATCGCATCGCTCCCGCCCGCTCTTCCTGCGCGATCCTCGTCAGCTCCCAAAACGCCAATCGCGAGTGGCTCTACTACACGCAACAGACCATCTCCGCTCCCGGCTTTTCCGGCGAAGCCTTCTCCACGTTCGTACCGCATACCGTCCGCGCTACGGAAACCAGGCAGTGCGCCGATTGCCATGTTTCCGCTCAGAACGATAACAATGCCTGGATGGCCCAGCTTCTTCTTCAAGGTACGAATTTTATGAACTTCATGGGCCGCTACATCTACGTCGCCACCGGCAAGCACGGCTTCGAAGCCGTCGCCGTCGCCGAGCATGATGAGCCTGAGGCCATCTACGGCAGCGATCTCCAGCGCATCGCCTACCCCGAGGACTACAAAAGATTCGTCGCGAAAAATCGTGAGCTCACCACTTCCCATCGGCATCAAGGCAACGTCCTCGATATCCAGGCTCGCGGCGAATATGCGTACGCCGCGCTTGGAAAGGACGGCTTTCGCGCTTTCGACATCGCGAACATTGATAACAAGGGCTTCTCCGAACGCATGGTTACCGCTCCTGTTTCTCCGCTCGGCCAGCGTCTCTATGTGCCTACGAAAGACGCCTTGGCCGTGGCTTCTCCCTCCACGCTCGCGGTGGATCCTTTACGCGCCCAACTCCCCCAAAACGAAGAGCAGCCCATCGCTCTCATATACGGTTTTCTCTATGTCGCAGACGCGCAGGAAGGCCTCGTTGTCATCGGTAATCCTGATCTCAAATCTAAAAGTCCTGGCGTTGGCACCCTACTCAACGGCAATCCCTCCGACAATTTCCTCAGGCGCGCCCTCGCCTTCAATCCCGGTGGAATCCTAACGGGCGCCCACGCCATTACCATTGCCGGCAATTTTGCATACATTTTGACCGGCAAATCGCTTGTGGTCGTCAATCTGGAAAATCCACTCGCGCCACGTGTAAGCGCAACGCTTGGCGCGCCATTCCTTCGCCGTCCGCGGGCCCTCGCCGTGCAGTTTCGTTACGCCTTTCTAGTGGATGGCGACGGCTTGAAGGTACTGGACGTCACCGATCTCGCGAAGCCCATTCCTGTTTCCAATGCGCTCGTTCCCCTGCCCGATGCGCGCAACATTTACGTCGCGCGCACTTATGCCTACGTTTCCGCCGGCAAACAGGGAGTCGCCATCATTGAGGTGGAAAAACCGGATGTGCCCAGACTGGATCAAATATTCAGCGCGAATGGCCAATTGAACGATGTCAACGACGTTAAAATCGGAATGGTCGCCGGCAGCGCCTTCGCCTTTGTGGCCGACGGCAAAAACGGCCTCCGCGTTTTGCAGATCGTCTCACCCTGGGACGATCCTTCACATTTCTCCGGCTTCAGTCCACGCCCCACTCCCAAGCTCATCGCCACCGCCCGCACCCGCGGCCCCGCGCTTGCCATTTCCAAAGGAATTGACCGCGATCGCGCGGTAGACGAGTCTGGCAACCAGATTGCCGTCTTTGGCCGCCGCGGCGCCCGCCCTCTTGATCTCGCCGAAGCCCAATCCCTCTATCTTCGCGACGGCCGTCTCTTTACCGTCTCCGACACGCCTTCTCAAGCCGGAAGCTTCAGCGCTCAACCTCAGCCGTCTGCAACCGGTTCTGCATCCTGGCTGGACCTTATCCGCCCTTCACTCCCCGCTCATCACTAAAACTCCTCAAGGTCGCGGGCTCTCCTCATGCATTTTGGAGGGATTGTCTTTCTTCTTGGCTTAAAGGCCCTCAGAGCTGCGGATGCCGGTGGGCAACGCTCTGGTTTTTGAGAACCCGGCAGCGCGGATCAGGTTCGAAAAGACTTCCGGACATTCTCGAAACGATCAATCCACAAAGTCTATGATGGCGCCTTCATGCCGGTACATGAAGCCACTGAACGTCCCGTAATTCGGGGCGGTCACATTGTTGTACACCGAATTGAAGTTGCCGTGATTCGTCAAGTTGAGCGAGTAAACGCCAAGCCGGATGTGATGCGTCTTTCCGCCGCGGTGGCCCAGAAACGGCACGCGAAACTCCCGGTACAGCTTTACATCTAGCGAGAAGTATTCCGGGTACCGCAGCGAATTGGGTACGCCTACATATTGTTGGGCCACGTCCACCGCGGAATAGGGATAGCCCGTGTGAACGTCTGCGAGTGGGCTAAACGTCAATTTCCACGGCATCGCAAAAATCCCCCACGCAATCACGCGTTCAGGAATGTCCGAAGGCAAAACACCGTATGCATTCGGCCGGATCACCGGCGCAGCAAAAGGAATGTAAATGCTGGAAAGACTGTTTAAATCCCCACGCGCGCGGCTCCAGATATAGGAAACATTGACCTGGTCGTGCTCTCGCAGCGTGTAATGCGCCGTCGCTTCCATCTCGCGATAGTGGGATGAACCTGTGTTTGTAAGCCCGATAAAGGAATCCCCACCGGTCGAGGATGTGAAGGGATTTACATTGAACAGATAAGTTGTGTGGCTGTCGAGGTATCCTAGTTTCAGGTTCAGGTCGGAGCGAACCTCGTGTTCCACCTCGGTATTCCAGGTAACATTCCGCGGCGATGTGTCCGGATGAGGAGGCAACACTGATGCAGTCAGCGGGTCGAAGCTTCCCGCGTAAACATTGGTATAGCTCACTGGGATACCGATGGGGGCTCCCATAGGGTCGAATTCCGCAATCGTTCGGCTTGGATTCGCTTCGAAGTTCCCGGCCAGCAGAGGAAGCACTCCGTAGAACATCCCGGCTCCTGCGCGAATCACCGTCTTGCCACTTTTCCCCGGCGAATAAGCCACACCAGCGCGTGGCGCGAAAGCCGCTGACCAACCGGAAGTTTCGCTCGACAATCTCGCTCCCAGGTCCAGGCTCCATTGAGGACCAATCACCCAGTGGTCTTGCACAAACTCTGCGATGGAGCTGTCCGAAGTAATCTGCGAGGGAACCGTTCCAAAAGTGATCTCTTCCGCCAGCGTGCCATCCTGGCGCAGCAGTTGAATCGGTTGCGAGACCGTCGTTCCAAAAAAAGAGCGATAGTCGCCATCCACTCCAACACGTATTTCGTGATCCCCGTACCAGTGCTTTTTCGGGAATTGATACGATGGGACCGCCTGAAACTCCTTTCCTCTTCTTGACCACCGGTTGAAGTAGTTGCCCCCCCATCCTTCGGGGGTAATGAGCATATCAGCGGGACCCTGGCCGTGAGCATTGCTGTCAAACCTCATGTACTGGGCCACGATTCCCGCGATTGCACCGGATGCGAACTCGTACCTGTCGCTCAGCCCAAAAGCCACGCCGCTCTGATTTAGATCGTTGGAGGCGGTCTGCGGAACCAGCGCGCTGATGTCCGCATTCTGTTGTCTCAGGGGAAATGCGTTCAAAGTCAGTGTGAGCACGTGGTTGGGCGCAAGAATCGCTTCGAGCGTCGTAAACGAATTAAATCCCTGTCGTTTACTGATGTCATACGGCCACGCCAAGCCTTCCACCGTCGTCTTCTTCATTTCGTACTGGAAGACTTCGGACAAAAGCAATCTGTGGCGAATGATCGGCGCATCAAACGCAATTCCCGGAATGGCTTCCGCAATCCCTGCAAGATGCCCCTCCTTGCCAAGAAACGACGGCACCACTCCCCTCAATTTGAAGCCCCATTTGTCGTCAGGAGGTCTCGTCTCGATCGATGTGAGCCCGCCCGAGAAGCTCCCTAGGCTGGCGTCGTACGGCGTTTTATAGACGTTGAACGACTCGACCGCATCCGTGGGTATCGGAACTCCAAAGCTTCCTGTCACAGGATCGGTTGTTCGCGCGGAATTCACGATCAGCAGGCTCTGATTCTCATCCGCCCCTTTGAAGCTCAGCTTGCTGTCTAGCGTTTTGATCACTCCCGGCGTGATCGGTAGGACGTCTTTCACTTTCTCTTGCGGTGTGGGAATCGTGGTCAGCTCGGATTTTGTAACCGTCGCCGGCGGCGACGCCGCGCTCTGGGTGTCAATCGCCGAAGCGTTTTCCTTTACTTCCACTTTTTCGCTCACCGCTACCAGCTCGAGCGAAAAGTCCTGAACGCCTTGCTCTTTGGCATTGAGCATGACCGTCTTGGTGACCGGCTTGAATCCGGCCTCCGCGATTGTAACCTTGAAAGTGCCAGGCTCCAGATTCCGGAACTCATACCCGCCGTTCTCGTCTGTGACCGTGCTCAATGGTGTGCCGCTGGCAGGGTCACGGGCAAGCTTCACGATGATCCCGGAAAGTCCAACAGCAACACCGCCCTGCGTGGTGGTAACACTTCCGTGCAGCGAGGCTGTCTGGTCGCCGCTATTTTTGGGCGTAGCTCGCTGCCCGAACGCGGAGTTCGTCGTACCAAGGAAAACAAGTGCCGCGGCGAGTCGAGAAAAACGCATCCACGCGAGGCCCTCTGCGCTTCCCCTGGGAAGAAATTCCTTTTTGCGGAGACAAATTCGAGATGAGACTGCATTTACGCTTGCGATCATGGAATGACTTCGAATCTCTTTCTTTCATTTCGATTCGGATGAACTCGTTTGGGTTGCGGCCCGCCATCTTCCTGTTCATCCCATTGCGACAATCACAGCACTCTCGTACTTACCGGACCTCAGCGGCGTTCGCCTCAACGCCGGGCAGTTTCAGTCCAACCGTCGATTTGCGCCCCGTGTGTCTATGCCCGAAGGCCGCCCAAACAATTCGCGGAAACTGCGCTAAGAAATCGGTCCCATGCGCGACGCTCCGCGCCTATCAATACATCCTAACAGAACCTCAGGCGACCATCGCCACGTAGAAAGGCGCTCTGTTCTCTGGTTGCAAATGAATGCAAACACCGCCAGCTTTTGGAGTGCAGGGAACCGGTGCAGGTTGTATCAGCGTCGCGGCGCCAAATAATTCAACTCACCGCCGGCCAGCCGGATCATTCTCTTGCTCCCTCCCCATGAGGCTCAATTCTGCAGCTCGAGCCAAGTTGCCTGGGACTCTCCAAGCTCGCCAAAATTTCTTCGCTCCTTCTTCGTACTGTACCTCCGTCCAGTTCGTCCCTTTTTGAACCATTCTCCTGTAACGTTGACGCTCCCAACTTCTTTCCCTTTAACCCTTTACCACCCGGCTGCATCTAAACGAATAACAATGAAACGTTCACGTATCTGTGCATAGAAACCATTCAAATTATTCGTGAGGTCCGCGGGCGTGAACGAGGTTAGGGTGTAAATGGTAGTTAGTTCGGTGCGATATCGCGCACCCCGGCCCCCCTCGGGTGAGCCGATAGAAAGGAAGAGGTTGCATATCATGGTGCAGCAGTACCTTCTGGCCAGCGACTTTGACCAGACCTTGAGTTTCAACGACTCCGGCGTCGTACTCGCCGAGTTGATCGGGGTCCCGGACTTCGATCATCGTGTCAAAGGGCTCTCGAAGATCAACCTGGTGCAACAGGGAGCGGAGCTCTCTTATTTGATCTTGCACGATCCGGAATTCCGGCGCGTGCGCCGGGAACATTTGGTGGATACGGGAAAGCGCATTCGTCTCAAGCACAACGTGGGGCTTTTTGCACGCGCGCTCGAGAATCTCGCGGAAGGCTACAAGTTCTCCTTCTACGTCGTTTCGGCCGCGCCTGAAGAAATCATCCAGTCCGCCCTCGAGGGCATCGTCCCCCCGGAAAACATTTACGGCACGCGCTTTTACTACAATCCCGATAGCGGCGAGGTTCAAGCCATTATCCGTGCCACTGCGGGCTGGGGCAAAATCACGGTTCTCGAGGAAATTCGAGCCCAGCTTGGCATCAGCCACGATCACATCGTCTATATGGGCGATGGCAGCTCGGATCTTCCCGTCATGATGCACGTCAACCAGTACGACGGGCTCACGATTGCGGTCAGCGAAGCGGAATTCATCACTCGCGTAGCCCGTCGCACCGTTTTGAGTGACAATGCCATGAGCGCCCTCATCCCGGTGCTCGAGGACGTTCTTCGCTGGGATTCGGCCCGCATCCGCCGTTTCTTCGCCTCACAGGGACTCACGCTTCGCGAATGGGGCAAGTCCCGCACGGACCAGCTCACCATTCAGGAGTCGCCCGAATCCGTTCCTCAGGCGCCAACGCCGGCTCCGGACTCAGCTGTCTCCGCTTCTGTTCCAGCGGCAACGAGCTAAGCCCGGGCAGGAACTTCAACCGAGGGGCGACCGCAAAGCGGTCGCCCCTTTTTTAGTTTGCAGTTCTCAATTGCGCTACACTTTCTGAATAATCTTTTGGGGATGAAGCCATGGCGAAAAAATCCATTCTTATGCTCGTGGGTGATTACGTCGAAGATTACGAAGTGATGGTTCCATTCCAGTCGCTTCTGATGGTTGGCCACACCGTTCATGCCGTATGCCCCGGAAAGAAATCCGGCGAAACCGTTCGAACCGCCATCCACGATTTTGAAGGCGACCAGACCTATTCCGAAAAGCGCGGTCACAATTTCGCTCTGAATGCCACCTTCGATCAGATTAAGCCAGACAATTACGATGCCCTGGTACTTCCTGGCGGCCGCGCTCCCGAATACATTCGCCTCAATCCCCGCGTGCTCGAAATCGTCCGACATTTTTCAAGAGCAAATAAACCAATTGCCGCGATCTGCCATGGAGCTCAGATCCTGGCCGCTGCGGGTGTTCTGGAAGGCAGGAAGTGCAGTTGTTATCCGGCAGTTTCTCCGGATATCACGCGGGCCGGAGGGGCATTTATTGATCTACCGATGACCGGCGCGACCACCGACGGCAATCTCGTAACAGCTCCAGCCTGGCCCGCGCATCCCGACTGGCTTGCGCAATTCCTTACGCTCTTGGGAACGCAATTTCAGCTCTGAAGCGCGATTCTGTTCGAATGACAGAGAGCGGAACACCCCTGAAGCGGCGTTCCGCCCTCTCCGTCCATACTCCTCCGGCTCAATTCTCCAACCGGAAAGAGACCGTGACAATCAGCTGAACCGAAACCGGTTGATCATTCAGGTAAGTCGGCTCGAACCTCCATTTCGCAAGCGCTTCCAGCGCGGCCTGATAGAGCAATGGTGGCCCGGACACGATCTTCATCTCGGTCACGTCCCCTTGCTCATCGAGCACCGCTTCGATCTGCACGTCTCCAGAAACATGCGCCATTTTCGCGAGTGCGGGATAGTTCGGCGTCACTTTGAGAATTATTTTCGGCGGACGCACTCTTCCACCTACACGCACGATTCTCTTCACGGGGGGCGGCGGCGCGACCGCATGTCCTGTCGATCCGATTCCGCCAATAATTCCGCCGATCACCCCTCCCATCTGACCTCCAGGAACCCCCCCAGGAACTCCTCCGGCGACTCCGTCAACGGCATCAGGCTGGAGTGGAGCTTCCTTGATGTTCGCGATTTCCTTAGGAATGACTGTGGGCGCGATGAGCTTGCCGTTTGAGATGAAAACTCGCTTGGGCGCCTGGACCTTGATTGCTGCTGCCGGCGCCGGCGGCGGTGGTGGCGGCGGTGGTGGCGCGACGAGGAGAGTTGAAGTGAACTGTTTCAGATTGATGGTCTGCGTGAAATAAAGACCAAGCAATATCGGAATGCTCAGCACTGCAATATGAAATGCCAGGGCAATGAGCAGATCCACCGTTTTCGAACTGCTCTTCACTCGGTTTTGCTCGAGCAATGAATCCTTGAAGAGATGTCCGGCATAGCTCGCGGCAACCGCGGCCCGCGGCCGAGTCTCTTTTTCAAGCGGGAGAACTACAGTATTTGCTGTTTTGTTGTGGACCGGTGCATCCACGATGGCGGACGGTGCCATGGTGATCACCTCCGGAGAAGAAAAAGGCAGGACACCTGCCAGACCCAAACTTTTTGCAGACAATGTAAGTCTATTAGAATGAGTATGGTAGAAGAAGTACGGAAGAAACCAAACGGAAATCTGGGCCACTATCCCCAATCGTTCCGGTGCGGTGCGTCACTTCGCGCAGTACCAAAGTTAGCCAAATTCATGCAATACGCATGTGAATTTCCGTGCCGCCCTTCTCATAGTGCACATCGTCCACCAGTTGGTTGATTAGGAATATGCCGCGGCCATGTGTCGAAAAAATGTTTTGTCCCATCACCGGACTCGGAATGCTCTTGGGATCGAAGCCCTCGCCGGGATCGCGGATGATGATCAGCATGCCGTGCGATTCATCGCACGCAACGCAGCATTCCACCTTCTTACAGGCGTCGTTTCTGCATCCATGGAGCACGGCGTTCGCAAGAGCTTCAAACAACGCCGTCTCCACTTGGTGCTCCTTGCCTGCCGCGCAACCCATGGTCTGGACCAGTTCCATGATTCTCTCCACCACGGGAGGAATCGCATCCGTGCGCGCCTCGATGGTGGTCTCAAAGCGGAGAATCAGCTTCTTGCTCTCGAATTCGCATTTGGGTTCGGTGTCGAACATGGGCTGCTCCGCTTTGCAGGAAAAATTCCAGATTATTCTGTCAGCTTTTCGCTAACTTTTTCAATTGTTTTGCGAGCGATTCGATTTCTTTGGTTTGCTTGTAGATTTTCACCGAAAAAATATCCGCAGTGGGAGTTGCGTCGGCTTCCATCTTCAATTCGTGCACCTTTTCATAAATTTCCTCTAATTTTTTCCTGAAGTCCTTTTCGTGCTCCTCCATGATCAAAAGTGGGTCGAATTTCGGTGCGGTCGCGGGCTGTTCCGTTTCCGAAGGACCGGCCGGCTGGGGCGGCACGGGCATCCCATGCTGCACCTGCTGTGCCAGAAGGGGCAGGGCCAACGCTGCTGTCGCCAGTGCTGCGCTGCCACAAAGAAATTGGCGTCGAGTTCTGCTCACGTTCACCTCCTGGAGAGATCGGCTCCGGCGATGGCTGGCCCCATCCTCGTTCGGACAGGGAAAGGCCGTCGCAGATGTTACCACCGCGAAGGGAGAGTGGCGCGACCGTTTGGGCGCGCTCATTGCCTAAGGGAAGTTTGCCGATTTCCGAAGATCGCGGTTACCGGAGAATCGGGTCGCATTTGCAGCGCGGACGCTGGCGTGAATTGTCGGGTTTGTGGACCGTGGTTTGCTTTTCGACAGACCCGCAGGTAACTTACCTGCATTAGAAGGAGAGCCTCTGCCCGTCCTTGACAAAGACCGGGTAAAGCTGAAGGAAAGAAGTTCTGGCCTGACGCCGCTCTCGACGGAGGAAAGAATGGGTCACTTTCTGAAGCGAAAAAGCCTTAGCACAGGTTTGTTCATTGCCGTCGCTTTACTTTTTTCTCCTGCCAAAAATTCTGTCGCGCAGGAGGAAAAGCCGCCGGCACTGCCGCTGCCGGAGATGCAGCGGCTGTCTAAACTTTATATCGGCACGTGGACGTACACCGAAACGTATCCGAAGTCGGAGTTCGCTCCGAACGGCGGCGTGAACACCGGCGTGTACACCAGCGAACTCGGACCGGGCGGAAATTCGATCTTCAATCACTTCCATTCGAAAGGACCGGTCGGCGACTTTGAAGGAGTAATGGTCATGACCTGGGATCCCAAAGAAAAGGCTTACAAGGCTTATGTATTTGGCGATTCCTTTCCTGCCGCGATCGTGGAAACGGGCCAGTGGGAAGGAGACGAGCTCGTGTATCGCTCGGAGTTTTCGGCCGGCGGGATGAAATTTGCACTGCGAAACGCGACGAAGTTTCTCGACGGTGGAAAAATCAGCAGCGATGAATATTCCAGCGCGAGTGGCTCACCAGAAGCGCTGTTGGTGCACGTCGAAGCCGTTAGAAAATAACCCGGCACGGTGCGGCGGCGGCAAACTTCAGATCGCAAGTGGAGCATCGGCGTCCTGTCCTGGTCCCTATCAGCATTTTGAGGACATCTTCCAGCATTCGCGGGCGATAGCCCAATCTTCCTGCGCGCGAATGACCAGCACGCGAACTGCCGAATCCTGCGCGGCGATGTCTTGATCGAGATGCGGCCGACCGTTCTGGACACCATCCAACTTCAAATTGAGAAACCCGAGCCCCGCGCATGCGGCTTCGCGCACTTCGGACGAGTTCTCTCCAATTCCCGCCGTGAAAATCAAAGTGTCAAGACCGCCCAAGCTGGCCACCATCGAGCCGATGCCGGAGCGGAGGCGATGCACGAAAATGTCAAAAGCCAATTGCGCTCGCTGGTTGCCCGAATTTCTCGCTTTCCAGATTTCGCGCATGTCGCTTGAAACTCCGCTGATGCCAAGAAGTCCAGATTCCTTATTGAGCAGTTCATCGAGCCGCTGTCCGCCAATTCCTTTCTCCCGCATCAGGTACGTCAGGATGCCGGGATCAACGGATCCCGAGCGAGTGCCCATCATCAATCCTTCAAGAGGTGTGAAGCCCATGGTGGTGTCAATACTTCTGCCGCGCTCGATCGCGGCCAGCGAACAACCATTGCCAAGATGGCAAGAAACGAGCCGCAGAGAATCCAACTGCTTGCCGAGCAACTGAGCGGCCCGTCCGGCACAGTATTGATGGTTGATGCCGTGGAACCCATAACGCCGAATGCCCTGCTCGAACCATTCATAAGGGCCCGGATAGACCGCGGCAGCGGCAGGCAAACGGTGATGGAACGCAGTATCAAACACCGCGACCTGGGGTACCGGCCCGAGCAGATGCTCGATGAGTTCGATACCTTGAAGCTCCGCTCGATTGTGCAGCGGTGCGAACGTGGCAAGCAATGAAATCGCGCGTTTCACTTCATCGGTAATCACCACGGGCTCTTCGAATTTGTCGCCGCCATGAACGACGCGATGGCCGACGACGCGAATCTCTGACGGTTTCTCGATGGCGGGGGTCTCGCCCTCCCACAACGAACGACAAAGATGTTCCAGCGCCTCGCGGCGGGAGGCCACGCTAACGCGATTCTTGAGCGCGACCCCTTTTGCAGTCTTGATCTGAACGTCAGCCTCGTTGCCGTCCCATTCAATCTTTGCTTCCCATAGCGGATTTGGCGGGTGCTCGGGCAGGGGGCCGGCGAGCTCGTAGAGACAGCTCTTCTGGCTGCTCGAGCCGGAATTGAGGATCAGGATTTTCATCGCCTAGGAAGGCCATTTCCAGCCGCGAATTTCCGGCATGTCATCGCCATACCGCGAGATGTATTGCTTATGTTCGACCAGCTTGTTGCGCAGCGTTTGCTGAAAATGCGCGCCGATTCTCTGGAGGCGCGGGACGCGGTCCACGACATCTCCTGCCAAATGGAACCGGTCCAAATCGTTCAATACCGCCATGTCAAAGGGCGTTGTCGTTGTTCCTTCTTCCTTGTAGCCGCGCACATGCAGGTTCTCGTGGTTCGCGCGGCGGTACGTGAGGCGATGGATCAGCCACGGATAGCCGTGATACGCGAAGATAATAGGTTTGTCGGTAGTGAACAGCGAATCGAACTCGCGGTCCGAAAGGCCGTGAGGATGTTCCGTTGAGGGCTCCAGTGTCATTAGGTCCACGACGTTGACCACGCGAATCTTGATGTCCGGAAAATGCTTCCGTAGCAGATCCACCGCTGCCAGTGTCTCCAGCGTCGGGGTGTCTCCTGCGCAAGCCATCACGACATCCGGCTCGGTTCCGTTGTCCGTGCTGGCCCAATCCCAAATGCCGATCCCGTTGGTGCAGTGCTCAATGGCGGCTTGCATGTTGAGCCACTGCAGCGCGGGCTGCTTTCCGGCGACGATCACGTTCACGTAATTGCGGCTGCGCAGGCAGTGATCAGCCGCCGAAAGAAGCGTGTTCGCGTCGGGTGGCAGATAGACGCGCACAACATCGGCCTTCTTGTTGATGACGTGATCAATGAAGCCGGGATCCTGGTGGCTGAATCCATTGTGATCCTGACGCCACACGTGCGATGTGAGCAGGTAATTTAGGGATGCGATCGGGCGGCGCCAGGGTATGTCGTGAGTGACCTTGAGCCACTTCGCGTGCTGATTGAACATCGAATCCACGATGTGGATGAACGCCTCGTAGCAGGAAAAGAATCCGTGGCGTCCTGTCAGGAGATAGCCTTCGAGCCAGCCCTGGCACATGTGCTCGCTCAGCACTTCCATCACGCGGCCATTCACCGAAAGATGCTCGTCCGTCGCCAGCAGCGGCTCCATGAAGATTTTGTCGGTCACCTCGTATAAGGCGTCCAGCCGGTTGGATGCCGTTTCGTCCGGACCGAATACGCGGAAGTTCCTGGATTCGGCATTTCGCTTCATGACGTCCCGCAGGAATCTTCCCAGCACGCGCGTGGCTTCGGCAATTGTCGTGCCCGGCTTCGTAACGTCAACCGCGTATTCACGGAAATCGGGCATGACCAGATCCTTGAGGAGAAATCCGCCGTTCGCATGGGGATTTGCTCCCATGCGGCTCGCGCCCTTCGGCGCCAGATCGGCCAGCTCCGGAGCGAACCTTCCGTTCACATCGAAGAGTTCCTCCGGTTTGTAGCTCTTCATCCATTCTTCGAGCAGTTTCACGTGACCTGGATGCGAAGCCATCTCCGCGAGAGGAACCTGGTGCGCCCGCCACGTTCCTTCTACGGGTTTTCCATCAACAATCTTGGGCCCGGTCCATCCTTTGGGTGTGCGCAGAACGATCATCGGCCAAACCGGAAGGCTCGCCGCGTTCTGCTTGCGAGCATCTGCCTGTATGGAATGAATTTCTCGGATTGCGGCCTCAAGCGTCGCGGCCATCCGTTGATGCATGTCGAGCGGCTCGTGTCCTTCGAGAAAAAAAGGTTTGTGCCCGTAACCGCAAAAGAGCTGAGTCAGCTCTTCGTCGGACATTCTTCCCAGCACCGTGGGATTGGCGATCTTGTATCCGTTCAAATGCAGAATGGGAAGCACCGCGCCGTCGCGAACAGGGTTCAGGAATTTGTTTGAGTGCCAGCTCGTCGCCAGCGGCCCGGTTTCCGACTCGCCATCGCCGACCACGCAGCACACTAGCAGAGCGGGATTGTCGAACGCGGCGCCGTACGCGTGTGCCAGTGAATAGCCGAGTTCGCCGCCTTCGTGAATCGATCCTGGTGTTTCCGGTGCGACGTGGCTTGGAATTCCGCCGGGAAAGGAAAACTGTTTGAACAACCGCTGCAATCCCTCCGCATCCCGCGAAATGTTCGGATAGAGCTCTGTGTAGGTGCCTTCCAGATACGTGTTCGCCACAAGCCCCGGCCCGCCATGCCCCGGACCTGTGACGTAGATCGCATTCAAGCCGAGTTTGTTGATGAGGCGGTTCATGTGGACATAGATGAAGTTCAGGCCCGGTGTCGTGCCCCAGTGTCCGAGCAGACGTGGCTTGACGTGCTCCAGCTTCAAAGGTTCTTGGAGCAAGGGATTGTCATAGAGGTAGATCTGGCCAACCGAAAGGTAATTGGCCGCGCGCCAGTAAGCGTCTATCTTGCCTAGTTCTTCGGGAGAAAGGGGCTTCGATACGGCGAAAGTATCGGAGAGTGAGATAGAAGTTGTATCGGTCATTTCAAGCACCTCAATCGCACTTGAAATGATAACGAAAAATCCGCGTGGTGAAACGGCCAGAGGTTTAAATTTCGATGTACTTTAAGTAGTTTCTTGTTTCTGCGCTTGATTCAGGCTATGACAGCGGCCCCGCGGAGGCCACCCCGCGTGACGGTTCACGCCGTGCGCGCAATTCGAGTCTCCTCCCAAAGCCCAGCTGCCGAGCATTGAGGAGCGAGGTCTATTCCGGAGCGGGTCAATTGTTCTTTGAAGCGGGGAGAGGCTCGATGGCGCGGACGGCGATGGTATCGGTCTTGGCATCGAGGACGCCGACGACCTTTACCGCCGCGCCGGCATACTTGTCCGCCAGGTCTTGGTTGTCGAGCTTGTAGACTTTGTCCTTGGTTTGCAGGACGTAACGGCCGCCACGTTCCTTCACGCAGAAGCGGGCGCAATCGGCCGGCGTCTTCAAGTCGCTGCTCATGTCCATCATTTCCTTATGCGACCGGCTGGCCGAATGGACGTTCAAGGAACATTGCGAATCCCCGATTTCGCCGCGGAATGTCTTTTCGGGCTCATTCGCAGCAAGAGAGAACAGGGCGACGAGAGAGAATAGTGCGGCAATCGCAAAGGTCCGGTGGGCCGATTTCATCATGGCGATTTCCTCTTTCTAAGTGGCCCCAGATTTCAATCAAGCAGTCCGGGCGAGGCTGCGAATAGAGATACGGTAAAACGATTCGCGTGGATCACTCCGGGGCTTGGAAATCTACGGTTCAATCAGACTGAATTAGCCAAGCCGGGGCGTCAACTGGAGCGGTTGAGGCTGTGCTGGGAGAGCCAACTCCTGACGGATCGGGGAATCGTGCCTGGAGCGGGAATTTCGGACCGTGGGGCGCGTGAGGGCGCGGAACCGAAAACTAGAGCATCGAGCGGCGGGCCTTGAGCAGGAAGGAATTCACGCGGTCGTAGTCGGGATGCTCGGGGAGTGTGGATTTGGCGAAGGCTGCGTCGAACTCCTTGTGCAGCTGTTTGCGCCAGGCGTGCACTTCGTTCCATTCCCAGTGGCCGCCGCGGATGGCCAGAAGCTTTTCGCGATATGCGGTGACCTGAACGGGCACTTGCTGCTCCTTCAGAATCGTGATGCCGGACAGCAACAGGCGGATGAGGTGCATGGCGTGCTTCCAGCGGATGCGGCCGGAGTTGCGGCGATCCTGCGCGAGCTTCTTGAATTGAGAAAGCACGTAGCCGTTATAAGTCTGATAGACAGTCCGCGTCAGGAAGACCGACCGCATCGCCAGCAAATCCTTGGCAAGGGGGGCCGCGAATTCCACGCTCGGCGTATAGAGGCACTCAAGCACGTTCGGATTTGCGCGAAGCGCCAGCCGCAGAAATTTTTCCAGCTCCCAGTAACATTCCTGCGTTTCATGGCGCTCGAGTTGTTCGGGCAGCCCCCAAAGCGACCATTGCTTGTCCGCAGGAGGAAGGTAAATGCCCCGGCGGTCGGTGTCCGAATCGGGCTCCTCCAGCCCGTACGCGCGCGAGCCGACCACGCAGCGGTAGATCACGTATTCATAAAGATCATGAGGAGGCGTACGGAAAACCGCCAGGATGGACTTGGCGCGTTCCTTGCGCGGTTCGAACGAACGGCGGGAGAGACTCGCAACCGTCCCATCGGGAAAGCGCGCGCGATAGGACGCGTTGGAGCGCGGAGGAGCTTCGATGATGACTCCAACGGCCCCCGGTTTGTGGAGCAACACACCTTCAGGAGATTTCACATTCGAGAGGGTAAGGATTTGCGTGCCGACGGGAATGGTGTGAACGGCAGTTTTGCGCTGTGAGGACATGGGTCGCAAACCTATTTTTTCAGTCGCTCAAGAGAAATGCAAAAGAAGGCGATGCTCGGGGCGGTCAAAGCGTTATGCCTCCTGGAAGAGAGAAAAAATGGCGCAATGCTGAACGGGCGAAACATCGGCCTCAATCGCTCGATGATCGGAGCGCAGGCAGCGTGAACGTCGGCCGGATTCCCTTGCGTTTCGACCAATCGTGATAAGTGTGACATTCGAAGCATCGTGCTTCCGCGTGTGCGGGGCCTGTAGCGTGGCAGGCCTGGCAAACGGCGATGCCAGGAATGAGAATGTCAGCCGATTCCGTGCTCGTGAACGCTTTCTGATGGCAACTGGCGCACGAAAAACCCCGGTGAGCATCGTGATCGAAATTCGAATGCGGCAGCCATTTCGCGGTGATTTTTGCCGGCGCGATTTCCGGCAAGTCGTTTTTTCCGCCGGTGAATGAAAGCGTGTGGCATTGTTTGCAAGTTTTTCGCCACAGCAAGTCTTCTGAAGCCGCGGTTCGTTCCGCAACCCATTGAGCCGGAGTCAAAACGCGGACTTCCGGCGACCATGGCTTCCCCGTCAGATCGCGGCTCGGCTCGCGCGCGACGCGCAATTCCGACGGATGCGTCGCGATGTACGCCGCAAATTTCTTCAGCAAGAATGCGTAAATGACTTCCGGCTTATCGTGCGGGACGCCTTCGTCGAATCGTTTGTCGAATGTAAGCAGATGGCAACGCGCGCATGCAGTGGCGAATCTCGGAGGAGCCATCAGTTCACGTCCGGTTGGCGGACGAAATGAAGCATTGCCGGAAGACGTAGCCATTAGAAGCACGTCCTTATCCGAATAAGAAGGATTGGCGGAGATGTATCTCGCGTCGGCGTAGCCCCACGAAGTCTCTACCGCTGCTGGGCGATGGCAGTCGGAGCAATCAAGTTGCACAACTGGGCCAATGGGCCCGACGCGAATCAGCTTCATGTGAATGGCGTGATTGAGCTTGATCATCCCGGGGTCGCTGGCAGCAACTCCGGAAACAGAACGCAGCGCCGCAAATTCCGGATGCCCGTCCTCAAAGGTGCGGATGTGCGCCGCATAATGAGCTGAATTAGCAGGAGACTGCAAGTCGGAATGACATGATGCGCAAGCCTGATTGCTGGTCGCCGCGAGATTGACGCGGCCACGATGTTCCGCGTGGCACCTCGCGCAAGCGGGTTGGCGCTGCATATCCGCGTGGTGAACGGGACCGTCGTGGCAGGAAAGGCAAGCCGCATCGGAAACGCTTGCCGAGAAAGCGCCTACTTGTTGAACGTGGCAAGCCGCGCACTGTTTTTCAAGGACTGCATGCGGTTCGCTGAGCCGGCCGCTTGAATAAACACGAGGATCGCCCGAGATGAAATGCGAGGCGATCCAAACGAGCGCGGCGGCCGGAACCAGAATGCACGACCAGAATTTCGCGCGCTTGAACGGCGTAGGGCGCTTGAAATAATTCAAGTCAATGCGCTGCGCGAGCTTTTTCGTTGTGCGAATCCGCGGCAAGAGTCACCTAGTAGCGCAAAGCCATCAGGGCGTGCGCGGCGCCGAGCAAAATGAGCGCAAGCGAAAGCGGAATGTGGACGAGCAGCCACGCATGCAGCCAGCGATGGAGACGCTCCTGGCGCGTGAGCTGCCGTGCTTCGTCGCAAATATCTTCGAGGTCGGCGAGCGCGGCGTGGGCTTCTGAAGGCAAGAGCGTTTTGAGAGCGGTGAACGCGCTGTGCGCACGATCCGCGTCCGCAAGGCGCGCGCCGCGTTGCCGCGGATGTTCGAGAAATGGTCGCATTTCATCCAAATAAAATCGTCGAAGCGGCGCGGATTGCTCTTCCGTGAGCAAAAGAATTTCCGGGGCCGTGGCAACGGCGGCGCTCGCTCCCGCGCTGACAGATGCGGAAGTACGCAGCGGGGCAGCAGCGGCCGCGATCGGGCGCAACGCTGTGAAACCGCCCGCGCGCTGCGAATCGTCTTCGGAATGCTTCGCAAGTCCAAGAGGGCCGCAGAGCGCCTCGATTGCGCGCGCGGCTTCATCGCGCAAAAGCTGGCGCACGCTGGAAATTTCGTCGTAAATGGTTTCGAGCGGAACATCGGCGGTCATCGCGCGCGGCAGGTAATTTTGCAGCGCGGCGCCGTAGAGGCCGCTGCCCACGGTCAAGATGAGCAGCCACATGAGAATTTGCGTCAGTGTGCCGCCGAAATGAAAACCTCCATGAAAAAGAACGACCGGCAGTGCGAGCAGGCCGAGCCACAGGTGCCCGCGCATCCAGGCTTGTGCTCGGCCCAGCCGCCACGTCGGTACGCGTTTTCGCGCGCCGAGCAGCGCTGCAAAAAGCATGAAGGAGAATCCGAGGATGCCGAAGAACAGTCCGATCGCGCTTCCGCCCCGCGGCCCTTCCGGGGCGGTGAGCGCATAGGGAATGTAAATGGCGAGGCAGATTGCCAGGATCGCTGCGGATGCGATGGCCCACGAACGATGCGTGCGGTCGAGAACCATGGCTATTTAAGCGCTCCCTGCGCGAGAATCTCCGCGAAAAATTGCCGCGGATCCACGCGATGAGCGGCATCGTGAGGACACGCATACACGCAACTCGGCTCCTTCAGATGCGCGCATAAGTCGCAGGAAGTGGCTTTTTGTTTCAGAACGGCTTTTTTGCGCCCGGGTTGGTCCGGATCACCGGCCATCACTTCGAATGGATGCAAGTTGATGTTGCCGTAAGGGCAATTTCGAGCGCACAGCCCGCAGCCGATGCACCAGTCCTCGATGATCACCTCCAGCGAATTGCGGCGGCGAATCGCGCCCACAGGACACCCGACCATGCACAGCGGGTCCCGGCACTGCCTGCAGCTCGTGGCCACAAGATACTGATCGAAACGCAGGCCTTCGCGAACCAGCCGTGTCACGCCGTCATGCGCATCGGCGCAGGCGTTGACGCACGCGTCGCATCGCGTGCAATTTTTCAGATCGAGCACCAGCAAACTTTGCGCTTCCATCAGTCCCTGCGATAGAAACTGGTCAATTGGCACGCTGTGAACCATCTGCATGCGCTGCTGATTGGCGGAGCGGCGCTCCTCGGCAACGGCTTCAAGGCCCGCGCGCACGCTGGGAAATGTTTCAATCATCTGCAGAAAGTCTTCCGCGGAAATTCGAACGAGCTCGACGTGATCGAGGGCCGTGCACGTCGCCGTTCGAACGCCCCCTCCGAGCAGCCCGATTTCGCCGAAATAATCTCCGCGCGAAAGGTAAGCGAGAACGAGTTCGCCTCCGGGGTAACTTTCGGAAATTTTTACGAACCCGATGCGCACGAGGTAAAAACTGTCTGCTGGATCGCCCTGTTGCGCAATCACCTGCCCGGGCGCGAAGCGCAGCAGCTCGACGTTCTCTTTCAACCGCTCGATGAAATCGGGGGATAGATCCGCGAACATGGGCACGCCGCGAAGATGATTCTCAAGCGCGCGTCGTCGGTAATTCTGGTCTATCTGCGCGCGAAAAGTTTTGTTCTTCATCATGATGTCGAGGACG
>DATIXL010000090.1:0-6873 GCA_035518615.1 Terriglobales bacterium | reverse complement strand
AGCGTAAGCACGCCCTCGGCTCGAATCCCGGGATTTGTCTCCACGATTTTGGTCAAGCTGCGTACCAGCAGCCCCGCTCCAATCAACAGCACCAGCGCCAGCGCAAATTCCACCGTAACCAGGATTCCCTGCACCCTGTGTCGCGAACGACCTGCAGAAGCGCCGCGCCCGCTCTCCCGCAGCGAATCTTGCACGGTTACCCCGGATGCCTGGAGCGCAGGCAACAGCCCGAACAGGATCGCCGCCAGGATCGACACGCATGCCGCATAACCAAGCACATTGCCGTCGAGCGCGACACCCCGCGGCAACGGAATGCTCGCGGGAACAAGAGCCAGCAGCAGATTCCTGCCCCACCCCGCTAGAAGAATTCCCAGTCCTCCCCCGGCTGTCGCCAGGAGCAGGCTCTCCGTCAACAGTTGACGTACCAGACGCATGCGCGACGCGCCCAGCGCCGTGCGCACTGAAATCTCTCTTTGCCGCGTGGCCGCTCGCGAAACCAAGAGCGTTGCAATGTTTGCGCACGCGATCAACAGCACGAAAGCTACCGATGCCATCAGGACAAGCACGAGCGTTCTCACACCAGCAACGATTTCCTCCTGGAACGGTTCGCCGTGAACCTCCAGCTCCAGAGCGCCTCGAAACGATCCCGTAATCGCCGGCGGGTAACTGGCCACAATGGCGTGCGCAAGCGTCTCCGCCTCTCCGCTGGCTTGATCCAGGGTTACGTCCGGCCGCAATCTCCCCACCACGCTCGTAAAGTACCCTCCACCCCAGTCCTGCATCTCCGCCGGCGTGAACGCCATTGGCACCCACAAATCGGCCGGCGTCCCGTTGTCCTCCGGCCCCCGTAAGGGAAACTCGAAGCGCTGCCCCATCACGCCGATCACCGTGTAGGGCGTTCGGTTAATTTCAATCGCCTTTCCGACGATTTCCGGGTCACCTCCGTAACGCCTCTGCCAGAGCTCGTAACTGAGAATCGCGACGTTGTGCCCGCGCTCATCCTCTTGCGGGGTGAAGTTTCTGCCCAGCATCGGCTCCACGCCCAGCATTGGAAAAAGCGAGGCGGAAATGCGCGCCGCCGTCACGCGATCCGGCTCGGCTTGACCGGAAAGCTCGATGGGGTTGTTCTGGTAAGCACCGATTGCGCTGAATGATTTCTGCTCGCGCTCGAACACTTCGAGGTCCGGTGGCGAAAACCCCATCTTCGGGTAGCCGAGTTTCGGAATTCCCTCGTGGAGCGCTACAAGCCGCGAGGCTTGTTTGAACGGCAACGGCCGCAGCAGCACGGCGTTCACCACCGAGAAAATCGCCGTGTTCGCCCCAATCCCAAGCGCCAACGTCAGTATGGCTGTAGCTGTAAATCCCGGACTCTTTCGCAGTTGCCGCAGTCCGAACCGCACATCCTGCAAAGCATCCTCGATCCAGTTCCAACGCCACACTTCCCGGCCGTCTTCCTCTGTCAAACTCACATTCCCAAACTCTCTCCGCGCCGCATGCTCCGCTTCTTCCCGCGGCATCCCTTCAGCCACCAGCTCCTCAACCTTCTCTTCAATGTGCGCGCGAATTTCTTCGGAGAGTTCGCTGTGCAGTTCTCGTCGGGTAAATAATCGCTTCGCCCAATTCATATTCGTGCTTCCTGTTCCCCACTCGCTTGCCCGCGCTCCGTCTTCTCTGCCGCCCCGTCCGCCGTCTTGTCCACCGTAGCTTTAGAAAAGCGGAAGCCACGGCAAAAGCGGGTCACTCGCCACTAGCCACTCGGCACTGTTCTCTTTCCCGGCGCCAGCACCCGCGTCACTCCCTCCAGCATCCGCTCGAATTTCGACACCTCCCGCTCCAGGTGCTTTGTTCCAGCCGCCGTCAGCTTGTAAATCCGCACCTTCCGGTTCGTGGACGAAACTCCCCATTCGGCCTTCACCAGCTCCGCCTTGAGCAGCCTTTGCAGTGCGGGATAAAGCGATCCCTCCTCGATCTGCAGCAGGTCGTCCGAATTTCGCTTGATGTGCTGCGCCAGCGCGTAGCCGTGCATCGGCTGCTGCTTCAACGTTCGCAGAATCATCATCTCCAGTGCTCCGGGAAACAGGTCCCTCTGGTTCGTCTTCTTCATAGCTCGATGAAACCCCTCCCCCAACAGACTATTTGGCGCTAGGCCTAGACTAAAATAGCCTAAACGAGCCGAAGCGTCAACTTCCCCATCCGGATGCCTAAGCACCCGTGGCTGCCTTCAGTTTGGTTCCCCGGTAGTGCACCGGCTTCGGACTTCCTCGCGTTTCTTTCTCTGTCCATCTTTCCGGGGGCATGCAGACCTTTTCTTGTTGCCAATCCGTACAGGTATCCTTCGGGCACTCTTCTTTCCGCTCTCATTGCGGCCCGAGTCTTCCGTTCCTACAATGATCTGCGTCACGCAAAATCTGGTGGACGGTTCCTGTTGCCGCCGCACCGTATCCATGCCCAAAAACTTTCAGAATGGCCAGCGGCTTCCTGGATGCTCTTCGCAAGAGCCTTCGCATCGTTCCGCCATTTCCTCGCGCTTCGAGCAGTTCGAAAGGCGCCAGAATGAGCTCTGGCGCCTCACTTTTTTCCTTCTTCTCATCCTGGGCGTTGTGTTTGCCTGGACCTCCTGGGGCACCATTCGTTCCCTCACCCACCACTTTGAGGCCCTCCCCATTGGCCTCGTCATCCTCATCGTTCTCTTTGGCGTGTACGCCTGGAACCGCACCCGCGAGATCTCGGAATTGCGCGGTCTCATGCGCGGCCTGGAGCAGCGCGACGCCACCGCGCCCAGCGATAAGCAAATGGACCAGCTCTTCGAGATCATCGCCCGCTCCCAGCAGGGCTATCGCGATCTCATTGACTCCTTCGAAGACATCCTCCTCGCCGTTTCTCTCGAAGGCGATATCCGCGCCGTCAACCGCAGTTTCGCCGATCTCGTCGGACTGAATTTTCAGCAGATTATCGGCCGCCATCTCACTGATTTTCTCGAGGAGGTCAATGGCGAAGGCAAGGAGCTCGTCGAGCGCGCTATGCCCCGCTTTCTCGAACGCCGCCACTGGTCCGGCGTGGTCCAGGTCCGCCTCAAAAGCCGCAACACGGTCCACTACTTCGATTGCGTGATTCACGCCATGCTCCGCGGCGACGCCGTACACGGCATTACCGTTCTCGCCCGCGACATCACCGCCCTTCGCCGCAATGAAGCCCGTTTCACCGAACTGTTTGAATCTTTGCAGGAAGGCATTTACATCGTTACTCCCGATGACAAGATTCTGGACATCAATCCCGCGATCGTTCGCATGCTCGGCTATGACTCGAAGGAAGAGCTCCGCGCGCGAAAGGTTTCCGAAATCTTTACGGACGAAGTCCTTCGGTTTGCCATCCGCGAAGAAGTGGATCGTCATCCGATCGTCGAAGGCCGCGAAATCACTCTCCTGCGCAAGGATGGCCGGCCCATCGTGTGCCTCAATACCGCCGCCGCGGTCCGCGACAATTCCGGAAAAATTGTCCGTTACCAGGGCGCGCTTATGGACATCACCGCCCGCCGCGAAATGGAGCGCAGACTCTACAAACAGCAGGAGTTCGCTCGCCGCCTTGTGGACAGTTTCCCCGATCTGATCATGGTTCTCGATGTCTCCGCACACTATACCTTCATCAGTCCCAGCATCCGGGAAGTGCTTGGATACGATCCTGACGAAAGCGCGGATTTGCAGTTTGGCGATCGCACACATTCCGAGGATCGTCCCGCGCTGCGAGCCCTCTATGAAGAGTTTCTTTCAGGCCGCCAGGCCTTCGCTTCGCTCGAAGTGCGCGTTCGCCACAAGGCCGGCGATTGGCGCCGCATCCGCTGCCACTTTAGTCCGCTTTTGAGCGAGGAAGGCAAGATTGAAGGAGTAGTAATTTCAGGGCGCGACGTCACCGAATTGAAGCGTCTAGAAGAACAGCTCATTCAGGCGGAGAAACTCGCCGCCATGGGCCAGATGCTCGCCGGCGTCGCTCACGAACTCAACAATCCGCTCACC
Source organism: Terriglobales bacterium (assembly GCA_035518615.1). Lineage (GTDB taxonomy): Bacteria > Acidobacteriota > Terriglobia > Acidiferrales > UBA7541 > Acidiferrum. The sequence continues at coordinate 2,863 of DATIXL010000090.1, read as the reverse complement.
GCGATTCTTGGCGTCACCGAACTCGTCCGCGAGCGCCAGGACGTGGACGATTCCATGAAGCGCCAGCTCGATCTCACCCACCGCCAGGCGCGCCGCGCCGCCCGCATCGTCCAGAATCTTCTCGAATTTTCCCGGCCCGCCTCGCCGCAGAAAAAACCGATTGACATCAACGGCATCATTGACCGCACCCTGCAGTTGCACGAGCATTCGCTCCGCCGCAACAATATCGCCGTGGATTTTCATCCGCAGCCCGGCCTTCCCGGCGTCGTCGGCGACGGCAATCAGCTCATTCAGGTTTTCCTCAATCTGGTCACCAACGCCGAACAAGCGATTCGCGAAGTCCGCGACAATGGACGCATCCAGATTCGCCTCTCCCTTTCGAACGCCCGCGTCTCCGTCACCGTCCAGGACGATGGCGTCGGCATCCCGCCCGAGGCCCTTCCTCGCATCTTCGATCCTTTTTACACGACAAAACGTCCCGGCGGCGGCACTGGCCTCGGCCTCAGTATTTGCATGTCTATTTTGCGCGAGCACGGCGGCTCCATCGAAGCGGCCGCGCTTCCCGCTGGCGGCTCCGCGTTCACGGTAACTTTGCCGGTCGCTTCAGAATCCCTTCACGCTGCTTCTTCAACGGAAATGGAAGTTACTCCCGCAGAAACAGCCCGGCCCGTCCCTACGATCCTCAAGGGGCGAAACATTCTGGTCCTCGACGATGAAGAGAGCATTCGAATGCTTCTCGCGGAAGGATTGGCCGCGAACGGCCTGCAAGTGGATTGCGCGGAAACCCTCGAAGCGGCTTTGCAGCGCATTGTAGAGAAAAGGTACGACGTGCTGCTCTGCGATTTGAATCTCGGTCCCCGCGGCGCAAAGGGCGGGGGCAGGGAAGCCACGCGGCAGATTCTCGCGGTCGCCGGCGCGCGGAAGCCGGTGGTGATCTTCATGACCGGGGAATACCTGGACGAAGCGAGGAAAAAACAGGAACTCGGCGGAGCGGCCTGCCTGCAAAAGCCGTTCCGGATTCTGGATGCGCTTGCGGAACTTCGGGAAGCGCTGATCGCGGCTTCACTGGACAAACCGCCGGAGGGCCCGGTTTCCTGAATTGGCTTTGGAACCTGGCGCGGCTCGCGAATCGTCCTCCTAGGGTTTTTGCTTCGAACGATCATCCACGCCGAAATCCCAGACATAAAGATTCATTCCGTCGGGAAGAATTTCCGCGAGCGCGTATTCTCCGGGAGGAAGCGGCTCGCTTAAGGTGAAGCGGTAGACATTCGGAGCCACCGGCCAGGTCTGAATGGAAATCGTGTTCACGTCTTCCGAGACTTGCGAGCCGAAAAGATTGCTGACGGATTCCAATTGGCGCTTGTTCCCTTTTACGGTGGCGCGAACGAGCTCCACTTCCGGGCCGGATTCGCCAGGACGGCTGCTGTGGCGAACGGGAGAAGCGCGGTCGGGATCGGGCGGGGCTTCGCGCAAATAGAATTCCGGATGATCGGAATTCACGCGGATTTTCGCGTGTGCTCCGGGAATGTCAATATTCTTTTTGTCGGGCACGATGGGGACAGGAATCAACACACGCTCGAGGAATTTTTTCTTGTCCATTTTTGTTTCGGAGGCGACCTGATCGAGCAACGTGATGTTTCTTCCGTCCAGGACGAACATGCCTTCACCGGAGGGAAGAAAGAGATTCGGAGCGATGATCAGGCTGGCGTCCACGTCCATGGGCAGGTTGGTCTGTTCTTCTTCCTCCTGGTGATGCACGGTGGCGAGGAGCGATTGATCATGCTTCTGCTCAGTTCCAGCTGCTTTCGCGGTGGCGTCCCAATCCACCATCGCGGCGGGGATTTCCTCCCAGTCGCCTCGCTCGGTGCTGTAGTAGCGGACGCGGTCGCCATTGCGCTGGTACTCGCGGATGAGCTGGAAGCTGCCGTCCTTGAGAACGAGTTTCTTGCCGCGGGAGACGCCCGAATCGGCGGGAAGGGACTCGGAATTCTCCTTCGCGGGGGCTTGGGCGGTGGATGCGGGTTGGGAAGAAGGAGCAGGTGAGGGAGCCTGGGCGGCGAAGATGGAGGCGGGGGACAGAAGGACCGTCAGGGCCGAGAGGGCGAGAAATTGTGGAATGCGGAACATCGAGGAGTCCTGTGTGCTCGGATGCGGAAACGCGCACCCGTTTTGCCTCAGGGAGGAGCTTAGCACGGGGAATGAGGAGGGGGTACCCCCGGTGTGTTTTTGCAAGTGTTGATTCCAAAGGCGGTTATTTTTGGCGATTTTGGAAGTGTTCATTCTGAACGGAGTTACGGGCACAGATTTCATAAGTGTTGAAACTGCAAGAGTTGCGAAGAGAGACCCTTCGGCTGCGGGCCTGAATTCGGCCCTTCGCTCAGGGTGAGCATTCTTCGAGGAATGCTCAGTGTTCATTCTAAAGATGGTTAGGGGAGAGTTGGGCTGCGATGGGAGAGCTGCCGATGAGAGAGGCGGCGATGGGACGATTGCACGGGATTGGGCGAGGGCAGCTCGGAGATCAGTCAAAAACAACATACTCTATTATAACATGGATGTCAATAGAGATTATGGTACCTTCGAACGGGAGGGAGGGGAAGCGTGGGGAGGGCTGAGCCAGCGAGTGAAAATGCGCAAATCCCGCTTGCGAAAAGCAGCCCCACCCTTGCAAGACCCGCAAGGATGGGCCACCCAAAATCTTCGGAGGCTAAGGCTGCGCCACCCGCCAGGGTGTTATTTGGTTTAGCAAGGCAAGAATGCTCAGCCCCTCGCCTCCAGAAAACGTGCTAGCTTGCCCCCATGGGGTTCCCGCCAGAACGTTTAAGGGATCACATCTATCAGGTTGCCGTTGACGAGATGGGCTTCG
>DATIXL010000089.1:0-11891 GCA_035518615.1 Terriglobales bacterium | reverse complement strand
TCAACGCGCAGGACATAGAAGCCTCGCTCTTCTTTATTGACATGGCAAGGCCAGCGGTCCTCATCAATCCATTTGCCATTTTCCGGTCCGCCGCCATTGCGCATGTTCTTCGCGGTCATCTTCATTTGCGTGGCGCCTACGAGACGGAAGTTGTCTTTACTCTGCACGAGGTGAAGCAGAGTCGGTTCGTACGCATCGGGATCGACTCCGGGAATCTCGCCGTAGGTGAGCTCGAAGAGTGGACTGGTATCGTTCAGTTCATGCGATGACTTGCGACCGGGAAGCCCCCAGACGTAGGTCATCTTCGGCGCCCCGGGACGCATGCCGGGCATAAAGCCGGAGGCCATCGAGAAGGCAGACATCGCCATCATGCCTGCAGGCCCCGCTCCCATCGCGGCGAAGCTGAGGCCTTGAGTCGCCAGACTACGCAGCGCCATGCCGCCTGCGCCCATGCCTCCGTTGAAGCTTGTCTGCCCTATTTGGGCGGTGGACGGAGCGAATTCCTGTTTGCCTTCGGGACGCAGCTTCAGAAAAACGTGCGGCATCTGTTCGGGCGAATAGTTCATCGCGTAGCCGCCCATCCCTCCCATGCCTCCCATTCCCATCCCGCCCATGCCCATGGACGCCATCTGTGCTTGCAGCATGGCCATTTGCTGTGGATTGACTCCCATCATCGCGGGATTTGGCATTCGCATCATTTGGGCTTGTGGCTCTGGATGTTGCGAGGTAGCAACGGGAGTGGCAGCTGTTGCCGCCGTTGCGGCGGCTTGGTCGGATGGGGCAGTGTCGGGTTGTCGGGTGGCGAAGCCGGGAGTGGTTGCCGCGACGGAAGGAGCTTCAGTTTTCGGGGTGGGAGCCGCGGGTGAGTCGGCAGCGGTTGAAGTATCGACGGGCGTTGACGATGCGTTTGCGGTGGATTGCTTGCGGTGGGCCGACATCATGGCCCGGATGACCGGCGAAGAGACCCCCTGTTTCATCAGGTCGACTAAGGCATCCTCCGAAACATCGAAGTCGGTCTGAGAGACGTGAATGATTTTGATGAGGGTGTCATCGTCAAAGTGGTTTTGAACCATCATTACGATGTCGGGATTTTTCAGAATCTTCTGGTCCTTCTTCGCGTCTTGCGCATGCAACGCGGGAAGAAGAAGCAGCAAAGTGATGCAGAGGAATCGTTTCTTGGCCATAACTACGTCCGATCTCACGCGCGGAGCCGCCTTGTACAGAATGAGCTTGGATTGTGCTGTAAATTGGCGTGCGTCCAGGATTACGGACAGCCCCTTGGGGCCGAAATTATATCCCGTTGATTAAGGCGAAATCCAAGTGAGTCTTTGGCTCAGGTCGGGGGGCGGTCGAGGGCGTTTTTTTTCCGACCGCCGTCTGGCTTCAGCCGGACGTTAGCAGCGTATTCGTTCCAGGCGGTATAGTTCTAAAGCAAGAAGTGTATTTTTCCCGGCTCAACCCTTTTGTCAAACTCATTCAGGGTAAAGCCGAGTCGATTTGGGGAAGCAGAGAATCTAAGCCAGAAAATTTCAGAGGAGACCTATGCCGTCGAAAGCCAGGACGTTGGGTTGGGCAGTCTCGTTGTCCCTGCTGTTCGTCGTATCCGCCTTTGCTGCGGACAAGTCATTTCATGGGGCGCCGGATTCCGCGAAAGAGATGAAGAATCCGTTCCAGGGACAGGCCGCGGCGGTGACTGCGGGTAAGACATTGTACGCACGCAATTGTCTGGCGTGCCATGGCAAGACCGGGCAGGGAACGGGCAATGTGCCGTCATTGATTGACGGAAAACTCGAAGGAGTCACACCCGGCGAGGTCTTCTGGTTCATTACGAAGGGAAGCAAAGACAACGGCATGCCTGCGTGGGAGTTTTTGCCGGAGCAGCAGCGGTGGCAGATTGTGAGCTTTGTGGAAACGATGGGCCCGGGCCAAAAACCGGCGCCAGGTGCGGATCCTGCCGCTCCCGAGGCACCCGTTTCGAAACTGAACGCACCGGCCCCGAAGCCGCCGTTCACAGATTTTCGCTATGAAAAGCCGGGGACGACTCGCAAGATCACGCCGAGCGATTTGCCTCAGCCGTATGCGACGGATTCAGCGCGGAACGGGCCGGAGTTAGTGGGCCGTCCGGCAAATGTCTGGCCCGTCACGCTGCCGGGATTCAAGGTCGAGCTGTTTGCTTCAGGATTGGACAATCCGCGATGGATGAGGACCGCTCCGAACGGCGACACCTTTCTGGCGGAAATGGAGCCCGGCCGCATCCGTGTATTCCGCGGGATGACGAGTGACGGCAAACCGGAGCAGATGTCCGTGTTCGTGGAAGGCCTGAAGCATCCATATGGGATTGCGTTCTACCCCCCCGGGAATGACCCGCAATGGGTGTACATCGGCAACGAAACTGAAATCGTGCGGTTCCCATACCACTCGGGCGATCTGAAGGCTAGCGGTCCGTCGCAGCACATTGCGGACTTGCCGCCCGGTGGCCATAACACCCGCGCTGTGGAGTTTTCGCAGGACGGCAAAAAACTCTTTGTCGGAGTGGGCTCGGAATCGAATGTGAACGACCCCGATACTCATCCCGACGAGAAGGATCGCGCGGACATCCTCGTGTGCGATCCGGCAAATTGCCAGCTCAAGGTCTATGCATACGGAATTCGCAATGCCGGCGGCGGAATCAAGGTGAATCCGCAAACGGGCGAACTGTGGTGCTCGGTGAATGAGCGCGATGCGCTCGGTGACAACCTAGTGCCTGATTACATCACGCACGTGCAGGAAGGTGGGTTTTACGGATGGCCTTGGTGGTACATCGGAGGACATCAGGATCCTCGCCACCAGGGGAAACATCCGGAATTAAAGGAGAAAGCGATCGTTCCGGATGTGCTTCTGCAAGCGCACAACGCGTCGCTGGAATTCACGTTCTATCAAGGAGATAAGTTTCCAGCGGAATATAAGGGAGACATCTTCGCTTCGGAGCACGGTTCCTGGAATAAAGCGGTCCGTGCCGGGTATGAAGTGATCCGGATTCCGTTGCACCAGACCGGCCATGCATCCGGAGAGTATGAGGATTTCCTGACTGGATTTGTGCTTCCCGACGGCAATGTGTGGGGGCGTCCAGTGGGAATGACAGAGGCGCCGGACGGATCGCTGCTGGTGAGCGATGACGGATCGAACTCGATCTGGAGAATCAGCTACACGGGTAAGTAAAGTTCACTTACTTAACGGCGGCGGGGGACAGCAGGATCTGCTGCTCGTCGCCGTTTCGTACGTTCTGGAAGAAATAGCGCAACGTTGGATAGTCTTTGACTCCGATCAACGCGATGTTGACCATCAGACGGCGGGATAGATTCAACTTTCCCTTGGCGTCTTCCGCAGTGAGGTCGTAGGTGCAGGCTTTGACGTCAGTCTTGCGCGGCTGGGGCACGTTGGAGACGCTCCATCCTTGCGGAACGCTGATCGTGACCCTGTCCACATCGGTATAAGGAAAACTGTAGTAGATCGGGTGGACACGGTTTGCGCTTTCGAACAGGTGCTGCTCGCCTTTCCCAAAGAGAGATGCCGGCACCATCGTGCGCCGTCCCATAACAGTGGCCCATCCTGGAATCTGAAGGTGGTACTGAGCGACCAAAGTACTGGACGAACTGCTCCAATCCGGATTGTTCGTAACCTCAGCTTGTATCGACCCGGGGATCAAGGATTTGATCGCGTCTTCCAGTGATTTCTTTCGCGCCGTGTCGTCTTCTTCGTTTTCTTCTGCCCGATAGCTGAGAGCCGAGAGTCCCTTGAATGTCAGGGTTACGGTTCCTTCCAGGTTTCCTGATTCGTCCAATTGAAGCGAGGCAGCGCGCTCGGTTCCAGATTGTGAGGGATCGGGATAGGTGGTGGTGATCCATGTGCCGTCATCTTTGTTGAGCTGCAATCCGATGACGCCGGTCTCGAACCAAGGCAATACGCCAAATGGGGCGAAAGCGACTCCAGGGTCGAAGTACAGGTTCTTACCGTCCAGCCTCACCAAAACCACGTTGCTGTTCAGGTCGTCGACGTTACGATATTTCTTGTCAAAGAAGTGAGAGTTGCGCGTGGAAACCCAAACGGGGCTGGCATCAAATCCGGCGGCGCGAACAAGCGCGAAGAACAGCCATGTGATCTCCAGACTGTTTCCGTATCCACGTTTCAGAACATCCTCAACATTGTGAATTTCCTTGAGCTTCTCGCGGTCTTTCTCTTTCTGCGTTTTCTCGTGCTCGTAGCTTGTGTTTCTTACCTTCTGACACCGGGCGTAAATCTTCTCGAGCTTTTGCTGAGGCGTATCGGTGTCGGACACGATCTGGGAAACCGCCTGCTGCATGGCTTTGTGCTTGTCAGTGAAAGAATTGACGGCCTCGTAGAGGGACCTATCTTCCGCTTTCCAGAACTTGTCGATGTCCTTCTCGTCGCTGCGTGAGTAGGTGAAATCGACGCGATACCGCATTTCGTTCTGTGGCGGCATATAGTCTTCGATCTGAAATGCGGGAACGTCGGATGTCTCGAGGCGCGCAACGCCTTTCTCCATGACGGGAGGATTTGTTCCAGGAGGAAGGCCGCGCGGCCAGCTCCATACAAGCGAGTAGCCATAGCCCTGCCGTAAGGAAAACTTGGCGTGTTTCGTGAAGAGTTCGTCGCTGAGGATCCAGCTTGAGTCATAGACCCAGCCTTGCGGCAGGTGGCGGGTAAATCGGTATTCGATGATGCTGCCCGGTTGAACATCGGGCATCGTGAAGGTCTTGGCCAAGTACTTCCAGCCTTTTGCCTTCACAATGGTGTTCTCCAGGATTCCACCGGAGAAAGGAATAATGGTGCCATCAGGGTGGATGGTGCGGGCATGAATGTCCTGGATGTCGCCGATGTCTTTCATGAAGGGAATTTCAATGTCTGCGTACTTGCGCCCTTCTTCAGTCAGGATCTTGATACGAGCGTAAGTCTTTTCGATGGAGTTCGCATCGTCGCGGTCCACTTGCCGGTAGAGGTAAATCGCCTGGGCGCCCGGAGCCTTGGGCTCGGCGGTCATCTTGAGTTCATCTGGAGTGAGAGGGAGCCAGTCGTCACCGGCGTGAAGTAAGGGTGCAGCGAAAAGGACGACGATAATAAGAGAAGTGCGTGCGCACAGGAAAGAGAACATAGAGCCCTTTCTGCACAAACTGTACTGGCGCGCTGGGAGGGAAGTTAGAGTTGGGACGCGCGCGGTGCAGTCGGATTAGAAAATAGAACACACAAATCTAGACTCGAGAAGGACGAAGGTCAACTTACTAGTGGAAGTCGTGCGAAGAGGTTTCAGCTTTAGTAACGAAGAGCGGCTGTACCCGTTCGGCTCGGACAGAGATTACGTTGTCCTGGTTTTGAAGAATTCCTTCGACCGCCAGAAAACGCTCGCTGGTGAGGAGCAAACGATTTTCGTGAAACAGATCGGGTCGGACGATTGCGTTTGCGACGCCAGTTTCATCTTCCAACGATAAAAATACAAATCCTTTCGCCGTGCCGGGACGCTGGCGGGTAATGACGCATCCTCCGATGCGGATGCGCTTGCCCGTGGGTAAGTCACGCAGTTCATTGGCGCGGCGGATGCCCATGGCATTGAGCCAGGCGCGGCGATAGGCCATGGGATGCGGTCCGACGGTGAGCCCGGTGCCGTGGAAGTCGGCGACCAGGCGCTCTTCGTGATTCATTGGCGCGAGCGGCGAGGGAGTGTCGGGTTCGGGGTGACTTTCCAGCAGAGGTCCGGATGCGCGAACGGCCCGTTCCACTTGCCAGAGGGCATCACGGCGGTGAAGCTTCGAGCCCCGAGCTTCGAGCCCTGAGTAGTTCCGTGCCGAGTCGTAAGCTCTGAATCTTGAGTCGGACCGAGATTCCTCCGCCCCTCGCTTGCGCTCGGGGGTCGGAATGACAAAGGTCCTACTGGGTACCGGGTACTGAGTACTGGCTACTGCATTCAATGCGCCGATTTCAGCGAGCGTGGTGAGTTCGTCTTTGCGCAGTTCGGGCACGCGGCGGGTAACATCGTGGATGGAAGTAAAGGGAGCGTGCTTGCGCTCCAGCAGGAGCGAGCGGGCGGCATCTTCGCGCAATCCGCGAACGTAGCGCAGGCCCATGCGAAGGGCCACGAGTCCTGAGTCGCGAGTCCCGAGTTGCGAGCGTAAAGAATCGTCTTTTGTTTTACTGAGAACTGGGAACTGAGAACTGAGAACTTGGCTCGGGACTCGCGACTCGGGACTCGTAACTCGTTCCAGCGTGCAATTCCATTCCGACTTCGTCACATCCACCGGCAGCAGTTTCAGGCCGTGGCGCTGAGCGTCTTTGACAATCGTTGCGGGCGAGTAGAAGCCCATGGGTTGGTTATTCAGCAGGGCTGCGGTGAATGCGGCGAGATAGTGACATTTCAAAAATGCGCTGGCGTAGGCGATCAGGGCAAAACTCGCGGCGTGGGACTCGGGGAATCCATAGAGCGCGAACGATGTGATCGAAAGGATAATTTCTTCCTGCGCTTTCGGTGCGATTCCATTGGCAGTCATGCCAGCGCGGAGTTTGGCTTCGATTTCGCGCATGCGCGCTTGCGAGCGCTTGAATCCCATGGCGCGGCGGAGATCTTCGGCCTCGCCTCCGGTAAAGTTGGCGGCGATCATGGCGATGCGCAGCAGTTGTTCCTGAAAAAGCGGGACGCCGAGAGTGCGCTTGAGTATGGGTTCGAGCGATGGATGAGCGTAGGTGACCTCCTGGCGGCCCTGGCGGCGCTCCAAAAATGGATTCACCATCTGACCCACGATTGGGCCGGGACGAATGATCGCGACCTGCACGACTACATCGTAGAAACGAATCGGGCGCAGACGCGGCAGACAGGACATCTGAGCGCGGCTTTCTACCTGAAACATTCCGACCGTGTCGGCTTGCTGCAGCGTGGAGTACACCTGCGGATCGTCTTGCGGAAGGTGCGCGAGATCCACTTCTTCGTGATAGTGATTGCGGACGAGCTCGATAGAATCTTTGAGGACGGCCATCATGCCAAGCCCGAGCAGATCAACTTTGATGATGCCCATATCGGCACAGTCTTCTTTGTCCCACTGCACGACGACGCGGCCGGGCATCGAGGCAGGCTCGAGTGGAACAACGGAATCGAGTTGTCCCTGGCAGATGACCATGCCGCCGGAGTGCTGGCCGAGATGGCGTGGCAGGTCCTGCACAGCGAGGCAGAGTTCGTAATATTTGCGCAGGCGGGGATGGGATAGATCGAGTCCGGCATCGCGGAAGCGCCGGTCGAGCGCGTCGTTCTCGTCGCGGAATTCCCAGGTGGCGACTGCGGCAGAAATTTTGGCGAGAGTCTCGGCATCGAATCCGAGGGCTTTGCCCATTTCGCGCGCCGCCATGCGGTTGCGATAGGTAATGACGTTAGCGGTCATGGCTGCGCCGCGCTCGCCGTATTTTTTGTAGAGATACTGAATCACTTTTTCGCGCTCGTCACCACTGGGGAGATCGAGATCGATGTCGGGCCACTCGCCGCGTTCTTCGGAGAGAAAACGTTCGAAGAGAAGCTCCATGCCGACCGCGTCAACAGCGGTGATGCCGAGCGAATAACAGACGGCGCTGTTGGCCGCAGACCCGCGCCCTTGCACGAGGATGTTCTCCTCGCGGCAGAAGCGGATGAGATCCCAGACGATCAGAAAGTATCCGGCAAGTTTTAGTTTCTGGATGAGCGCGAGTTCTTTTTCAATCTGGCGGCGGGCCTTGTCTTGCATTTCGGGCGAGGAGCGTCCATAGCGGTCGCGGAAACCGATCCATGCGTGTTCCCGGAGGAAAGAGTCCATAGATTCGCCTACGGGTACGGGATAACGCGGAAATTCGTAGCCGAGATCGTTGAGCGTGAATTCGAGGCGGTTGGAAAGTTCGACGGTATTGTGGATGGCCTCGGGAAAGTCGGCGAAAAGTTGCTGCATTTCCTGGGGAGACTTCACGTGACGCTCGGAGTTGCGGGAGAGAAGGCGTCCGGCGGTGGAGAGAGTGCGGTGATTGCGGATCGCTGTGAATGCGTCAGCGAGTTCACGGGCTGTCGGGATAGCGTAGTTGACGCCATTGGTGGCAAGTAGCGGCAGTTTGAATGAGCGCGCGAGTTCAAGCGCAATGCGATTGCGCGATTCTTCTTCGCGATGGAAGTGGCGCTGAAGTTCGACGTAGACGTTGCTCTGCCCGAAGATAGAGATGAGTTGGTCGATTGTTTTGCGAGCTTCTGCGGCGCCGCCTTGCCTGAGGGCCGCGGCGAGTAGTCCTTCGTCTCCGCCGGTAAGACAAATGAGTCCTGCGGCGTGCTCCTCTAATTCCTGTTTGGTGACCGAGCCTTCGCCTTTCCTGGCGCGCAACTTCATTTTGGTGATCAGGCGGCAGAGGTTCTGGTAACCGGGGCGGGAGGCGACGAGAAGGGGTAAGCGAAATGTTTTTCCAGATTTTTTTTCAGATCCCCCTTGTTTGTCATTCCGAGCCTCAACTTTGTCATTCCGAGCGAAGCGAGGAATCTCCTTCTTCGATGCTTTCTGGGAATAGGGATCCTTCGACTCCGCAAGTGCTTCACTTCGTTTCGCGCTTGCTCCGCTCAGGATGACAGGGCGTAGAAATTCAGAAGTGATCTCCGCGCCAATGTGCGCTTTGATTTTCGCTTTCGTCGCGGCGAGGTGGAATCGCGGGGCGCCGTAAACGCCATCAGTGTCGAGCAACGCCATAGCCGGCATCTGAAAGTGCTGGCACACTCCGATCAATTCCTCGGGAAGGGAAGAGCCTTCAAGGAAGCTGAATGCGGAGCGGGCGTGAAGTTCTACGAACACAGTGGTCAGTGGCTAGTGGCCAGTGATTAGAAAAAACTGTAACTGGCCACTAGCTACTAATCACTGACCACTGCTTCAGTCATACGTTCCTTCCACAAACCACCCTCCGCCGAGCAGATCGTGTACGAGACGGTAGAACGAGATTTCTTCTCCGTTACGCAGGGCGAGGTCCCATTCGTCGCGGGACCAAGCTTCGCGTTCCCACCAGTCTCCTGAGAAGCGCCAAGGACCGGCCTTCCAGAGGACTTCTCCCTGTATCTCTTTTTTCTTCGGACAAACCAGACGAACAGGCTGCCCGTTTTCCAAGGTGACATTGACGCGTGCTGGAGGGCGCAGGCGACGCAGGGCCGTGACGGCGGATTGTGCTTCGACGGCATCGTGAGTTTTCTTCTGGGGAATTTTGCGCGCTACTTCGGCGACGAAGCGGCGCATGCGGAATCCTTCAGGATGATGCGTGTCGAGGAGTTCTACGGCGCCGACTTTCTGTTCGCCGACAATGCCGGCGATGCGGGCGAGCGTCAGTTCAAGCTTTTCCGGTTCAGGCGCAGGTGGGAGAAACAGGCCTCCCTGGGTCGAGCGCGGGCGTGCAGGTTCGGCTGCGAGATGGATTTTCATAATCGGGGCTCCTGGTGGATGAGCATTCAAATCGAGTTGCAGGAGTTTCAGAAAAACTTTGACGTCGAGCATGGGAAGGGGCAGAGAAAGCTTGCGAGTGAACTGTGTCGACTGCCTGGAATGCCGCGGAGCTTCGCTCCGCCGGACAGCCGAGGGCGGCTGTCCCCACATATTTCCATCATTCTCGCTGGGCAGTCCAAGATTTTCGAATTCGTCTTCCACCCCGGTGAGATTTGAGAGTCCGAGAGTAAGCCGCAGCTCTTGTGTAGCTAGGGCACGTGACCCCAAGCGCGCGCACAGCTGCTCGAGCAGCCGATTCATCAGGAAGGCTAAAGGCTCGAGCAGGACGATTGGGTGTTCAAGTTCAATCGCTTCTTCGAACATCAGTGGGGCTTCGACCGGAACGAGAGCACGGGAGACTGCGCCGCGGGCGAGTTGCTGCAGATGAAGTCCGTCTTGTCCGAGGCGCTCGGTAAGCGCGATCTGGGGCAGCGCGGCCAGGGCGCGCAGGTTGCGGATGCCCCAGCGGTCGAGAGTTTCAAGCAGGCTATCGGCGGATTTCTTTTCGTCTCCGTCGAGACGGTTGTGGAACAAAACTGTAATCGGGAGCGGAGCCAACTCCTCAGCCTCTTTGCCTGCGGGGATCACAGTAACTGGATGTTTTTCTTCGTTATCCGGTGCGGGGGCAAGTTGCCCCCGCGACAGCCGGCTGGATGCCGGCGCTACTGACATGCCGCGGGCTGCAAGTAAAGCTGTGTCAGGATTGGAAGCAGTTGCAATATTTGCAATGAGGCCGAGCGCAACAGCACGGTCGGCGATTGCACGGGAAATTTTGGGGACAGATCCCAACAGAGATTCCATTCCAGCGAGATTGAGCAGGACCGTGTCGCAGGCGGAGTCTTCTACCACGGGAGAGAAAGATTGTGCGCAATCGAGAAGGGCAGAGTGCGCAGAAGATTCGTGCAATGCCGAGCGGGGCCGGAGGGCAAGTTCGGAGCAAAGTTCGGCTTGCGCCTTGGTTATTCCTGGAGAGATGCCCAGACGCTTTGCGTTTTCATCGACCGCGATGACTTTTTCGAGCGGGGGCTTTCCTTCAAAGATTGCGACAGGACGAGCCTGCAGTTCCGGTTCAGCGCGGAGTGCGGCCGCGATGGAAAAATTCGAAACGTAGATGCAAGCAAACGGCATGGGAACATTGAGTAATTTTTGTAATTGGGTGATTGAGTAATTTGTTTCATCCAGTCCAAGCTGTTTTCGTTTCGAACATCACCGAGGTTGATGGTTTTCGGTCCAGGCGGGAGCGGATCAATTCCACATTGATTTCAAGCCCAGTGAGCAGCTGCACGTGCGCGGATGACAAACCCTCAGGGCCATGAGCCAAGTTTTCTCTTGAAGTACTGAGCACTCCGAGTTGCAGCAGCAGTGACGAACAACTTCCCGCGATCGGCCGTTGTTCAATGGCGAGTAGGAGCGTCGGCTTGTGTTCGATGGCGCGTCGGAAGCGGAACCATGTGGTGAGCGGGATGCGGCGCGCGGCCTGCGGGGGAACATCGCCAAGATCCAAAATGATAAGTCCGAAGCCTCCGCTTTCGAGCAGCAGATCCGTGGCGCGGAGAACTTGCTCGAGACGATGTTCGGATTGGCGCGAGATAGTTTCTTTTTCACTTTTACGATTGAAATCGAATAGTTTTTGGGAAGGCTTCCCCACTTCTCGCGCAGAAGGCGCGCGAGACATGGGGCACCCGCTTTGATCGTTTCGCTTAACTTGTGATTTCTTCGGAGCTTCGTCTCCACAGCGAACCCAGAGGAGCCGGTCCAGATCGACTCCTGCATCTGCGACGGATTGCGGATCGAGCGAGTCGCTGGCGTCGATGACGGCGCAATATTCTCCGCGACGCGTGGCGGCAGCTAAGGCGGCAAGCAGGACGGTGGTGCGCCCGGAAGATGCGGGGCCACAGATTTCAGTGACGCATCCGCGGGGCAGGCCACCCGTGAGGGCATCGAGTTCTGGGATGCCGCTTGAGGCCATCTCCGGAGTTGGGCGTGCGGCGAGCTGCGAGGCCGGGGTGACCAGCGGAATTGTTGAATGTTGATTTTTGATTTTTGAATGACGGACCTGGGCAATGACAGATTCCGCCGGTTTTCGGGAGTCCGTAGAGAACGAGCCGACTTCAGGCTCGTCATCAAAAAGAAAAGGGCGGCTCAAGGCCGCCGAAGTGGAAATCACTGCGGAAGACATAGAATCCTCAATTTTCAGGGAACGCCGGGGCGAGAAGCCCTGGAGGCGATATTTTTACTTTCGCTTTTTATTCGCCTTTGAGGATTGTGCCCCCGGCCGGGGAGGTTGTCAAGAGGAGCTGAAAACTTATTCTTCTGCCGCTCCGCGCAGGCCGGTCAGCGAACTCACCCGGATGCGGAAGAAGATCGGCGTGATGTCCTGATCCC
>DATIXL010000088.1:0-4036 GCA_035518615.1 Terriglobales bacterium | reverse complement strand
CGTCCTCAAGATCCGCATGGTTCCCGTCGAGCAGCTCTTCCGCCGTTTCCCGCGCGTTGTTCGCGATGTCGCCAAGCACTGCGGCAAGGATGTTGCCCTCGAACTCACCGGTCAAAACACCGATCTCGATAAGGGTATTCTCGATGCGCTTTCTGAGCCGCTGACCCATATCGTTCGAAATGCTGTGGACCACGGCATCGAGCCTGCCGAAGCGCGTCTCGCGGTCGGCAAACCCGCGCGGGGATCCATCACCCTCAACGCGTTTCATCAGGGCACTCAAGTCGTTATTGAAGTCCGTGACGACGGCCGCGGCATCAACCTCGACCTCGTCCGCAAGCATGCCGTTGAAACGGGTTTATTGAAAGCTGCGGAGGTTTCCCGCCTCACCGAATCCGAAACTCTGAATCTTATTTTTGAGCCCGGATTCAGCACCGCCTCCGAGATCACGGAAGTCTCCGGCCGTGGCATCGGGATGGACGTCGTTCGAAACGTTCTCGATCGTCTCAAGGGCACCGTCAATGTTCTGACCAGCCCCGGCAAGGGCACCACCATTCAGCTTCGTGCGCCTCTCACGCTCGCTAGCATTCAGACGCTCCTCTTCCGCGTTGGCGGCCGTCTCTTTGCGGTTCCTCTTTCCTCCGTTGTCGAAATCACCCGCATCTCCGAGCAGGATATCCAGCGCGTGGATCAGCGCGAAGTGCTTCGCCTCCGCGAGCAGATTCTCTCTCTCGTGCGCCTCAACACCTTGGGACGTCTCCACGCCGTGGACGCTCCTCAAAACAAGAAGCGCTGCTTCGTCATCGTCATCGGAGCCTCGGACCGCCGCTTCGGCCTTCTCGTGGACCAGATGGTTGGCGAAGAAGAGCTGGTCATCAAGGCGCTCCCTGCGGATATCGTTGCGAGCGATCTGGTCAGCGGCGCTTCCATCCTCGGAGACGGCACCGTCGTCCTGATTCTCAATGTTCCGGCCATTCTCTCGCGCCTCTCACGCGCAAACCCATTGGGGGCGATCGCATGAGCGAACGCATCCGAGTTTTGGTTGTGGATGATTCCGCTTTGATGCGGAAACTGATTCCCATCATTCTTTCGCGCGATCCGGACATCGAGGTTGTCGGCACCGCCATGGATGGCGCTTTTGCGCTGAAGAAAATCGAGGAACTTCATCCCGACGTCGTCACTCTCGATCTGGAAATGCCCCGCATGGACGGAATGGAAACGCTTCGTCTGATCATGCGCCGCGGTCCCATGCCCGTCATTCTCTTCAGTACGCATTCGAAAGAAGGCGCCTATTCAACCTTTAAAGCTCTCGCCTTGGGTGCGATAGATTTTGTCGCCAAGCCCAAGGAAGCTGCTGCCGGCCATCTCGATTCCATCGCAGGCCAGCTCATCGAAAAAATTAAAGTCGCCAAGCGCGCCAGCGGCCGCCGCCTGCTTTCGCCCGTCGTGGAAGAAGCTCCTCCCGTTCGAAAAAAGGGCAATCGCCCTGCGGTTCCTGCGAATCGCATCATTGCAATCGGTGTTTCGACCGGAGGACCGAACGCACTGCAATACGTTTTCTCGCAAATTCCCGCTGATTTTCCCGCGGCCTTCGTCGTCGTGCAACACATGCCCGAAGGCTTTACGGAAATGTTTGCCCGCCGCCTCGATGAATGCTGCGCGCTCGATGTTCACGAAGCAAAATCCGGCGATCTTCTCGTCGCGGGCCGCGTCCTTATCTGTCCGGGTAATCGTCATCTCATGGTCCGTCGTATGCCCCGCGGCGACATGGCCGTTCTCGGCGATTTGCCACCCGTCAACGGGCACCGCCCCTCCGTGGACGTTTTGTTTCATTCCGTCGCCCAGGATTTCGGTCCCATGGCCGTCGGCGTTCTGATGACTGGCATGGGGGAGGACGGCGCGGAAGGACTTGGCGCCATTCGAACGGCCGGCGGCTTGACCATCGCGCAAAGCGAAGACACTTGCGTGGTCGGTGGAATGCCGCGCGCCGCAATACTGAAAGGGCACGCAGCCAAAATTCTGCCGCTCGAAAATATCGGAATTTTTCTCGCTAGCCAGTTCGGGGGCGACCGGATTCCGGAAAATGCGGATCGCTCCGAGAAATCCGAACGAGGCGAGGAAAAAGAGTCTGAGAAAGAGAAAAAGAAAGGCGGTCGAGATTCGGCCGCCCAGAATAAAGAGAGATCGAGGGAAAAAACACCAGTGCCTTCCTCGCGCTCCTAGAGAGCGGGGAAGCGGCGGCCGTTTTCCGGCTGCTGTGCACAAGGAGAAGGCCATGCAACAGTTCGGCGCTCTATTTAGAAAAGACAACCAGCCCGTCCGGTATCTGGTCGTGGATGATTCCGTCTTCGCGCGCAAGAATTTGATCAAGATGATCGAGCTTTTTGGCGGCGAAGTGGCGGGGGAAGCCGGCGACGGCCTCACCGCCATCGCGGAATACAACCGCACCAAGCCCGACATCGTGCTCATGGACATCACCATGCCGCAAATGGAAGGGATCGAGGCGGTCGAGCGCATCGTGCGACAGCACGCGGAAGCTCGGATCGTCATGGTGTCGTCCGTCGGCTACCAGGAGAATATCCTGGCGGCGCTGCAGAAAGGCGCGAAGCACTTTGTGCAGAAGCCCGTGAAGCCCGAAGTGTTGTATGAAATTCTCCGGTACGTTTTGAACGACGAAGGTGGGGCGGCGATGTCGCCGGTCGCGCTCGCGGGAGAACACCGCTCATGAAAATGGAACTCATCCAGCCGTTCATCAATGCCGCGGACGCCGTGTTTGCCGAGTCGCTCCAGGGGCCGACGAAAATCGGCGACCTGGCGATGGAAGAGACCGCGTATCGCCGGAAGGGAATTGCGGCGCTGATTCTCATCAAGGGAGACATCGAAGGGCGGATCATTCTCGACCTCGCGCCGGAAGTTGCGATGAAGGTGGCGGCGAGGCTGTCCGGGGGCGAAGTGCAGGAGAGTGAGCAGCTCGTGCGCGAAACGGTCTGCGAGCTGGCGAACATGGTGATTGGAAATTCCGTCACGCTGCTGAACGACCAGGGATTCCGCTTCAAGGTGTTCCCGCCGGAAATCCACAGCAACGAAGAAGGCCTCGCGGGAAGCGCGGATACCGAAGCAATGGTCATCGCCATTGACACTCCTTGCGGAGAGATCTTCCTGAACATCGCGATGCGGTACATGACACGCCGGCGGCGCGAACGCGACGCAGTCCCTGCTCTCGACTGATCGAACACCCAACGCCTGAATGGTCCAGTTTTTTTGGTGCGGCGGATGATTCCCGAAATGGGAAGTGCGCCAGCATCCCATACCCCCGGCGTTTTTGTGCAAGAGTGCGCAAGCGATTGAAAGGAAACCGGTTGGATGAAAATTTCGTTTTGCAAGAGCGAGGCAAGAGTGCGGAAGCTCATGAAAAAAGAGAAGTTAGAGAATTGCGGGTGAGGAATCGGAGAGAAGGGATGCGAGAGGGCGAGGGGACCGCGGGGGCGGGGTTGGCCTGGGAGGGTGCGAGGAAGGAATTTCATGAAACATGATAGCACAAATGAGCAGGGAATGTCAACTAGAATATAAAGGGTATTGTATAGTGATTTAACGGGGATAGGCTTGGGCGGGTGAGGGTCGAAGGAGCAAAGAGTTCCCCGCGCTTTCCTGTGGAAACCGTAGGCCGCCCCGAACGGTTCTGGCGATTTCAAAGGGTGACGCACGCGCCACAAACCATCAGAAAACGTCCCATCTGTCCCCGGGTTCAGAGGGTGACGGTGATGGAATGAGGTGAGCACCGGAGAAAATCCGCACCCTTAAACCCAAAGGGTGCGGCACCCCGCTTGACGCTTCCTACGATCTCGGGTATCGCCGCGGTATGCTGGAGCAAATCACAAAGAAGATCTGCCCCACCCGCCAATCGTTTTCTCGTCTTCGGATAAAGATTTCATCAGGTCTTGAATTGAAAATCCAGTCGGTCGCTTTGAGGGTACCAAGGAAAGTATGCGCTCGAAATCTGGATCCATCTGAATGTGAAATCCCGCGGCGCTTCCTGGAT
>DATIXL010000087.1:0-48419 GCA_035518615.1 Terriglobales bacterium | reverse complement strand
TCAGCCGCCGAAGCCTGCTCCGGCGACTTGGGAGGGAACAAAGGCGATGAGTACTGATGCCATGCGTCCACTGGGTGCGACCGCGGACCGCGCTACCGCGCGGCTGGGGCCGAGCCTGCATATCAAAGGAGAAATCTCCGGTAACGAGGATCTCCTGATCGACGGCTCCGTCGAGGGGCTTGTCCAACTCGATGAGCGTAAGCTGACCATCGGCGCCACTGCGAAACTCACGGCAGACATCATCGCCCGTGAAGTTGTCGTCTATGGCACCGTGAAAGGCAATCTCCGCGCGAAAGACCGCATCGAGATTAAGAAAGATGGCTCCGTCCACGGCGACCTTACCACGGCGCGCATTTCCATCGAGGATGGCGCCTACTTCAAGGGCTCGATCGAAATTGACAAGACTGCCGAGAGGGATACGAGCAGCGCCTTCTCCAAGAGCGCCACTCCGGCGGCGGCAGCCGCGGGACCGAAGAGCATTTAGTAGAGCATTTAGTTTCTCTGGTACAAGTTTCTCTCCTAATTGCGGCGCGGGTTTTCCCGCGCCGCTCTTTTTTTGGTTATAGCTCTTTGTACGGCATTTCCCGCTTATTTCTAAACTTGACAAGTACACAGATAGGAGCGATGCTTGCGCCGTTGCAAAGGGGCAGCGGTGGCGGTCTGGACGACGTTTAATGGTGACCGGTTGCGCTGGAACTCGGTGAGCCTCCGCGTTCCAGCACGGGGATGTTTTGCCGGGCCCTCCCAAGCGATGGCCAAACATCTCTGGGCGCTTGCACTGTTATCGGGAACACTTCTTAGCTTAGCTACAGGCTGCGGAGGCGGTCCCGTCGCGTCCGTCCAGCCGCCACCTCCCCAGCCGGATTTTTCCCTTTCGTTTTCTCCAGCCAGTGTGAGCGTTCCGCAAGGCGGCACCAGTCCAACGGTCACGCTAAACGCTGCTTCCAGTGGCGGGTTCACTGGTTCCGTGCAGGTCACGCTGACTGGCCTGCCTGCCGGGATCACCGCAAATCCCGCAAGCCCGTTCGAGGTATCGGCCGGCGGCTCTGCCAGCTTGCTTTTCGGCGCCACGTCCGCGGCCAGCACCGGAAATGTCACTCTTTCCGCCCAGGGAGTTAGCGGGAATCTTTCGCACTCTGCAAGCCTCACGCTGGTGGTTCAGAGCGGTGTCGTCTCCGCGCTTCCTCGAACCGCGTATTCAGCAACCGATTCAGTTCCCTCAATGGATGACCCGCCCGGAGAACCGCATCACCGCCATCTCACTCTGGACGCCGCAAACAAGCACCTCTTTGTCGCCAACCGCGCCATGAATCGCGTTGAGGTTCTCTCTTCTCTGGACGGTTCGCCCATTGCGCAAATCTCAATTCCAGGTGCGAGCAGCGTCGATATGTCGGCGGACGGACAAATCGTTTGGGTTGGCTCGACAACCGAACAAATCACCGCCATTGACGCAACCACGCTCCAGGTTCGCGCGAAATATACTCTCTCGCCTCTGCAGCCTCTTCCGAACGTAACCTTTGACAGGCCGGAGGAAGTCTTGGCGCTCTCAAGCGGCAAGCTTTTTGTTCGCTTAAGGGAAGCTGCCTCCGGAGAATCGCTGCTGGCGGTGTGGGACCCTGCGATCAACGCGCTCGTGAACCTCACTTCTGCCGCGCCAAGTCTTTTTCAAAACGGCATGGGCGTCATGGCGCGATCCGGTGACCACACAAGAATTCTTGTCGCAGCGAACGACTCCAGCGGTGAAGTCGCCCTTTTCGACGCGAGCGGCACCCTTGTCGCAGGTCCTGTCTCCCTCGGATCAGGAACCATTCTGCAAGCTGCTGCGAGTCCGGACTCTTCCAGGTTCGCAGTAGCTTTTCAGTCAAGCGCCGCCACACAATTAGTCCTCCTCAGCGGGTCGCTCAATTCTTTGGCTTCTTATCCAACCGCCGCTCCTCTGGGCCTTGTTTTCTCGAGCGACGGTCAAAGCATCAATCTGAGCGAGGAAAAGAATGGCGCCCCAGTCATCACAGCCTTGAGCGCCGCGAATCTCAATCGAATCGGCGAGGTTCCCGACGCCACAGTCCAGGGCGCCAGATCGGAAATCGAGGATGTGGGCGACTCGCAGCTCCTTTTTGGCATGGCCAATCGAGGGGTTACCCTGGTGGACGCCGCGCATCCATCGTCATTGCCTTCCGCATTTCCCACCTTCGCTTCGCCGCCTTCGGCGCAGCCAAGCGAAGGCCCGAACGCCGGCGGCACTGTCGTCGCACTCGCTGGCCAGAATTTCGAGCTCAATCCGCACGTGGTCTTCGGAGGGCAGCTTGCCACCGCCGCTCAGCAGATGGGCTCAACTCAAATCCAAGCCACATCGCCTGCCAGCGCCGACAACGGCCCTGTGAATCTCACCGCTTATTTCCCGAGCGGCTGGCTTGCCATTGCACCCAATGCCTTTTCCTACGGAACGCAAATCCGCGAGATTCTCCCCAACGCTGGAAATAAAGCCGGAGGCGATGCCATTGAAATCCATGGCTATGGATTTGGAAGTGATCCCGGCAAGGTCACTGTCACCATTGGCGGTGCGGCCGCTACGGTTCAGAAGCTGGAAAATGTCGCCTCGATCGCCGCTTCACAGGGATTTGACACGGCATATCCTTTCTCTCTTGAGCGCCTCACCGTCCAGACTCCAGCGGGAACGCCAGGGAACGCTGACGTCACGGTGAACTCTTCAGCCGGCTCGGCAACCTCTCCACGCGCCTTTCAATATCTCCAGAGCGAGCAGGTCTATGCAAAGGCCGGGTTCTACAAATTCCTTCTGTATGACCAGCAGCGTCAGTGGGTCTACATGAGCAATATTGATCACGTGGACGTTTTCGATCTCGGCGCCGTGCAATTCCGCGGGGCCATTGAGCCACCAGGTGGCCCTCCGCCGGACGCACAGCTCCGCGGCTTGGCGCTTGCTCCGGATGACTCGCAGCTTGTGGTCGCCGATTTTGGAGCGCAAAGTCTGTATCTGCTCAATCCAGACACTGCATCCGGCAGCGCAGTGTATGTTGGAGGAGTACCCGGCTTCGCAAATTCCGGACCTGCACGCGTCGCTACAACAAGTGCCGACACCGTCTTCGTGGGCCTCAGCGCGGAAGGAGCTTCCGGCGGCTGCTCGACCTGTCTCGGTCAAATGGACCTCTCCGCAAACCCCGTTACCCTGCAAACAGCCCCTCAGCCCCAGGTTTCCATGCTGACCGGCGCCCCACTCCTGCAATCCAGCGCCACTGGCGATCGTACCTTTTTCTCGTTTGAATCCGCGCCCGGCGGGCCTTTGGCGGATTGGAATGCTGCTTCGCCAGGCCAATTCACTACCCTCTTGGCCAACACAGACGCCACCGACTTGGCTGTCGCTGCCGATGGCACCCTTTTCGCTTCGCGAACCTCCGGAGGTTTGGAGATCCGCGACGCTAATATGAATCTTGTGGCAACGTTGGCTACGCCGGAGATCGAGAGCATTCCCGGCCGCACCGAAGTGCCAGGAATCGCATTGCACCCTTCCGGCGCTCTGCTTTATGAACCGTTTCTCACCGGCCCAGCTCCTGCATCGCTTCCCATCACGGGCGTTCAGGGTGGCGTGGACATCCTGGATACACACTCCGGCCGCCTTCGCATGCGGATTCTCCTGCCCGAACCGCTCGCCATGCTCTCGGCTGACTCGGATGGTCTCCATGCGGATTTTCTTGCAATAGACGAAAATGGCCAGCGCATCTTCGCTCTCACTGCGTCAGGATTGACGGTCGTACAGTTGGCCAGCGTTCCTCTCTCGATCGGTACCGTAAGCCCGGCCAGCGGCCCGTCGTCTGGAGGCACAACCCTCACCATCCGCGGCAGCGGTTTTCAAAGTGGAATCAAAGTGACCATCGGGGGCAAGCCTGCCGCCGTGGTCTACAAAGACATGAACACTTTAACTGTTATGTCTCCAGCTTTGCCCTCCGGGCCTCAACAAATCGTTCTCACAAATCCCGAGGGGGAGAACTACTCCCTCGATGCCGCGTTCGAAGCCCAATAGGAGGACCCGTCACGCGTCACCCGACGGCGAAGTTGCCTCTAACTTTTCGCCGCATTGCCTCATCTACTTAACCGTGCGAATGTAGTCAATCCGACGTACCCATTCCGGGACTTGTGGAAAAGGGATCATGGAAACTCGCAAACTCGGCAATTCTGACATGGAGATTTCCCGTGTCGGCTTTGGCGCCTGGGCCATCGGTGGAGCTGGTTGGGAATTTTCCTGGGGCGAGCAGGACGACCGCGACTCGGTCGCCGCGATACTACGCGCGCTCGAACTCGGCGTGAACTGGATTGATACCGCCGCTGTTTATGGCACAGGTCATTCCGAGGTAGTCGTTGCGAGCGCCTTAAAGGAATGGAGGGAGGAAAAGCCGTTCATTTTCACGAAATGCGTCCTCCGCTGGAACGAAGAGCGCAAGGTCTATCCGGATTTTTCCGAAGCCTCCATCCGCCAGGAATGCGAAGGCAGCCTCCGCCGTCTCCAGACCGACGTGATTGATCTCTATCAAATGCACTGGCCGCCAAGCGACAATGGTCCCGGTCTCGAAGAAGCCTGGTCCGCGATGGCCGGTCTCCAGAAGGAGGGCAAGGTCCGCTGGATCGGCGTCTCCAATTTTGCCACGGCACAAATCCGCCGCGCACAGAAGATCGCTCCGGTCACGTCACTCCAACCTCCCTATTCCATCATTCGCCGGAAGGTTGAGGAAACACTTCCTTACTGCCTCGAGCAGAAAGTTGGAGTCATCAGCTATGCTCCCATGGCTTCCGGCCTTTTAACAGGAGCTATGACGCGCGAACGTGCAGCGACTCTCTCTCCGGACGATTTCCGAAGCCGCAATCCCGAATTCAAGGAGCCGCGGCTCTCCGCGAACCTTGCTATCGTCGAGCGCCTGAAAAAGATCGGCGACAAACATGGAGTCATCCCAGGGGCAGTAGCGATCGCCTGGGTGCTGCGCCACCCCGCCATCACCGGTGCCATCGTCGGTGCCCGCAACCCTAACCAGGTAGGCGGCGTCGTGCGGGCTGCTGATTTGAAACTCACTGCGGAAGAAATCGCGGACATCGAGGGTGCAGCTCTGACGGTTGCCCGCTAAGACGAGGAGATAAGAAAAAATGGATCTCGGCCTCGATGGCAAAACCGCAATTGTCACTGGCTCGACCGCCGGAATCGGCTTCGCGATTGCTGCGGCGTTTGCAGCCGAGGGCGGGCGCGTGGTCATTAACGGCAGAACGCAGCCACGGGTGATCTCGGCCATCGACAAAATCCGACAGAAGGTTAAGCATGCTGATCTCACTGGCGTCGCCGCAGACCTGGGAACAGCCGCCGGCGTCGCCGATTTCGTCAGGCAAGTCCCCCAGGCCGATATCCTCGTCAACAACCTGGGAATCTTCGAGGTGAAGCCCTTTCTCGAAATACCGGACTCCGATTGGTTCCGCTTTTTCGAAGTCAACGTCTTAAGCGGCGTACGCCTCACGCGCCATTACTTGCCGGGAATGCTGAAGAAGAATTGGGGCCGCGTCATCTTCATATCCAGCGAGTCCGCGCAGCAAATTCCTGTCGAAATGGTTCACTACGGTATGACGAAAACAGCTCAGCTATCTGTCGCCCGCGGAGTGGCCCAGTCGGCCGTCGGCAGCGGCGTTACCGTGAATTCCGTTCTTGTTGGTCCCACGGCCTCTGAGGGTGCCGGCGCCTTCGTGGAAAACATGGCGAAGCAACAGGGAGTCACTCCCGAACAAATTGAAAAGCAATTTTTCGCTTCCGTTCGTCCCACTTCGCTCCTCAAGCGCTTTGAAACTACCGAAGAGGTAGCCGCGGTCGTTGCGTTCGTCGCAAGCGCCCAGGCCACGACGATCAACGGGGCTGCCATTCGCGCCGAAGGCGGCGTTCTCAGTGGCATCCTCTAAGCGCCAGTTCGCTGACAGGCAATCTGATCTCGCAGTGCCGCGCGTCACCTGCGAACCCGGCTTGTGGTCCTGATTAGAATGATCTCTCGTGAAATTGTAACGAGCGCTTGCGTTTACTCTAAAGCGACATGGGCTGGACGCGTTTCCTCACTCCTCAGCTGTCCAAGACAGACTGTAAACACAGATGGTCCGGACCTGGGACCACAATTCAGTACCATCTAGGAGGAAGTGATTATGGCAATTCGCAGGAAGTTGATTCTTGGCGGCGCTTTGCTGGCTGCCATGGCATTGGCATTTCCGATTGTGGCGAAACATTCCGCTGCCACGGCCGCACCCCGTCCCGAAGAGCACCCCGTGATTCATCAGGCGCTCGATCAGTTGCGAGGAACGCGCGAAATTCTCGAAAAGGAAGCCGCGCACGACTTCAAGGGTCATCGCGTGGCCGCGATCAAGCACATTGACGCGGCGATAGAGGAGCTGAAGCTGGCTCTCGCATCTGCCAAGTAGCCATCTGCATTTTGAGATTGACGCCAGGGGCCGGCCCAGCGCCGGCCCGTTTTTTTGTCACCGATTCTCCTTTTTTTGCATCCATTCTTTTATCAGCATGCGCAAGTTAAGAGCGCACGCGGAGTCGGAGGCGTTTGTGCCAAAAGCGTATTGGGGCGGCCATCTCATTGCGGAAAGCAATGCGTGTGTCGTTGTCGAAGGCAATCAATACTTTCCTCGCGATGCGGTAAACCGCGATTTTCTCCGGCCGAGCGACCAAACCTCTGTCTGTCCCTGGAAGGGGACTGCACACTATTTTCACATCGAAGTTGATGGCGCGCGAAACGACAACGCCGCTTGGTATTATCCGGATCCCAAACCTGCCGCCTCGGAGATCAGGGACCACATCGCTTTTTGGAAGGGTGTCACAGTCGAGACTTAAGACTGCCCCAGATTATTTTGTGATCTCGCTCTTGAACACCGACCCGTTATGCATCACGAATTCCACTTTCTCCAGCAGCTTGATGTCCGCGAGTGGGTCGCCCTTCACCGCAATCACGTCGGCGTAGGCTCCCGGCGCGATCACTCCAATCTCTCCCTGCATATCAAGCATCTCAGCTGCGTGTGAGGTCGCCGCCTGAATCGCCTGCATCGGTGCCATTCCGAATTCCACCATGTAGGGAAAATCCTGCGCTTCAGGCTCGGTCCATTCGATCCCGCCCATGTCCGTCCCATATACGATCTTCACGCCCGCCTTCAGCGCTTTCCGAAAAGAGATCGGGTGCACTTCCGCACGCTTTCGATCGCGTTTTCCTTCCGCCGTGTCTGCTGGTGCCCAATCTTTGTAATACACCGCGAAAGTCGGGCAATACCACGTGCCTTGCTTCACCATCTGGGCGATCTGCGCGTCCGTGATTTCCAGTCCGTGCTCGATCGAATCGCAACCGCCGTCGAGGGCCCGCTGCAGCCCGATTCCGTTGTACGCATGGCACGCCACCTTTTTCTGCCATCCATGGGTTTCGTCCACAATCGCTTTCAATTCCTCGACAGTCAGCGTCGGTTGTGAAACGAGGTTCCCCTGTTTGTCCAGCCACGAACGGTGTGTCATGTACACCTTGATCCAGTCGGCGCCGTGATCGAGTTGCTCCCGCGCCGCCTTTCGCGCTTCCCACGGTCCGTCAACGATCTGCACTCCCTTGGGCATGGTAAGCTCCGGCGCGTACCCTTCCAGGTTGTACCCGCCAGTCGTAGAAATCGCTCTCGTGGCCACAAACAATCGCGGTCCCGGAATCGTTCCTTCCGCAATCGCCTCCTTGATCTCCACGTCGCCGTAGCCTGCTCCTTCCGTCTCCACGTCCCGCAGCGTGGTAAATCCCTGCTCCAACGCTCGCCTTACTGCAAACGTTGCACGCGCCGCCCGCAGTGCGATCCCAGCCTTCAGAATATTGGCGTCATACCCTCCCTTCTTCGGGTCTTCGCCCCAAAGGAAAATGTGTGTGTGCGAATCAATCAGGCCGGGCAGTACCGTCGCCGACGAGAGATCAATGACTTCCGCCCCCGCGGGAATTGGCGCGCTCCCTTCCTCAACCTTCACGATCTTCTCGCCCTCCACGAAAATCAGCTGATTTTTGCGCGGCGCCTCGCTGGTTCCGTCAATCAGCGAGCCCGCGCGAATCACGGTGAGCGCTGTTTCTTTTTTCGCCGCTCGTGCATTCTGAGCTGCCACTCCCCACGCACAGATCAAACTTGTAAGCAAAGCCATGCAGTTTTTGCGCATGAATTCCTCCTTCGTGCGGCGCTAGCTTGCCGCAAATCCCAGGACTCTCGCAATATGGGTGTTAAGTTCCGAGAAGATTCGCCGCGATCCGCCCGTAGCCATGCTCCGCCGCCCACAGCGTGAGCGGAATCCCCGCGAGATCGTCTACCAGCGGAATCGCATTTCCATCCTTCGTCAAGTCCACGGTGCGCAGGTACCTTCGGCAACTGTCGCAGGCTTCCACGCGCAGATGCGGAAATTGCTCCGCCACGAATACCGGCAACTGGTTTTCTCTCTCTTCAGCGCACCCCGCGCAAAGGATTCGCCGGAATTCCCATTCATGTGAGCAGAATCCACAAACGAGAGATCTTTTTCCGCCATCCCCCTCGGGCCTCAATACGCCAACCACTGGCAACCCCCCGCAGAGCGGGCAGGCGCAGTGCAGCGAAAGCACTGGAGGCTTTTCAGTGCGTTCTGCTTGTATTTCGGCAAACGGCTGGGTAATAGCCCGCGCGAGTAATTCCGCGCGTGCGTCCAGCGCCTCGCCGCCCCGCCCGCCTTCTTCTGCATACTCGACGAGAAGCGCCCGCCGGGATTGTTCCGATTCGCTCCTCAATTCAGTTGCACATTTGGCCAGCGGCGCGGGCGCATGTGCTTCCACCAGGGACAACAGTGCGCCAAAATGCGGCAGCAGAATTTCGGGGTCCATTTGCTTGCGTAGCGCATCGCCACTGAAACTCCCAAAACTGCCGTGAGGAGCAGCCGCAAATTCTCGATAGAGGTTTTTTTGGAATCGCGCCAACTCGCCGTAAAACTTCAGCACTTCTGCGGCGGAAGGATACTCGGTTTCCAGAAGTTTCGCGCGCCGGATGCGCGCTTCGTAGGGATCTCGAATCATTTACGCGGCGCTTGTGCGTCGCCCACGATCTCCTCATACCAGCCGGGATGATAGCGTTTGGCAAACGCCATCGAAACGTCCCCGCGAATCACCGATCCGAATGCTCCGCGTTCTGCAAAAACTCCCATATAGATATGGATCAGGAAATTGGCAATCGTCACCAGCGCCGCAATCGGATGCAGAATCACCGCCACATACCTCAGCCAGCGCAAGCTCCACGGCAGCGATTCCGGAAACCACAGCACGAGCCCCGTAAGCACCAGCACAATCGCGCTCCAGAAAAATCCCCAGAACAGCGCCTTCTGCCCTGCGTTGTAGCGCCCCGCCGGGGGCATCTTGTTGTCCTCGTTCCGGATATAGTAATGCAGCGAGTTCCACCACTCCTTGTCCAGCTTTGTCGCGCGCATTTGCCCTGACCACAGCACGTACATATACATCACGCTCAGGAAGAAAATGATTCCCGCCCACGGGTGCAGCATCCTGGAGACGCCTGCGCCGCCCAATATGATGGCCAGCCAGAAGCACCACGGAGACCAAAACGCCAGCCCGGTCAGCAGCAGGTAGACATAGGAGGCCGCTGCAATCCAATGATTCAGTCGCTCACGAAACGTGTACCTCAACACATGGCCGTGAGGAACAATCTGCTCGGGATGAGTCATGGTCTTGGTCCTCCCGTGATGTCCTCATCTTCGCGCGCTTTAGGACCGTAGCGCAGGTAATGCACAAAAAGCCCGATCACGCCTCCGATCATCGCTACGTTGCCGATCCACTTCAGCGGTCCTTTCCATAGTTTCACCATCAGGGGGACGCGCGGATTTTTCGGCAGCCCGCCATACATCTCGGGGTTCGTGGCATCGTGAAGCACATAGATTACTCCTGTGCCTCCCACCCCATCCGGATCGTAGACGCCTGCGTTGGCAAAACCGGAATGATCACGCAGCTGTTTGGCCCTCTTTTGCGCCAAATCCGTCATGTCATCCTTGCTGCCGAAGTGCAAGCAGCCCGTCGGGCATGCCTTGATGCAAGCCGGTTCCAGCCCTTGCGTCACGCGGTCGGAGCACAGCGTGCATTTGTACATGCGCTTTGTTTCACTGTTGAATTTCGGAATGTTGAATGGACATCCGGTAACGCAATAGCCGCACCCGATGCACTTGTCCTGCTGGAAATCCACGATCCCGTTCGCGTACTGGACGATGGCCCCGTCAGCGGGACATGCCGCCAGACATCCCGGCTCCGCGCAGTGCATGCACTGGTTCTTCCGCATCAGCAGCATCATGCTGCCGTCTTCGCGTTCGTGCTCGTTGAAGAGAATCAGGTTCCAGTAATTCCACCGCGTCTCCGGCATCGTCTGGTAACTGTTGTCGAAGACCGTTTTTCCAAACGGCAGGTCATTCCATTCCATGCACGCCACTTCGCATGCCTTGCAGCCGATGCAAGTGGTCGTATCCACCAGTTTGCAGACGGTGAATTCCCGTTGTGTGCTTTCTCCCGGCACGGTTCCTGCATGGCCGGAAATCTTTTGGATGCGCAGCGTCGCCTGGCTCATCTCGCCTCTCTAGGCCTTTTCAACCTTTACGAGGAATCCTTTAAACTCCGGCGTGAACGCATTCGGGTCAATCACCGTCGGCGACAGTAAATTCGCCAGTGTTCTTGCGTCTTTATCCTCGTCTTCCACGATGCCTCGGAACCCCTGGTG
Organism: Terriglobales bacterium; assembly: GCA_035518615.1. Lineage (GTDB taxonomy): Bacteria > Acidobacteriota > Terriglobia > Acidiferrales > UBA7541 > Acidiferrum. The sequence continues at coordinate 37,640 of DATIXL010000087.1, read as the reverse complement.
GATCGGCAATCCGATCTGGTAGACCTTTTTTCCGTCAATGGTCATCGGTTTGATGCGTTTGGTCACGAACGCTTTCGCAATGTACGTTCCCCGCGCGCTCGTCACCTTGATTTTTTCCGCGCCATGGATTCCCATCTCGTCCGCGAGCTCCACGGGAATTTCGATAAACGGCTCGGGAATCAGCTGCACGTTCATCGGATTGTTCTTCGTCCAGTAGTGATACTGCTCCGTGAGCCGGTAAGTCGTGCAAATGATGTTGTACCCGTCGCTCGGAGTCCCAAACTTGTCGTCGGGCGTCTTTAGGCGTTTCACCACGGGATTATTGTTCTGCTTCGGATGCAGCACGTTCGCGACCGGGCTCTCGATCGGCTCATAGAATTCCGGGAACGGCCCGTCCGCAAACGCAGCCAGCGGACCGAAAATCCGGCCGACGCCCTCGGGATTCATGATGAATGGCCCCATGTGATCCTTCGGCTTCGAGTCCACCTTGAAATCCGGCACGTCGTTGCCCACCCACTTTTCCGCGGCTTCGTTCCACCAGATTTGGCGCCGGGAAACGTCCCATGGCTTGCCTTCCAGGTCGCACGAGGCCCGGTTGTACAGCACCCGCCGGTTCACTGGCCAGGACCATGCCCAGTTCTGGTGAACCCCCATTCCCGATGGATCGGCGGGATCGCGCCGCGCCGTCAGGTTGCCGGCTTCCGTGTACGCTCCGCTGTAAATCCAGTTCCCGCATGCTGTGGTGCCGTCATCCTTCAGCCACGCAAAACTCGGCACCTGCTGCCCCTTCTTGATCTCCTGTTTTGTCGCCGGATCGGTCAGGTCCGCCAGCGCTTTCCCATTGATTTCCTTCAGCACTTCCGCCAACGATGGCTGGGCCGGCATTGTGTAGTTCCACGTCAGCTTCAGGATCGGATCCGGAAACTTCCCGCCATCTTTCTTGTATAGATCGCGGATCTTCAGGAAAATTTGCGCCACAATGTCCTGATCCAACCGGCAATCTCCCGGAGGCGGCAGCGCCGCGTTCTTCCACTGCAGCCACCTCGCCGAATTCGTAAACGATCCGTCCTTTTCCGCGAATCCCGCGCAGGGCAGCCGGTACACCGTCGTTTGAATCTGTTTCATTTCGTCCGTGGTGATCCCCGGCGCTCTCCAGAATTCGCTTGTCTCATCCGGATAAATTTCCCCGACCACCAGCCAATCGGCTTTCTTGAGCGCGTCAATGTTTTTGTGCGAGTCCGGCCCGATCGCCACGCCATTCATCCCGAACGTCAGCAAACCCTTGACCGTTCCGTTGTACATTCCGTTCCACATCTCAACCCAGGAAAAATTCCGGTCCACTTTCGGCAAGTAGTCGTACGCCCAGTCGTTCTGTTTTGTGGCCGCGTCGCCATACATGGCTTTCAGCAGGCTCACCGCGAACTTCGGCGTGTTTCCCCAATAGTTGAGCGAGTCCCAGGTCCCCGGCTTCGATGGTTTTGGCGTAATCCGCTTCATCCATCCATCAAAAGACCCATCCGCCGGCGTCGGCACCTTGATGTATCCCGGCAGCACATCGAAAATCCCGGCCATGTCCGTCGCGCCCTGAATGTTTGAGTGCCCGCGCAGCGCGTTTACTCCTCCTCCCGCGCGTCCCACATTTCCCATCAGAAGTTGCAGCATCGCCGCCGTTCGGATGATCTGTGTTCCGAATGTGTGCTGCGTCCAGCCGACGGCGTAAATCACCGTCGCGACTTTCTTCGTGTCCCCGTCTTTTCGGATGGACGTAAAGAGGTCCGCCGCTTTCAGGAATTGTTCCTTCGGAATCCCCGTGATCTGTTCAACTACTTCCGGCGTGTAGCGCGAGTAATGCTTCCTCAGGAGTTGGAACACGCACCGCGGATTTTGCATCGTGAAGTCGTACGCCGGGTGCTCGGGCAGCCCTGGGGGAGCCGCCGCCTCGTGCATCGCCTTTCCGCCGGCGTCGCCCGAGGCATAATTCCATGTAGACTTATCGTAAGTCTGCTTCTCCGCGTCGAATCCGGAAAAAACGCCATCCTCTTCCGGCAACTTGAACCCGTCTTGGATCACAAACGCGGCGTTCGTGTAGTTGTGCAGGTATTCTTTCGCGTACCGGTCGTTTTCGATCGCGTAGCGGATCAACCCGCCAAGGAACGCGATGTCCGCTCCCGCCCGGATCTGGCAAAAGAAGTCCGCTACGCTCGCCGTCCGCGTGAACCGCGGATCCACCACGATCATCTTCGCGTTGCGGTTACGCTTTGCTTCAACCGCCCATTTGAATCCGCACGGATGATTCTCGGCCGGGTTCCCGCCCATGATCAGCATCATGTCGGTGTTCTTGATGTCCACCCATCCGTTGGTCATCGCCCCGCGTCCGAATGTTGGTCCCAAACTTGAGACCGTGGGGCCGTGTCAAACTCTTGCCTGGTTTTCTAAGTGGACAATTCCCAGGCTCCTCATGGATTTTACGACCAGATAGTTGAACTCGTTCGTGTCCGTGCATCCGCCGGTAAAGCCGATGGACTCCAGCCGGTTTACCGTGCGTCCCTGCGCATCCTTCTCAATGAACGTATCGTCCCGCGTCTTTTTCACCTTCTGCGCGATTTCGTTGATCGCGTCGTTCCACGAAATATCCTCCCAGTCCGTTCCGCCCGGCCGCCGCACTTGCGGCTTCAGCAGCCTTCGGTCATTCAGGATATCCTGCTCGAGTGAGGAACCTTTCGGGCACAACGTTCCGCGGTTGATGGGATGGTCTGGATCGCCCTCCACGTGCACCACTTGCGGCGTGACGTTCTTCGCTCCGTCCCCAATCGTATAAATGATGACTCCGCAGCTCACGGAGCAATAGGGACATGTGGAACGCGTCTCGCGCGCCCGCCCGATCTTCAGCTCCCGCAACTGGGCAAAAGCTGGCTGAATGTCGAAGCCAAAAATCGAAACGGCTGCCCCGCCAACTGCGCCTATTTTCAGGAAGTCCCTTCGGGAAGGTTTCAGATTTTCTACTTGCAGGCCCTGATCAGAGCTACGTTGCATCGTGCCCCTTTCCGGTGACAGAAGAGAAGCCCCGCGTGCCAGCGCATAAGTAATCCCACCCGCGGCGAAATGCAAGGAAAAGTTTGTTACAGTTCTGTTACAGCTTGTTGGCGTTCCGTGTCCTAGGCCGCCGATGCTGAAGATAGTGGCGGCGCGTCGGTATCTGTCAGTGCCCTCATCTCCGCCGCTCGGAATCTGACCAGCAGCAGCGTCAAATCGTCCGCCTGCCTCGCGCCTCTTGTAAATGTTTCCACAGATTCCAGAATCCGCTTCTTCAGTTGATCCAGAGGCAATTCCGCTGTATTGGCCAGGGCTTCGCGCAGCCTCGGAACCCCGTATAGCTGCTCTTCAGGGTCCATCGCCTCGGTCACTCCGTCGCTGAACAACACCAGAGTGTCTCCCGGCTCCAGTTTCACGCATGCCGCCGTGTATTCCGCTTCGGGCACGAGTCCCACTGGAAACGATCCCTCCGTGAAAGCTTCGCTCGCCTCGCTCTGGCGGAGCAGGATTGGCGAGGGATGTCCGGCGTTGATGAACTCCAGGTGTCCCTGGCTGTCTAAAATTCCGAAAAACATTGTCGCGTATCGTCCTACTTCCGCGTGGTCGCATAAGAATCGATTCACGTGATTGAACACGCGCGCCGGGTCAACTCCGATCGTCATTCCGGAGAGCGCTCCCTGCAGCATCGTCGTTAGCAGCGCTGCCCCGAGTCCTTTTCCGGAAACGTCCGCGATCAGGAACGCCGTCCGCCCGTCGCTCAGCGGAAAGACGTCGAAGTAATCTCCTCCCACCGAAAGGCAAGGAAAGTTGCATCCTGTCACGCTTAGATGCGGCTGGTCCGGAATATTCCTTGGAAGCAGTGCTTGCTGAATATCTCTCGCGATGTTGATTTCCTGCTCCATGCGCTGGCGGTCGCGTTCCTTCTCCAGAAGCCTCGCGTTGTCCAGCACACTGGCCGCATCCTTGGCCAGTACGTCCAAGATTTGCCGGTCCAGCCGCGAAAACGCCGCAGGCCTTTTCGAATCCAGATACAGCACTCCGAGAAAATCACCTAGCCGAACGTTCGCCACCGACTCTTCGCTTCGCGCTCGGGTCATTCCGTACAGCGGAATCACCACCACCGCCTTGAGCCGCTGCGCCACGATGCTTTGCGCCGCCTGCAGATCCATTTCCGCTTGCGCTAGGTCCTCCGTGATCACCGCCGATCTTTGCTTCAGCGCCAGTTGGATCGCCGTTTGGCTTGGCGACATGCTTTCCGGCGGCACGCGCAAACCGCCGCTCCGCCGCGCCAGCCGGACTTTCAGACGGCCGCCTTCATCCGCTTCGAGCAGCAAACCCCGGTCTGCATCCGTAAGCGCCACTGCATGATTCAGCATCTCGCCCAGTACGGATTCGAGTGGCAGTTGCGAATGCACCAGCCTGCTGGCCTCGAGTAACCTGTTCAGTTTTTGCAAACCTCCGGTTCCCGTCGAGGAATCCGATCCAGCAATGTGATCGATCCGGGTCAACAGGTTCGGAATGGATTCTTCGCCGGTATTGCTCGAAGACCGGAAAATAATTTCGTAGGAATCTTCGAGGCCGAACGTGATCACGTCTCCGTCCTGCAGAGCGCGGCTTTCCACTTTCTCTCCGTTCACGAATAGCCCGCGCCGTTGTCCCTTGTCCTCCAGATAGAAGTCATTCGCTTCCGTAACGATCGCCGCGCATTGCCGCGAAATCCTCCGGTCGTTCAGTTGGAGATGGTTTCCGGTTTCACCGCCCCGGCCGATCAGAAAAGGGAAATGCGTGATTCGCGCGTACTTCCGCGTGCCGTCTGGAGCGATCACTTCCAGGACAGCCTCGTTGCTTGCCAGTCCTTCGGGCATGGTCTTCTCGATGCGCAGATTGTAGCACGCACTCCCCGCCTTCCCGCACCCCGAGCCAGGTTTTGCGGGCTTGGCGCGACTCGCTCCACAGGGGGACCATCCCGATCTGTTTTTGAACGACTTTGAATTCTGCGCCTTTGCGGAATCGCCCAGCCGGACATGCCGCCTGGCCTTTGTGCCGGGCCGCATACTTTATTTCGATTTTTTTCCGATTCCCCTTGCATGGCGTAATCGGGCTGCCGAAAATGTTGAAGGCTCCCTCTGGAGCGAAGAAAAGCAAATGATTTATCGTCCGCAGATTTGTGTCGTCGCCGCGATACTGTTTTTTTTACTCCCGGCGGGAGTGCGCGCGCAGGCGTGCCGCGTCACTCCGTCTTCCGTGAAACTCGGCTACACCATTCGATTGACCTGTCCGCGGGATGTTGCATCCGCGAAAATGGGCGAGCGCATCGTACCGTTATTTCCACAGCCTGACGGCAGCGCGTTCGGCTTGATGCCGGTTTCCGTAAACGAAAAACTCGGCGTTCATCCCATCCAATTTTTGTCCGCCGAAAAAAAGTTGCTTTTCACTGCAAAAGCGATCGTTTTGAAAACCTACTTTCCTTCGCAAGATGTCACGCTCAGTCCATCCATCGAAGCGCTGCACTCCACGACGGAAGATATTCACCTGCTCGTTGCCTTTCGCGATACCGTCTCCGATGAGCGGTTTTGGAAGGATCCCCTCGCCCCTCCCGTTTCCGGCTGCATGACTTCCCCTTTCGGCGTCAAGCGCCTGCACAACGGCAAGCCCACCGGCGAGTATCACAGCGGCGTGGACCAGCGCACTCCCGAAGGTGAACCGATTCGCGCCGTCGCGGCCGGCACCGTCAAATTCGCGCAAAAATTCAACGTTCTTGGCAACGCCATCGGCATGGATCATGGCCAGGGACTCGAGACCATCTACCTGCACATGGAAAAGCTCGCCGTCGAAAAAGGCGCCCGCGTGGACAAGGGAACAATCCTCGGCTACGCCGGAGAAACCGGCCGCGCCAACGGCCCTCACTTGCATTGGGCGTTGTACGCGAATGGCGTCCATGTGAATCCCGCGCAGTGGGTCAAGCTGACTCCGTGCCCGAGAGAGAGGAAGCAGCGCTGAACGATGTTCGCGATGATCTATCTCGCTGGGGCAACGGGCCACGCCGATCCCGTCGAACCCATCTTGCTCGCGCTTGTTTTTCTCACGCTCGGCGCGATGATCGGCGGGCGGTTGATGACCCTGATGAAGCAGCCGGCCGTGCTGGGTGAGTTGCTCGTCGGCATGATCGCGGGAAATCTCGGCTATTACCTGGGCAACGCCGGATTGACGGTGCTGCGCGAGGGCGACAACCTCCGAAAAATTTCCGATCTCGCTTTGACGACCACGATGACGGTCACGCAGGCCGTTTATCAGGTGCTACCGCTTGCGGATGCCGGCCGCGTGGCTGCGGCGCTGAGCGGCGCGAATTCTCTTGACTATCTGGCGATCTTCTCCTTTGTTGATTTTCTGGCGCGCATCGCCATCCTCATTTTGCTCTTCCTGGTAGGACTGGAAACGAGTCTCGGCGAAATGCGCCGCGTGGGGAAATCCGCGCTGCTGGTGGCGGTGATCGGCGTGATCGTTCCGATGGCGCTGGGCATGGGAACGATGAAGCTTCTGCACCCGGAGTCGGAGCTCGCGCGCGACCTTTTCATCGGAGGAATTCTGACCGCGACCAGCGTGGGAATCACGGCGCGCGTCCTGCGCGATCTGGGCCAGGAAACACGCGATGAATCGCGCGTCATCCTCGGCGCCGCGGTGATTGACGATGTTCTTAGCCTGATCGTTCTCGCCGTGGTCAGCGGACTTGCCGTGACCGGAACGGTGCGACCAGCTTCCATCGCGATGACCACCTTTGTTGCCGCGCTGTTCCTGGCCGGCTCGCTCGGCATCGGTATCTGGATCACGCCGCGCATTGTTCGCAAACTTGCCACGGCGGGAATTCGAAATCTGAAACTTCTTTTTGGACTCGGTTTCGCCTTCCTGCTTTCCTGGCTTGCCAATGTCGCGGGCCTCGCCACAATCGTTGGCGCGTTCGCCGCGGGAATGATCCTGAATGATTTTTTCGATAAAGAACTGGAAGGGCAGTCGCTGCACGAGCTCATTTCGCCCGTGGAATCGCTGGTGGTGCCGCTGTTTTTCGTGTGGATGGGAATCCAGGTGAAGCTGGAATCCCTGAGCAGCCGCGACGTCCTGATCGCGGGGCTGTTGCTGACGGTAGTGGCGATCCTCGGAAAACTGGTAAGCGGATGGGGATGCCCCCGGACGATGAACCGCTGGGCGGTGGGATTCGGGATGATGCCGCGCGGAGAAGTGGGACTCATCTTCGCGGGGATCGGGCGCGGGATCGGCGTGGTGGACGACGGGTTGTTTTCGGCGGTGGTCATCCTGGTGATGATCACGACGCTGCTGGCGCCGGTGATGCTGCGGGTAACGCTGGGATCGCAGCCGGCGGCTTCGGCGTAGAGCTGAAAATTACTTTCCTTCATGGCAAGCGATTCGATTCTCGGGCGGCCTTTTCGCTGCGCTCAGAGGATGCCTTCGCGCAGCTCAGGGCAAAGCCGAAGCGAGGCGGCGGCTGACGTATTCACTGACGTGGAGATCGAAGAGCTCTTCGATGCGCTTTGTGACCGGGCCGGGGGCGGAGGCAATTTTGTTACCCGCGATTTCGCCGACGCCGATGATGTTGCGATTCGTCGAGGAGATAAATACTTCGTCGGCGGAATAGAGATCCGCGGGATGGAGAATCTGCTCGGCGACGGCGAGGCCAACTTCCGGAGCGATTTCAAAGAGAATGCCGCGCGTGACGCCTTCGAGGCAGCCGGAAGCTAGCGGCGGCGTGAAGATCTTTTCGCCGCGGACGATGAAAATGTTGGCGGCGGTACACTCGGCGACTTCGCCGCGCTCGTTTAGCAAGACAACCTCGTCGAAACCTTCCTTTTGCGCCTCGGCGACGGACCAGACATTGGGCAGCCAGGAAATGGATTTGACGCCAGCGAGAGGGGAGGCGGCGTGACGGCCATGTTCGCGAAGAGTGAGGCGGACAGGTTCGTGATATTCCGGAAGCGGGGAAGAATAGATGATGAGATCCACGTCGGGCATGGCTTCGTCGCTGCGCCAAAAACCGACTTTGTTGTAGACGAGATAGATGCGCGCGCAGCCTTCCGTAACTTTATTGGCGCGAATCACTTCCTGGAGATTAACGCGGACTTTGGGACCGGTGTAAGGCATCGGGAGACGAATGATGGCGGAGTCTTTCTCGAGGCGGCGCCAGTGGCGCTCGTAGGCGAAGGCTTCGCCGCGGACGATGCGAACGGTGGTGAAGAGCCCCCAGCCGCAGATGAGGCCTGCCTGGCCGGGAGAGAGGCGGAGCTTTTCGATCGGCAGAAGACGGTCATTATGAAAAACGTTGCGATGGATCAAGAGGGCCTCGGCAATTTGGGTGTCCGTAATATTGTAGCCGAAAGGGGAGGGGAAACCGGAAAGGGGAGTTGCGAAATCTGAAATACGAAGTTCGAAAAGCGAATTCGGAGCGCGGCGCGGGCGGCGTGACGGCCGCTTAGGGCAGTCTTCGTTGGGTGGCGGCTGGTTAACAATTTGCGGGGACACCGCCTGTTTTTTCGGATGTGCGGCAAGCAAAGGATTTATAAGTCCTTTGTTTTTGTATGTGTGGCAGGGAAAGGGGTTAGCGGCGATTATTTTGGAAGTGTGGCAGGAAAAGGACTTAGATAGAAAGAGAGATTCTTCGAAGCTGCGCTCTTCAGGACTCGCATCCTCGTCGGATGCTCGCTTACGGAAGATTATTTTGGAAGTGGGGCAAGAAATGGACTCAGGCGAAAGACGCAAATCGAAATGCGAAATTTGGCCTGGCTGTGGCAGCCACTGCATGAGGGGACGGCTCACACGCGAATGTGAGGGAGTTGCGAGAGAAAATTTTGGCGCCGAGGGCGACATGGCGGGCCGATCCTAGCGGCAAGCGCGGGTAATGAGGGGTCCAAATGCTCCCGGCGCTTAATTCAAGAGATATTTTACACGAAAGTTACTAAATGTCAAGGGAAAAGATGACGGGAAGCCGAAGGGTTAAAGAGTTTGGAGAGCCGGAGGCATAAAGAAGCGAAGAATTTCCCACCCTTCGCTACGCGAAGGTTGGGAATCCGGAAAAATTAGACGATTGGCTTCGGCAAACAGGTGCCTAGGAATATACTCGAGCGTATGACTTCAGCTAAAGCATTGTTTTTCCAGCTCGCAGACGAATACGCTAGAACGCGGCACCGATGCTTCTTGGCGGAGATGGACCTTCGGACACTGGACATTGGCTACAACGTGTGCTTCCGCCCCCTCGACGTAAGCGAAAGTTCCGACCCGTATGCCTGCAAGTATCTGACCATCCCGACTGAACAGGTAGAGTTTACTGGCCGCCGAGAACATCTTCCAGCTGCATTGGTGGATCGGCTGGATACTGAACTGTCAAAATTGAAGCTACAGCGATGAGCTGCCCGCACCGGGTTTAGGCGGTATGCCGGCGAGGATCTCACTAAGCTTCGCGGCCGGCATGTTTGCCGAAGTCAGCTTTATCGTGCAGATTTTTGTGCGTGATTCCCTGGAGGAGTTTTTCCAGCGAATACTCTTTCCGGTGGACCGGCTCGATGACGATGCGGCCGGATTCTTCGTGGACATCCACCGACTGACCGCGGCGAAGCTTTGCCGCGTGCAGCACTGCGACGGGAATTTGCACGGAGGTGCTGTTGCCCCGTTTGCGGACCCTGGCTTTCATGTCGTGACATGCTCCCATATAAACATTGTATCCACATGCCGACATGGATTCACTCCGATGTCAAAGGCAGGGCAGGAGAGATGGGGCATCCGCCTGCGCTAAGGCTTCGGCGCGACAGGTCCGCCGACACAAAAGCCACGGCGGGACGGGTCCGCCTGCGCTGAGGCTACGGCGCGACAGGTTCGTATCGCAGGTGGGATGGGGCAGCAGGGCTACTCCATTGCCGACCTGAAGTTAGGTTTCTACATCCTGATGAGCGCGAGGGGAAGCCGGCGGCGTGGATGCCTGCCTGAAATTAAACACCGACAATGCCGACATTCACTCGAATGTCGTTGGGCCAGGGAAGCTCCGATAAGAGTTGGAGAGTCGGCCGGTTTGAAGATCAGGACTTAGCTGGAGGCTGATCGTCGCAGCCGACGAATTCCATGTTGATGCGGTTGCCTTTGTATTGGAGTTCATCGTGGATGCCGATTTTAGAGGTGTAGTAGCCGTCCACGGTCATGCGCTTGAGGGAATTGAAGAAGCGGACTTCGGGAAGATCGGTGAGATGGGCGTGGTCGGAAAGGACGGTAAGGATGGCGACGCGTTCTTCGGGAGTGGAATCCACAAAAGATTTGCCGTGATAGTGGCGGCACATGACTTCGATCAGCGGAAGGCCATCGCGCCAGACGGACTTTTCGGCGTCGTCGGAAGTTTCGCGGAGGAACTGGTCAATGAAGTCGGCAACTTTGGCGGCTTTGGCGCCACCGGAACGGCTGTCGGCGGGAATGATGGTTTCGGCAAGCTCTTCGACGAGGGCATGCTGCGCGGAAGTGAAAAAAGTGGCCGGAGATTGAGCTTCAGGGACTGTGCCGTGAGGGACGACAGGCGGAGTGGGAACCTGAAGAGCGCTAGCGGCGAGATCGGAGACGGGTAGTAGCGAAGCGCCCAGGACGCCGGCGGAAGTGATCAGCCACTGGCGGCGGTCCTGGCGAAGATCAATGGGATTTTTCAGGGACATGGCCTCTCCTCAGATATTTCCTTTGGCGAACTGATCGGCGAGATAGTCGCAGGAGCGCCAGCAGAGCGCCATGATGGTCCAGGTGGGATTCTGGCAACTGGCGTTGACGTGAGTGCTGCCATCCACAATGAAGAGATTTTTCACATCGTGGGCCTGCTGGAACTGACTGACGACGGAAGTTTTCGGATCGTCACCCATGCGCGAAGTGCCAAGTTCATGGATGGACCAACCTTCGGTGAGGACGCGGTCATTGACGCGAACGATTTCGAAGCCCGCTTCTTCAAACATTTCCTGAGCGGTTTCCTTCATGTCCTTGGCCATTTTGAGTTCGTTGTCGCCGAATTTGTAATGGAAACGCAACGCGGGAATGCCCCACTTGTCTTTGACGACGGGATCGAGGTCCACATAGTTTTCGTAGCGCGCGAGGACTTCACCGAAGGCGCCCATGCCGATGAAGGCGCCGTAATTTTTGCGAACTTCTTCCTTGAAGGAAGCGCCAAAGCCGGGAATTCCGGTGCCAGAGGGAAACATCTGGCAGCCGCTGCCGCCTTCGAAGCCGTAGGCGCGAATGAAATTGGGATCCTTTGTATCCAGATTGCGGAAGCGGGGAACGTAGAAGCCGCCGGGACGACCGTCGTCGAGGGTAGCGGGCTTGCCGACGCGATTTTTGTCGCGACCATAGACGCCGGGTCCCATGATGTGCTCGCAGAAATTGTGACCGACGTGGCCGCTGGAATTGGCGAGGCCGTTGGGAAAGAGACGCGACTTGGAAAGGAGGAGAAGGCGCGCGGACTCGAGAGTGGAAGCGGCGAGAATGACGAATTTAGCGCGGACGTGATAGTCCTTCATCGTTTCGGAGTCAATGAAGCTGACCCCGGAGGCTTTGCCGGTGTTGGGATCCACGGTGATTTCGCGGACGGTGGAGTTGGAACGGACGGTGAGGTTGCCGGTATCCATGGCGGGATAGATGAGGCCGGTGGGGGAATCGAAGGCAGCGTGAATGTCGCAGCCGCCTTTGCGTTCACAGGCGCCGCGGCCGTAACAGCGGCTGCGATATTTGTTGTGCTTGAGGCCATCGGTGGTGACACCTGCGCGATATTGGGTGAGGACGCGGCCCATTTTGCGAAGACCCTGCTGGAGCGTGACTTCCGCGCAATTCAACTTGGTGGGACGCTGGAAAATGCTGTCGGGAAGATAAGGGAGATTTTCCTTGACGCCGGTGATACCGAGATAGAGGTCCACTTTGTCGTAATAAGGAGCGATATCGGCATAGCTGATGGGCCAGTCTTCGCCGAAGCCGTCGCGGCTCTTGGCTTTGAAATCGTAATCGGAAAGGCGGAGAGCGAGGCGACCCCAGATGTTGGTTTTTCCGCCGAGGCAGCGGGCGCGAACCCAGGCATAGCGCGTGCCGGTATAAGGATTCTCGCGCTCGTCCACCACGATGTTCTTCGTGTAGTCGGAGTCCCCGACGTAGCTCTTGAGGTGCTTGAACTTTTCAAAGCCGGGACCATAGGGAGGATTGCGGATGGTGTACTCGTTGAACGTGAGAGAGTGGGAATTGGGAGGGAGATCGCCGCGGTAGCGATTGTCGTAGGGCCATTCCATCGAGCGCAGCTCTTTTTCGATGGGGAGTTTCTTGCCGGCTTCGAGAAGCAGAACCTTCATGCCGTGGCTGGTGAGAACATGGGAGGCCATGCCACCGGCGGCGCCGGAGCCGATGACGACGGCGTCATACAATTTCGAAAGATCAACTTCTTCGGATTTTGGCGGTTCAGCCATCTGAATTGCTCCCCTGGACCTGGGATTCGCTTTCTTGTGGTGCAAGACGCCAGACCTGCAAAACGATGCCTGAAGACTCCGGCCAGACGCCGCGGGTGCGCTTGCATTCAACAATGGAGCAGCGGATTTGTCCAGAGAACTATCGCGCGAGAGATCCATTCGGATCGTAAGGTGGCCTCAGATTGCGCAAGGCGATAGGCGGCGCTTGGCCGGCGGCATCACAGGAAAATAGATTGCATCGGAAGGGAAAGTCTGGCAAAAGGAAGGGCACGTCCCCTGGAGCCCTCACAATGAACATCACGACGCGGCAAAATGGCGAGGCGACAATTCTCGAACTCACGGGCGACATCACGCTGTATAACACGCCGGAAGTGCGCAAGACGATGTTGAACCTGCTGAAGGAGAAGCGGGTGCCCCAACTGCTGGTAGACATGCGCGGAGTGCGGTACATAGACAGTTCAGGAGTGGCGTCGCTGGTGGAGGGGCTGAAGGCTTCGCGAGATTTGCAAAGCCGGTTTGCATTGTATGGCTTGACCAAGACGACGAGGGAAGTGCTGGATTTGACGCGATTGCTCCGGGTCTTCGAGGTATACGAGAATGAGGAGCAGGCCATTCTGGGGAAGCCGGGGGCCGGAAATGTGGCGTTGGGAGCGGGAAACGGAACGAAATGAGAAGAGAGATCTAGGAAACCTCCAGAAGAACCATTTCCGCAGAAATGGCAGCAGGGCTGGAAATATCGTTAGCAAATCGTAAAGCATGGGACTGACGCAGAACATCGGCGCAGCGACAATTGACGGGCTCGCCTACCTGGGAGGGTTGACGAAGCTCGCCGGCAGCTCCACGAAAGCTATGATCGGTGAGCTGTTCCGGGAACGGAAGGTGCCGTTCGGGAGAGCGATCCATCAGGCGATGGCAGTGGGAGTTGGTGCGCTACCGATCCTTTCCTTGATTTCGTTCTTTGTGGGGCTGATCCTGGCGCTGCAGGCGGCTTACGAATTGAGGAAATTCGGGGCGATGCAGTTTGTGGCCAGCGCGGTGGCGATCTCCGTGACGCGCGAGCTGGGCCCGCTGATGACGGCAATTCTGGTGATCGGGAGGTCGGGATCGGCGTTCGCAGCGGAACTCGGGACCATGAAAGTGAACGAGGAGATTGACGCGCTGGAAACCATGGCGCTCGATCCGGTGCGATTTCTGGTGGTGCCGAAACTGTTTGCGATGCTGCTGATGATGCCCTGCCTGACGATGTGGTCGGACGCGATGGGGGTGCTGGGAGGAGCGCTCTTCGGGATCTCAAACGCGGGTTTCACGCTGGGTGGCTACCTGCACGCGACATTGGACGCGCTGGTCTTGAGAGACATTGTGACGGGGCTGATCAAGAGCGTGATGTTTGGATTGGTGATCACGATGGTGGGGTGCCAGGAGGGATTCCGGACCGGATTGGGATCGGAAGAAGTGGGGCGGTCGACGACGGCGGCGGTGGTGATGTCCATCTTCATGGTGATTCTGGTAGACCTGGTCTTTACGACGCTATTCTATTTTGGAGCAACGGGATAGAAGGGATGGAAGAAAAAGCAAAAAGCGAAGGAACTTCAAAGAGCGAGCCAGGAGGAGAGGCGGCGATCGAGGTACGGAATTTGCGCGTTGCGTATGGCGAGCGCGAAATTCTGCACGGAGTGAGCTTCGACGTGCGCGCCGGGGAGACGATGGTAATCCTCGGAGGATCGGGATCCGGAAAGAGCACATTGTTGCGGACGCTCGCGGGACTGGAGACACCGAGCAGCGGAGAGATACGCATCCGGGGAGAGAATTTACAAACGCTTTCGGCGGCGGGATGGCATGAACTGCGCACGCGGATGGGAATATCGTTTCAGAGCGGGGCGCTGTTCGGATCCATGAGCGTGGGAGAGAACGTTGCTTTGCCGCTGCGCGAGCACACGAAACTGGACGATTCGACGATCGAGATCATGATGCGGCTGAAGCTGGAGCAGGTCGGATTGAGCGGGTATGAAGATTACTATCCGGCGCAGCTGAGTGGAGGAATGAAAAAACGCGCAGCGGTGGCGCGGGCCATGGCGATGGATCCGGAGATTCTGCTGTTTGACGAGCCCTCGGCGGGACTGGACCCGATTATTGCCGCCGGAATTGACGAGCTGCTGCTGAAGCTGAAGGAAGCGTTTAAAATTACGATCGTGGTGGTGACGCACGAGCTGGCAAGCGCGTTCCTGATCGCGGACAGGATGATTCTGGTGGACAAGGGACACGTGGTGGCGATTGGAACTCCGGCGGAGATGAAAGCAAGCACGCAACCGCGCGTAAGGCAGTTCCTGGATCGAGTGCCAGAGCCGGAAATGGCGCAGGAAATGGATTACCTGCAAATTCTGACGGGGCAAGTTGTGCCGATGCGGCAGTGAAGGCCGGAACGCAAGAGACGATGCGGGGCGGTTGGCGTGGTATACTCCCGCAACTCCAGGCGGAGGTTTTTCGAAGGAATATCGGGAAAAGCGAGCAGAGATGGCGTCACAGGTAAGCAGACGCGAAGAAGCGTTCGTGGGATTGTTCGTTCTGATTGCGGCGGGGCTTCTTGTAACCGTGCTGTTTTCGCTGACGGGATTTCTGTCGCGTGGCGAAGTGCCTTATCGCGCGTACTTCAAGAATGCGGGAGGGCTGCGGCCGGGAGCAGAAGTGCGCTACGCAGGAGGGCCGCCGGTGGGGCGCGTGCGAGCGGTCCGGAGCGATCCGAAAGATCCGGCACGAATGGAGATTGTCTTTCGCGTGGAGCCGGACGTGCCAGTAAAGACGGACAGCGTGGCCAGCATCACCAGCGTTAGCCCGTTGAGCGACAATTTCCTGTCCATTGCGCCGGGAACGAACGGAGCCCCGCTCGCGAAACCTGGAGCAGCGCTGAAGTCCGAGGAGTACGTGGGCTTCGCGGATATCGAAGCGGAGCTGAACGAGCTGGGACCGAAAGCGAAGGATTTGCTGGATAATCTGAACGCACGCGTGAAGGAACTGCAAGTGACGATCGCGCGCGTAAACGACGCGCTAAGCGACCGGAACCGCGCGAATGTCGCGGCGAGCCTGGACAATGCGCGCGGGATCCTGGAAGAGAACCGGCCGGCGTTGCACGAGACGCTGACGCGGATTGACGCGGCGAGCGCAAAGATTGGGCCGCTGCTGGACGACTTCAAGAAGACCGTCAAGGATGCAAACGAGGCTTTGAATCACGTGGATGCGACGGTGGTGGAGAACCGGCCGGATCTAAGAGAGTCCATCATCGAATTGCGCAAGGCGCTTGCGAACGCGGATACATTGACGGACCAATTGAATTCCACTTTGAACGCAAACAGCGGAAATATTGACGACATCCTGGAAAATTTCCGGCAGGCGAGCGAGAACCTGAAAGAATTTACCGAGACGATAAAGAACAGGCCCTACACGCTGCTGAGGAACGCACCACCGAAGAGCCATAAACCGGGAGAAAGAGACAACCAGCAGTAAGCCGGAGAGTGAGCAATGCGCAAGCTCGGACTAACGATCGCGGTTACGAGTTTTCTGGCAATTCTGTCCGGGTGTGGCGCAGCGCGGCCGATGAAGTTTTACACCTTGGAAACGCCGCCGGTCGAAACGCAGGCTCCGGCGGCGCAATTTCCTGTGGAACTGATGGTGGGACGGTTGCATGCAACACGGCTGTTGCACGATGACAGAATCGTGTACGGCATCAGCCCCGTGGAGATGGGGGTGTACAACGGGCACCGTTGGGCCGAGCCGCCTCCGGGGATGATTGAAACGATGCTGATCCAGCAACTGCGCGCGACGGGACGATACAAATCCGTACAGCGGCTGGCCGGCGCGGCACGCGGCGAGTATATCGTTCGAGGGCGGCTGATTTCGCTGGAAGAATTGGATCAGCCGAGCGGGATCGTGGCGCGTTTTTCCCTGCAGCTGGAATTGTTCCAGCTGAAGACGGGAATGGTGGTGTGGTCGCAGACATACGAGCACGACGAGCCGGTCACAAAAAAAACGGTGAACGACGTGGTCGAAGCGCTGCAGAAAAATGTGCAGACGGGATTGCGCCAGCTAACGGCCGAGATGGGGCAATACTTTGCTTCGCAAACAGCAAAATAAACTGCGAGCGTCCTTTCCTTTACGTAGTCCAGAGTCAGTTAGCGGGAATCTCCAAGATATAGAGCGCGTTGACGGGCAAGAGTAGATCGAGATTGCCTCCGCGAAGGTGGAGCGTCTCCGGCGGCGGAAGTTTCGCAGCACGGTTGAGTTCTTCGATCTGCGCCTGCGTGGGATAGATTGGGCTGCCCATGGCGCGATATGCAGCGAGTGTGTTTCCGTGACCGGAGTCCAACCGGTTCACCAGGACTTTTGCTTCCGGGCTGACGCCTCGGAATGCGATGCGCAGATCAAGCGGCGATCCCTCCTTATCGGGGTCCACTAGATTCCAGGCAGCGACGACGAGTGTTCCATCCGTTCGCCGCGTGACGAGTAGATCGGGGGAAGGATTGGGGAGGCGTTCGGTTCCGAGTTCGTGCAGCAATGCGTACGCGTTATAGCTAGGTTTTTTGATGCCGCCGAGGGCGATGAGGCCGAACATTCCGTCGAAGGGCTGACGCAGGGGGCCATTTTCCTCGAACACATCGCTGAAGGTCCAGAAAGACATCATGTCCACGAGGCCATCGCATTCACGAATGGTGTTGGCCAGAGCCGGGCCGACATAGATGGTGTCGCGTGCGTGCAGAGGACCGAAAGAAGGAACATTCCACTCCGTCCAGAAAAAGGGAAGATGAGGCTGGGACGAAGCGGCGATTTGGCCGCGAACCTTGGCGACGGCGCGGCAGACGCGGTCATCCATGGGAATGTTTTCGTTCGTGTGCAGTAGATTTTCAACGGTGTCGTCCGCGTATCCGTGCGTGGAAACGAAATCCACGGGAACGCTTTCTTTTTCTGTGTGAGCGAGGAAAGCGTCCACCCAATCCGCGGCGGCGGTTGCAGGGCCGCCCACGCGAAGGCGCGGGCTGACGGATTTGAGCGCGCGCGCGGTGTGATCGTACAGCTCGAAATAGGTCGCTTGCTTGGGTACGCCGGCCCAGAAATCTATATTGGGCTCGTTCCACACCTCGAAATACCATTGGGCGACTTCGTCAATTCCATAGCGGTCTATGAGATGCTGAGCGAAGTGGAGGATCAGATCGTCCCATTTGGCGTAGTCCTTGGGAGGAGCGACGTTCTGTTTGTACCAGAAAGGATGGATGGCTTTAGGATTGGAGGAGAGCTGGTAAGGCATGAAACTGATTTCGACGCAGGGCCGCACGCCGTTTTTGAGCAAGCCATCGTAAATTTCATCCACGTAGGAAAAGTTGTAGATGGGTTTGCCGGATTTGTCCTCGCTGTAGACGCCGTTGTCATCGAGAAAGATGGCGTGGAAACGAACGTAACGGAAATCCGTCACTTTCTTCACTTCACGGAGATCATCGAGATAACGTTCGCGGAGGACCAGATTGGCGCGGCCCGAGCCGAACATCTCCTCCCAAAAATGGGGGAACGGGGTGGCCGGCGACTTCGCATTAATGACGATGTGCTGCGCTGAAGCCGGTGGCTTTGGCGACGCCAGGGCGAAGAAAGGCAAATTCAGGATTGCCAGAGCGAGAAACCTTGAAGAAGCCGAGGCTTTGATTTTCATGGCAGTTTGAGGAAGCGAAGGCTCGCGCCGCAATCCGCAGCGCGAGCCGGAAGGTTAGCACGAAAGGGCGATTATTTGTTGTACTTAAACGATTTATCCGGATACGGCGGGTGAGGAGGTACGGGCCGGGGATCGGCCTTAATTTCCTGCTCGAGTACTTGCAATGCTTCGTCGAGCTGCGCGTCCTGGCCTTCAAACGTGGCGTGCGGAGGGTCATCCACCACGATATCCGGGTCCACGCCGTGACCTTCGATCAGCCACTTGCCCTCGGGACCGTACACGCCCAACTCCGCGGCGGTAGCGATTCCGCGATCCGCGAGAAAATTGCTCGCCGAGAGCCAAATCTCGCCTCCCCAGGTTCGCATGCCAATGACTTTGCCGAGCCCCAGTCGTTTGAAGCCCTCGCTGAAAGCCTCGCCGTCGGAAGCGGTCAACTGATCGCACAGGACTACGATGTGCCCGCGAAATGCATACTGCATGTTCCACACGGGGTTGCCGACTCGAGGCTGCCAGTAGAACCAGGCCTTGCGCAAGAGCTTGCCAAGCAACCAGGAATCAATATTGCCGCCCTGATTGTGGCGGACATCAATGATCAGGCCCTGGCGATTGAAGACAGGATAGTATTCGCGAGCCCATTGCTCGATGTCTCCGGGCCCCATGGCCCGCAGGTGAACATAGCCAATTTCGCCGTGTGAAGCGGTATCCACCTTCAAGCGGCGCGAATATTCCCACTCGCGATAGCGCATGTTGCGGTCTTCCGCAGCAGAAATCGGAGCGACGAGAACTTCGCGCGTCTTGCCATCCGTGGATTTCACTTGCAGGAGCACCTTGTGTCCGGCCTTGCCGCGCAGGAGTTCCCGCTCATCCTGGACCTTGAGGCTATCTTCGCCGTCAACGCTCAGGATGACTTCACCCTCGTGCACGAGGGAATCCGGCCTGGCAAAGGGAGGATCCTGGTCCGGGAGGTCGGGATCGTGAAGATAAATGTGTTCGACGACGAAGCCTCCGGCTTTTTCGTCGCGGCGCAGAACCGCGCCGAATGAAGCGAGCTCGATATCATCCGCCGGCTTTCTCTCATCGCCCCCGTGAACAAAAGTATGAAGCGCGGAGAGTTCTCCCACCATTTGGGCGATGACGTCGTTCAATTCATCGCGATCGGCAACGCGATCCACGAGCGGAAGATAACGGTCGCGCATCGCGATCCAGTTCACGCCGTGCATGTTGCGGTCATAGAAGTAATCGCGCTCGAGGCGCCAGGAGTCAATGAACATCTCGCGGAATTCCTGTCTTGGATTGGTCATCAGAGACCAATGTGACATGTCAATTTTGCCCTTGGCGAGAGTTTTGGGATCCGGAGACTTGGCGGCGGCGTCCAGAATAAAGAACTCTTCGCCCTTGTGAACCAGAAGTTTCTTGCGGTTCTGGGAAATCTCGTAGCTTCTCACGTCAGGCAGGACAGTTTCCGGAGCGTCGCCCTTGTTGGCGATTTCCAGGCACTGCAAAGCGACTTTGGGAGTGGCTTCATCATCCCGCGAGAGCCAGCAAAGCTGCTTTTCCGCGGCTTGGAGAGAATCGTAGTTGCCGGGAGGAACGGGAACTTCGCTCAGCCGGTCCGCCAGGCCTTTGAAGTCAATATTGACAGTGACGGCGGCCTTTTTCGTTTCCTTCTCCTTCTCCTTTTCTTTATCTTTCTTTTGATCCTCGGTTTTTGCCTCGTCCTTTTTCGCCTCGTCCTTTTTCTGTTCTTCGGTCTTGGCGGCTTCTTCCGGATGGAGCTCGTCGGCCGGTTCAAATGGAGAGCGCAATCCGGCGGTCAGAGCGAGCTGATAAATCTTCATGGAGCGGTCGAAGTAAGGATCTGGCTGACGAGGTCCCCAGGGGGAGTAAACAACGGTCTTGAGCATGCGATCCGAAAGGAAATAGATCCATTTGCCATCGGCGCTCCAGCTAGGGCTCTCGCTGTTGTAATGATCCGAGGTGATGGTTTGGATTTCGCCGGTGGCGGCGCGAAGTAGCTTGATCTGGTCAAATTGGTTGGGGGCGGTTTCCACATAAGCGAGCCACTGGCTGTCCGGAGACCAGGACAGGTCGCTGAAATCGCCTTCCATGGATTGGGCGATGAACTTGTTTTGCTTGGTTTTGATGTCGAAGAGCCAGAGCTTGTGGTCCTTATCGTGATGCGCGAGCCAGTGGCCGTCGGGGGAAGAAATGCCGTCCCATCGGAGCACTTTGGCATCCGTGGTCCATTGCTCGGGAGCGCCAATACCATTTGCCGGATATTTCCAGAATTCGGTTTCGCCGGATTTGGTCGAAAGTACAAGAATGCTCTTGCCATCGGGCAGATAGCGCGCGTCGCGGAAGCGCATGGAAGAGTCTCCAGCAACCTTAACGACGCGGCCGCTGAGCGCGGGCAGAGTGAAGACCTCGCCGCGCGCCGTGAAAACTGCAGCGCTTCCGTCGGGCGCGATATGCGCGCCGGTCAGGTATTCGAGGGGCTTCGTTACCCAGTGATCGCGCAACTGGTCGAAATCCGAGACGAGGGTTATGGGGATGACGGAATCCTGGCCGCTTTTCAGATCGAGCATCCAGAGATCGGCGCCGCATTGATAAACGATGCGGCCATCGGAAATAGAAGCAGAACCGACGTCGAACTCATGCTGATGCGTGTGCTCTTTCAGGTCGTGGCCGTCTGGATCCATCGAATAGACGTTCATGACGCCGTCGCGGTCCGAGAGAAAATAGACACGGCCGTTCCAGAACATCGGATCGTCGGAAGTGCCGGCCCAGTCGGCGGTAAGATCCACAGCTTCGGAGCCGGGCGTATAGCGCCAGATGTTTTCCGCGGTGCCGCCCTTGTAGCGCTTGGTGAAGCTTGGTTGGCGAGCGATGCGCGTAAAGAAAAGAGTGTGGCCGTCGGGAGTGAACACGCCGGAAGCCGCCTGGGAGAGCGGCAGGACGTCGCGATTCCCGGCGGCGTCCAGAGCCACCAGCTTGAAATCAGGCAATGTCGAGTAGCGACGGGTGCTGACAAGAATCCTGCCATCGGGAGTCCAACTCGCAACGGCGGCATCGCCGTCCCACGTCCGGCGTTCCGGAAGCCCGCCTTCAACCGGCATAGTGTAAACATCCGCGGGGCCTTCATATTGGCCGCTGAATGCCACCGTTTTGCCATCGGGGGAGATCGCGGCGTGATCTTCCATGCCGACATCGCTCGTGAGCCGTCGCGCTTCGCCGCCTTGAGCCTTGACCGCCCAGAGGTCTCCTTCAGCAGTGAAGATGATCGTATCGCCGTGGATCGCAGGGAAGCGGTAATAGCCCGGGCGCGTATTTGAGTTGTCTTGAGCAGGGAGCGAGATTGCAAGAAGTACGGCGAACAGGGCCGGATAGATGGCATAGCGAAATATTGAGGGAATGCTTGGTACCTTGGGCATGGGCGGTCGGTCTCCGAGGCACAATCCAGTCACGCGCGCAATGGAGTGCGAATTCGGAACGATGCGCCCGCAAAAGAGATTGGAATTTGTCCAAAGGCAGGCTGCGGCGCTTTGGGCGGACGAAATCATAGCACTACGGCCCTTCGCCGGTACGTCCATTTGGTGCGAAGCGTTGCGGATCCCTGCGGAAAGCGCGTTGACAAAGGGCCGAGCGAAGCCTAGAATCAGGGTTTGTACCTACAGGGAAAGGTGTGACTGAACGCAATGAGGACGTACGTAGCCAAGGGAGAGGAAGCGGAAGCGCTGAAAGTGGGCGCGAACTGGTTCGTGGTGGATGCAACGGACCAGGTTTTGGGGCGGCTGGCCACGCGCGTGGCGCGGGTGCTGATCGGCAAGGACAAGGCGAGCTTCACGCCGTACCTGAATTCGGGCGACCACGTGGTGGTGATCAACGCCGACAAGATTCGGATGACCGGAAACAAGGTGGACCAAAAGGTGTATTACTCGCACAGCGGATACCCCGGAGGTTTGAAGGAAGTTCCTGCGAAGCGAGTGCGGGAAACGCGGCCGGAATGGATTGTGCGGGAAGCGATCGTCGGGATGCTGCCCAAGAACAAGCTGCGCGCGCAAAGAGCGAAGAAGCTGCGCGTGTATCGCGACGCCGTGGGACTCGCCAGGCACAAGGGGCAAAATCCCCAGGCTCTGGCGATTTGAAGAGATTGAAGTTGCCGGGTGAACAACCCGGCGCTACAGAAGCGATCCACACGTAGCGGTTCCTTCTTTCGTTGGTCACGGTGCAGGCCTTCGCGGGGAATCAGCCGGGCGTGAAGTTCAGGAAGAAGTTTTGGCCATTCGATGGCCATGTTGTCTTTCGGCCGCGTGTCGGCCGTGCGGAAGAGGAGGAAAGTTGAGCTCAGGAGCGACGCCCAATGTGGGCACGAAAACGTGGTTTCTCGGCACTGGCCGAAGGAAAGAGTCCGTGGCGCGGGTGTTCCTGCGCGCGGGATCGGGGAAGTTCACCGTGAACAAGCGGCCGGTGGAGAAATATTTTCCGAATCACGCATGGAGTCACGACGCGACCGAACCGCTGAAGTTTACAAGCCTCGCGGATCAGGTGGATGTGCTAGTGACCGCGCATGGCGGCGGGGTCGGCGGACAGGCCGGGGCGGTACGCATGGGATTGTCGCGGGCGATTTCGCGGTTCAATCCAGAGCTGCGGCCGGCGCTGCGGAAAAACGGATTTCTGACGCGCGATTCCCGGATGAAAGAACGCAAGAAGTACGGACAGAAAGGCGCGCGGAAGCGCTTCCAGTTCACCAAGCGCTAGGGATTTGGGCGGATTGAACTCCGCCTTGCGGGCTCCGTTCCGGTTTCCGGAACGAGATCACGGTCGGCGAGGAAGCCGGCAAAAGGCTGTTGCGAGGCGATGAAGGCTTAGCATCGCGGCGAGAAACAGCTATTCAATTAGGAGGAAAAGTGGCAGTAGAAATTACGATGAAAGAGCTGCTGGAGGCCGGAGTTCACTTTGGCCACCAGACGCGGCGCTGGAATCCGAAAATGAAGGAGTACATTTTCGGCGAACGCAACGGGATCCATATCATTGACCTGCAGAAGACCCTCAAGATGTTTCGCGAAGCGAGCCGCTTCGTGGTTGATCTCTCGGCACAAGGGAAATCGGTTTTATTCGTAGGCACCAAGCGCCAGGCCCAGGAAGCCGTCGCCGAAGAGGCGAAGCGCTGCAATGCGTTCTTCGTGAACCATCGCTGGCTGGGCGGAACGCTGACGAACTGGTCCACGCTGCAGAAGTCCATCAAGCGATTGAAGCTGCTGAAAGCCATGACCGAAGACGGGCGGATGGAACTGCTCTCGAAGAAGGAGCGCGCGCGGCTGGACCGCGAGATGAAGCACCTGTTCCAGAACCTCGAAGGCATCGAGAACATGGCGCAGTTGCCGGACGCCATGTTCGTGATTGATTCCAACGCGGAAGAGATTGCCGTTAAGGAAGCGCGCCGGATGGGCGTGCCCGTGGTCGCTGTGGTGGATACAAATTGCGATCCGGACGTGGTGGATTGGATCATTCCGGGGAATGACGATGCGCTGCGGGCGATCCGGTTGTTCACTTCGAAAATTTCGGAGTCTGTGATTGAAGGACGGGCGGCGTACGAGCAGTCGCAGGTGGGTGAGCAGAAAGCGGCTGCGGACCAGGCGGCTCTCGAAGGCGTCGAGTACGTGGACACCAGCGCCTACGAACAATACGAAAAGCAGGAAGGGGACTTCGTCGAGGGCACCGAGGATTTTGCCACCGCTGCCGCCGCTGCCGAGACGACGGTTCCGCCAGATGAGGATCAGCGTTAAGCAGTGCACGGGGTCAGGGATTTGACGCGGCCCGCCCCGAATGAATCGGGGCGGGTATTTTTGTAAAAAGGGGCTAGGAATCGGACGAAATTCAAATGATTGAGATAAAAGGATGAGTACACAACAGCCAGCTATGCAGATTCCAGCACAACTCGTCAAAGAATTGCGCGAAAGAACCGGCGCGGGCTTTAGCGACTGCCGCGCAGCGCTCCTCGAAGCGGACGGCGTGATGGATAAGGCCGTCGAAATTCTGCGCAAGAAAGGGCAAGCCGCGGCGGCGAAGAAAGCCACGCGGGAAGCCACAGAGGGCCTCGTGGGAAGCTACATCCACGCCGGCGGAAAGATCGGCGTGCTCGTCGAAGTCAACTGCGAGTCCGACTTCGTCGCGCGCACGGAAGCTTTCCAACAGCTGTGCCACGATATCGCCATGCACATTGCCGCGCTGGATCCGAAGTACGTCCGCCGCGAGGAAGTGACGCCGGAGATGCTCGAGAAGGAACGCGAGATCTACCGCGCTCAGGCGCAGGCCACGGGAAAGCCGGAGGCCGTCGTCGAGAAAATCGTCAACGGAAAGATGGAAAAGTTCTATGAGGAAAACTGCCTCTACGAGCAGCACTACATCAAGGACGAGGGCGTAAGCATCGGCGAAATGGTGAAGTCCGCGATCGCCAAGCTGGGGGAAAACATCACCATTCGCAGGTTCGCACGGTTCAAGGTGGGCGAAATCGGCGATTCTTCCACGGGAGCAGCCGGGGTTGGCAATCCCGTGCCCGAACCGGTCCAGGCTTGATCGGCGACTGATCGGGCCGTCAAATCCGATGTCATGTCGAACGCGTCCCGGAGATCCGGGGCGCGTTTCTTTTGGAGGAGGATCGGGGACCCGCATAGGCGTGAGGGCGCCGAGTCTGCTACAATTCCGACGATTTTGAGGGGACGAACGCGAACGACATGGCAGCGAAAAAGAGCGCGTCAAAACGACCGGCGAAAAAAAAGCCCGCGTACAAAAGGATTCTGCTGAAACTCTCCGGAGAATCACTGCAAGGCCCGCAAGGAATCGGAGTCCATGGCGAAACCCTGCAATCCATCGCGCGCGAATTGAAGGAAGTGCATGACCTGGGGATCGAGATCGCCATCGTGGTCGGCGGCGGAAACATTTTTCGCGGAGCGCGGCAGAAAGGGTTCGAGATTGACCGCGCCACCGGCGATTACATGGGCATGCTGGCGACGGTGATCAACGCGCTGGCGCTGCAGGATGCTCTCGAAAAAGTCGGGGTATTCACGCGGGTTTTGAGCGCGATCGAAATGAATGAAGTTTGCGAGCCGTTCATCCGCCGGCGCGCGGTGCGCCACCTGGAAAAGGCGCGCGTGGTCATTTTCGGCGGTGGGACGGGAAATCCCTATTTTTCCACGGACACGGCGGCCGCGCTGCGAGCCATGGAGATCAAGGCGGACGTGATCCTGAAGGCCACACGGGTCGAGGGCGTTTACGATGCCGATCCGGAAAAAGTGGCCAGCGCCAAATTCCTGGCGCAGATCAGCTACCGCGACGTGCTCAATCAAGATCTCAAGGTGATGGACTCGACGGCGATTTCGTTGTGCATGGACAATGGCATGCCCATCGTAGTTTTCAACATGAATCAATATGGGAACATTAAGCGTGTGGTGATGGGAGAACGCGTCGGTTCGATGGTGTCTCCGGCATAATTCAAGTTTGCACTTCCGGGCTGGCAGGTGCCGGCCGGCAGAAAAAACCATCCTTACGATCTTTTCGGGAGGAAACTGTTGCCGGGGGCAGTTAGTCGCTCGCCTGTTTGAATTGAGGATGCCATGACGACAATCGGGACAACCAAAGAAGCAATGGCTGCAGCCAAAACGCGGATGGAAAAAGCCGTGGAGGATTTTCGCAAAGAGCTGGCGACGCTGCGCACGGGACGCGCCAACGCTTCGATCCTTGACCACGTGCGCGTGGACTATCATGGCACGCCGATGCCGGTGAACCAGCTTGGCACCGTTACTGTACCGGACGCGACGATGATTATGATCGCGCCGTGGGATCCCGGAGCGGTGCCGCTGATTGATAAAGCCATTCGCGCCAGCGACCTTGGCCTGAATCCAACAAATGACGGCAAGGTCGTGCGCGTGCCTGTGCCCGCTCCCACGGAAGAGCGCCGCAAGGAGCTGGTGAAGCATCTCCACAAAGTTCTGGAAAATCATCGCACTGCGGTGCGCAATATCCGGCGCGACATCAAGGAAGCGATTGACAAGCTTGAAAAGGACAAGAAGATCAGCCAGGACGAGCAGAAGCGCGCCCTCGAGGAGATGGAAAAAATCTCGCACTCGGAAACCAAGAAAATCGAGGATCTGGGCGCCGCGAAAGAAAAAGAAATTATGGAGATCAAATAGGTCAGGCTACTTTTTGGCGTTTGCCGCCTGTTCCTGCTTTCCCGGGTGTTCGAGAGTGAAGTCCTGCCCTTCGTCATTCTGCACGGCGCGCACAAACGCGTTGTAATCGAACGCTCTCTCCGCCGGAAGCTGTCTCATCAAGAAGCGAAGATGCCGAGAAGCCGTGAGCGTCTCGCCTTGTGCCGCATACTCAGAAGAGAATTCCGCGTAGTCGCGCTTCACGGATGTGCCCGGCGGGACGTGCGCCGTCGTGCCGGGCGGGAGCGTTATGGTTGCACTCAAATTTACTTCGAGAGGAGTGCCTAGCTCGATCTTCGCGGTGGAATCTCCCTGCGGCGGGTCCGGGAGCCCCACGAGCGGAAGAATTGCGGGAATCCGCACCGGCTTCTTTTCCCAATTCACGAACTTAGGCTGCGTGACTTCGTATTCGACCCGGAATGGATCCTTCGTATCGTACGGGTCGGACGCCGATACACTTGTCACCTTGCCTCGAAAGCCGTCCGAAAGTGCGAGTAACTGGGCGACTTCTTTCCATTTCTCCTTTGGCGTTTGATGAAACGCCAGACGCAGGAGCAGCTCGTTCTCGCCTCGCATGAGGTACGATACGCTCGCCGCGAGTTTCCCGTCGGGCTCAAGCCGCGCACTGACCACCACCTTTTGTATGGAGGGAGACGAGAATGAAGAGTATACGCTCTCCCAGCGGTTCTCGATCGAGGGACCCACGACAAAGACCGGTTTGTCCAGGAATTGCGTTGGAATCATGAGAAACGGCGCGACTTCCGTGTTCAAATCCATCCAAAAAGTGATCGAAGGATAGCCCGACATCGTCAGCAGGTGATCGAAGCGCGCGGGCGAAGGAAGATCGCCATTCCGGGCTCCATCCGTGCTGGATATGAAACCGGCGCGCGCCGGGCCGAAAAAGTTGTCTGCAAGGGTGGCAAATAACACAAATTTGTCCTCGGCGGTCGCGTAGCCGGCGTTCAGGATATCCGCAGGGGCGCGCGTTTGAAATCCTGTGGCGCCAAGCGGCAGATCCACGGTCCTGATTTTTTTGGAGACGAAATCGTAGAGATCCGAGGCCTTCTGGCTAGCGCTGGCATTGAGGCTGGTCAGCTCCGCTGCCCTGTTATGGAGTGCGCGAACCTCCTTTTCCGTGGGAATGAGCGAAGAGCCGATGCGGTCCGCAAGCTGATCCCACGAGCGAAATGTAGATACTGAGAGATCGGGAGCGGATTGCACCGTTTCCAAGCCTGCTGATTTGCGCGTTTCAAGCAAATCCCATCGGTAGATCTTTCGGTCCGATTTCTCGGCTTTGGAATTCGATACGCTGGTAGGCGGAAAGCCCTGGCCAATCCTGACACGCAAGTCCGGCAAAGTGGGGACATCCGCCTCAAAGATTTCGTGGGAGACCACGCCGGTCCTGTCAAAGGAATGCTCGAGCCAGAAGTCCGGCGCCAGCGGTGGATGCGTCGTCGTGGTGACGACGCGGTATTCCAGCATATCTCCCGGAGCCAGCCCCAGGATCCGCACGGACTTTTGACGCACTTGCTGATATGCGGGAAAATCCGCCACGGCAGGATCGGGATTGTCCGTGATCGCGCTTGGAAGAATCTCCGCCGTACCGCCTCGTGGGTGGATGATCTTGACCAGCGGAATCTCCACCGACTGGAAGCTGCGGTTGTACTGAAAATTCAGACGCGCGAACTGTTCCTCGCCGAGCGCATTGTTAATCTTGACCCGTGCATAGACTTCCTTCCGGGAATCCCCGTTCGTTTCGAAGCGGTACTTCGTCTCCAGCAATTCAATCTGGGCCGGAAGTTCGGGCTCTGCTTTGGCTTCTGCCTTTTTCTTTGGTTCCTGCGCGGGAGCCGTGGAACTCAACGCCATCAAAAGCGCTAACGTCGCGACCGTTCTCGCTCGGATACTTGAATTCTTCCAGTTGTGCATTCGGATCACAAAAATCAGTTTAGGCCCCGGCCGATGGGCCGTAAAGCGGGCGTTCCTGTGGCGTTTCGGGATCGAAAAGAGCCAACACATGTCCGCGACACACTTTGCCGAAGCTTCTCACAGTTCCTTCTGTTGACCGAAGCCGCGCGGCTGCGTCTGATGGATCATGGTAGGCTGTGGTGTGTCGTGATGGCCCAGGGTCTGGAACGCAAAAGGAGAAACAGCGAATGCGCAGTTTATGGGCAGTGATGATAGTGATGGCAATGTGCGCGGCAGGGCCGGCGCTGGCGAAGGATAGCATGCCGAAGGGCCCCTCAGAAGACGGCACAAATCCGGCGCTTACGAAAATCGCCGGCGAAGCGTCCATGAATTCCCATGCTTTCGAATATCTTTCGGAATTGAGCGACGAAATTGGCGCGCGCGTGACCGGCTCTCCTGCGGAGCACAAAGCCGAGGAATGGGGCGTGGCGAAAATGAAAGCCATCGGCCTGGAAAACGTTCATCTCGAAAAATATACGATCTGGAAAGGGTGGACGCGCGGCACGGCCGACATCGAAATGCTCACACCCGTTGCACGCAGGCTCCACGCGGATTCCATGGGCTGGACGGGCTCCACTCCGCCGGGAGGCGCGGAAGGCGACGTCGTCAAGGTCAACATGTTCGACCTCGACGATGAGATCCAGCATGCATCCCGGCTCAAGGGAAAAGTGGCGCTGGTCGTCCACGAAGGCATGCCCAAGAAGGGCTTTATGACGCTCTTCGCCGATTTCGGCACGTTTCTAAAGGCCGCGAACAAGGCGGGCGCGATCGCCGTGATCGGCGGACAAGGCGGCGCAAAATCCGCCGGAATGAATTTAACTCACACGGGGATTCTCGGATTCAACGAGGACTTTGCGATTCCCGTGCTCTCGATGACCGAAGAGGACCAGGGGCAGCTTGAACGTCTGATCGCGCGCGGCATCACGCCCCGCCTTCGCTTAAACGTCCAAAACACCTTCACGAGCGGGCCCGTCGAAACCGCCAACGTTGTCGGGGAGATTCGCGGCACCGAACACCCCGAGCAAATTCTGGTTGTCGGAGGGCATCTGGATTCCTGGGATCTTTCCGAAGGCACCACCGACAACGGATCGGGTGTAGCAACAGTGCTGGGCGCTGCGGAGGCGATTGCGCGGTCTGCCGAGCGACCGCGCCGCACGATTCGCTTCGTCCTATTTACCGGCGAAGAAGAGGGGCTAGACGGCTCGTTTGCTTACGTCAAGCAGCACGATGCGGAAATGCCCAATCATCTCGGCGATCTTATTCTTGATGAAGGCCAGGGTCCTGTGAAGGGCTTCATGCTCGGAGGAAGAGACGACCTTGTCTCCGTCTTTCGGCCCTTCGCGGATGCTCTCGAGGACATTCATCCTGTCCAGGTGGATGACAAAGTCGAATCCGGCACGGACACGTTGCCCTTCTCCATGGAAGGATTGCCGGGAATCAACATGAATCAGGACACCACGGACTATAAATTCACGCATCACTCGCAGGCCGATGCTCTCGACGCTCAGAAGCCGGATGTGCTCACGCAAAATGCCATGCTGATGGCTCTTGCGGCTTTCTGGCTCGCGGACCGCCCGGAACGCTTTGCTTCTCCCTGGTCCAGGGAAAAAACGGCGAGAATGTTGCGTCAGCAGCACGAATACGAAGAGCTAAAGGCCTTTGGACTCTGGAAGTACGGCGATCTTGGCGCGGACGACAAGGACAATTAGTTGAACGGCAGCGGAACAAAACGCTCCCCAACGCAAAATCGCAAGGCTCTCGGCACGGGGCGACGTTTTCCATCCGGGGAGGTGCGCGATGGGGACTTTGTGGCAGGACATTCGACATGGGGCTCGAGTACTGCTCAGAAGCCCCGGGTTCACGCTTGTTGCGGTACTTTCCCTGGCTCTTGGGATCGGCGCGAACACAACGATCTTCACGGTCATCAACGCGGTGCTGCTGAACCCGCTGCCCGTTCGCGACATTTCGCGTCTCGTCGAACTCGACACGATTGATACGAAAACGCACGTTGGGTTTGCCAACGCTGAAAAACTCGGCATGTCGTTCCCCAATTTTCAGGATTACCAGAGGCAGGGCGAGGTCTTCTCAGGACTCGCCGCCATCCTCCCCGTCCCTTTGACCTGGAGCAACGGAGCTGAGCCACGCCAGGTGAACGGCAACATAGTCAGCGCAAATTATTTTGATGTACTGGGGCTGAAGCCGGCGTCGGGGCGTTTCTTTCTTTCCGGAGAAGACACAAAACTGAGCGGCAACAATGTCGCGGTCATTAGTTATGCCTTCTGGTCCAACAAATTGGGTTCCGACCCCGCGGCCGTAGGAAAGGATTTGCGGCTGAACGCGATGCCATACACGATCATCGGAGTCGCGCCACGCGGCTTCAAGGGCACGTTCACATTTGCGGGCGCCGAAGAAATCTGGATCCCCACCAGCATGTATCCCCAAGTGCTGTCGGGTTTTTTCAAGGAATTCTTCAATGATCGGCGCTTTCTGACCACGGTTGTCGTCGGGAGGCTCAAGCCAGAAGTTGCGCTGAGCCAAGCGGAAGCATCTCTCAGGACAGTCGCTACACGCCTTGCGAAGGAATATCCGAAGGATAACGCGGGCCGCAGCGTCGCCTTAACGCCCCTCGCCGATGCGGCAGTCGGCGTAAACCAGCACGCACAGTTTACCTTGGCCGGCGCGGTAATGATGACCGTTGTTGGGCTTGTGTTGCTGATCGCATGCGTGAATTTGGCCAATCTGTTGCTTTCGCGCGCCGCAAAGCGCGAGAAGGAAATGGGACTCCGCGCGGCACTCGGCGCCAGCAGGAACCGCTTGATGCGCCAGATGCTGACGGAATGCATGATGCTTTCGCTTCTGGGTGGCGCGGCCGGGCTCTTGCTCGCATATGTGGGCCGCGGCGTTTTGTGGTCCTTTCGCCCGCCGTTCATCCAGCAGAATGACATCGAACTCTCCCTGGATGCCCACGCCCTGCTCTTCACTCTCGGGATCGCTGTCCTGACCGGCATTCTCTTCGGTGTCGCTCCCGCGATTAAAGCCTCCGTTCCGAACCTCATGGAAACCCTGAAAATAGGAGGACGCGGCGGGAGTATTGGCTGGGGAAGAAATAATCTGCGCAGCCTGCTGGTCGTTTCTGAAATCGCGCTCTCCCTTGTGGCGCTGGTCGGCGCGGGACTTTTCCTCCGAAGCATGCGCGATGCCCAGAAGCTTGATCCCGGTTTCGAATCCAGGAATCTGTTCGTCATGAATGTGGATCTCGGCGCGCTTCATTATGACGAGGGCCGCGGGCAGCAGTTTTTCCGCTCGGCCATTGAAAGCGCTGCCTCGGTGCCCGGCGCTCAATCGGCAACCATCGCTTCCAACGCTCCGCTTGGCGGAGGGTTAGCGCGCACTGTTTTTCCCGAAGGGCAGGACGAATCCACGGGCTATCGCGGAACGCTGACCCAGCTTGACGATGTCGCTCCCGGATTTTTCGATACCCTGCGCATCCCGATTCTGCGCGGCCGCGCGTTCACGGACGCCGACCGCAAGGAAACGGCTCCCGTCGCGGTCGTCAATGAAGCTATGGTCAAGCGCTTCTGGCCGGATCAGGATCCCATCGGCAAACGCTTCCATTTCTTTGGCGACCCGGCTCTCTTGCAAGTTGTGGGAGTGGTTCGCAATTCCGTGGTGGACGCCATCGGCGAAGAGCCCGTTCCTCTCGCCTATCTTCCGATTGCGCAAGCGTATTCTCCTGCCGTCACCATTCAGGTGCGCACAAGTGGCCGGCCCGAACCGGTGATCAGCGGCGTCCGCGCCCAAATTCAGCGGTTGGACAGCAACCTCGCCATCACGGGGGTGCAGACCATCGGCGAAGTGATCGATCAGGGTCTCTGGGCGCCCCGGATGGGAGCGGCGCTCCTCGGTTTATTTGGAGGCCTGGCTTTGATTCTCGCGGCGCTCGGCGTGTACGGCGTTCTCTCGTATGCAGTGAATCAGCAGACTCGCGAAATCGGAATTCGCATGGCCATGGGAGCGGATCGCTGGAACGTTCTTGGGTTGGTCATTGGACAGGGCCTAAAGCTGGCCGCGGTTGGGCTGGTTGCTGGAATCGTGATTGCGCTCCTTCTTGCGCGACAACTTTCTACTTTGCTTTTCGGAGTGAAAGCATATGACCCGCTCACTTTTTTGAGCGTTGCTACAATCCTGATGGTTGTGGCTTTCTTTGCCTGCTACATTCCTGCTCTTCGGGCCACGCGCGTGGACCCTTTGACAGCGTTGCGATACGAGTAACCTATTTATTTTCAACTAGTTGGCTGGCTTACTTCGTTCAGCCTGGGGTTGAGAAGCCTGACGCGTGCAGCGGGGCAAATCGCATTTGATCAGCAAAGCGTACTCCAAACCGCCAGCCTTTGCCTGTTTTCCACAGCCGGTTTCCAAACCGATTTGACAGTGCAGCTTTACTTCCGTATACTCTGTAGTTTGTCAGGGGTAGCAGTACCCATGCAGTAGCGCAGCGGGGGTTTTTGCTGCGCGCAGTTGGAAGGATCTTCACTCCCGGAACAGAGCACGAAGGATTGGGAGCGAAGAGCGGCCGGAATGGGACGCCAGTCCCGCAAAGCCGAGTAAGCCTCTCCGAATCGAAGCCAGGAGAAGAGTTCTGCCTCTTGGAGTGCGTGCGGAGTATCTTGCTGGTCTCTCCGGATTCGCAGTGAACCTTTCAGCGTAGTGTGCTCTCGCTGTGCCTTGGTGCGCGCGGCGCGGGAGCGCGGAATCGGGTTGCGCGCAAAAGCGGAGGGAATTTCAATCTCCGCGGAATGAGGGAAGACTGTGCCGACATTTTCACAGCTGATCCGTCTCGGGCGGGAAAACCTCCGAAACAAAACAAAATCGCCCGCGTTGATGGGCTGCCCGGAGCGCCGTGGCGTTTGCATTCGCGTGTACACGCAAACACCCAAGAAACCGAACTCGGCGTTGCGCAAGGTCGCGCGCGTTCGCCTAACGAATGCCGTGGAAGTGACGACGTATATTCCCGGCATCGGTCACAATTTGCAGGAGCACTCGATCGTTCTGGTTCGCGGCGGGCGCGTGAAGGATCTGCCCGGAGTGCGTTACCACATTGTGCGCGGCACGCTGGACGCCGCGGGAGTCGAGAATCGCAAGCAGGGCCGCTCGAAGTACGGCGCGAAACGCCCCAAAGCGGCGCAGGCCAAGTAGGGGTCGAAAAGAGATTTTGTAGAGAGCTGCGAAGGAGCAATAGAGAGCGATGCCACGCAAGGGACTGGTTTTCAGGCGCAAGCAAGAGGTTGATCCGGTTTACGGCAGCGACCTCGTGGAAAAGTTCATCTGCTCGATGATGTGGGAAGGCAAAAAGAGCACCGCGCAGCGCGTGTTCTATGGCGCGATGGATCAGGTCGCCAAGAAAACCAGCGATGATGCGCTGAAGATTTTCAAGAAGGCCGTCGAGAACACCAAGCCCGTTCTGGAAGTGAAAACCCGGCGCGTCGGCGGTGCGAACTACCAGGTGCCCGTGGAAGTGAATCCCTTCCGCAGGCAGTCCCTGGCGATTCGCTGGCTTTTGCAGTATTCGCGGGAGCGTTCCGGCAAGACTATGGTGGATAAGCTTGCCGACGAATTGATTGACGCCGCCAACGCTCGCGGCGGGGCCATCAAGAAGAAGGAAGACGTCCATCGCATGGCGGAAGCCAACAAGGCCTTCGCGCATTACCGGTGGTAACGGATAGGCGGATTTTGTGAGTGAAGCAGTCGCAACTCGGACAGGGGAGAAAAAGGCTGGTCCACTGACCATGGGCAGGGCATTCAAACTCGACGATACCCGCAACATCGGGATCATGGCGCATATTGACGCCGGCAAGACCACTTCGACCGAACGCATCCTCTACTACACGGGCGTGACCTACAAGATCGGTTCGGTGGACGAAGGCACAGCCACCATGGACTGGATGGAGCAGGAGCGCGAGCGCGGCATCACCATCACTAGCGCCGCCACCACCGCTTCCTGGGACCGCAACGGCAAGAAATACCGCGTCAATATTATTGACACTCCCGGCCACGTGGACTTCACCGTGGAAGTCGAGCGCTCTCTTCGCGTTCTGGACGGCGCCGTCGCCATCTTTGATTCCGTCGCCGGCGTGCAGCCGCAATCCGAAACCGTTTGGCGCCAGGCGGACAAGTACCGCGTCCCGCGCCTCGCTTTCGTCAACAAGATGGACAAGCTCGGCGCCGATTTCGATCACGTCATTCGCACCATCCGCCAGCGTCTCGGCGCCCATCCCGTTCCTCTTCAGTTCCCCCTTGGCAGGGAGGACAATTTCATCGGTTGCATTGATTTTCTCGAAGAAAACGTGATCGTTTGGCTGGAAGAAACCCTTGGCGCCAAGTTCGAAATCTTTCCGGTCGAAAAACTCTGGGACAAATCTTTCGTGGATTCCCGCCCCGATGTCGCCGCCGCCCTCAAGGGTTCCGCGATTGACAAAAAATTCTACGACGACCATCGCGCCAAAGTCGTCGAATACATCGCTGAGCACGACGACGAAGTCCTCGACAAGTATCTGACCGAAGGCACCCTCAGCGTGCAAGAGATGCGGAAATCCATCCGCAAATCAACGCTAGCCATGAAAATCGTTCCCGTTCTGGCGGGTTCCGCGTTCAAAAACAAAGGTATTCAGCCGCTGCTCGACGCGGTAGTGGATTATCTTCCTTCCCCTGTGGATGTTCCCCCGGTCGAAGGAATTAACCCGGATACGGACGAGCCGGAATTGCGGCGCGCTTCCGACGAGCAGCCTTTCGCTTCTCTGGCTTTCAAGATCATGTCGGATCCATTCGTCGGCCATGTGACCTACATCCGCGTGTATTCCGGTGTGCTCAAGGCCGGCAGCTACGTTTATAACCCGGTCAAGCGCACCCGCGAACGCATCGGGCGCCTGCTCCAAATGCACGCCAACAAGCGCGAGGAAATTGAAGCGGTCTATGCGGGCGATATCTGCGCTTGCGTGGGCCTGAAAAGCGTTTCGACCGGCGACACCCTTTGTGACGAGGACAAGCAGATCATCCTCGAAGCGATCGATTTTCCCGCTCCCGTCATTTCCGTTGCCGTCGAGCCAAAAACCAAGGCCGATCAGGACAAAATGGGCCAGGCTCTCGCGAAGCTCTCCCAGGAAGATCCCACGTTCCGCGTACATACCGACACCGAAACCGGTCAGACGCTGATCTCCGGCATGGGCGAACTGCACCTCGAGATTATCGTGGACCGCATGAAGCG
This sequence comes from Terriglobales bacterium, assembly GCA_035518615.1. Lineage (GTDB taxonomy): Bacteria > Acidobacteriota > Terriglobia > Acidiferrales > UBA7541 > Acidiferrum. The sequence continues at coordinate 2,009 of DATIXL010000087.1, read as the reverse complement.
CGAATTCAGCGTGGAAGCAAACGTCGGACGTCCCCAGGTCGCCTACCGCGAAACCATCCGCAAAAAAGCCGAAGCCGAGGGCAAGTACATCAAGCAGACCGGCGGACGCGGCCAGTACGGCCATTGCAAACTCGAAGTCTCTCCGCTTCCCAGCGCCGATCACGAAAACATGCATGAAATGTCCACCGACGAGCTCGACGCTCTCGCCAAGCAGATTGCCGGAGCGGGCGGCAAGTGGAAGTTCGACAAGGAGCACCGCTTCCTCTTCATTGACAAGATTTTTGGCGGCGCCATTCCCAAGGAATTCATCCCTCCCATCGAAGCCGGCATCCGCGAAGCCATGGACAACGGCACGCTCGCGGGCTTCATGATGGTGGACGTTGCGGTAGTTCTCGTGGACGGCAGCTACCACGACGTGGACAGTTCGGAAATGGCCTTCAAAATCGCCGGCTCCATCGGCTTCAAGGAAGCCTGCCATCGCGCGAAGCCCGTTCTTCTCGAGCCCATCATGAAGGTCGAAGTTGTGGTTCCCGAGGAGTACATGCCCGCGGTCTTCGGCGATCTGAACGCGCGCCGTTCGCAGATTCAGGGCACAGAAACGCGCGCGGGCAGCAATGTGATTCGCGTGCAGGTCCCTCTCGCGGAAATGTTCGGCTACGCCACGGACTTGCGCAGCCGCACCCAGGGCCGCGGCAATTTCACCATGCATTTCTCGCACTACGCGGAGCTGCCGAACAACCTCGCTGAGGATGTCATCAAGAAAACTCGCGGCGAGAAATAGGTTTTTGGTTTTCAGAAGTACGGAACGCATTTGAGTGAGGAGCAGAAGGAATGGCCAAGGAGAAATTCGAGCGCAGCAAGCCGCACGTGAACATTGGGACGATCGGTCACATTGACCATGGCAAGACGACGCTGACGGCGGCGATCACCAAGGTGCTGTCGAAGAACAACCCGAAGGTGCAGTTCCGGGCGTTCGATTCGATTGACAACGCGCCGGAAGAGCGCGAGCGGGGCATCACCATTGCGGTGTCGCACGTGGAGTACGAAACCGCCAATCGCCACTACGCGCACATGGATTGTCCGGGTCATGCGGACTACATCAAGAACATGATCACCGGCGCGGCGCAGATGGACGGCGCGATTCTGGTGGTGGCGGCGACGGATGGGCCGATGCCGCAAACGCGCGAGCACATTCTCTTGGCTCGCCAGGTGGGCGTGCCGGCGATCGTGGTGTTTCTGAACAAGTGCGACATGGTGGAGGATCCGGAACTGCTGGAACTCGTGGAACTGGAAGTCCGCGAGCTGTTGAAGAGCTACCAATTTCCGGGCGACACGATACCGGTGATCCGCGGTTCGGCTTTGCAGGCGCTGAACGGCGACGCCAAGTGGGAGCAGAAGATCCTGGAGCTGATGGCGGCGGTGGATGAGAAGGTGCCGCAGCCGGTGCGCGATGTGGACAAGCCGTTCGCCATGCCGATTGAGGACATTTTTTCGATCTCGGGCCGCGGCACGGTGGTGACGGGGAGGATCGAGCGCGGCAAGGTGCACGTGAGCGAGGAAGTGGAAATTGTGGGCTTCCGTCCGACGCAGAAGAAAGTGGTCACCGGTGTGGAGATGTTCCGCAAGCTTTTGGATGAAGGCATGGCGGGCGACAACGTGGGATTGCTGTTGCGCGGCACGGAGAAAGACGACGTGGAGCGCGGGCAGGTGGTGTGCAAGCCGGGCTCGATCACGCCGCACACGAAGTTCAAGGCGGAAGCGTACGTCTTGACGAAGGAAGAAGGCGGGCGGCACACGCCGTTTTTCACGGGGTATCGGCCGCAGTTTTATTTTCGGACCACGGACGTGACCGGCGATGTGAAGCTGGCGGCGGGCGTGGAGATGGTGATGCCGGGAGACAACGTGAGCTGCGAAGTGACGCTGATCACTCCGGTGGCGCTCGAGAAGGGCTTGCGCTTCGCCATCCGCGAAGGCGGCCACACCGTCGGCGCCGGCGCCGTCACCGAAAT
>DATIXL010000086.1:0-3979 GCA_035518615.1 Terriglobales bacterium | reverse complement strand
CTATACTCCGGGCACAAAGTCCCCGGCAAATACCGGTCGTGGTTGCCTTTCTTGCTCGCCCACTTCCTTGCAGCGAAGCGCGAACCACGGGTCAGGATGAGTGCCGGACCCGACCACGTTTGTTTCCCATCTGCAGTTCCTCGACCAAATTCTTCAGAAATACGCCATTGCCAATCAATGTCACGCCTTCTCTTGCCATGGTGCGGAGGAGCTTTTCCCCGCCTTCGTCGATGAGCGTCACATCATTGAGGTCAACCACGGAGGTTCGTCGCTCGCGGGTTTGGTTCGCCGCTGCCCAGCTTTTCCTTAGCTCCCGCACCCAGGGCGCCACAAGGCGGCCCTGTAGAGTCCATCTCAATTCTGTTGCGGTTTCCGTGAGTGTGATTTTCAGCACGCTTTGGTCTCCTGGCCGCCAATTAAATGAGAGCGCATCCAGATTACAAAGAAGCAGAATGCAATGAGGGGGCCAAAGCCTTGCATTCGCCACAAGCGAACGAACTAGTTGATTTTTAGTGGGGATACCTAAGGGACGGAACTTCCGCTGGATGGCGTGTTTGCTCGTTGCTGCCAGCGAACTGGCAGTTTCCCGGTTTCATGGCACTCGAAAAGCGCCACGGGGGGCATGCCCGGCTAGTTGGGCAGGGAATTGAGATGCAAGACCACGCCATGAAAGGCAGGAAGTCAGCGTCGCACAGCGGCGTAGCCGGCTTTTTCAAAGCAGTGCTAGTTGACGGAACTGTCTTCGGACTCGTCTGAGGGATCCTGCCGTACGCAGGCGACGCGCTGAATGGTGATGCCGAGGATGCGGCGATTGACGCGGGGACCACGGATGGCTCCCTTCACACTCCGCGAGTAGCTGCCGTAGCGGACGCCGGAGAGCCTGAAGTGCAACGGCACTTCCTCACGATACGGAACACCGTCTTTGTTGACGCCTTCTACGGCGATTCGAGCATCAATCTCGAGGCCCGCCCGCTCGGCTTTCTCTTTCTTGGCCTTGGCATCCGGATTGACCGTGGTGGAAACAACGTAGTACGTGGAGTCGGAATCCTCCGCCTGCACCTGAATGGAGGCCGTGGCGTCGGCGCAGCCCTCCGGGGCAGCGCCAGCCGCGCCTGAAACAATCACCGCAAGGACTGCGCAGAGAACTAGGATCCGCGTTTCCAACCCCGTGGCTCTTTGAAAACCCCGCGTATTCAATTCGGCCATTTCACCCCGCTCCTCTAAATGGGTAATGCACCCCAAGGACCAATCCCTCGCTACCGCCAAGAGAATCGAAGTGCTTGATCCTATTTGGGATAGCGAACGGCCAGCTTCTTCATCTGATGACACTGCCAGCGGCGAATGCCATTGGCCCGCAGCTGGCTGCCAGTGTTCTGGCACCTGGCTGAGTCGAAGTGCCGTCATCGAACTTTCGGCGGTTTGAGAGCTGGAATTGCAGAGCTAAGCGATTAGCTAAACCGGTGTTTGATTCCTAACTTACGCATCCTGAGCTGGAGGGTGGATCGCTTCATTCCCAGAAGCGTGGCCGCACCATGGGGCCCGGCTACCACCCAATTGCATTGCGCCAGGGCTTTGAGGATCTGCTGACGCTCCGTTTCGTCCAAAACGGCGCGAATTCCGCGGCCGGGAGCTGAATCCGGAGGAACAGCTCTTTCTTCAACTTGACTGGCCTTGAGAGGCTTCAGGTCGGCGGCATCGAGGCTCAAGCTGGGCCCTGCCGAAAGGATTACGGCCCGCTCAATCAGATTCTGCAGTTCGCGTATGTTGCCCGGCCAGTGATATCGGCACAGGGCATCCATCGTCGCCGACGGGATGGTATCAATCCCCTTGCGCATCCGCCTGGAGAGCTGCTGGGTAAAGTGCCGCACGAGCAGGGGGATGTCATCCGGGCGTTCCCGCAGCGGCGGAACGTGAAGAGGGAAAACGTTTATGCGAAAGAAGAGATCGGACCGGAACTTCTGCTCGCTCACCATCGCTTCCAGGTTGCGGTTCGTCGCGGCAATCAAACGCGCATCCGACTGGAGCGTGCGCGAGCTTCCCAGCCTCTCGAACTCTCTCTCCTGCAACACGCGAAGCAGTTTCGTTTGCAGCTCGAGGGGAACCTCCCCGATCTCGTCCAAAAAAATCGTGCCGCCATCAGCCACCTCGAAGCGGCCAATGCGCTGGGCGATCGCCCCCGTGAATGCGCCCTTCTCGTGCCCGAACAACTCGCTCTCCAACAAACCGGTCGGAATCGCGGCGCAGTTCAGTTTTACGAATGCATTCGCCCGCCGGGGACTTAAATCATGAATGGCGCGGGCAATGAGCTCCTTCCCCGTTCCCGTCTCTCCGTAAATCAGCACGGTCGAATCTGTCGGCGCTACCACTTCCACTCGCTGCAGCACTTTGCGCAAACTGGAGCTCTTCCCGATGATCGTCTCGAAATTCATTTCCGAACGGATTTCATCTTCCAAATACAGCTTTTCCTTTGCGAGCTGCTCCTTCAGTTCGCGAATTTCGCGATACGCCAGCGCATTTTCGACCGCAATGGCGATTTGTCCAGACGCCTGGCTGAGAAACTCGATATCTTCTGGTGTGTAGGAGCCTTCTGTCGTTCGTGCAATCGTCAAAGTCCCCAGGGCGCGTCCGCGGTTCACGAGCGGGATCACGCAGTGGCTCCTGATCCCCTCACCGACGGCCATTTCGTGCACCTCGCGAGGCAATTCGATAGGATCAGTAGCATCGACAATAACCGGTCTTAGTGTCTCTAGGGCTCGCTTCCCGGGGTCATTCTCTTTCGGTATGATCTGCAGGCCTTCCTTTATAAATCCCTTGCTGTGTGGAAAATCAAGGGCGTACAAGCGAAGATTCCCTGACTCCCCATCGAGCAGCGCAATGACCGCCAGATCGCAGTGCACGACTTCCCGGATATTGGCCGATATGGCCCGCAAAACCTCTCGAAGTTCCAGCTTCGAGGTGATTTGGCCCGTCATTTTCAAGAGCAACTGAAGGCGCTCGTTTTGACGCTGTAGTTCGCTTTCTGTGCCCATGGGAAGCACCAGGATCGGATGGGACAAAGTCTACCCCAGATGGATGCCCATTTCATTTCCCCATGTTGCAGATGCCGGCTGCGATGGCACGCTCCCACTATTTTTTGTCGGGGAAACAGAAAATACTCAGCTTCCGCGTGGTGAATTGGAGAAAGGACGGGAGTGATCATGCTATCAATCATGTCGCCAAGCTGGAACGGCTGGTGTTCGTCATGGGCAGGGCACGACCAGCGGACTTGCCGATTACTTCCGGATGGCCGACCATCCGGAAGCAATTCGTAAACGCCAGGCCTCCCCAGGATCACTCCAGACGGGGCCTTGTTATTGCAAAATTCAGCCGTGGAACGCGCATTTCAATCGACCGACGCTGTTTCCACGTCGACGCGTAGTCTCCTAACAATCGCTAGCCCAAGCCTCATCTGAGTATGGTGGACGCAGGATGCAAGCCGCTTGTAGGTTTCCTTTTCGCGTTCGGTGAGGCAGACCGGCTCAGCTCGGCGATGATCTGGATCAGGAGGGTACACAACGATAGCCTTGCGCATGAGTTCTCGCGTGCAAAGCGGCAAGACGCGCTGACTTTTGTTCAGAGGTTTTGCGCTGCGAAATAATGTAGCGGATATTGAAGCGGGTACCCATGTAGAGGCGCTTGGATGGGGTGTTGCGGACCGATGCTAAGTTCTTTCTATCCAGTCGAGCCCCTCCCTCTCAAACTCCATACAATAGCGCCTGGGATTCCTTCTAAGCAGAGGGTCGGGAGTTCGAATCTCCCCGGGCGCGCCACCTTTGCTTACTTTTCTTCGCCCTCGTGCGCGCCCGAAATCTCATCTTGAACTCACCACGCGAGGCAGATCATGCCCAGCTATCTAGGCGCCATCGATCAGGGAACCACCAGCACTCGATTTGTCGTCTTCGATGCCACGGGGCGCATCGTCTCTCTTGCGCAGAAGGAG
>DATIXL010000085.1:0-81090 GCA_035518615.1 Terriglobales bacterium | reverse complement strand
TGCGGCCTCCTGGTCCTGTTCGGTCTCTGGACCCGTCTTGCCGCTGTCCCTCTCCTCATTGTCATTTCCACGGCTATCGCCACCACCAAGATTCCCGAATTATTCCATGCCGGCCAGGGCTTCTGGTTCATGGTCAGCGATGCCCGCACGGACTTTTCCATGTTTTGCTTGCTACTCTTCCTGATTCTCGTCGGCGGGGGAGCTTGGTCGCTGGACGCGCGCCGCAGCGGAAAGGCTGCTTGACCTATGCGCAAGAGAAACTCGCGCCAATCGCGTCGCCTCTTTCTGAAATCCTCCGGGCTTGCGGCCGGCGCTCTCCTGCTATCGCCAAACGCCTCATTTGCCGTAGTCGAAGATGCTGATCGGCCGGGCGAAATGTCGGCGGCTCCGCAGGAGGCATCGAGCTCCCCTGACTACACCGTCCGCATCCAGGCTTCCCCGATTGAAATAGCCCCAAATCACATTCTTTCCACGATTACTTACAACGGCCAGTTCCCCGGCCCGCTCCTCCGCTTCAAGGAGGGCCGCCCCGTCATCATTGACATCTTCAACGACACCGATACTCCCGAGCAGCTCCACTGGCACGGCCAGAAGGTTCCCACCGAAGTGGACGGCGCCGCAGAGGAAGGCACTCCTTACATTCCCGCTCACGGCCACCGCCGCATCAGCTTCACGCCCAATCCCGCCGGCTTCCGCTTCTATCATTCCCACAATCGAGCGGGCGCCAATCTCTACGCAGGCACCTACTCCGGCCAGGCCGGACCGGTTTACATCGAGCCAAAACAAGATCCCGGCCGCTATGACCGCGTCGTCTTTCTCGTCCTCAAGGAATTTCAGCCTGCCCTAAGCCGCGGTGGCGACATGGCTCAGGACTTTCTCTCGCCATCAGCTCCGGACAAGTCCCTCAAGGAAACTGGCGAGTCCGCCATGAAGGCCTCTCTTGCCAAAGGCATGCCTCACGGCTACGAGGTCGGCTACGATTTTTTCACCATCAATGGCCGCATGCTCGGCCACGGCGAACCGATTCGCGTCAAGCCCGGCGAACGCGTCCTCTTTCACGTCCTCAATGCCAGCGCCACGGAAATTCGCAGCCTCGCCCTTCCGGGCCACTCTTTTGAAGTCATCGCCCTCGACGGCAACCCCGTCCCCAATCCGGCCAAAGTCCCTGTTCTCTGGCTCGGTACCGCCGAACGCATCTCGGCCATCGTCGAAATGAATCATCCCGGTGTCTGGATTCTCGGCGATCTCGCCGATGACGACCGCCATCACGGCATGGGCATCGTCATCGAATACGCCAGTCGCTCCGGCAAGCCTCAATGGATCTCTCCGCCGCCGTTTCGCTGGAATTACGCGCGTTTCGGAAATCCCAATGTCTCCGCGCCTCCGCCCGATGAAACCTTCGAGATGACCTTCGCCAAAGACAACGCCGCCGACTCGGGCTTCAACCGTTGGACGATCAACGGTGCCCCCTTCCCTACAAACGCTATGTTTGGGAATCCCGCTTCCGCTGCATTTCACCTAAAGGAAGGCAAGCGCTACCGTCTCCGCATGCGCAACGCCAGCGATGATATCCATCCCATCCATCTTCATCGCCACAGTTTTGAGCTCATCACTCTTGCCGGCGAATCCACTTCCGGCATTCTCAAGGATGTCGTCATGCTGGGCGGCTATCAGCAATACGACATTGATTTCGTCGCCGACGATCCCGGCCTCACTCTTTTCCATTGCCATCAGCAGCTTCACATGGATTTCGGCTTCATGGCCCTCTTCGACTATGTCTGATTCGTCCACCCGGCCCGGTATTCCCGCTGCAAAAAGTTGTTCGCCGCGGGCACATTGGTCACGCGCATGTTCGCACCGTCATACAAAATCTTCGTGCCCGCCTTCAACGCCACCACGCCCAGCACCATCGTCTCCGTCAGCTTCGCCGCATAATCGAAGGGACACGACGCCTCCGTCTTCCCCTTCACCGCGTTCACCCAGTTCATTTCGTGGTCTTCTCCTTCGATTCGCGGCAGCTTCTCCGGCGGCGTCCCGAACGAGTCTTGCAGCGGCTTCGGCAGCAGCCTCGGCCTCCATCCGTACGTGTCGTGCAGCAGTTTTCCCTTGCTCCCGATCAGCAGCGCTCCGCCTTCCTGGCTCAACTCCTCTTCGCCGAGTTCTTCCGGTCGCGCCGGCTTCAGGCCGCCGTCGTACCACGTCAGTTTCACCGGCGGCATATTTCCCCGCGCGGCAAACTCATAGAACGTCAGCGTCGCGTGCGGATAGGAAGCTCCATTGAACGGCGTGGACACCGTCTCGATGCTCACCGGCAGACCCAGATTCAGTCCCCACATGGAAACGTCCAGCAGATGCGCTCCCATGTCCCCGATCGCTCCAACGCCCCAGTCCGACCATCCCCGCCAATTGAAAGGATGATAGATCGGGTGATACGCCACGTCCGGCCCCACCCCCAAAAACAAATTCCATTTCAGCGTCTCCGGCACCGGATAATTCCCCGCCATCGCCGCCGCCAGCCGCGCATCCACTCCTTTTCCGTTCCACGGCATCGTCGCCACCGGCTTGTCCGGCATCACCGGTCTCGGCACGCCTTGCGGCCAGAAACCCAGCGGCCGGTTTGTCCACACGTGGATCTCGCGCACTTCTCCGATCGCTCCCGCCCACAAATATTCCACTGCTTTCCGCGCATCATCCGAGGAATGCCCCTGATTCCCCATCTGCGTCACCACTTTGCTGCTCTTCGCCTCTTCGGCCAGTTGCCGCGCTTCCGCCACCGACCATGTCAGCGGCTTCTGCACGTACACCGCTTTTCCCAGTTGCATTGCCGCCATCGCGATCGGCGCATGCATGAAGTCCGGTGTGGCCACCACCACCGCGTCAATATCTTTCTGTTTCTCCAGCATCTCCCGGTAATCCCAATAGTGTTTTGCCTTCGGCAGCCTCTCGTTCTTCAGTTGGATCATTCTTTCGAGGCGCTTCTGCTCTTTCGCGCGGTCGAATTCCCCTCCCGGCCGTTGCGGCGGATTGTGTCCCACGTCCTGGGGTTTCTGGGAACTTGGCTCCGGTTTTGCCAGCCGGTGCTTCGACATCTGAATATCGCTGTCCAGCCGGTCGAATCCTTTTTGCGCGTAGCCCCAGTCCACGTCGCACAGCGCCACGATGTTCTGGCTCGCGAGATTGATCAAATTCTGGCGTCCCATTCCTCCGACGCCAATTCCCGCGATATTCAGAGTATCGCTCGGCGCCAGATAGCCGCGCCCGAGCACGTGCCGCGGAACAATCGTCAGCGCCGCGCTTCCCGCAGCCATTTCCGTAAGAAATTCCCGCCGGCTCACTTCCCTTTTTTTCGCCATGAGTTGTTCCCTCGCGCGCAGAAGCATACCGCTTTTCGCGCCCGTCTCGCGACGCCGAAGTAAATTTACCTATTTTTTTTGGAACTGATTTCTGCCGCTCTGGCTGGCCCTATCTCGGCCGCGCCAGATACAGGAAGAACATCAAGGAAAGTTGAACGTCACGCAAAAGGTACAGCGGCACCTGCAGCACGGGGATGCGAAACCACTTCCGCTCCGTCCAGCGCTGCCTAACGTTGGCCCAGAAAGCCGCAAGGTCCCTTCGCGTATACACCTTGCTCTGCGCCAGCAGCGGCGACCATTTCACCCAGAACAGGTGGACCTTTGAAGGCACTCGCAGCGAGGGAAAACTGATCTTGGCCTTTTTGTATGCGGCCTGCATATCCGCCAGCTTCAGCCGTCCATAGGCCGCGCGAATCTTGGTGATCTCTTCCACGACGCGCCGCTCCGCTTCGCTCGGATGCCGCGTCTGCAACCACAACTCTTCCATCTCCAGCAGCAGCCGCGCCATGCTCGCCAGGTGGCTCCGGATTTCTTTGATTCGCTCGCGGTAATACGCCCACCTCGAAGCGATCGGAAATCCCGGTCTCCGGTTCTTCCGTCCCTTCATCCGGAAAAAGCCGCACATCATCGGATGCCGCTGCTCCGTCTGGATGGAATTCTTGTACCAGATGAACCTCGTAAAATTGTTCCAGTAACGGTCTTTCGGCGTGCGCCGCAGCACCGCTTTCATGTTTTCAAAGCTGTAGAAGGTCTTCCACGCCTCGAAATAGCTCTCCTTCCACTCGCCGTTCTTCAGGAACGGATGCACCGTCACTTCATGGTGCGAATCGTACAGGTTGAAATCCTCGTGCATCCATTCGCCGCGCCGCACCATCATCAGATGGTCCATCGAGCCGGGCAGAGGCATCAGCATGAAGAAGGAAGCATGGTCCGGCCGCACATCGTTCATCAGGTAGGCGATGTCCCGCCGGATGGTTTCCGTCTTGTCGAACGGAAACCCGATGATGTAACCCACGTGCGTACAGATCTCCGCATCCCTGTAGGCGTTGATCAGTTGCGAATATTCCTGCACGTGATTCTGCTTCTTCCCCGCGGCTGCCAGATTCCCCGGATCAACGCTCTCCATTCCGATAAACACGTTCGTGCATCCCGCCCGCTGTGCCTTGGCCACGAAATTCTTGATCTTCCACGACAGCACGTCCACCTGCATCATGAACGCCACGGGAATTTTCTCTTCTTCCCGCAGCCGGATCAGCGCATCGAAGATCCCTTCCCAGTTCTTGTTCCGCGCGAAATTATCGTCGGTGAAAAAATAAAACGTGATCCCGTTCTCCTGGTAGTTGTGCCGGATCGCTTTCGCGATATGCTCCGCAGACCGGAACCTCATCTTCCGCCCCTGCACGTTGATGATCGTGCAGAACGTGCACTCGAACGGACAGCCGCGCCCGCAATCCAGTGTCCCGAAATTCGACGCCACGAATTTTCTCAGGTAGCTCTTGCGAATCATCGGAATCGGCTTCTCATATAGGTCAGGTTTGTTGTCAATGAAGTCGTAGAGCGGCTTCAGCCGCCCGTGAATCGCATCATTCAATAAATCGCCCCAGCTCTCTTCCACCTCGCCTTTCACGATGGTCACGCCTTCATCCATCAATCTCTGGATGTCCGCCGGGATCCCCGGCAGCAGCGCCAGATATCCGCTCACGTGGAACCCGCCAATCATTACCGTCAGCCCCGCGCGCCGGAACTCTCTCGCCAGGTCGCACGCCCGCGGAAACTGATTCGTCTGCACTCCCGCCAGGCACACAATCGTTTTCGTATCGCTCCTGCCCTGCGACCTGCAAATTTTCTTCACTGGAATGTGGTCCACCGTTTCATCCAGCACGTGCAGCTTCACCCGCAGCGATTCTCCCAGCCGTTTCTGCGCCACGACGTCTTCCGTCAGCCCCGCCAGGCACGCCAGCGTGTTGCTCGGCAGCACCCCGCGCCAGTGCCGCACCACGTATCCATCGTCGTCATACTGCGTGGGCTTGATCAAATAGAGGTTGAGTTTTTTCAGCATGAGGCCACCTGGTTGGCGGGACATTTTGAGAAGCGCAACTTCCGCGAACTGCACGGTCCTGCTGGGACTTTCCCGTGGCCTTTCGTTAAGCGCTTTTCGTTAAGCCAATTCCCTTTTTCCTATTCCGTCTGGGCCGGGACATTCTTTCATTCTTCCGCCCCTCGGAGTATACACCCCCTCAAACGCCTGCAGCGTCTATCTATTCTCGAAGGCGATACGTGCGGCTCCCGCGTGTCGGGTCGCATCGACCCTTGTCATTCGGGGCGAGGCAGGAAAAACGGCGAGCGACGTTTTCTTCTCTCGCTTGGCCTTCCGCTTTACACAGCCAATTCATACCTCGCGACGCCGCCTGAAATCCCCGCCCCCGGGAAGGCCGCCCGTCCCTTTCCCCACATTCGAATCGCCGCGAATACGGGCATCATTCCGAAAAAGGCGATCGAATATCCTCCGCCTGTGACGTGATATCCGAAGATGCTCCCTACAAATCCGCTCGAAGCCCCGATTCCCATCATGTACCCATCGCACGGAAATGCCAGTGACCCGAAATAATGTCCCGGAGCAACCCCCACGTTGTCGAACCCTCCGCTGGGATCTGCTGTATTGGACCAGTTGGCGCCGACGGGCAGTCCCTTCCCCTCGCCCACGCTGAAGCAGCGGTAATTCACGGTAAACTTCTCCTTGGTGACTGTGTTGGAAAAATACAGCTTGCCGTAAGCCACGCTAAAGAAAAGCGATCCGCTTTTCTCTTCCGAAGTGTCCAGCTTCCAGTCGGTTCGCAGCATTAGGCCCATAGATCAATCCCTCCTTCGGCATCGGCAAAGTCTTTTGAGGCTGGATCCTGCGCAGGTGGGACGGAAAATGCTCCCCTGTTTTCCTCCGCGGATAGATCTCGCCTGGCACTGCCACTCCTCTGCCCCTCGGCTGCGCATCATACCGCTGAGCCAAGATGTTGTCACGGCGGCGCGTCTCCCGAAGTCCCCTCCTGTGAGTGAGGCCTCAGTTCACTTCCTCATCTTTGCAATCGTCAACCCGTCCCACTCTCCTCCAAAATACTTCTCCACCGCTTCCTTGAAGATCCCGTTCTCGTCCGTCGCGTGCGCGAAAAGCGTTATGCAAGAACGAAACTTCAAATCATCGGGAAACCCGAAAATCTCCTGCACCGTTCTTCCTTTCACCTCCACCACCAGCCGCGTGCATTCCCTCAACCTTGGTCCCAGCACCGCGTGCTTCAAATACGGTTCGGCTTCTTCCCGCGAACCAATCGCATAGCGCTCCGCCATCGGACTGTGCCCCAATCCCCGAATCTGCGGAAAAATGAACCACATCCAATGCCCGCGCTTCCAACCCGCTCGCAGTTCCTCGACCACCCCGGCGTACACCGCGTCCTGCGCCTTCACAAATCTATTGAGATCGTAAGGATCATCCACGGCGACTGTCCGAGCTCATTGTGCATTGAATCGAAGCCCATCCCGCTGCGTTTTTTTTGAGGGAGGAGGCTAAGTTCATTTGTCCCAAGTTGTTCTGTGGTTGGCAGTTCCGAGCGTCGAATCTGCGATCTCCGCTTTCAAGACTTGTGAGGTCGCGGGGCTTCCGGTTCTCGAGTTGTTCATCTCGGATCTCGCTCTTGGACTTACGACCGCCAGCGAAGAGTCACTGGCCCGTCCATCGGGTGGACCATCGGCGTGCCGTTTCGCCGCGACTCCAGGCGGTTCGCCTTCAGCCCGAAATACCATTTCGCCGGCCGGTCCGCATCGTCAATCAGCATCAGCCGCGGATTGTGCTTCAATCCTTCCGCCTGCTGGATCATCGTTTCCTGGTCCTGTCGCAGAAATTTCTTCGCGAACATCCGGAAAATTCCCACCGGCAGCGGCAGATTCCACGCCGCCACAAAATCAATCCGGCAGAGATCGCGCCGCACTGGAGTCACCGCCGCACGGCTCGAAAACCAGTACTTTCCGCTGCGAATCTCTTCCGTGCGCAGATTCGGCAGCACGAAATCAATCGTCGTCGTCACTGGCGCCCCGGTCATCCTCTTCAGCACCTGGTACGGAGCGCTGTTCGTGCTCGGCGAATGCGGGCTCATTCGGAACCCGTTCGGAATCGGCTCGAACTTCTTCTCCTTGTCGTGAATGCTTTTGCGGCTCCGCCAGAACCACGATTGATGCACGAATGGCCCGTGCGCCGGATCCATGAGCCCGATGATTCCATGATCAATGTGCGAAGGCAGGTCGCATTCGAGGTGCGTGATTTTGTAGTTCGCGCTGAACGTTTTCAGTTCCGGCGCGGCGTCAATCGTTTCCGGCAAGCGCGTTCTCGGAGCGTTCATGTAGACCCACACGTACCCGTCATGCTCTTCGCAGGGAAAATGTCCCGCGAAAATCCGCTCTACTTTCAATTTGTCCTGGCTTGTGAGCGAAGGAATTTCCACGCAGCGCCCGCTGCATCCGTCGAAGCGCCATCCGTGGTAGCTGCATTCGAGCGTCGTGCCGTCGAATCGTCCGTAGGAAAGCGGAATCCCGCGATGCGGGCAGGAATCGCGCATCGCAAACGCTTTTCCGTCTTTTGTCCTGCCAAGAACCAGCGGAATTTCGAGAAGCATCGCCGTCGCGAGTTCGTTGCCGCGGATTTTGGTGCTGCGCAACGCCGGATACCAGAAATCCCACAAAAATCCGGCATCCGCAGCAGGCGTTTCTGCGGAATCGCGTTCCGCTCCGCTTTCGCTATTCATAGGAATCGCCGCGCGTGCTGTTTCGCTCATAACGCTCTACCGCATCGTAGTACAGCGCCTCAATTCGGGCAACGAATCGGCGCGTTCTCTCCGCTTACGACAACGTTTCTGCAACCATTTCCGCGACTCGCTTCGCGATGGAGGGCGCCGCGGTCAGTCCAGGCGATTCGAAGCCAACCAGATGAATTGCGCGAGGAATTTTTTCGTCGCGCGCAATTACGAAATCCGCTTGCCCTTTCGCTCCCGGCGGAACGAGCTTCGGCCGCAAACCGGAATAGCCAAGCTGCAGATCGCACTCTTCGATTTCCGGCAGAAGTTCTTTCGCGCTGCGCGCGAACTCCGCGATCGGCAACCGTCCGCGTTCGTAATTGTCCTTTTCCTCCACGTACGTCGCGCTCGGCCCGAGCAAGACTGTTCCCCAGAGCGTTCTCGTGAAATGCACGCCGAGGCTCAATACATCAGGATGCGGCAAGGGATACACCAATCCATTGACGAGAGAAGCGCGCGGCCCGCGAATTTCGCAGTATTCCCCGCGCACCGGATAGATCTTCCAGGAATGGTTTCCCAGCATCGCGGCGACTTCGTCCGCGTACAATCCCGCGGAATTTACGACGCAATTCGCTTCGAAAATCTCTTTCTGCGTTTCGCCGGGTTCTCCGATTTCGAGCGTCACTCGAATCGCATCGCGCACCGGCTCCAACGCAGTGACGCGTGCGCGAGTCAAAATATTCGCGCCGCGGTCCGCTGCGATTCGCGCGTAAGCGCGGACCATTTCTTCCGCGGAGCAGATTCCCGTGGAAGGAATTTCCAGCGCGGCGACTCCCGCGATGTGCGGCTCGCGCGAATGAATCGCGGCCGCGTCAATTATGCGGATTCCCTCCACGCCGTTCGCTTCTCCGCGCGCCTTGAGCGCGATCAATTGTTCGGTCTCGTGCGCGTCCTTCGCCACGACAAGCTTTCCGGTCCGCTTATGCGGGATGTGATTCGCTGCGCAGAATTCGTACGTGAGCCGATTACCTGCCAGGCAATGCTTCGCTTTCAGAGAGTTCTTGGTGTAGTAGAGGCCGGAGTGAATGACGCCGCTATTGCGCGAAGTCGTCGCCATTCCGAGTTTGGGAGAAAGCTCGGCGAGGAATACATCTTCCCATCGTTCGGAAAGCACATACGCAGCAGCGCAGCCGACGATGCCGCCACCAATGATGAGCACCTGAACGTGGTCCATAGAGGATTAGGTTACGGGAACTTGGGCTTTCTACAAAGGTCGGTTCGCGTTCGGATTTCGCAAGGGAAATTGCCGCGAAAAAGGCTGCCGACTCGCAGCTCTTGCGCGGGATGGTATACTTGCTTTGATGACCTGCGCGTTCTATTAGCTGGCCCGTCGGCTCCGTCCTCCGGAGCAAGTGCACTTCCCTGTTTCAACTCCATTCAGTGAATCGTCAAGAAATCGAAGGATATCAACATGGCCGTACTGACGTTGACAGAAAAACTCGATCAGCTCGAAACGCGCTACCACGAAATGACGCAGCAACTCTCCGATCCCGAAGTGATCGGCGATTCCTCGCGTCTGCAGAAGCTTGCGAAGCAGCATTCCGAGCTTGAAGAAATCGTAGAGAAACACCGCGAGTACAAACAGATCGAAAAGGATCTTGCGGGCGCGCACCAGATGGCGCTGGAAGCGGAAGACGCGGAAATGAAGGAGATGGCGCACGAAGAGGAAAAACAGCTCGCGGAGCGAAAAGAGAGAGTCGAGCGCGATCTGAAACTTCTGCTGCTGCCGAAAGATCCGAACGACGACAAGAGCGTGATTCTGGAAATCCGCGCGGGAACGGGCGGAGACGAAGCGGCGCTTTTTGCCGGCGAACTTTTCCGGATGTATTCGCGGTACGCGGAATCGCAGGGCTGGAAAGTGGAAGTGCTGGAAAGTTCACCGTCTTCACTCGGCGGAGTGAAGGAAATCGTGGCAGCGATTCAGGGCGACAAAGTGTATTCGAAATTGAAATACGAGAGCGGCGTACACCGCGTGCAGCGCGTCCCGGCAACGGAGCAGCAGGGCCGGATTCACACTTCGGCTGCTACGGTTGCGGTGTTGCCGGAAGCGGATGAAATTGACATCAAGATCGAGGCGAAAGACTTGCGGATTGATACGTTTTGTTCTTCGGGTCCGGGTGGGCAGTCGGTGAACACGACGTATTCCGCGGTGCGGATCACACATCTGCCTTCGGGGCTGGTGGTTTCGCAGCAGGACGAAAAATCGCAGATCAAGAACCGGGCAAAGGCGATGCGCGTTCTTCGCGCGCGCCTCTATGAAATGGAGCAGGAGAAGCAGCAGGCGGCGATCGTGGCGGAGCGGCGCGGGCAAATCAAAACGGGCGACCGGTCGGAGAAAATCAGAACGTACAATTTTCCGCAGAACCGCGTGACCGATCACCGCATCGGATTGACGCTGCATCAACTCACGGATGTGATGGACGGAAAGCTCGCGCCGCTGGTGGACGGGCTCGTTACCCACTACGAAGCAGAACGCCTGAAGCAGGAGCTGGCTGAGGCTTAAGCCCGTCCAGTCGTTCTCATGCTAGTCTCGCTCGACCAAACCATGGATATTCGGACAGCCCTAAAGCAAGGCATCGCGCAGCTGCGCGCGGCGCGCATTCCTTCCGATACGCTCGCGGCTGAGATATTGCTTCTGCATGCGATCGGCAAGGATCGATCCTGGCTCTACGCTCATCCGGAATGCGTTCTTACGCCGACCGAGGCTGAAGATTACATCGCGCTTCTGAAGCGGCGCGCGGAAGGCGTTCCGACACAACATCTGACTGGCAAGCAGGAATTTTGGGGACTCATGTTCGAAGTGAATTCCGATGTGCTGATTCCGCGGCCGGAGACGGAACATGTGATTGAGGTAGCTCTGGACCGGCTGGCGCTACGGGAATTGCGAGCCGAGCGCAAACAAAAGACGCAAGGCGCAGGAATGGCGATCGCGGATATCGGCACGGGCTCAGGATGCATCGCTATCGCCTTAGCGAAAGAGCTTCCCGAAGCTACGACTTACGCGTTGGATGTCTCTCCCGCGGCGCTGGCTGTGGCAAGACGCAACGCGGAGAGACTCGGGTTCGCAGATCGCATTCATTTCATCGAATCCAACCTTTTCGAGAGAATGAGTGCAGAGCCATCCTTCGATCTCGTTGTGAGCAATCCTCCGTACATTGGGAAGAACGCGGCAGCGGGACTTCCGCGCGAAGTGCGCGAGCACGAGCCGGAAATGGCGCTCTACGGCGGCGAAGAAGGTTACGAGTTCTATGCTGAATTGATTGCGCAATCAGTCAGAAACTTGAAACCGGGCGGAATTCTCGTGCTTGAGATGGGCCACGACAGCTTAAGTGCGGTGCGGCCGCTGCTTGAATCTCCCGAGTGGACAAGTATCGGCGTGACGAACGATCTGGCCGGGATCCCGCGCGTGATCTCCGCTGAATACGCTGGAAAGTGAAGCATTCCCTGTGCTAGACTTTGGTTTGAACTAATTAGTTAGTTCACGAAGAGTCGTTCGATGACAGGCGAGGGGCCATGGCGCAATCGATTCCAACAATCGTCCCGGCGCTGACCGCGAGGACGCAACTTGGACAGATTCTGAAGCGAGTCCGAAAAAACAAGGAGCGGTTCGTGGTGGGAAAGCGCGGAGAGCCGCTCGCAGTGATCATGAGCATCGAGGAGTATTTGCGGCACTTCGCAAAAGGGACGAGTTCGCTCGAGAGGATTCGACGAGCGGCCAAAGCAAAGGCTCTACATCAATTGCCGCTGCGTTCCATCAACGTAGAAATCAAGAGGTACCGCCGGGAGCGCCAGCGCAAGAATGGTTAGAGCGGTACTTGATACCAACGTCGTTGTCTCAGCCCATCTGAAGCCGGAAGGTACCCAGGCGCTGATTCTTGATCTGGCGCTATCACGCTACTTCCGGTGCTTTGTCTCCGAGGCCCTGTTACAGGAATACGAGGGAGTTCTTCTAAGGCCGAGATTCGGACTGCCCGCCGGCGAGATTTTCCGTTCGCTGCGGAAGTTAAGGGTTGTGATGACGCTAGTCGCGCCGAAGAAACTGCTCGAAGTGGCGGCAGATCCCGACGACAATAAAGTAGTGGAGTGCGCGCTGGAAGCAAGAGCGGATTTTGTGGTGACGGGAAATCTCGCGCATTTCCCAAAGAGATTCCAGGACATTCGTTTCATCCTCCCTCGCGATTTCCTGACGATTCTTGCCTCAGAATTGCCCTGATCCATAGGCATTCGGGGCGGCGCGCCGCGGCACACTCAGCAGTTATGGTGAGGAAGACGGAATGAGGGTACGCTACGCGTATGCCGGAACTGGCACGATTCCGCGCGAAACACGGCGAATTCGAAGAGGCGTCGCCACTTGCCGCGACGAACGTGCTGCACGTGGACATGGATGCGTTTTTTGTGTCGGTGGAACTGCTCGAAAGGCCAGAGCTGCGCGGAAAGCCAGTTGTGGTGGGGGGACGGCCGGATCAGCGCGGGGTAGTTTCGGCGGCGAGTTACGAGGCGAGAAAGTACGGGATTCAGTCGGCGATGCCGCTGCGCACGGCGGGGCGGCTTTGCCCGCATGCGATTTTTCTGGATGGGCACCACGAAAAATACGGGGAGTGGAGCGACCGGGTTGCGGCAATCTTGGCGCAATTTTCTCCCATCGTGGAGATGGTTTCAATTGACGAGGCTTATCTCGATCTTGCCGGCACGGAACGGCTGTACGGACCGCCGCTCGCAGCTGCGGATAAATTACTGCGCACGATCACGGCGAAAACCGCACTTCCCTGTTCGGGTGGGCTGGCTACAACACGGCTGGTTGCCAAGGTGGCGAGCGAACAAGCCAAGCCCCGCGGGCTTGTCTGGGTTCCCGCGGGACAAGAGGCAAGCTTTCTAGCGCCGCTGCCCGTTCGAAAGATTCCCGGAATCGGCGAAGTGACGGAGCGAGCGCTGCGCGCGCTGGGAATCGAAAACGTACATCAGCTCGCCGCAATGGAACAGGAAAAACTGGAAACGATTTTTGGACAATGGGGTACCGCACTGCACCGCAAGGCGCGCGGAGGAGACGCTTACGAATTCGTGGTGGATGCGGAACCGAAATCCATTTCGCACAACCATACGTTCGGGGAAGACACGGACGACGTGGCCGCCGTGGAATCCATGCTGAGCCACCTTTCACAGAAAGCGTGCAAGCGGCTGCGCGAAGCGGGACTGAGCGCGCGGACGCTTACACTGACCATTCGTTACACAGGCTTCGACACGCACACGCGCTCGCAGACGCTTGCGGAACCCACGCGGCTCGATACGGATGCTTTCGCCGTCTTTCAGTCGCTGTTGCGGGAACACCGCGATCCGAAACGAAAAATACGTTTGGTGGGAGTCGGGCTGAGCGGACTGTGCCACGGCGGGGAGCAGCTGGATCTTCTGGACGCCGAGAGGCGGGAGAAATTGGAAAAACTGACGCGGGCTGCAGACGGGCTGCGGGACCGCTTTGGATTCGGCAAGGTCCAGTTTGGCGGGTCATTGCGCCGCGACGAATAGCACTTTCGCGTTACACGATTCTTCAAAGACTTGCCCTATACTCTCTGCGTGAGCACGTCTGCATCATCCCCGGGCACTTCCAGCGGCCCCCCACCGAACCCGCCCAAGGGAAGCGTTTGGCAACGCATCAGCGAAGGCCAGAGAGTGGACCAACTGTGGTCGCAATTCACGGCGGATGCTCGCGCGAGCTACGGATTTTACGGCCGCGACCTAGATTGGGAAGCGATCAACAAGCTGCCGAAGTGGCACCGGCCGTTTGTGATCGCCAAGCAGATTTTTCTGGCGATGCTGATGAAGCTGACGCCGGCGCGGCGGGTGCTGGTGGTGATCGCGCTCGTTCTGCTGGCACTTTCCGGGTTCCAGTTTCAATACGTGGAGCACGGCACTACAGTTTCCGGGGACCTCAGGTTTGAACTTTTTGCCGCGCTGATCTTCCTGCTATTGCTCTCGCTGGAGCTGGCGGACAAGGTGACCATGAAGCGCGACCTGGAAATTGCGCGGGAAATCCAGACGTGGCTGGTGCCTTCGGTGGCGCCCGCGATTCCTGGAGCGAATGTGGCGTTTGCGACTCGGCCGCAGAATTCCGTTGCGGGAGACTACTATGACGCCTTTTATCCAAGCGCGGACGGCGCGGCGGGAGGAAAGCTCTTTCTGGTGATTGCGGACGTGGCAGGGAAGAGTGTTCCTGCGGCGCTGCTGATGGCGACGTTTCAGGCGAGTTTATACACGATTGCGCGTGAAGGCACGACACTGGATCAGCTGGTGCTTCGGCTGAACAATTATTCCTGCGCGCACAGCCTGGAAGGAAGACGGTTTACGACCGCGGTGCTGGCTGAATTTGAACCAGCGACGCGGCGACTGACGTACGTGAATGCGGGACATAATGCGCCCGTAATTCGCCGCAAAAATGGAGGCCTCGAGCGGATGGAAGCGAGCGGATTGCCACTCGGAGTAGAAAAGCAGGCGACGTATGAGGTGGCTTCGGAGGAACTGGCTGCCGGGGACGCGCTCATCTTTTTCACGGATGGCGTGGTGGATGCTTCGAACGAGCGGGGAGAAGAATTCGGCGAGGAACGCTGGCTGGCCGCGATACGGAACCTGCCGGAATGGAATGCGGAAGAATCGCTGAAATTTTTGATGAAGCGCGTGGACGATTTCGTGCAATACACAAAACAGTTTGACGACATCACCTGCCTGGTTCTGCGCTGCGTGTAGCAGCCTTGACGGATTCGACGGAAAACCTTCCTTGTTTCTCTCCGGCTTTGCGTTGGCGCATAATGCCGAGATGAACCCCCGCGAACTGGCCAATTCGATCTGCGACGCGCTGCAGCGTAAGGGATTCCAGGCGCTGCTGGTGGGAGGGTGTGTCCGCGATGTTCTGCTGGGCCGCGAACCTGCGGATTACGATGTGACCACAAGCGCCAGGCCGGAGGAGGTTCTGGAGCTATTTCCGGAGAGCATCGCGGTGGGGGCGCGGTTTGGAGTGATTTTGGTTCCGCGAGATGACCTGAAAGTGGAAGTGGCGACATTTCGATCGGATATTGGCTATTCGGATGGACGGCATCCGGATCGCGTGGTTTACGCGGCGTCGCCGCAAGAGGATGTGCAGCGGCGGGATTTCACCGTCAACGGACTTTTGATGCGGCATGACACGGGCGAAATTCTTGACTTTGTCGGAGGCCGGGCGGACCTGGATGCCGAGCTCATTCGGGCTATCGGCGAACCGAGCAGGCGATTCACGGAAGACAAGCTGCGGATGCTGAGGGCGGTGCGGTTCGCAGCGCGATTCGGCTACGCGATTGATGAGCTCACCTTTGCTGCAATGAAGTCGCACGCGCGAGAAATCGCGCAGGTTTCCGCGGAACGGATTCGCGAGGAACTGACGAAAATCCTGACGGAAGGCAGAGCGCGGCGAGGATTCGAACTGCTCGACGAAGCGGGGCTGCTCAAAGAGGTGCTGCCAGAAGTCGCGAAATATAAGGGAGTCGAGCAGCCGCCGCAGTATCATCCCGAAGGAGACGTCTGGATTCATACGCTGATGATGCTCGAAGGACTCGAAGCGGGAAGTTCGCCCACGCTGGCGTGGGGAGTGCTGCTGCACGACGTGGGAAAGCCGCCAACATTTCGGTCCGCCGCGGAGACGGGGGACCGGATTCGGTTCGACGGGCATGTGGAGGCAGGAGCCGCGATGAGCGCGGCGATCTGTGAAAGAATGAGGTTCTCAAACGAAGAAACAGACCAGATTCTTTCGCTTGTGGCGAATCACATGCGGTTCAAAGATGTAACGCAGATGCGCGCCGCGACACTGAAGAGATTCATACGGCTGCCTGAGTTTGATGAGCATATGGAACTGCACAGATTGGATTGCTTAAGCAGCCACGGCAGTTTGGAAAGCTACGAGTTCGTGCAGCATTTCATCGAAGAGACACCGACGGACGAGGTGAGACCACCGAAGCTGCTCTCGGGAGACGATCTGATCGGGATGGGGTTACGGCCCGGGCCGGAGTTCAGCGCGATTTTGAGGAGCGTTGAGGATGGGCAGCTGGAGGGTAAGATTCCAGATCGGGAGGCGGCGGTTCAGTATGTGCGAACGCACTATCTAGAGAAGCAACGGGCTCGAAATTGAAGAATGGGAGGAACCGGTTAGAAATCGGAGTGTTGAGCCCTCAGCAAAGACACGGAGTACTCGTAAGATGTTCATAAATAAAATGTTAAATCAGGACGTTGCAAGCGGTGAGAAGCTCTGTTACTATATGAGTGTTATTGACTAAGATTTTGTGCTACGAATGTTGCCAATTAACTGTACCCTTGGCAGCGTTCTTGCATCTAAGCTCAAAGCGGCCTATGTACTTGCTTCTTCTGAGGCCGCAAGACTGAGGAGATCATGGCTGAAAAGGCTTACCGCATACCCGATAGCGTGGCCATTCTGCCGGTCCGCGACACCGTCCTGTTTCCTGGCGCTGTCCTACCGTTAACGGTGGGACGCGAGAGTTCACTGGCTCTCGTCAACTCGCTTCAAGAAGAAGAGAAATTTCTGGGGGTGGTCGCGCAGCTGGATCCGCGGATTGAAGATCCTGCCGCTGCAGACCTGCACAAAGTGGGCACATTTGCAAAAGTACATAAGACCGTCAAGATGCCGAACGGCAATGTAGTGATTTTTCTGGAAGGATTGCAGCGCATCCAGGTCATGGATTTGATCCGGCTGCGTCCGTTCTTGCAGGCGCAGATTACGGCGCAGCCCGATGAATTCGGCGAGGCGGATGCCGAACTCGAGGCGCTGCAGAGGAATGCGCAGGATTTATTCCGCGACGTGGTGAGCCATTCGCCACAGCTTTCGGACGACCTGCAATCGGTGGCGATGAACATTGAGGACCCGGGGCGGCTGGCGGACTTCATCGCCGGAACGCTGCCGTCGCTGCCGACGCTGCTGCGGCAGGAATTGCTCGAGACCATCAACGTCCGCAAGCGGCTGGAAATCCTGATCCGGGAACTCTCCAAGGAACTGGAAGTTCTGGAGCTGCGTTCGAAGATTCACGACCAGGTTCAGGAGCAAGTGAGCCAGAACCAGCGCGAATATTTGCTGCGCGAGCAGATGAAAGCGATTCAAAAAGAACTGGGTGAGGTGGACGACGCGCAGCAGGAGATTGACGAGCTGCGGAAAAAGGTGGAAGAAGCCGGGATGACCGCGGAAGCGAAGAAAGAATGCGACCGCGAGTTGAAACGGCTGGCAAAAATGACGCCGGCGTCGGCGGAGTACATGGTTTCGCGGACGTACCTGGAATGGATGACGTCGCTGCCGTGGTCGAAATCGTCCGGGAGCCAGGAAATTGACATCGCGAAAGCGCAGCAGATCCTGGATGAGGACCACTACGACCTGGAAAAGGTCAAGGAGCGCATCCTGGACTACCTGGCGGTGAAGAAACTCCAGCCGGGGATGAAGGGACCGATTCTGTGCTTCGTGGGGCCTCCGGGCGTGGGGAAAACGTCGCTGGGCAAATCCATTGCGCGAGCATTGGGGCGTAAATTTGTGCGCATTTCGCTTGGCGGGATGCACGACGAAGCGGAAATCCGCGGGCACCGGCGCACGTACATCGGGGCGTTGCCGGGACAGATCATTCAAGGGCTGAAGCGCGCGGAAACGAACGATCCGGTGTGCATGCTCGACGAAGTGGACAAGCTGGGGCGAGACTTCCGAGGCGATCCCTCATCGGCATTGATGGAAGTGCTGGATCCGGAGCAGAACGCGACGTTCCGCGACCACTATCTCGATGTGCCATTCGACCTTTCGAAGGTCACGTTCATCGCTACGGCCAACTGGATGGATCCGATTCCGGAGCCGCTGCGCGACCGGATGGAGATCATCGAATTGCCGGGGTACACGGGCGAGGAGAAGATCCACATCGCGCACAAGTATCTGATCCCGAAGCAGGCGACGGAGCACGGCTTGAAGGTGGGCGAGCAGATCGAGTTCACCGACGAAGCGCTGCAGGAGATCATTCACCACTACACGCGGGAAGCGGGCGTGCGCAACCTGGAGCGCGAGATCGGGACGATCACGCGCAAACAGGCGCGGCGCATCGCTGAAGGCAAGACCGAGAAAATGATTGCGACACCGGAAGTCGTTCGCGAATTCCTGGGCGTGCCGAAGTTCCGGACGGAAAAGGAAATTGACGAACGGGTGATGCGGCCGGGCGTAGCGGTGGGGCTGGTGTGGACGCCGGTGGGCGGCGACATCGTGTTCATTGAGGCGAGCCGGATGCGCGGCGGCAAGCAGTTCACGACCACCGGGCATCTGGGCGAGGTGATGCAGGAGTCCATGACCGCGGCGCTGACATGGGTAAGATCCAACGCGGAGCGCTACGGCATTGATCCGGACTTTTTCCGAAAGCAGGACATCCACATCCACGTGCCGTCGGGAGCAGTGCCGAAAGACGGGCCGTCGGCGGGCGCGGCGATGGTGACCTCACTGGTCAGCCTGCTGAGCAACCGGCCGGTACGCAACCGATTGGCGATGACGGGCGAGATGACGCTTTCCGGCGTGGTATTGCCGGTGGGCGGGATCAAGGAAAAAGTGCTGGGCGCGAAGCGAGCAGGTGTGAAGGAAGTGTTGCTACCCGCGGATAATGAGCCGAACGCGACTGCGGATCTTCCGCCGGAGATTCTCGGCGATCTGAAGATCACGTACGTGCGCACGCTCGACGAGGTGCTGGAGCACGCCCTGGAGAAACAGCCAGTGGTGGCGCCGGTGACACCTCCATCGGAGGCAAAGCAGAAGCGCGTTGGCCCCGATACGCCGCGCGCCATTCACTGAAATAGCCGAAGAAGCAGGATCGCAAAAGGCCCGGTGAATTTCCACCGGGCCTTTTGTATTTGCGCGCTGGAAGGGGATTCATGCGACACTCCTGCTAGTATGGCGAGGTGACTCCTCCGCGAACGACCAGAACCAGCGGAAACAGTCCCGAGGAACTGGCGCGGCGGCTGGTGCAAGCGCTTGTTCAAGAACGGGTGATCCCGCGCTTTGTGGATTCCTACGTCGTGGAGCACGGCCGCTACGGGTTGCAGGAGCACGCGGCGCTTTACAGGGACCTCCTCGCACTGTTACAGCGTGAGGCGCTGTTGGCTGCATCGGTCTCTGCGCTGGAGACGGCCACAGTTGAAAGCGTGCCGGCTGGAAAAGGCAAACAGCGCCAGGTGCCGCGTAAAGGAGCGTCAACTTACCGGCAAAAATTTCTTGCGGCGCTGACGCAACAGCAAGGTTGGACGGCTGGGGACGCGCTGGACTTCCAGGGAGATTTACGGAGATATGAGGAGCTACTGGCGCGCAATTCCGAGGGGCGACGCGCGCACAAGGCTTATGAGGTTGCGAACCACCCTTTCGTGGATCGCTGCGCTTTCATGCTGGATTCGTCCTTTCTGGAGAAGGCGCGGGTGGCGGCCAGCCGCGCGCTGATGAGCATTGAAGAAATCACGGAGCAGGTGGTTTTGTCCGTTATGGGCGGAAACGAAGCGTCCGCAGGTTGAACCTTTAGGTGTCGAGTAGACTTTCTGCGAAGAGCGATTTTCCGGCGCGAGCCATCTGGAAGCCGTAAAGCGAGATGATCAGAATGGCGGCGATGGCGATGACGCCGCCCTCAGCGTACCAGGCACTGAGAGGCATGACGATGGGCATGGTGTTGGCAATCTGGTCCGCGAAGACAAGAGCGGCGAGGCAGACCAATCCAAACCTTTGAAGAATGAACAGGTAGCCCAAAATGAAGGGCGCGGTGAAGAGGGCATCAACCAACGGATTGGAAGCGCCCAGGCTGGGAATGCAATAGAGGAGCGCCATAGCGAGCGCAGCAAGCCAATTCCTCCGGAAGAGCAGCTTCAGGATGAAAAAGAGGAAAAAGATGACGAGCGCGCCTGTGAGCGCAGAAGTTGCTTGAGATAGGAGCGTGGCGAGCGAACCACGGACGCCCTCGAGAGAGTAAAGGGCAAAGTTCACGGGATGTCCGGGCACTTTGCCAACGAGTTTCTCGACAAGATATTGCTGATGTTCCAGAAGAGAAGAAGAGACGCCAAAGAGCGCCCCCAAGAGGACATCGCGGCCGACCACGGGATCGCGGAATTTGCCCTGCAGCATGCGGGTCCAGGAAACAATCGTGTCCGGCCAATGGCGCCGGACGTAGGGTTCAAGAGCTACGTACAGGAGCCACGTGAATGAAGCGAAAAAGAGACCCACGCTGATCGAGAGAATCAGGAACACGACTTCAAGAAATGAAGAGATATGATGGGCCAGCAGCGCCCAATTCAGCACGCCAGCCGCAAGAATGAAAACGGCAAGCCGCGAAGCGCCCTGATAATCGCCGCGCCCCAAGCGAATATTCCTTCGAGCAATCCAGACCGCGCCGCCAATCAAGATGCCCAGCAAAGTGAGACCAAAAATCTGGCCGATGTGGTTCTGAGTCCTGTTGACGGCTTCCATGCGCTGAGGATGAGTCCAGGGAGAGATGAGTTGAAAGTAGATGGGCTCGCCGCGGTAAGAAGCGGCCTCAATGCGCAAAGGAATGTCGGTGCGGCCGGGCCAGGTTCCTTCCCAGGCAGCGCGAGTATCTCCCCAAGCCAAGGGAAACCACTTTGGCGAAACCGGTTTGAATTTTGCAGGATCGAGCCCTGCGGCTGTGAAGAGCGGATTCCAGTTTGGCGGACGGGCCTCGCCTGCCGATTCATCCACCTGGGGGGGAACTGCCTCAAAATGCAGCAGCCTGCCATCGGCGCTGAGATTGACCAACTCCATGCCCGAAAGACTCTCAGAAGGTTCGGTCGGTGTAATGCGTCCCCAAATGAGGTTGTCCTGAGGAGAAAAGGAAACCAGAGAGCGCGGGCTTTGGCGATACCAGAAGATGACAGGAGGCGGCTCGGGCAAGCGTAAGGCGTTCCAGCGCGTGGAAGTGCGAAGCTGCGTTTCGATGAAATGAAAATAGTCGTTGTTGAGGGTAAAGCCCGAGGCCGAATCTGCCGGCGCGGCGTTGTAGCCCAGAGAGCGGATGATATCTCTGGCATGTGCCGCGAGTGTTTCGGGACCATCCCCGAATGGCAGCATCGCGATCATTTTTGTTCGGCTGGCAATCACAAAAAGCAGAAGAGCAAGGCTGGCGGCAACTCCCAGAAAACATGCCAGTGCCGTGAGCGGACGGAGGCCTTCACTTTGGCCTGACGCCGCGACCATTTCGGGCGAGGGAGTCTCTCCCGCGGCGAGCGCGGCAGCCATCGGATCGCCTCCGGGCAAAGCCGCAGCCACTTGCAAAGCGGAAGCAGGCCGCTGCGCGGGGTCTTTTTCCAAGCAGCGAAGAATGACCCGCTCCAGAAGCGGATCGAGATCTTTCACAAGAGTAGACGGCCGGGAAATTTCCCCTCGCTCGCGCAGCCGGATGAGCTCGGGTAAGGTTGCGGCGTCCAAGGCGCGTTTACCAGTGAGCAGCTCGTAGAGAACGAGTCCCAACGCATAGAGGTCGCTCTTGAGCGTGACTTCCTTGCCAGAGAGCTGCTCCGGCGCCATATACGCGGGCGTGCCCGCCCGAACTTCCGCGCCCTGAAGGCTCGCAGCAACGCCGGCCAGGCCAAAATCCGTAATGCGCGCTTTTCCAAGGCCGTCGAGCATCACGTTCGCGGGCTTCAAATCGCGATGGATGACGCCGCGCTCGTGCGCCGCAGCCAGGCCTGCGCAGATTTGGCGCGCGATTTCCGTGGCTTTATCCGGAGACAGGCGCCCGATCCTGCGGATCAGGGAGGCAAGATCCTCGCCGTCCACATACTCCATGGTCAGGTAGGTAACGCCATCGGTTTCGCCGATATCGAAGACGCGGCATACGTTGGGATGCGAAACCTGGCGAGCGATGCGCACTTCGGAATGAAAACGCTCGAGAGCGGAGGCATCGGCGGTCAACTTTTCCGGAAGGAACTTGACGGCCACAGTCTGGCTGAGCTTCAAGTCCTCGGCGCGGTAGACTTCGCCCATGCCGCCGCGTCCTGCAAGAGCCACGATGCGGTAACGATCCGCGACAATCATTCCGGGAGTGAAGCGGCCCCCACCGATGGGGTCGGAGCTGGAGAGACGGGGCGCCGCGCTGCCGGGAGTTTTTCCGATTCGCGAAGAAGGCGATGGAACTGGAGTTCCGCGTGGAGTGGGAGGAGCGATGGTCTCGCCTTCCGCACTTTCAAACGCCATGCTTGAGTTCTGGCCTACTTGCTCGCCGCAAGCAGGACAAAATTTGTTCCTTGGAGCCAGCTCACTGCCGCATTCGGGACAGAACATAGGGATCGCGATTTTAGCACTTCATGGGATGCGAGAGCGTTGCTTTGCACAGTTCAGGAAATGCGTTCGACGAGGACCGCCGTGCCGTAAGCCAGGACTTCCGTCACGCCTGACATCACTTCCGTCGCGTCGTAACGGAAGGCCAGAACAGCGTTGGCACCATGTGCGGCGGCGTGCTGGAGCAAGAGTTCATAGGCCTGCTCGCGGGCCTTTTCGCACAGGTCCGTGAGTATGGTGATGTTCCCGCCCACGATGGTCTGCAGTGCGGCGCCCAGATTTCCAATCACGCTGCGCGAGCGGACGACGATTCCTCTAACGACCCCAAAATTTCGTGTGACCCGATAGCCAGGTAGATCGAAAGCGCCAGTTACCATCGAAGAGTCAACGCGGCCATTCATGTGAGGTACCCTCCAGGATTTCGCCCGAACCGATTGTTACGGCGGACGTTTACCGCTGCGATTCTACCTGTTCAGATGCTTGTGCGCGAGCCTCCATGCTTTGTTATCCTCGGCTAGCGTGGAAACTCTCTTTCAAATTCTGGCGATCCTGCAGATCCTGGCGGGGCTATATCTGATCTATCAGGCCATGGAATGGCGCGGATATGCGCGCCGGCGGATGTTTACGGATCCGGGCTTTTTTGCGCCCCGGACAGCGGTTCTGTGCCCCTGCAAGGGAATGGAGCCGGGTTTGGAACAAAATCTGAATTCCCTGTGTGAATTCAACCACCAGAACTATGAAGTGTTTTTTATCCTTGCCTCCGAGACCGATCCGGCCGCGGGGCTCGTAAAGCGCGTGGCTTCACAGTCGAAGGTGAAGGCACACCTGATCTTTGCCGGGCAGCCTCAGGGCTGCTCTGAGAAGGTGAACAATCTGCGTGTGGCGATCGAGCAACTTCCTCCCGAATTCGAGGTGCTTGTTTTCACCGACTCAGACGGGAGGCCAGGGCGCTCGTGGCTGCACCATCTCGTCGCTCCGCTGAATGATTCCAGGACCGGCGCCACGACGACCATGCGCTGGCTTATTCCGAATCGGTCCAATTTTGCGACCTTGCTGCTGGCCGCGTGGAATGCGCCGCTGGTAAGCATGCTCAGCGAGAAGGGCAAGAATTTCTGCTGGGGCGGAGGCACGGCGATCCGCCGCACAATTTTCGATCAAATCAACGTCCTCGAGGAGTGGCAGGGTTCCGTCAGCGATGATTATTCGCTGACCGCCGCGATTGAGCGATCCGGACGCCCGATCGTGTTTCTTCCGGAATGCTTAACGGTATCGTTTGCGGAAACGGATTTTCAGGGTCTGCTCGAATTCACGAATCGCCAGATCCTGATCACGCGCGTCTATTCTCCAAAAATGTGGGGAATCGCTTTTGCCACGCATGCCCTTTTCTGCATTACCGTAGTCCTGGGAACCATTCTGACGCTGGGTAACCTGATTGCGACACTTCCTGCATTACCCTTTGCTGGACTGACCTTTCTCCCGTTTCTTCTCGCTGCGATTCGGGCATCACTTCGCACCGCGACGGTTTCGGAACTTCTTCCGGTCTTTCGCCCGCAAATCATGGGGCAATCCTGGGTCTATATCATCCTCGGACTGTTCCTGCCCTTCTTGTTTCTCGTGAACTTCGTCTCTTCGACCGTGACGCGAAAAATCGTCTGGCGAGGAATTCGCTACGAGGTCATTTCACCGCAGCAGACGCGAATCCTGAGCCATTAGGGAGCCGAAAGGCAGTTCGAGCCGGACCAACGCAGGGATTCCGTCAAATTATCCACAATCACTCCTATGTTGACGAATTTCTGTGGATAACTCGTGAAGCTGAAAGCATCTGCAGAAAATCCACAGTACCTTGAGCAAGAAAAATCCGAGAGAGAGATTCAGTTGATCGGCAGGGTTTCAAAGAGGGATTTCGTGGAAAATTTTCAAGCACTATGCAATTCCTACCCGGATATGAAGGCTGCGTGCGAGCACAATGTGAATAAGTCTTCCGTTTTTGAGTAGTTTAGAACCAAGCCGGTTTGGAATAGTGCTTGCTGACTTTGCCTAGTTCGGTGGAGCGTTCGCAGGCGGTTTCCTATCGGTACTCCTTCTCGCGCCTCGGCGTAACCGAATCTGAGGGTATGTCCCGGGGTGCCTGTCCCGCATTCCGATGTTGTCATTGACCGTTCGCCCAGTCGTGAAACGGTGCAGGCCTCACTCCGAGGCTGGCGCAATTGATTTGAAAGTTCAAATTGCTTTAGGAATCTGCATCCGGAGGAGTCCAAGTGAAGGTAATCCGCAGAACCGAACCAGTTCGATCCATTAAGGATTCCCACCCAGCGAATCCAAGCGAAACCTATTTTTTCTATGACAAGAATACGGGAGCCACGCATTTCCACGTGCAGGCAGGTCCAGACGGGCGTTTCCCGGTGGACCAGGCGGCTGGCCTGCTCGCCATGCACTGTATGGTGCGAGGGCAATCGCCCAGCGATTACCTCGTCATGGTGCGAGCGGATCACGAAGAATTTGAGGAGCTGGCTGTGCGTGCCAGCAAGCTGCTCGAGGCAGGCAAGTCCGTAAAGAGCCATGTGAGGTTGACGCGCCGTGAAGAGGAAGTTTTGGACGGCGTGATGCATAGCCTGGCAAACAAGGAGATTGCAGCGTCGCTCAACCTCTCCGAGCGCACAGTGAAATTCCATGTGTCTTCGCTGCTGGCGAAATTCCGGGTTCGCGGCCGGATGGAGCTGGTGAGGGAAGCGACGCGGCATGCCGCACCGCTGACGCCGCTGCCGGCTGTGACAGCGCCGGAAGCTGCAAAGCCGCTGGTTCCCCGAATTCACAGCTACCGTCGCCCAGCGCCCCGCGCTTCCGTGGTTTCGCTGACGAAGTC
The DNA here is from genome assembly GCA_035518615.1 of Terriglobales bacterium. Classification (GTDB taxonomy): domain Bacteria; phylum Acidobacteriota; class Terriglobia; order Acidiferrales; family UBA7541; genus Acidiferrum. The sequence goes on along the minus strand of DATIXL010000085.1, from coordinate 55,728 downwards.
GCAGATGATGGCGTAGGTTTTTCTTCTCAGAGCTGAACGAAAACGAGCATCAAAAATGCGGGGCCCGGACTGGGATTCCCCTCCGGGCCCCTTTCATTTCGGCGTCGATTCAGAGATTGCCTATTTTTTCGCTTCGGAGTACAGCTCCGCCGCACGGTCCCAGTTTACGACGTTCCACCACTGCTTGATGTACTCGCCGCGGACGTTTTGGTATTTGAGATAGTAGGCGTGCTCCCAGACGTCGAGGCCGAGGACGGCTTTGCCGCCGAGCATGTAAGGCGTGTCCTGATTTGGAGTGGAATCAATCGCCAGCTTTCCATCCTTCACAATAAGCCAGGCCCAGCCGGAACCGAAACGCCCAAGTCCCGCGGCGGTAAATTTCTCCTGAAATCCCGCGAACGATCCAAACGCCGAAATAATTGCCGAGGAGAGATCCCCCTTCGGCTCGCCCCCTCCGCCCTTTTTCATGAGGGTCCAGAAAAGCGAATGATTCCAGTGGCCACCGCCGTTATTGCGCACGGCGGTACGAATGTTCTCCGGGACGGATTCGAGTCCCTTCATCAGTTCGTCAATGGACTTGGACTGGAGATTGGCGTGCCCTTCCAAGGCCTTGTTCACATTGGTGACGTAACCGCCGTGGTGCTTGTCATGATGGATTTCCATCGTTTTTGCGTCGATGTAGGGTTCGAGTGCGTCGAAAGGGTACGGCAACGGGGGCACTGTGAATGCCACGTTTTATTCCTCCTCTGAGTGAATTGAATCGAAACTCTTCCGGCGGCCGCGGGAAAAATGATGTGAAGCGGGATTCTCCGTTCCGAAGCGGCCTTCGCAAAAAATCTGCCTCCGACGAATTACCCGCCTTGTCTCAATGGGAGCTCCGATCATGGCGCGGACCGGCTGACGTGCAAGGGAAAGTATACGTCCGAGGTGTCGCCAGGCTCAACCGCTCCCGGGTTTTGCGCCTCACTGGCCGGAATTCAGCTTCTCTCCCTTTTGTTGGATGCGGGAGAGCGCCCATCGGGCAGATTCAGCGATGATGTCGTCGTCGTCGGCAGAAAGTCTCGTGAGCAGATTAACGATGCGCTCAGATGCCTCAGGTTTCGTGGGAAGGAGTGCGTTCCCCAGGGAGACGCAAGCATTCCGGACCAATCCGCGCCACTTTGTTCTTTTAGCCGCGCTGCCGCGGAATCGCTGCTGAAATTCCTCCCTCGTCAGACCTGCCAGCCATGCGAGCGAAGGCATAAAGAGAGAATCTTCTTGCTCATGCGAGCCCGTAGCCGCGCGGGGCAGAAACGCAGCGTTTGATGTCACTGGAGCTTTGCGATTCCAGGGACAAACGTCCTGACAAACGTCGCACCCGAAAACGTGCCAGCCGGTCGGCTCGCGAAACTCTTCAGGAATGGGTCCTCGCAACTCGATCGTCAGATAGGAAATGCAGCGCCGAGCGTCGAGGACATAAGGCTCAACGAGGGCGTTCGTTGGGCAGGCGTCAAGGCACCTGCGACAGGAGCCACAGAGATCGGCGGGAGGAGAATCGGAGACAGACAGAGAGGGTTGCAAATCGAGAGAAGTGAGCACCACTCCAAGAAAAAGCCAGGAGCCAAGTTGCTGGTTGAGGAGCAGCGTATTCTTGCCGATCCAGCCGAGGCCGGCGTATTTCGCCAAGATTCGTTCGTGAATCGGCCCGGTATCGGCGCAAGCGTATGCTCCGATCGCTTCACCAAATCTGTCGCGCAATTCCCCAACCAGGCGGTTGAGCATCCGCCACAATTCTTCGTGGTAATCGCTGCCCCAGGCAAAGCGGGAGATCCATCCGCGGGGATGCAATTTGTCGCGCGCACTTTTGCGCGCAGCCTCGGTCGAGTAAGCGAATTGCGTGTTGTAATTCACCGCGCAGACGATTGCACCGCGAATGTTCGCGGCCACTCTTCGCGGATCCCTGCGTTTTGGATTTTCGAGGTAACGCATTTCGCCCCCATAACCACGATCGAGCCATTCCTGCATGCGCTCGAGTTCGGGGAAGGAATCGGCACGCACCACGCCGCAGAGATCAAAACCGAGCGAGCGCGCCCGCGCGGTAATCCATTTCGTGTCTTCAAGCGTTGCGATCCGCGCTTTCATCCAGCGGCTTCTGCCCAACTATCGTGCAATCTACGACGGAATAAAAAAGCCCCCCGAGGGGTTTCGGGGGGCCGTGAAAAGAGTAGCCGTTCAGCCCAGAGGAGACACGTTTTCGGCTTGCAGGCCTTTTGGGCCCTGCTTTACCTCGAACTCAACGTGCTGGCCTTCGTTTAACGATTTGTAGCCGTCGGACTGGATGGCCGAAAAATGAACGAAAACGTCCTCGCCCGACTGCCGCTGTATAAAGCCGTAACCTTTTGCTGCATTAAACCACTTGACGACACCTTGCTCTTTGCTCAACTTCGGTACTCCTCTGCGACTGGAATAGCGCGGTGCCGGAGGAAACGCCAGCACAAGGCATCCTGGGGAAGGTGCGGCCCTCCCGACGACTCCTTGCTGGGCAGGCGCAAAGTCTCAAAGCACAAACGCCCGCGTATGCTGTCACAATTCTTTCCTTGAGTCCAGATCGTTGAAGGAAGAAGAAGGACGCAGAATCTAACCGGGTCCTGAGAGACTCCGTCAGTTGAAACTTTGTACGGCGGAACGCTCGTCGGAAAAAACCTCGAAGACTGTGAAGAGCTTGGTGATCTGAAGCAGGTCGTGAACTTTTTTTGTCAAATGCAGGAGCTTTAAGTCGCCTCCGCGGCCCTTGACGGTCGTAAAACCGCTGACAAGTTCCCCGATGCCCGAACTGTCAATATAATCCACATCCGCCAGGTTGAGCAGGATGAGCATGCGCTGATCCTCCAGCAGTTGACGGATGGTTTTGCGCAGAAGAGCGCTTCCCTCGCCGAGCGTGATGCGTCCGCCCATATCCACTACGGTCACTTTACCGGCATCGCGAGGAGTTGCTTGCAAGAGCATAATGAGATCCTAGGCTTCCTTCCGCGGCGTAGTTCCCTGGCCGGTTTCGCCGCTGTGGCCGTTGGGGCTTTCACCGCCTGGAGCGGGGAGCTTCTTGGACATGACGATCTCCGCGCCTCCCGTCCAACCCTTGATGACTTCGAATTCGTCCATAAAGGCGCGCATGAGAAAGATACCGCGGCCCGAAGTGCTCAAGAGATTTTCTTCGGCGAGCGGGTCCGGCACGTCGCTGAGGCTGAATCCGGGCCCCTCGTCCACCACGTGGATGACCATTTTTTCCTGCGTGAGATCAACGGTAAGATGGATCTTCTTCTCCGGGCGCTCCTGATTGCCATAGTGGAACGCGTTGATGACGCCCTCCCGCACGGACATTCCAATGCGGTAGCACTCGTCTTCGCCGAACCCGGCTGCTTCTGCTACACGCAAACACATCTCTTCCGCCAGGTTCACGCTCTCGACCTGCGTCTCCAAAGTCACATTAAGGTGCTTCGTTTCTTGCGCCATGCGAAGGTTCGTCACCGCGCAAATCACCTGGATTCAAGAGCGATGTATGGGTAACACACTGCCCTTGTATCCGTCAATGGCGCGTTCGAGCTGCCCTTCCAGAGCGACAGGATCGGGGGTCGGCCCAGGTGCCTCGAGGAGTGGAAGTCAGGTCCAGTACGTCCGGTCCAAGGTGCGGTACTGGATCGCCTCCCCAAGGTGCTTTGGCTCGATTCCTTCGGCGCTTTCGAGGTCGGCAATGGTCCTCGCGACTTTCAGAATCCGGTCGTGGGCCCGCGCGGATAGCCCCAATCGCGTGATGGCGTTTTCCAGAAGCTTTTCTCCCTCTTGGCTGATCGCACAATGTTTGCGGATCATTTTTGGCGCCATCTGCGCGTTTGAATAGGTCTTCTTTTCGCCTGCAAATCTCGCATGCTGCTTTTCCCTGGCGCTGATCACACGCGCCCGGATGGCAGTGGAGTCCTCGCTGGGGGAAGGGGCGCGAAGCTCCTTGTATTTCACGGCGGGCACTTCGATGTGGATGTCAATCCGATCCAGCAACGGCCCGGAGATTTTGGATACGTAGCGCTGGATCATCGGAGGAGTGCAATGGCACTCCCGGGTGGGATCTCCAAAGTAGCCGCAAGGGCAAGGGTTCATCGCGGCGGCGAGCATGAAACGGGATGGAAAGGTCACGGAAGTCGCCGCTCGGGAGATAGTGACGGATCCATCTTCGAGAGGCTGGCGCATCACTTCCAGAACGTTGCGCTGAAACTCCGGCAACTCGTCCAGAAAAAGCACGCCGTTGTGGCCGAGGGAAACTTCGCCGGGTCGCGGGACCGCGCCGCCACCGATGAGCCCCGCATCGCTGATGGTGTGGTGTGGCGAGCGAAACGGCCGAGTGCCGACGAGCCCGCGGCTGTCCTCCAGAGTTCCGGCAACGCTGTGGATGCGCGTCGTTTCGATCGCTTCCTCCAGCGACATCGGCGGCAGGATGGTCGGGATACGCTTCGCCAGCATGGTTTTGCCGGCGCCCGGAGGGCCTATGAACAGAATGTTGTGGCCACCCGCGCAAGCGACTTCCAGCGCGCGTTTGGCGGCTTGCTGGCCATGGACATCGCGAAGATCCACGCCGTACTGGGCCGCTTCGCAAAGCATTAGATTCGCATCCACTTTCACGGGGGCAAAGGATTCCGGCGAGTTGACGAGGTCCACCGCCTGGGGCAAAGACTTGAGAGCGAAAACGTGAACGCCCTCTACGACAGCGGCTTCCTTTGCGTTCGCCTCCGGCACGGCGATGGCTTTGAGGCCCGACTCGCGCGCGGCGATCGTCGCGGAAAGCGCTCCGCGCACCGGGCGCACGCCGCCATCCAGCGACAATTCGCCCAAAAACATCATTTTGTCCAAAGGTTTCCCAAAGAAATGTCCCATGCAACCGGCCAGTCCGAGGGCCATGGGCAGATCAAAGCCCGAGCCTTCTTTCCGGACGTCCGCTGGCGCGAGATTGATCGTGACGCCCTGCCCGTAGGGAAACTCGTATCCACAGTTCCGCAGTGCGCTCTTGATCCGTTCGCGGCTTTCCTTCACAGCATTGTCTGGAAGGCCGACCACGTTGAAATCCTGCATGCGCGCGGAACCGACATCCACCTCGACTTCGACGAGGTACGCGTCAATCCCGAACACCGCCGCGCTGATGGTCTTGGAAAGCATATAGCCGAGAGAAGCGAATTGACCCTGCGCGCAGCATAAATCAAATCGTTACGATACGCCAGAGGCACTGAGCCCTCCGGGCCACAGCGCTTCCGCGCACCATCCGTTGCGCTTTACACTCCACATGGCGAAACGTATAGTAAATGCAGGTACCCGCGTTTTGATTCTTCCGCGTGAGGTCTGCACATGATTGGCTGGGTCATCCTTGGTCTTCTCATCATCATCGTCATTTTTGTCATCGGCATGTACAACGGCCTCGTCCGGCTCAAGGTGCAGTGCGACAACGCCTGGGCTGACATTGATGTCCAACTGAAGCGCCGCTATGACCTGATTCCCAACCTTGTAGAGACTGTCAAAGGCTACGCCGGGCACGAGAAAAGCACACTCGAAGCGGTTATCAACGCGCGCAATCGCGCCATGACGGCCACTGGGCCGGCAGACAAAGCCGCCGCGGAAAATATGCTCTCCGGTGCCCTGAAGAGCTTGTTTGCGTTATCCGAAGCATATCCCCAGCTTCGGGCCATCGAAAGTTTCACGTCCCTGCAGAATTCGCTGTCGCAGATTGAAGACACGGTGCAGAATGCGCGGCGCTACTACAACGCGGTGGTTCGCGACCTGAACACTAAGATTCAGCAGTTTCCCACCAATATTTTTGCCGGGATGCTCGGCTTCAAACCGCGCGAGTTCTTCGAAGTCACAGCGCCGGCCGAGCGGGAAGCCCCCAAAGTCAGCTTCAGCGCGCCATCGGCATAGCCCTTCGCCGAAACATGCGCTTTCCGTTTGCACATAAAATTTATCGGGTGCCTCCGGCAAGGTTGCCGCTCCGAGCATTTGCCTTCCTGTCGCTGCTTTGCCTGTTTGTTCTCCCGGCACTCTCCCTTACAACGCGCGAACTGCGCATTGAGAAATTCGATGCGCAGATTAACGTGCTCCCGAGCAGTACGATCGACGTCACCGAATCCATTTCGGCGCATTTCATCGGCGGGCCGTGGCATGGGCTATATCGCGAAATTCCGGTGGAATACGTCACGGCGCAAGGAATGAACTACACCTTGTTTTTGGATGTGAAGCAGATCACGGACGGCGACGGCAATCCCCTGAAATATGAAACCAGCCGCGAACGCCATTACCTGAAGCTCAAGATTTACGTTCCCGACGCCGACAATTCCGTCAAATCAATCGTCATTGAGTACACCGTCGCTGACGGATTGAAATTCTTCGATGACCACGACGAACTCTACTGGAACGTCACAGGCGACGAATGGGATGTCCCCATTGGAAATGCCTCGGCGACCGTCACTTTGCCCGTGGGCACCACGAACATCCGAGCCAAGGCCTTTACGGGCGCATATCGGTCCCGAGGAGAAGATGCGGAAGTCCAGGTGGTGGGAAACGGCGTGGAGGCGCACACGACGGTTCCTCTGGCTTTCCACGAAGGGCTTACTGTGGCCGTGGCCTTCGACAAAGGGTTCGTTCACGAGCCAACCTCCGCCGAGCGGACGATGCTCTTTCTACGCAGCAATTGGCCGCTTGTTTTTCCGTTTCTGGCATTCTTTGGAATGTTCTCGCTCTGGTGGAAAACCGGCCGAGACCCCCGTTTGCGACCGATTGCAGCGCAGTATGAGCCACCCGACAAGCTGACGCCTGGAGAAGTGGGCACGCTGATTGACAATTCCGTGGACATGAAGGACATCACGGCCTCCATCGTTGATTTGGCCGTTCGAGGCTATCTGACCATCGAGGAAAAGCAGAAAGAACACATGATGGGACTATGGTCCGACAAGGACTACGTATTCCATCTCAAAAAGCCCGCGGCGGAGTGGACTTCGCTGAAGGCGCACGAGCAGGAACTCCTGGCGGGATTGTTCAGCGACGGCGCTGCCTCGGACGTATCGCTCGCCGAGCTTCACAACTCGTTTTACAAAAATATTCCCGGCATCAAAAACGATATCTTTGCGGCTCTCGTCTCCGATGGTTATTACCGCCGCAGGCCGGACAGCGTGCGCAGCACATATCTAGGAGCCGGCCTGGTCGTGGGATTCCTCTCCATTTGGGGCGGCCCGATTATCGCCAGGAATCTTGGGATGGCGCCGTTTACCTACATCATTGCAGGAATTCTTACTGGTGCCGTCATCTGTGCGTTCGGGTGGTTCATGCCGGCCCGCACGGTGACGGGCGCGCGCACGCTCGAAGGCATACTTGGATTCGAGGATTTTCTCGCACACGTGGAAGCGGACCGGTTCAACCGCATGATCAAGACCCCGGAAATGTTCGAGAAGTTCCTTCCGTACGCGATGGCGCTTGGCGTTGAAAAGAACTGGAGCAAGGCGTTCCAGAACATTTACACGCAGCCTCCAAGCTGGTATCAGGGCAGCTTCGGGCCGCAGTTTTTCGCATTCAATTTCGTCAACAACCTGAGCGCCATGTCCGTGCAAGCCGGAAGCGTCATGGCCTCTGCGCCGCGCAGTTCGGGAGGCTCGGGCTTTGGAGGAGGCGGCGGATTTTCCGGTGGCGGCTTCGGCGGAGGCGGCGGCGGAGGCTTCTGAAGAAAGTGAAGTGAGACCGAAGGCTCTGGAAAATGCGCTAAGCTTATCCCCCAAGTAACCCTTAATCGGCTGCGGACATGCCCGTCGCTCCGCCACCCGTTCCTCCCGGCAACAGAAACCTCAGATTTAGCACCTGTTCCCTTCGGCGTTCCTCTTCCATGTGGCGCGTTCTCGCCTTCAGAAGATCTTCCAGAGAAACTAACCCGAGAAATCTGTCACTTTCGCGATCCACGACGACCACACGGGTCACTCCCTTTTCCGCCATGCGGTAGACCACGGCGCGAAGCGGTTCGTCGGGGTAGGCCTTGACCGGATCCTGTTCGATGACTTCTTCGAGCCGCCGTACAAGTACCGCCTCTCCTTCGCGATCCATTCGTTCGTAAATCCCCTTTCGCGTCAGGATGCCAATGAGCTTTCCATGCGTCTCCAACACCGGCAACAAACGCTGCCTTTGCCCTTTATCCGCCTTCAGCAATGGCAAAACTTCGTTTAGCATGCTCTTGGCGGAGAGGACCATCACATTAGGCCTCATGACTTCTCGAACATAGAGAAGCTCCAATGGATCAACCGCATATTCGCAGGTGAGGTGGTAGCCGCGGCGGGCCACTTTCTCCGTGAGGATGGATCTCTTCAAGAGCAGCGTTGACGCTGCATACGCTGCAACGCTGCCCAAGAGCACGGGCAGAAGCATATTCCAATCGTGAGTCTCTTCGATCGTGAAGATAATCGCCGTCATCGGCACGCGCAGCGTTCCACTTAAGACTCCGGCGATTCCGATGAGCACCCAGAACCCCGGCCCCATTTCAGGGAATCCATAGGAAAGCAACGCACCTAGCGCCCCGCCAATCATCATCACAGGTGCCAGCACGCCCCCCGAAGTGCCTGAGCCCAAGTCCACGGACCAGATGACCCATTTCACGATCAGCACGCCGAAAATGAGATGCCAAGCCCTTCCGCCCTGAACCAATTGGCCAATTATATCGTACCCAACTCCCAGGGCGGGTGGAAAAATCAAGCCGCCCAGGCCTACGACGATTCCTCCGATCGCTGGCCACCACATCCAGTGAACCGGCAGTTTCCCGAACAAATCCTCGAACATATACACGGAATTGGAGAGCGGAATCGCTAGGATGCCACAAGCGATTCCGGCCGCGACGCAGCAGAGCAGAACCAATGGGGAAAAAACCGAGGGATGTACAAAGGAAGGAAACAAAGGTCCGTCACCCAACAAGAAATGTCGCAGCAATGCGGCTGTAGCGCTGGCAGTCGCTACGGGAATAACGCTCCGAGGTTTTCTCTCAAAGAGAAGCAGCTCGATGGCCAGCAGCACGGACGCAATCGGCGCCGCGAACGTCGCACTCATTCCCGCGGCGGCTCCCGCCGCGAGCAGTGTTTTCCGCTCTGCGCTCGTGAGATGGAACATTTGGGCCACGATGGAACCAAAGGCTCCGCCGGTCATGATGATCGGACCCTCAGCGCCGAAGGGACCCCCGGTGCCGATCGCAATCGCAGCTGAAACTGGCTTGAGAATTGCCACTTTCGGCTCGATCCGGCTGCCGTTGAGCAAGATAGACTCGATCGCCTCAGGTATGCCGTGTCCTCGAATGCGGTCTGATCCGTAACGCGCCATGTAGCCCACGATGATGGCGCCCAGCACGGGGACAAAAACCGCGAGCCACCCCAGATGGTGGCCCGCGGGGGTCACAGGTGCGGTCGAAAATCTTCCGTAGTAAGAAAGGTTAGTGAAGAGTGCGATCAAGCGGAGCAGGATCAAAGCAAAACATGCCCCACCTGCGCCAATCGGAATTCCCAAGAGCGCAATCCATAGCGCCCGGGGAGCTATGGTGAAATCGCCCAATTCCTCTGGCTGCGCTGCTGCGTGCGGCTTTGCATCTTCGTGAGCGGCCGCGGCATCATTCCCTTTATTCAACGGGATCCTCTCGCGAATTCCTGGCATGCCCTGGATGAATGGCATTCGCGCATGCGGTAAAAAGCAGCCTCGCTCTTGCCAGAATTAGGCGGCAGTTTTCGACATGCGGCGCTTTGTTGCTCTATGGTGGCCGTTGCGGTCTCGTTGGAGGAGCGCCTGGATCGCGGCAACCAAGGCAGCTCCGCTCGCTCGCAACTCGCTGATTCTTTGTCCAGCGACCTGATCCAGAAGCCTTTGCCCCCGGGGCAAGAGCGAGATCAGAACCTGTCTGCGATCTTCCTGGCTCCGCTTTCTCCGCACATAGCCGTGCTTTTCCAATCGGTCAAGCAGCTCGACGGCGCTGTGATGCTTCAAAGCGAGCCTTTCCGCGAGCGTGCGGATGGAAGCTTCGGTATTTGCAGGCAGTCCGCGGATCGCCAGCAACATGAGGTATTGCTGGGGTTCGAGGCCCGCGAACCGCGCCGCCGCGTCTCCCTCCCGCAAAAACAACCGGATGCGATAGCGGAGTTCGGATAAAGCGCGGTATTCGGCACTGGTGATTTCCGTCGTCATGTTTCCGATTCTATCGTAGAACGATATAAGTTGCCAGCGGCGGGGCGTCTCCGTGCGATATAGTTACTCCGCCGCGGAGCCTGGTACCTTGGCCCTGATGCACCGCCCTTGCCATAGGTCCAAACCCGGCAGCGGGGAGATTGTTTTAGGGCTGGGCTGGACGGAGTTCTTTAAGGCGTTTGCGGAAGGCCTTCTGGGTTTTGTAGTGCTCGTAGCCATGCCGTTCATAGAATTCGTGCGCGCGCTCGCGAACCACATTCGACCGGACGGACATCTGCTTGCATCCATGCGCTTTAGCCCAGCGCTCGGCGGCCTCCAGCAATGCCCACCCCGCTCCGGCGCTGCGGTTCCCTTCAGCCACAACCAGGCCATTCACTTCTGCCCGCGACTCTACCTCGAGAAGCGGATCGACGCTGACGTGAATCCACCCGATGACGCCTTTGCCCGTCAATTCAGCGACAATGGCGGCGTGTTGGGCCGCAGGTCTCAGGCTCTTCAGACGTTCCTTCATCTGAGCCGCGCCGGCCGGGTATCCCAATTGGCCGCTAAGCTCCGCGAGTCTTGCCGCATCCTGCGGGCGCGCGCGCCTCAGCTTCAACTTCGCGAGCTTTTGTCCCGCCATGCGCTAAGCCGCCTTCTTTCGCAAACGTTTATCACACCGCCGCACCTGAGATTCTTGCTCCAAGATTCACGGAGTCTCTTCGCTCAAAAGGTCTTGTCGGAGTCGAGGAGAATCGTGACGGGCCCCTCATTGACCAACTCCACGGACATCATGGCCTGAAAAATACCTGTGGCCACTGCGATTCCTTGTCTTCGCAACGTCTCGCAGAATTCCTCATAGAGTTGCTTTGCCAGCTCAGGTGGCGCCGCGGCCATAAAACTCGGCCGCCTCTGTCCACGCGCATCGCCATAGAGAGTAAATTGGGAAACGACCAGCGCGCTGCCTCCTATATCCACGAGCGAGCGGTTCATCTTTCCCTGATCATCCTCGAAGATCCGAAGATTGGCCACCTTTTCCGCTAAAGCCGCGGCAACCGCCGGAGTGTCTTCCTTGCCGACGCCCAGAAGGATCATCAGGCCGGAGCCGATCTCGCCCGCGACGCTACCTTGCATACTCACCCGAGCCCGGCTCACTCTCTGAACGACAGCCCGCATCTCCGCGGCTCAGAATGGAGCCTGCTGGCTCTGATTCAGCGTTTTCCGCGGAATCATTTCCGGCCATTCCGCCGCGTTGTAGGCGAACACCGCCAGCACCTGCGCACCTTCCGTCAGATCGTCCCAGCGCACGCGGTCCAGCGTGTCCGCCTGCGAATGATGCGTTTTGTTGTAATCCGCTGGATCCTGGATGCACCAGAAGCCCGGCACGCCGGCCTCGTCAAACGGCACATGATCCGAGCCGCCTTCGCTTCGCAAGCTCGGTTCGTGGAGCCCGATGGTCTTGTCCTTGGCGAGTGGATAAAGAATGCGATCCATCGTCTCCTCTGCTGCATAGTTGTGCATCAAGCCGACGGTCAGCACCTTTCCCGTGCCCGTGTCGTCAATCAGCACGCCGGAAATTTTGCTCAATTCAGCCTTGTGTGCCGTTACATAGGCTCGCGATCCGTTCAGCCCCTGCTCTTCTCCCGTGAACAGCACGAACCGGATCGTCCGTATTGGCTTCACGTCTAGCTTTTGCAGCGCCCTCGCCGCCTCAAGAACGGCCATTGCGCCAGTGCCGTTGTCCGTGGCGCCGGTTCCCAAGTCCCAGGAATCGAGGTGTCCGCCGATGATCACGACTTCATCCGGCTTCTCGCTCCCTCGAATTTCTGCAACGGTGTTGTACACCGTCACAGGTTTGCCGCTGAACGAGGCGCTGATGTTCACCTCGGCCTCCACAGGCCCATCATCCAGCAACTGCCAGATCAGCGTTGCGTTTTCCCTTGCCATATACGCCGCGGGAACCGGCCCTTGCCCATATTCGCGCGACATCCCGCCCATGTTCATCAGCCCATACATCTTCTCCGACGCGAGCAGCACCGCTCCCACTTGCTCTTCCTGGAAAAATTTCATTTCCGCCAGGATCAGCCGGTACCTCGCGCGAAAGTCATTCAGTGGCGTTGCCTTGGGATGATCTAGCGGCAAGCTTCCTTCGAGGAACGGCGTCAACAGTGGATCATCCGGCGGCTCCATTTCCGTCGGCCGATCCAGCACGACGATAGCTCCCCTCAACTTTCCCCTGAACTTCTGAAGTTCATCCTCACTCTTCACGCTCACGGCCACGATCGGACCACGCACTGTCCCGTTCGTGCTCGGCGACCATCCTGCGGCCGCCAGCGTCAATCCGTGCACCGCTGGCGACAGAATGCTTCCGCTGGCTCCCCACTCTTCTCCGCGTGACCAGCTGTTCGCGATCGTCCATGGCTCAAGATGCGCATCCGAGTACCCCAACGAACGGAATTGTTGCTGGGTCCAATGGCTCGCTTGATCCAATTGCAGCGAGCCAGTCAGCCGAGGCCCGATCCGCGCTGTGAGATAGGTCAAATCCGCTTTCAAATGCGGTTCGTCCTCCTTCACCTGCGCGATAATCTTTTCATCCATCTCCGCTACGGCATCCGGTTTCGTCTCGGCGCCGCTCGCCGCGGTTTCCGTCGAGTGGCTCGGCGTCGCTTTCCGCGGCAACATTTCCGGAAGTTCCGCAGTGTTGTACGCCCACGCTGCTAAAACTTCCGCTCCCTGATTCAGATCATCCGGCCACACCTTGTCGAACGTATCCGACTGGCTGTGATGCGTCTTCGAATACTCGGCTCCATACTGCATGCACCAGAACCCCGGCACGCCCGCTTCGTCAAACGATGCGTGATCCGTCCCAAACGATCGCGCCATGCTCGGCTCCAGCAGCTTTAGAGCGCCGAGAGGCGCGAGCACCTGGTCTACGATCTCGCGATCCTGGTAATTGTCATGTAGCCCCAGCGCTAACACTCGGCCGGTTCCCGTGTCGTGCACCAGGACCGCCGAAATTTTGTCCAGGTCAGTCTTGTGCGCCTGCACGTACATCTTCGACCCGACCAGTCCTTCTTCTTCCCCGGTAAACAGCACGAATCGAATCGTCCTCTTGGGATTCAGGTTTAATTTTGAGAGAGCCCGCGCAGCTTCGAGAACCGCCGCCGTTCCCGTTCCGTTGTCCGTGGATCCCGTTCCCAAATCCCACGAATCCAGGTGCGCACCGAGAATCACCACTTCGTCTGGCTTTTCGCTTCCCCGAATCTCACCAACCGTGTTGGATACTTCTTCGGGCTTGGTGCTAAACGAGCTCGTGATATTTGCCTCCACTTCCACCGGTCCGTGCTTCAGCAACCGCCAGATCATGCGGTAGCCTTCTCCGGTCACAAACGCGGTCGGGGTATCTCCCTTGTCGAATTTTTCCCCTCCGATGCCCGTCATGTTCAGCAGCGCGTGCGGCTTATCCGAATCCCTCAGCACTACCGCTACTCCTTCTTTCTTGAAAAACTCATTCCTCGCTCGCGCCACGGCGAGAAACGCTGCGTATGGCGAAGCCGTCGGCTGTCCATCCGGCGGAGGCGGAGCCTGCATCGGCCGCAGAACCACCCCATAAGGATTCTCCTGCGCGGGCGGCGAAAGACTCTCCGGCTCCTGATAAATCACGATCGCGCCTTTCAGCTTCCCCTTGAATTTCTCGAAGTCTTCTTTCTTCTTCGCGTCAAAGTACACCACCCGCCCTCGCACCTCGCCTTTCGTTGCCGGCGACCAGCCTGCTGCCGCGATCGTCAGCGGAAGCTCCGCGGGCGCGACGATTCTCGCCGTAGCGGTCCCCCGCGTCCACGCGTGCGCGATCGTCCAGGGTTCCTGGTGAACATTCGTCAGGCCGTATTTCTTCATTGTTTCCGCGGCCCACTCGTTTGCGCGGTGCAATTGCGGCGATCCCGTCAGCCGTGGCCCAATTTCGTCCGAAAGATATTCCAGGTTCTCTGCCGCTTCGCTGCGCTGCTGGATCTCGCTCAGAATCTGTTCGTCCGCCGCTGCAAAGGGACTAAGCAGGTCCGGCGTGCGCTGCGCCAGCCCTTCATGCGTCACAAACACCGCGAGCACCGCCACAAACACTACTGCTGCCGTTCGGCGTGAATTCATCCTCGCCCTCGCTTCCAAAGCGTGATTCTTAGAAACAATTTATGATTTTCATCCTGAAAAGTCAGTCCGACAATCTGCGCTATCCCTTGGATCCGCTCTTCCCCGACATGCGTTTCACTCTCTTGCCAGTGCGCCGCTTTCCCCTCGGCGCGTGCTGGCACGCCGGGCAAAAATAGCTGCTGCGCCCGGCCACGATCGCCCTCCGGATCGTCGCCCCGCACCGGAAGCACTTCTTGCCCTCGCGCCCATATGCTCGATGGTGCCGCTGATATTCTCCCGGCTGGCCTTCCGCGTCAAGAAAATCGGAAATGGAGGAGCCCCGCAGCGCGATGGCATTTCGCAAAATGGCCTGAAGCGCCCGCCGCAGGACTTCCACCTCGCGCAAATTCAAATTCGCTCCCAGCCTCGCAGGATGAATCTGAGCCCTCCACAGGCTCTCGTCCGCATAGATATTTCCAACGCCGCGCAGCACGCTCTGGTCCAGCAGCAGCGCCTTGATCCGCGCCCGCCTTCCGCGAACCAACTCCGCGAATTCTTCCGAAGTGATCTCCAGCGGATCCGCACCGAATCGCTCGAGTTCCACTCCGAGCGGCGCTCTTTCGAGATACGCCATCCTCCCGAAACGGCGCGAGTCCGTGTAGCGCAGTTCTCTTCCATCGTCCAGCAGGAACGTCACGTGGGTATGCTTTTCGTGCGGCAGCGCAGCGAGGCTCGGCGCCAGATTTCCCGTCATGCCCAAATGCACAAGCAGTGCGGCGGAAGCGCTTTCTCTCGTCGCGCTCCCGATGTCCTTGGTGCCGCCATCGCTGCCCTTCGCCGTTCCATTCGCTTCCGACAATCGCAACAGCATGAACTTTCCGTACCGCTCCACCCGCTCAATCCTCCGCCCGGGAAGCTGCTGTTCGATCGCGGCCGGATCATCAATGAAATCCGTCTTCCCCATGCTCACGGACATAATGCGCCGGCCCGCAATCGCTTGTTGCAAGCCCCGCGCTACGGTCTCCACTTCGGGAAGTTCCGGCATTTCACCACCAACCTACCACAATGCGCTTTCGCCCATTGCGGATCCATAAAGCAGAAACCGCGCGGAAACTTCGTCCCGCGCGGCTGCTGCGCTTTCCCAGCGAGAAACCTCTCGCCTCCCAAGGACCGTCCTTCCTTAGACTCCGCCTCCGTCTCAGTGCTGATGGTAGTTCGGATAAGGAGGCGGCCCCGGTATCACCACCGGATGCTTCTTCAGCTCCTCCAAGGTGACTTCCACCGCTTTCTCAAGTTGTGGGTCGTGTCCCTCCGCAACAGGTGCCGGTAAGTTTTCTACTTCAATGTCCGGCGCTATGCCGTGGTTTTCCACTTCCCACTGCCCGTGCAATCCGAAGATCGCCACGCGCGGCGCGGTGACCGTTCCGCCGTCCATGAGCTGGGGATACCCGTAGATGCCCACGAGTCCTCCCCATGTCCTGGTCCCAACGAGCAATCCCACTTTGTCCTGTTTGAACATCCACGGCAGCGCATCTCCGCCTGATCCGGACATTTCGTTGATCACCATGGTCTTCGGTCCGTAAATTTGCGCGAGCGGCGAGCAGAACTCCTGCCCCTCCCGCGAGATCGCGCAATTCCTCAGCGGCCTCTCCAGCAGATCAATGATGTAATCCGCGATGTCTCCGCCGTGGTTGTAGCGCTCATCAATAATCGCGCCTTGCTTCCCGACTTGCGAAAAATAGTAGCGGTTAAAGTTGAGGTACCCGCCAGTCGCCGTATCCGGCACATGAACGTAAGCGAGCTTCCCGCCGCTCAGTTTATCCACCAGCCGGCGATTGTCCTCTTCCCATGCGCGGTTTCTGAGCGCGAATTCGTTCGCCACCGGCACGACCGTCAATTCGCGCGCCCCCGTACCGTCGGGATTCGGCCCGACTTTGATCTTTACCTGCTTCCCCGCTGTGTTCTGGAAGAATTCATAGACCGAATCCGGCGGCCGCACTTCATCTCCATTCACTTCCAGCAGGTATTCGCCAACCTTCACGTCCACGCCCGGCTGCGTCAGCGGCGCTTTCAGTTGGGGATTCCAGTTCTCGCCATCAAAAATGCGCGCGAACCGGTACCGCCCGTTTTCAACCTTGTAGTCCGCTCCTAGAAGTCCAACCGAAACTTTCTTCGCTTCCGGAATATCTCCTCCGCGGATGAACATGTGTCCGACCGTGATATTTCCCAGCATCTCCTCGAACAGGTGGTTCAGGTCCTCGCGTCCTCCAACGCCTTTCAAGTAGGGAGCGTATTTCTTCTCCGTTTCCGCGAGGTTCAAGCCGTGCAGATGCGGGTCATAGAAGAAATCGCGCTCAATCCGCCATACCTCGTGGTACATCTGGTTCCATTCCGCGCGCGGATCCACGTAGACCTCGATGTCGTCGGTCTTCAGCATTCCATCGCCCGGTTTCGGCGCTGCTTTGGCATCCGCGATAAACCAGTGCCCCGCGGGTCCGAATCCCTTCCGGTAGAGAACTTTTTCTCCGTTCGCGGACACGGTGAGGTAACTCACCCCGCTCAGAAATGGCTCCGTTTTCCGGTCCTTCAGATCAAACTTGGAAACCGTCGCAAACGTTGGTTCCTGCAATTCCGGCACATCGGGAATTTCGCTCAGGTAGAGCGTGCCGGCTTTGCCGCGATCCAATTCGATGTAGTTCGCCGCCTTGATCGGCAGCGCCACGATCCGCTGCAGAATGCCGTCAAAATCAATCGTTACTTTGGCGGCTTCCTCTTTTTTCTCCCCTTCCTTTTTCTCCCCTTCTTTTCCCTTCTCGCCTTCCTTGCCGGACTCGTCCTTTTTCGCCGCCGCGACTTTTTCCTCGTCGCTCTCCGGTTCGACGGGAGATGCTTCGCCCTTCTTCAGCACCGCTGCGTACACGCTGCGCAGAATGGGATGTTGGACGCTCGAAAGGTCGAGCCATCCGATCGAAAGCCCCAGGTCCGTGCTCGCGGCGAAATACAGGAGTTTTCCCCCATTGTCGAAAACGGGGAACCTTGCGTCGCTCAGCCCGTCCGTGATCTGGTTGCTCTTCCCGCTCTCGATCGAATACACGAAGATCGCGGCGAGATGATTTTCCAGCAGACGGTCGTAACTCAGCCATTTGCTGTCGGGAGACCAGCTCAGCGAAAAGTCGAACGATGGATCGTCGTAAGGATTCGTATCCACCTTGACTGGCGTTCCCTTGGCGATATCCACGTACCAGAGGTTCAAGCGCTTGTCCGTATACGCAATCATCTTGCCGTCTGGGGACCACGTCGGCTTGTAAAAGAAAGAAGGAGGATTCCCCAGGTTGATCTTCTTGACCGTACCGAATCCCGATTGATCTTCGATATGCAAGGCGTATTCCCCCGACTCATCGGAGAAATAAGCGATTGATTTTCCGTCCGGCGACCAGGCCGGATCGCGCTCCGCCGCTGCAACCGTCCTGGTCAAATCCCGCGCGTCGCCCTTATCCGCAGGCACCGTCACGATTTCCCCTCGCGCCTCGAAGACTGCCCGCGCCCCGGTAGGAGAAATCCCCGCATTGTGTAGCTTGTCTCCCACTTTTTCGAAGTGCGCACGCGTCGCCGGCAAATCGCCCGCGATCCGAATGTCCACTTGCTTTGCCTTCTCGGTCTTCAAATCGAAAATGTAGATTCCGCCGAACTGCTCGTAGACCAGCGCGCCGGGCCCTCCAGACAGCGATTTCAAGTCCAGCCCGTCATTCTTCAAGACTTGTTTCACCGTCTTTGTCTTGGTGTCGTAAGAAAAGATCGTCACCGGTCCGTTCCGGTCGGACAGGAAATATACCGTGTCGCCGATCCACACAGGTTGGGAATCATTCGAATTCTCACGCGGCACTTTCAGGAGCGAAAGATTGCTTAGCTTCACGATGTAAATCGGAGTCGTTTGCCCGCCCCGGTAGCGCTTCCACGCTTTCTGCCACTGGAAATTCGGCACGTAGGCAAGTTCCGAGCCGTCTGGCGAATACGATCCTTCGAGCGCGCGCCACATTGGCAATACCTCCGGCACGCCGCCCTGCACGGGCACGGTGTAAAGCCGCGTGAAATCCGCATAAGCTTCGCGCCCGGAAACGAACAGCACGTTCTTTCCGTCATTCGTCCAGCCCACGGGCGCATCCGCTCCCGGATGCCAGGTGAGCCTTCTCGGCGTGCCACCTTCGGCCGGAATCACATACACATCCCGGTTACCGTCGTACTCGCCCGCAAAAGCAATCCACTTCTCGTCCGGTGAAAAAACCGGGTCGTCTTCGTGTCCCTGAGTCGTCAATTGCCGCGCTTCCCCGCCGTCGCGCGAAACGCTCCAGAGATACCCGCCGTACACGAACACCACCTGTGTCTTGCTCAACGTCGGTTCTTGCACCAAAAGCGGCGTTTCTTCCGCCGCCATCGCCACGCTGCCGTTACAGGCAAGCCCCGCGCACAACACCAGCGCCGCGATCAAGACCGGGATTCGAAATCGCATTGTTCCTCCTGAAGTACCCTCTGAATTAAAGAACCTTCTTGACCCGCGCTCAGAGCGATCTTCTGCCAAAGCGGCTCGCTCTTCTCGCTGGCCCTCCGACCGATGCCCCTTGCCTGGACGTTATTTTCCTGCAGGCCAAAACCCGGGATCGATGATCTTTCGCTCGTCTTCTTGTGCAGCGTATTTCTTCACTTCCGGCCCGATCTCCGAAGTTTTTCCGATCAGCACAAACACCAGGTTATCCATCGGAAAATGCTTTGCGATCACCTGGTTCGCAATATCAGGGGTCACTGCGTCAATTCTGGCGTCCAATTCATTGATCTCCCTGTCGTCCAGGCCATAAAACTCGTCCGCCGCAATTTGCCTTGCCAGTTGTCCGGAGGTTTCAATTCGCGGCGGGAACTGCCCCTTGATATAGCTCTTCGCGGACTCCAACTGCGCCGGAGTCACTCCGTTCTTATGAAATTCATCCAGTACTTTCAGCATCAGGTCAATCGCCTGCACTGTCGTCGCGTTCTTTGTGAAACTCCCCATCACAAACGCCCCCGGCTCCTTCCGCGAATCAAAGTAGGAGTAAGCGCCGTAGGAATATCCGGACTCGACGCGCAGCGCCTCGTTCAACAACGAAGTGAACCGCCCTCCAAAAATCGTGTTCACCACGCGGATTGGCACACGATCGGGATCGTTCACCCGCGTGCCCACATTGCCGACCGCGAAATACGTCTGAGTCGCGTCCGGCTTGTCCACAAGCAGCAGCCGCTTGCCCTTCACTTCCATGGCTACGGGAATCGTTTCTGGCTTCACTGCCTTCGCCGGCCATGCCCCGAGCGCCGCTTGCAATTTTTCCTTCATTTCCGCGGTGTCAAACTCTCCAGCAACGGCCAGGATCATGTTCGCGGGCGCGTAGTAGGAATCGTAGAATTTCACGATCGCGTCGCGCTTGATGTTTTTCAGCGTGACCTCGTCGCCCCCTTCCGGCCTCCCATAAGGATTCTTTCCGAACAAATATCCGTTGTAATACGCCCCCAGGACGGAGTCGGGATCGTCCTTTGACGCTTTCACCCCGTCAATGCTCTGCGCCAGAAGCTTGTCCACTTCTCCCTGCGGAAACGTGGGTTCCAGCAGGGCGTCGGAAAAAAGATCCAGCCCCTTGTTGAGATCCTTCGTCAAGAACTCCGCCGAGAGATACGTAAAATCGCTTCCCGCTCCTGCGTCGAACGATCCGCCGATATAATCGAGGTCCGCTGCGAACTGTTCCGCCGTCCGCTTCTTCGTTCCTTTGTGCAGCAGCCCGGCTGTGACCGACGCCAGCCCCGATTCCCCTTCCGGATCCGCCGCCGCCCCTGTTTTCACGATGGCGTAGAAATTCACCAGCGGCACGCCTTGTTTCTGCATCAGCAGAATCGTCAGCCCGTTTTTTAGCACGATCTTTTCATGAGCTGGCAAACGCAACCCCTGCGACGGGGTTCCGCCCGCCACGAGGCATGCGGCCACAATCAACAAAAGGAGGCGATGCACAATTGGCTTTTTCATTGTTTTGCCTTCTCCTCCTTTTCCGGCAAGAGCGTCGCGACCGTCCTGTTGTTCGCGCCAAAATACTTCTCCGCCACGCGTTGTACGTCTTGCTTTGTCACCGCCCCGTAATTCTTCGCCGCATCAAATAATTTCGTGTAGTCCCCGAAAAACACTTCGTACGTCCCGATTGTGTTTGCCCGCCCGTTGATCGTTCTCATCTGGTGATAAAACTCCACCAACCGGATATTTTTCGCTTTCTGCAGTTCCTCGTCTGTGATCGGCGCCGTCTTTGCCTTGTCCAGCTCCTCATAGATTTCTTTTTCGCATTGCGCAGGATCCACGCCCTGCTTCGGCTGCGCTTCGATGATCACCAGCGTGGGATCAAACGCCGGCGGCACATAGGAAGTGACGTACAGCGCGATCTGGTCCTTATCCACCAGCCGCCGGTACATCCGCGAACTCTCCCCGTCAAACAGCACCGTCCGCAAAAGGTTCAGCGCGTAAAAGTCTGGACTATTCGTTTGCGGAACGTGGTAGGCGATCATCAGCAGCGGCAGTTGCGCCTGTTTGTGCACCACCAGCCGCCGTTCTCCCAGTTGTTCCGGCTCGACTGTCGTCACCGGCGGTGGCGGTGCATGCGACGGAATCGGTTCGATATACTTCTCGCAAAGCCCAAACACTTCCTCCGGCGTGACGTCGCCCACCACCACCATTGTCGCGTTGCTCGGCGAATAGCCCATCTCGAAGTGGTGCTTCAGGTCCGCCATCGTCCAGTGCTCGATGTCGCTCGTCCAGCCGAGCACTGGCCATTGGTATGGATGCGCGATGAATGCCGTGGCCCAAAGCTGCTCGTCCAGCAATCCTTCATCATCGTTGTCCACACGCAATCGCCGTTCGCTCGCCACCACTTGCCGTTCCGAAGCGATCTTCTTCGGATCGAAAGAAAGATTCTCAATCCGGTCCGCTTCGATGTCGAAAATCAGCGGCATCGCCGAGCGCGGAAACCAATCCTGATACACGGTATCGTCCCGCGTCGTGTAGGCGTTGTTCGATCCCCCGTTCGCTTCCATCACTTTGTCGAGTTCGCCCGGCCCGTATTTCTTCGCGCCGTTGAACATCATGTGCTCGAAGAAGTGCGAGAGGCCTGTCGTTCCCGGCCGTTCGTTTCGCGATCCGATCTTGTAAAAGATGTACAGCGCGACGTTGGGAATACTGTGGTCCGGCTGCACCAGCACTTTCATCCCATTCTTTAGCGTTTTTGTCGCAACGGGAAATTCCTGGGACTCGCGCTGCGCCCTCGCCGGCGCCGCGCACAAAATCAGCAGGCACAGCCATGCAATAGCGAGCTTTTGGCCGTAGATTTTTTTCATCAGTCCACCCTCGGAGCAACCCACTTTATTCAGACGTATGGAATCCGTTTCCATTTCACGATTTTTTTGGAGATTCTGAGGAAGAATCCGGTCGCCTTCCCTGGCCACTTTTTTCTTCTGTACACACAACGAGCTATCTGGCAGCCACGCCCGGGGTGCCTATGCTTTTACGGTAGCGGAATTCCCGGTGTGGCCACGATCCCCGCCATCCGCAAAATTTCCTGGTATTCTTCGTCGCTGATCTGCGAAACGATCCGCCGCACGTTTTTCAAAAACTTCACCTTTTTCAGCGCTGGATTTTCGCGCATTTCCGCCAACGTCACCTGTCGCGGCAACTTCTCAAACGCCCGCAGGTCCGCCACCAGGTTTTTCCCTTTGTGATCGTGCGGGTCGGGGTAGGGGTCCCGGGTTACCTCGGCAATCGAGTAGAGTGATCTCTCCGGCGCCGAGTGGTAGCACAGCACCCGGTCCCCTTTCCGCACCAGTTTCAACGCGCGGATCGCGTCGGGTTTCGATCCCGCCCCGTGCCACATCTCCTTGCCCTTCACAAAAAGCGTGTCCCAATGGTAGTGATGCGGGTCCGCGGTGAATATCCAGTAGTGTCGAGTCGCTGTCGGTGTCGCCATCGAGCCAGAAGTCGGCGGTACTATACACGCCGTCGCCCGCAAAGCAAAACAAAATATGAGGGATAGCTGACTCCGAGATTCCGGTGCAATCCATCCTGTTCCCACATCCAGAACCAAGCTGATTGTAACTTATTGATTTTTAAACTAGTTAGCTACAGGATTGGCTTGTATCCACAAAAACTTCATCCCCCCGCACTTCCGTCGCGTAACATGGCACTCCAACCGCCGCGTTCTGAGCCACTTTCCCGGTCGTCACGTCGTACTGCCACCCATGCCACGGACAAGTCACAATGGTCCCCTCAAGCGGCCCTTGGCCCAGCGGCCCTCCTCTGTGCAGACAGGTGTTATTGATCGCGTAAAATTTTCCGCCAACGTTCGCCAGCGCTACGGTCGTCCCGCCAACTTGTATGTCCTTGATCGCTCCCGCCGGTATCTCCGCACTCTTCGCCGCTCGCTCGAATCCCATCGCGCCTCTCTACGCCTTATTTATTTCTATCTTAAATGGCCCTGCCACATGAGCTGCAATAATGCGCTCCCACCGGTCCCAGCGTCCCACAGTGTGAACAGAACCGCCCCGAACTCACCGGCACGTACCGCACCGGCACCGCCCTCTCCGCGCTGCACGCCCAGACCAGCGCCACGCACCACCCGATCACTGTCCATCCTAGCAAAAAATTCACCAGGAAAATTCCCGCAAAATCCGACTTATCCCGCCCAATGATGGACGGCAGGAAGTAAAGCAACGTAATCGTTACAAGGAATAACATTTGCCTGCCTCCCTCCCAACTCGCGCTTCCTATCTGAATGATACGCTTACAAGGGCCGCTTTGTTCCGCTAGGCCCCCTGCACTTTCACCAGTAATTCCGCGAACTTCTGCTTCCGCTCTTCCTGATCCTTCCCCGATTCCGCCTCCGCCATTTGAGTAATATTCATCGAGCAGAACTTCGGCCCGCACATCGAGCAGAACTTCGCTTCTTTGTAAAAATCGTCCGGCAGCGATTCGTCATGCATCGCCCGCGCTGTTTCCGGATCGAGCGATAGCTCGAACTGCTTGTTCCAATCGAACAAAAACCGCGCATAACTCAACGCATCGTCGCGGTCCCGCGCGCCCGGCCGGTGCCGCGCCACGTCCGCCGCGTGCGCCGCAATTTTATACGCGATCACCCCTTGTTTCACATCTTCCGGATTCGGCAATCCCAGGTGCTCCTTCGGCGTCACGTAACACAGCATCGACGCCCCGTGCCATCCGATCATCGCCGCTCCGATCGCGCTCGTGATGTGGTCGTACCCCGGCGCGATATCCGTCACCAGCGGCCCCAGCGTGTAGAACGGTGCCTCATGGCACCATTCCACCTCCTTGTCCACCTGCTCCTTGATCTTGTCCATCGGAACGTGCCCGGGTCCTTCGATCATCACCTGCACATCCTGCTCCCACGCCTTTTCGGTCAGCTCGCCCAGCACACGCAACTCGGCGAATTGCGCTTCGTCGCTCGCATCCGCGATGCATCCCGGCCTCAGCCCGTCGCCCAGTGAAAAACTCACATCGTGCTTCTTGAAAATCTTGCAAATGTCCTCGAACCGCTCGTACAGAAAATTCTGCTGCTTGTGATGTTCCATCCAATGCGCCATCAGCGATCCGCCGCGGCTCACAATCCCCGTAATCCGCTTCCGCACCAGTGGCACGTGCTGCCGCAAAACTCCCGCATGGATCGTCATGTAATCCACGCCCTGCTCTGCCTGCTCTTCGATCACTTCGAGCATCAATTCCGGCGTCAAATCCTCCGGCCGCCGCACCCGCGAAATCGCCTCGTACACGGGCACCGTCCCCACCGGCACGGGCGATGCATCAATAATCGCTTTCCGGATCTTCGGAATCTCTCCGCCCGTCGAAAGATCCATCACCGTGTCCGCCCCGTAGTGCACGGAGTGATGCAGCTTTTTCAGCTCTTCGTCAATGTTCGAAGTCGTTGCCGAATTTCCGATATTCGCGTTGATCTTGCAGAAAAACGCCACCCCGATCCCCATCGGCTCCAGATTCCGGTGATGGATATTCGCGGGAATGATCGCGCGTCCTCGCGCCACCTCGCTCCGCACTATTTCCGGCTCAAGTTTTTCCCGCTTCGCCACATATTGCATCTCTTCCGTAATCATTCCCTGCCGCGCGATATGCATCTGCGACATATTCCGGCTGCCATTCGCTGTCGCAGCCGCCGCTTCTCTTTTTTCAATCCAGCCGTCTCTCATTGCCATAACGACCCCCACAAGCCTTCTCGCACGCTAACCCTCGACATCCAATCGATTTCATTCACAAGCATGGATTATGGCATCGGGCGCAACCTGCGGCAACCAAGCACCAGCTTCCCAAGAGCATTCTTCGCTTGCTGTGCTGCTTCGCTCTCCGCCTTTATGTAGGGAGCCTTCCCTTCGCGAAAGCAAACCGCGCGGCGACCTCCATGTGCGCCCTCATCGCGTCGCGTACCGGAACTCTCATTCCCCGTCCCTGCGTCAGATTCCCCATCCGCTGAACAAATCCTCACGTCTCCCTCCCGCTTCCCAAATTCCCTGTCATCTTCATTTTCGCGGAGGAGTTGGTGCGCCCCGTAATCCTAACTCGCTAGCGGAGTTACAGGCGTTCGAGCTTTCGTTCTCGTCTGCTCGCAACGTAGGCTGTGGCCCGCAATCTGCACTGGCAACATCAAGATTCGGCAAATATCGGTCTGCCAGAACGCGGCGGTTCGGGAATTCCGCTTCAAGCCGTCACGGGATGCTCGGCAGCCCAGGCTTTCTCCTTCGGAGGGACACATGGACCTGCAAGCTCAGTTTGAATCCGCGCACCGGGAACATCAGGAGATTTTGGAGTTTCTTGATCGTTGGGAAGAGGCTCTGCGCCTTCTTGAGAGCGAGAATTGTGACGTTTGTCACGCAGGCCTCGCCCGCCTAAGGCATATGGCGGAACCCATCGGCAACATCTGCGAACATTGCAGGCGGGAAGAAGAGGATCCTGAGTCTCCCCTATTCCGCTTCGCCCAGGAAGCGGATCGCGGCCGAATGAAAGACGAGCATTTCCGTCTCTATCGCGCAAACTCTGAATTCCGCCGGGAGTTGGACCTCACCAAACCCGCTTACACGGGCGATCTTGTGCTCTCTGGTCTAAAGTTGCTCACCACTCTACGCGGCCATATCGTCTACGAAGAAGGTTTGCTGCATCGTTTTGCGGCAAATCAATTCGAGAATGAACTGGCTGCCTCTCATGCCTGACTTTTAGACAAGGTATTTAGGATCACCATCTTACAGAACCGCTAAAGTATTGGACGAATTTGCCGATAAGACACGGGAAGAGCCGCGCGCACGCTCGCGCCCAGGAGAACTCATGAACGTGACAGCCCTCAGTCAGGCCAATGGAGCTGACCTCTTGAGTCGGCTCACAGGAAACCAGGCGCAAGATTCAACCAACCCCGTTTCCGCCAGCGCCAGTGTTCTTCAGAAGGCCCTTCAGCTCGCCAAAACAAGCGAAGAGTCGGTCCTTTCAGGCGACGGACCCATCTCAGACACCGGAACCAATCTCAACGTTTACGCTTGAGAATCCACCTCGCCGTTTTGCGAAAGCGCTCCGTCATTCCCGCTCATCGGACCAGTGGAAGATACGCAGGCACTCGTCCGCGATACTCCTCGAATTTTTCTCCGAATTGCGAAGCCAGCAGTTTTTCCTCGGATCTCACGCGAATTTCCGCTCCAAGGATGAAAATCACCGTTGCAAGTATCTGCAGCACCGCCGGGCTGATCATGAAGCCCGTCCCCTCGAGCACAAGAAACATCGAAGTGTAGATGGGATGCCGCACGATTCCATACGGCCCCGAAGTCACGAGTTCGTGGTCCGCGTTAATCCCGGCGTCCAGGCGCCATTGCTTGCCGAGCGCCCGCGTGCTCGTCCAGGAGAGCATCACGGCAAGTGCCAGCAGCGCCGCGGAGATGGCCAGCCTCCATTCTGGCAGCGCCCTCATCCAGAAGCTCCCTTGCCACACCACTGCGTAGCCTGCGGCCTGCAGCAACATTCCCCACCGCGCGTTCCGGTCGACCTGAGCCGCTCTCGCTTTGGGCTTTCCCGCCAGCACGAATGGCATCAACCAGAGCGCCCAACTGGCCCCAAGGATTGCGTAAGCGTAAAAGGGCATCATCGAATTCTCGGCAGATGGAGCGGCACGCTCAAAGACTGGATTTCACTTCTCTTCGGTCAGCCTTCGAATCAATTCCACTTCTGCTTTTCGATATGGTGTTCCATCCGGGTGCAGGATGTCGTGAAACCACACGGGCGGCTGGTCCAGGATGTATGGATGTTCCCATGACTCCCACGGGTAGTACGTCTGCGTCTTTCCGGCCACGAATCCCCAGTTGATCGCTCCCACGTGCTCCTCTTCTGCAATCGGCAGAATCGTATCGAACGTACTTCCCACCGCCCGTGCCATATATTCCGTGCAAATCACCGGCCGGTTATATTTTTTCAGCCACCCGATCTCCCGCCGGAAATATTCCGGCCACGTGTAGTTGTGAAACGTCACCACGTCCGATTCGCGCAATTGAATCTTTTGGATTTCGTCCAGATCGGATCCATCAGCCGAAGTGTCCACGCAGCACACTCCGCTCGTTAGCGGTTGTTTTGGGTTTGCTTCCCGCGCCCACTCAAACGCTTGGGGCAATAGCGCCGTCACACGCGCCCGTTTGTCCTTCAACTCTTCCTTCCCGTAACTCCCCGCATTGTCCGCTCCCGGCTCGTTCCACACGTCCCACGCAAGAATCCTGTCATCGTTCGCAAAGGCTCCCACCACGCCAATAACGTATGCTTTCAGCCGCGGATATTGCTTGGTATCCTCCAACGCCGCCGCTCCCGGACTCTGCACCCAGCCCGAATTGTGCACTCCCGGAATCGGTGGGTGCTGCGGCCCCAGGTGCGGATACGGATCCCAGCACGAATCGAACAGCACGAATATTGGCCGGATGTGGTGCTTTGATGCAATCGTCAGGAACTCGTCAATCCGTTTCTTGAATCCCTCCGCATCCTGCTCCCACAGAAGATCGTGGAGAAACACCCGCATCGTGTTCATCCCCATGCCTCCCGCCCATCCAAGCTCCTTGTCTATCTCTTTGGGATCGAACGTCGCCTCCTGCCACATCTCCAGTTGGTTGATCGCCGATTTGGGAGTGTAATTGCTCCCCACCAGCCACGGCTGTTGCGCGTACCAGGAGTTCGCCTTTGCCTCGCTCCAGCGCTCTCTCTGCCCTCGCGCCGCACCGGGGCACATTCCTGCCAGAATTACTCCAGCCAAAAGAAAAATCAGCTTCCGTCCTGTCATGGCCACTCTCCGCGCGCCATCATATCCCCGCCGTCAATGCCGCTTCAATTCTCCAGATCACGAAAGGCCTCTCGCATGCTTTTCATCTTCGGTCTTCCGGGCCCTCGCCGCATAACTCCTTTTCCTTCAATCATCTCCGTACATGGCTGCAAGGTCCCGTTCGAACGGATACCATTTATGAATCTATGGACTTGATTAACTTTCCATGCTATGATCAGCTGTGAGATCCGGATATTGCCGCCGTCTTGTCCCTCCAGTTTCCACTGGCGACCCCTCTCTTCGTCCTGCTTCAGCTTCCGCAAAGATCTTCCCGATCAGTGAATTGCACTATGGGCGGTCCTGTGGGCACCCGGTTCTTCGATCTCCTTTCGTTTCAATCTCTTGCGCACTCATTTGTGCCACGGCGCGCCTCCAACTCCTTTCTTTTCTGCGATTTGCGCACTCTTTCCCGTCGTACGGCGGGGGTACACCCCTTCCGTCGCCATCTCATTGCCTTTTCCCATTTCGGGAATTCTCTCAGGCTCCGGCTGCGGAGGATTTCAGCAGAATGTCCAGATCGTCCGGATGAATCGCGCACTGCAGCGCTTCTTCTTTCAGGATATGGCCGTCCTTCACCAGTTGAACCAGCGACTCTTCCAGGCTGAACGAACCTTTTTTCTTCGTAATGGTGATCTCCTGATGCAAATGTTGCAGTGCATTGCGACGGATATGATGACGCGCGCCATACCCCACCATCAGCAATTCCGCCGCGGGGATTCTTCCGCCGCTCTTCTTCGGCAGCAGGATTTGCGTCAATACGGCCGCAAGCGCCATCGCCAGTTCCTGACGGATGGAATTCTGCCGTTCGACCGGAAACGAATCGGAAATCCGGCTCACCGTCGAAGCCACATCCACGGTGTGCAACGTCGAAAGCACCAGGTGGCCCGTTTCCGCCGCCGCGACGGCGATCCGCATCGTCTCCGGATCGCGCATCTCTCCCACCACGATCACGTCCGGCGCCTGCCGCAGCGCCGCCCGCAGCGCGCTGGGAAAGTCTGCCGCGTCCGTTCCGATTTCCACCTGTTCGATCACGCTACGAATATGCCTGTGCTCATATTCGATCGGATCCTCGATCGTCACGATGTGCCGCGCTTCGCGCTTGTTGATTTCTCCCACGAGCGCGGCCAGCGTGGTGGATTTCCCCGATCCCGCCGGTCCTCCGATCAACACCAACCCCCGCGGCAAATGGCCCAGCGCTTCGACTCCTGTTGGAAGATTCAGGTCGCGCAGCGCCGGCACCCGACTTGGCAGGGCACGGATCGCCGCAGCGGCCCGTCCGCGCTCGCGGTGCAGATTAATCCGGAAACGTCCTTTGCCCGCGATGCGATAGGAAGAATCCGCGATCAGCTGGTCCCGGTAGACTCGCAGCGCATGGGGCGTCAGCGCCGGAAGTACGGCCGCTTCGATTTCAGGCCCATTCAGCGCGCCAGGTTCGACCTTTCTGACTCCGCCTTCCACGCGCAGGCACGGCGGCGCGCCCTCCACAAGCAACAAGTCGCTTCCGCCCTGCTGGACCAGAAGGCCAAGCCAGCGGTCAAGCCGCTCCGTAGCGCCTTCGTCAAATTCTGGGGCGTCGCGGAGTTCTTCGAGTTCTCGCGCGATCCGGCTGAGCTGTCTGGGCTCGTCCATGGCCACACCCGCTACGGGGAAGTTCCATGCGATACTGCCCCAACGAGCGGCGTTCGTCCAGTCGCGCTGGGTTCGGGTCCCGCGTCGTCCAAATTCGCGGGCAAGGTCATCTAATGGCATCGAAAAACGCGGAACTCGCAAAAATCATCGGAGCATCGCTGATTTCCGCTGCTTTGTTTTATTTTGGCACTGGACTTCACCCCGTCTGGTGGCTCACCTGGTTCGCGCCAATTCCAATCCTCTATCTCGCGGGCCGCGACCGCGCGGAAATTTCCTCGGCGGTTCTTGCCCTCGCCGCGTTTTTCGCGTCCGCGCTCGGCGATCTGAACATGTGGAACTACTTGCACGCTCTGATCGGTTTGCCTGTGGGCGTTTCCGTACTCGCCGTTGCTGCGCCCGCCGCGGTCTTCGCCGTCGGAGTGCTTCTCTGGAGAAATTTCCTGCTTCGCGGGAAAGCCTGGCACGCCGCGTTTTTTCTGCCGGTGTTTTGGGCGAGCGTCAGTTATCTGAATTCTCTGGATTCTCCGCATTCCACCTTTGGAAATCTCGCCTATACCCAGATGAACTTTCTCCCGCTGATCCAGATCGCAGCGATCACCGGGATCTGGGGCATTGTATTTTTGTTGTGGCTTTTGCCTTCTTCCATCGGAGTTTTTCTTTCCCCCGCGCCGAGTTCGCGTGTCCGGGAAAGAGTGCTTGTCACCACGACATTTCTATTTGCCATTGTTCTCATAGCCGGAGCCTGGCGCCTTCGATCGCCCATCCTCATCACCGGAGCTGTGAGAGTGCAGCTCATCAGCTCGGACGCGCCGCGGGATATTTTCGCGGCGAACGATGAAAGCGCTTTGAGCCTGATCTCGCGCTATGCGGATGCCATGCCAGCTGCGTCTTCTCAACCCGCGGACGTGATTCTCCTTCCGGAAAAAATCGCAAAGATTTCGGAAGCCGGGTCGGAAAAGGCCAAAGCAATTTTGGCGGACGCCGCGAAGCGCAGCGGAGCCGATCTCGTGGTCGGCATGGACGAGCTCACGCCGCTTGGACGCCGCAACGAAGCACTCCTGTTCACGAGCAGCGGATCCATCCAGGAAAATTACGAAAAGCACCACTTCATTCCCGTTCTCGAAGCCGGTTACGTTCCCGGCAGAGACTATGTGACGTTTGAGCGGCCTTCGGGAATCTGGGGCATCGCCATTTGCAAGGACATGGATTTCCCGGGCCTCGGCCGCACCTATGGCCGGCTCGGCGTCGGGTTGCTTCTCGTCCCCGCGTGGGACTTCACGGTTGACGGATGGTTGCACGATCGCATGGCGATTTTGCGCGGCGTCGAAAGCGGATACACCATCGCGCGCACGGCCAAACAGGGCTTGCAGACGGTGAGCGACAGCCGCGGCCGTCTCCTTTTCGACCGCCGCGTTTTTCATGAGGGCTTCGTCGTTTCATCCGTGAGCGTTCCCGTCGCGCATGAGGACACCCTCTACGACCGCTGGGGCGATTGGTTTGAGTGGCTTTGCTGCGCAGCGCTTGTTGGTCTGCTTGCGTTGCTCGCTTCGTTGATGATTGGGCGCCCCGGCGAACCTGGGCCGCAGAAATGATCCTTCTCCTGATGGGAACCACGGGCGCCGGAAAAACGACCGTCGGTGAGCTGGTCGCTTCGCGGCTCGGCTGGACGTTTCTCGACGCGGACAGTTTTCACTCGCCGGCGAATATCGAGAAAATGCGGCGCGGAATTCCGTTGACGGACGAGGACCGGGCATCCTGGCTTGCGGCAATTCACCATGAGCTTGCTAAACGGAGCGCGGCGCGGGAAAACGTCGTCCTGGCGTGCTCGGCGCTCAAACAAAGGTATCGCGATGAAATCGGCGATGGGCTGGACATGCGGCTCGTGTACCTGAAGGGCAACTACGAAACCATGGCGCGGCACATCGCTGCGCGCCATGGCCATTTTGCTGGAGAGGGAATTCTTGCCGGACAATTTGCCGATCTCGAGGAACCGAAGAATGCACTCGTGATGGACGTGAGCAGGACTCCGGAAGAGCTTGCCGCCGGGATCGTCCGAAAGTTCGCGCGAGGGTGAAGAGAGGCGTCAGGCAGAACGAAGCGTGATGAGCGTGATCTCCGGGGGGACGCCAAGCCGCACGGGCGCGCCTACCGTGCCGAGCCCGCGATTCACGTATAAGGCAGAAGCGGGACGTTGTAATGTGGCGGCGGAGATGAAATGCGCGGAAGCCCGCGACCGCGCCGGCTCGAAGAGCGGACGCGTGTACAGTCCCGCGACGTAATCAGTGATGAATCGCGCGGGGCTGAGCCGATGATCGAGAATCTCCACCTGCACCTGGCCCCCGTGGGTGTGGCCGGCGAGAGAAAGCTCGACGCCGAGTTCCGCCGCGCGATTGAAGCTATTCGGATTGTGCGAAAGGAGAATATTCGGCATGTCCTTGCGGACGAGGGATTCCGCGCCGGGAAGCATCTGGACGCGGCGGCCGCTGGGAGTGCGCTCGCGCTGGTAATCCACTCCGATCAGGTTGAACGAGGCGCCGCGGAATTGCAGTTGCGCGTTCTCCGAACGCAGCAGCCGCATTCCATTGCGGGCGAAGAGGCGCTTGGCTTCGGCCTCGACGCCAGCGTAAATTTCGTGGTTGCCGTTGCAGCCCCAGACTCCGAGAGGCGCTTGCAGGCGGCGAACTTCGTCGATGCAATCCGCGATGGGATCGCCCGCGCCGGTGATGAAATCCCCGGTCACGACGGCAAGATCGGCATCGAGCTCGTTCGCCATGTCCACCGCGCGGCGAACTTGCGAGCGCGGCATATACCCGCTGAGATGGATGTCGCTGATCTGCGCGATCTTCAGGCCATTGAGCGGACCGGGAAGATTCGCGACCGGTATCTCAATGTAGCGGAATTGATAGTTCAGCCGCTCGGCGGCAAAGCCGTACACGGCGCTGAGAAAAGGCGCAGCGCCGGCGGCGGCAGTGGCCGTCTGGAAAAAGTAGCGGCGGGAAGGATTCGCAACGACATCGGGATCCGGCGAAGCAGACCTTCCGGCGGAAGAATTGCCCTTCAAGAGCCCTTTTGCAAAATGCCAAGCGCGGTCGAAGAGATGGACGAACTTGACGGCGATATAGGAAAGCAGAGCGCTGAAATACCACAAACCTGCGAGGGCGGTAATCATGGTGCCGCGGGGAATGATGCGGCCATGGCCCATGCGAATGCCGTCGTAGGTTGCGAGAATGACCAGAATCAGTGCGGAAAGATAGAGAAGGCGCGCGGCAATGCGAAGAGCATTGGTGCCCCAGCCCGCGGTCATGCGCCATAGCGCACGGAACCAGAATCGCTGCGAAAGGAAGAGCAGCGAAAGAATAGCCAGGCCAACACCGATTCGAAGAAGCAGCCAACCCCAGTTCACGTCGTATGCCCTCAGCAAACCCTTTCAGCTTACCATGTGCCGTGAGCCGAAAGGTTTTCGTGTGCTTCGCGCGCACCCCGTGTAAGATGTCCGTCCAACGGGGTTCGGTACCCAGGTATATGGAAAACGAAAATCGAAGTCGTGCGTCAGAACAGAGGAACCTCCCTGGGGGAGCGGGCTAATTTCGTAAGGACGCCGAAAGGCGTGACGGAGGAAAGAGATGAAGAAATTCTTGAGGGGTCTTGGGCTGGGGTTGGCGCTTGCATTGATAGCGGGTCCGGTGATGGCACAGGAGACGGCAAAGAAAATGGAGCCGAAACCCGCGCCGAGCCCGTCGCAAGAGGTACTCGATCAGTGGAACGATATCGGCAGGAAGCTGATTGCGATGGCTGAGGATTTTCCAGTGGACAAGTACGGGTACAAGCCGCACCCGGATTCGCGGACATTCCTGCAAATGATGCTGCACGTGTCCGGCTCCATGTACTACTTCACAGACACGGCACAAGGCAAAAAGGCACGTTTCGGAGATGAACCGAGCCTTGAGGGGCGGAGCACCAGGCCGGAATTGGTGGCCTTCGTGAAACAGTGCGTGAAAGACGGGGCGGATTTGATCAAGGAAAAAGGCGACAAAGGGATGGCGGAGGAAGTGGATGCCGGAGGGCAGATGATGCGGCTCTCGGACCTGGCCTACGGGCTGATCGAGCACTCCGGCGAACATTACGGGGCGCTGGTCGTCTACTACCGGATCAACGGAATGGTGCCGCCGGAATCGAGGAAAAAGAGCTAGGCGATTCGTGGAAGTTTAAGGCGAAAAGGGGCGCGGAAAGCCGTGCCCTTTTTTGTTTTCGTGAGTAACCTGCGAAATGCAAAGAGCCGGGCCGAAGACTGACCTCTAGACAGAAAAGCAGAGGCACGAAATATCGTGCCCTACAAAGAATGAGCGGCGGCGGAGAGGCCGGGAGAAGCAAGCAAAGTCTTCAATTGTTCTGGATCGGAAGCAGGCGGAAGACAGGATGAGCCAGAGCAGACTAGCGCGAGCGGTTTGTCTGCAGGAAGATGCGGAAGCGTTTCGCGGAGAGCGAGAGGGAGATTTTCGAGCGAAGCGCTGGGAGTGAGGCGAAGAACGGATTTGCCGAAGCGGAATACGGAGTTGGCTGCGGATTCAAGAGCTTGAGCGACGGAATCGCCCGCGGGACCCGTAATCACGACTTGCAGGGGATGATTGGCGAAGAGCGTGGCGGCGAGACCGTAGGTTGCCGCGAACATGCCGTACTGCGGAGCGATGCCCGCGAAAGCTTCCAGAGTTTTCTTGGCGAAATCGTAGTAACGGGAGTCGCCCGTGAAGGCGTGAAGGCGAGTCAATGCAATCGCAGCGACAGAATTGGCACTGGGCGTAGGCGAATCCTGAAACGGCTTGCGGCGGACGTCGAGGCCACCCATCGGCGGGGCGTCGGAAGCACGATCGAAGAAACCGCCGCCTTCCGCGTCGGCGTATTTTTCGATAGCGATGTCCATGGTGCGTTGCGCAGTGCGAAAATAGTGTGAATCGAGAGTGGTCTCGTACGCATCGAGGAGCGCAATCACTCCAACAACTTGATCGTCGAGAGAACCACGAAGCGCGGGACCTCCGATGCGATGGGCAAAGCCATTTTCTTCGCTCCAGGCTTCGCGCAGCATGCGGTCGAGCGTTTTCACCGCGAATTTGCGGCAATCCTCCGCGATCCAGCTTGTGTCGAGAATCCTGGAAGCGTCCAGATACCCCGAAACAAACATGGCGTTCCAGGAGACATACATCGTCTTGTCCACAAAGGGAGTGGGACGGGCAAGACGCGCTTCCCGCATCCTGGCCTCCGCGTCCGATTTGAGGCGGATCACTTCGTCTTCCGGCTTTCCCAGTGCGTTTGCGATTTTCGGAAAATCGCGCGCAATCCAGAGAACGTTTTTTGCAGGGTTATGGTGCATTTCGCCGTGGGCTTCGACATCGTAATAAAGCTCGATCACGCGAGATTCTTCCGGCGAGAGAACGGCCCGGACTTCTTCGAGAGTCCAAGTGAAATAGTCGCCGTCGTCTTCAAGAGAATAATCCGCATCCTGACTGGCGTAGAAGCCACCAGCCTCCCGATCGGATAAGACTTCGTTCACCCAGCGAATGATGCCTTCGGCCGTGCCGCGTAGAAACGGGTTGCGGGTGACGAGCCAGCCATGAAGGTAATTCTTCAAGAGCTCAGAGTTGTCGTAGGACATTTTTTCGAAATGGGGAACGAGCCAGCGCTCGTCCACGGAATAGCGGTGAAAGCCGCCGGCGAGCTGATCGTAAACGCCGCCGCGCGCCATTTTCTCGAGCGTGCTTTCCGCCATGGCAAGCAAGTGCCGCTCTTTCGTTTGTTGATAGCGCTCGAGGATCAGATCAATCGCAGAACAATGCGGGAATTTTGGGGAGCGGCCGAAGCCGCCATTCTTGATATCGAATTGCTGCGTGAGGGAGTGAATCTGCGCATCCACAACGCTGAGATCGAATTCAGCGCGCGCCCCTGCAAGCACTTCGGCCTGGGCGACGGCATAGCTGAGTGATTCGGCCGCGCGAACAAGATCGGCGCGCTTGTTCTTGTAGGAATCGGCGACGGCGAGGAGAAGACGGCGAAAGCCGGGGCGGCCCATCTGGTCTTCCGGGGGAAAGTAGGTTCCACCGAAAAACGGTTTGCCATCCGGCATGAGAAAACCCGTGAGGGGCCAGCCGCCCTGGCCGGAAATGGCGCTGATGGCGGACTGGTAGCGCGAATCTACGTCGGGGCGCTCGTCGCGATCCACTTTAACGGGAACAAAATGATCGTTGATGATTTTGGCGATTTCGGGATTTTCGTAGCTTTCGCGGTCAATGACGTGGCACCAGTGGCACCACACGGCGCCGATGTCGAGAAGGATAGGCTTGTCTTCTACCTGGGCGCGGGAGAACGCGGAGTCGCCCCACTCGTGCCAATCAATGGGCTGATGCGAAGCCGAACGCAGGTAAGGGCTGGCGGAGTCTTTGAGGCGGTTTTGAGGATGGTCGGCCAAGAGGATTCTCCCATTCAACGCAGGAGGAAACGTACAGGTTGCGATCCTTCGCTGCGCTCAGGATGACACATAGCAAAAAACGAACCAAGACAAAGTGAGGAAGCGCGAGAGTTGAAACCTTTCACTGGGCAACCCGCCGCGCGCAGGCCGCCGATTGCAAGTAAACTCAGGATGACTCAGTCAAAATAGATGCGCACTATTGAACCTTGTCGCCCGGACCGAGGTCGTGCGGATCGAGCGGCTTGCGGCCGGCGAAACCTTCATCCTGGCGATGATAATAGCGAATGCGGTCCTCGCCCAGTTTCCAGCAAAGATAGACTTCCTCATTGTCTATGATCGCGGGAAAATCGAGCAATCCGACGTCGAGATCCTTGACCAGACAACCGGTTTCAAGAATGCGGTCGAGAGCGGACTTCATGGAACCAGCCAACTGATTGTGCTCGAGGCGTACCTTGGCGAGTTTTTCGTAAGGCACGATGACGCCGCCCATCATCATAATGCGCGCGGCGACAGCGGAAAGATCCTGATCGAGGCGCGAAAGTTTCTTGCGGCAGTCCATGGCCTCAATGAGGACAGGTTCGAGTTGCCGGCGGGCGTGCTCGGCTTCGGTGAGCGTGAAGAGCCGTGAAGGAGGTTCTGGTTCGTCGTCCTGCGGAAGTTCGTCGTCTTCATCGGCCATGGCGTGTCCGTCGGGCGCGAATCGCGCTGCAGTGATGCTAACGCAAAGAACGCATGGGGTCGAGAGGCGACGATGTGGCCGGCAGCCCCGCGCGACCCGGGGAAAATCTAGCCTCCGATGAAGACCATAGTGCGCGACGGAGGAACAAAGCCGGGTTCGTTGATGTGATGGCTTTCTTCCTTTTCGAGGACGACGGATTCAATGAAAGAAGCGAGATCCTCGTCGGAAGCGCCGTCGCGCAGCAAAAAGCGGAGATCGTGGTCATCCTTGCTGAAAAGGCAGGTGCGGAGCTTGCCGTCGGCAGTGAGGCGGATGCGCGAGCAATGGCCGCAGAAAGCCTGCGTGACGGGCGCGATGAGGCCGATTTCGCCCGGAGCGCCGTCGGCAAACCGATATTTGCGGGCGGTCTCGCTGGGCTCGTGTGGAATGGGAACGAGCGGCCAGCGGGCATGGATGCGGGCATGGATTTCCGCGGCAGGAACAACCAAGTCGCGCGACCAATGGCGGTCGGCGTCGAGGGGCATGAACTCAATGAAGCGCATGATGACGCCGCGATCGCGCGCGAATTCGGCGAAGGATTCGACTTCATCCTCGTTGAAACCGCGCACGAGAACGGCGTTGACCTTGACGGGAGCGAGGCGGGTGGACTGCGCGGCGTCAATGCCGGCCATGACGGAAGAAAAGGTTTTGGTGCGGGTGATACGCTCGAATCTTGCGGGATCGAGAGAGTCGAGACTGATATTGATGCGGCGCAGTCCGGCGGCGATAAGCGAAGGGCAGCGGTCGCCGAGGAGAAAACCGTTGGTGGTCATGGAAAGATCGGGAAAGCCGAGAGCGGCAAGGCGTGAAAGGTAGGCTTCGACGCCGTCGCGGACAAGCGGTTCGCCGCCAGTGATGCGGACCTTGCGGATACCGAGGCGATGAAAAACGCGGGCGAGCCGGTCGAGTTCGGACCAGGAGAGAATCTCGGCGTGATCGCGGTAATTTTCCGGATCGGCCGAGCGGCAATAGACGCAGCGGAAATTGCAACGATCCGTGATGGAAATGCGCAGGTCCGTGATCTGGCGGCCGAATCTATCGTGGAGGGGCATAAAAAAACCCGATTCCTTCCCAGTGCAGATTGGAATCGGGATACACCGAAAAACACCACATTTCCGGTGAAGCCACTCCTTTCCAAGCTGCGGAATTACCGCAGGGGAGGCGCGGTCGTTTCCAGCCGTGCCCTCATCCCCGCCAAGCGGGGCATCGCCCCACGGGCCGTAGGTTTTCTCTCCGCGAGGCCCAAGGAGTCGGAGCTACAAACGAAGTGTACGCCCGTCTGCCTAAGGAGGCAAACGCCTGCTTTTGGGGCAGGAGAGGAAGCGCATTCATCGAGATTTAGTTTCTGTGTAATGGAGCGGCAATGAGAGTCAGAGAGAGTGCCGCGGGTCGAATCGGCGCTAACCGAGTCGAGAGGGCCGACGACACTTCTTTTCCATAGGAAAGGCGACTGAAATGATAAGAAGGGCCGCAATTTTGGGTCTGGTAGCACTAGGACTATCGAGTACGGCTTTTGCGCAGGAAGGCCGCGTCCCCCAAGGCGTTCCTCATTTGGATCACGTATTCCTAATCATGATGGAAAACCACGGCTATTTTCAGGTTATTGGCAACCCCAACGAACCTTACCTGAACAGCCTGATTTCCCAAAAGAAAGTCAACCTGGCAAAAAATTATTTTGCTGTGGGTCACCCGAGCCTGACCAATTATTTGGAAGTTGTGGGAGGGTCCAATTTCGGAATTCGCAGTGACAACCCTCCGAATTGGGGGGCGACGAACTGTACGCCGAACATCGCCTCAGGACTTGTAAACGCCGATAATGATCTCGGCAGCGCCCCGATCCCGATCGAGACAAGCTCAATCTGCCCGATCAGCGGGACGGGCAACGACGCGGAAACGCCCGCCGTTGACAACTGGAATGAAACGGAGCCCGGGATCTTTAATTATCTCGCGGA
The DNA here is from genome assembly GCA_035518615.1 of Terriglobales bacterium. Taxonomy (GTDB): domain Bacteria; phylum Acidobacteriota; class Terriglobia; order Acidiferrales; family UBA7541; genus Acidiferrum. The sequence goes on along the minus strand of DATIXL010000085.1, from coordinate 17,256 downwards.
CCTCGATGGGGTGAAGTCGGTGCCTGGCGAACCGGTCACAGGAAAGACGATTGGCGACCAGCTGGTGCGCGTCGGGATGAGCTGGAAGAGTTATCAGGAGGACCTGCCGCTTGGTTCTCCCTATGGCGTGAATTCGAGCAACGGGACAGTCAGCAATCTGACGGATTTCACGGATCTCGCTCCCCTAACCTCCTCGAACTACGTGCAGAAATACGCGGTGAAGCACAACCCGTTCGCTTATTTCAAAGACGTACAAGATGGACAGTGGAGGGAGAATAGCTTGAATAACGTCGTGGGCTTTGGTGGTCCACGGGGCCTCTATGCGGATCTTGCCAGTGGAAACGTGCCGAATTTCGCGTTTATTGCACCGAATCAGTGCAACGATCAGCATGGCCGAAATCCAAAGGACTCAACCGAAAATGCGGACTCGTTTTGCGCCTACGACCCGGGCCTTCCACCGGGCGACCTGACCGTCGGGACGCAAGCAGGGCTCAATCCCGGCCTGATCCAACAAGGAGACGTCACCATCCAGCAGATCGTCCAAGCCATTGTTGCCTCCAGATTTTGGCACGAAGGCCACAACGCGATCATCATCGTCTGGGATGAGAACGATTACAGCGGATTGCTGAATCCGCCGACCGGCGTGTTCCCACCCCAAAATCAGAACCAGGTGGTGCTGACCGTTCAGACGAGTTATGGATCGGGACCGGGTGTTCAGAGCGGGACCTACTACACCAGTTTTTCAATCTTGAAGTCACTGGAATCAGGATTTGGGCTGCCGTGCCTGAATCATGCCTGCGACGCTGGTGTCAACGTGATGACGGACCTATTTGGCGGCTCCGATCACGACCATAATAAATGGTAATGGGCTAACCCAGCAGTACGAATCTGTCCGGCGGACGGACCCCCAAAGGGGGTCCGTCTTTTTTGGAGCCGACTGAACATCACAATCCCCGATCCAGCGAAGGATCATAACGGGCTTAACCAGGGGATATGGTAGAGTTTGGCCCACGCCATGCGGATTTTCATTCTGGGGGCGGGAGCGACCGGCTCCCTACTCGCGCAACTTCTGGACCGGCAAGGGCACACGGTGTGGTGCGGAGACCGCGATCCGGAGCGCGCGCGGCGGTTCCTCGGCAAGCGAAGCCCAATTCCAATCGCCAAGGTCAATGCGCGCAATTTGCGGGGCATTGTGCGTGCGGCGAAAGGCTGCCAACTGATCGTCAATGCTTCCGCTTCTGTGTTCAACGAGATTGTGTTGCGCGCGGCGCTTAGGCTGCGAGCGCATTACCTGGACTTGAGTTCACAGCTCACGAAAAACCCGTTCAAGCCGGAACAGCTTCGGTACTCAAAGCGATTTGAAGAGAAAAACCGCGCAGCGGTGATTGACGCCGGAGCCGCGCCGGGATTGACGAACCTGCTTGTGAAACGCGCGGCGGATTTGCTGGACGAAGTCGAGGCTGTGCATATCCGGCTTTACGAATGCAGCGAGAGTGAAGATCCAATCTCGCAGTGGTCGCCGGAAGTTTCCTTCGACGAGGCGGTTTCGCGGCCGCGCGTCTTTCGAGACGGAAAATTTCAACTGGCGAGGCGCTTCTCCGAAGTGGAGAAGTTCCGGTTTATCGAGCCGGTGGGGAGTGTGAACGTCGTACTCGCAGCGCAGGACGAGGTGGCTACGCTTCCGAGGTTCATTTCCATGCGGGACCTCGACGTGAAGATCGGCGGCAATGAAATTGACCGGCTGCGGCGGTGGCACCGGCAAGGAAAACTCTCCAAATCGCGTGGGATGGCGAAACACAGGTTTCCCGCGACTTTTACGCCGAGGAAAATTGCGAAGCTGATTCGAAGCGGCATTTTGCAGAACGCGCGGTTTGCCGCGGCGGTTCTTGTGGAGGGCGTCAAGAGCGGAACCAAAGGAGACAGGCGCGTACAGGTGCGAAGCGACGTACTGTTTCCTTCGCTTTATCAAATTCGGCAGCAGGGCCGCTTTGCCACGCCGGTAGCGTACGCGACGGCCCATGTCGCTGCGCTGTTTGTGAAGCACTTTCCCCGAGATTTGGGCGGTGTTCGCCCTCCGGAAGCCCTGCCATTGCACGCGCGCCGGGCGATTCTCGCGGGACTTCGCGCACATGGAATCAACATCACGCACCGGATTGCAGCTCTGCGGCAGCATGAGGATGAAGAGGAGCTGTAGGGCAAGCTTTCTGAAGTCTTCGAATCAATCGATTGAAAATGAGACAGTTAAGTTGGATGTCCCGGTCTAAGAAGGAACTGTTGTGAACAGCGACATTGTGATTCCCGAATTGAAACGATTCTCCTGGTTGGAACACTAACCAAGAGAAGGGATCAGCTTATGACGGTACATGTAACTTCCATGAGAGAGCCCCATTACGACATCTTGATTGACGATGCGGACGGCAAGAAGCTTTGGCTGGAGAGCCTCCACGACATTGAGACCGCCCGGCAGCGGTTGCCGCAACTCGCTGCACAGTACCCTGGAATGAGACTGGTGCTCTGGCACCGCAAAAGCCAAACCATCCTGGCCGCTACAGAAGGCTATTAAAACGGCAAGTCCCCCGCCAGCAGGTGGGCAATAGAGATCATGATTGGCGTCGCCCGTGCGCGTGAAGTTTGCTGGCTGGAAAAATGTTTGGGCTGGCCTCTGTCCATGAGTCGTTGATTTCCAATCAGATAACTCCTTGTCATTTGAGGCAACCGGCCCTTCAACGAAATTGCCAAGGGTGTTGGCGGCTGGTAGCGTGGTGGCAAATCACCTGGAGGCAACGCATGTTGAGATTCGGCCGGGTACTTCTTTGTGCTTTGCTGGGGACGACGCTCCTGTTTGGGGCGCGGCACTTGGCATCGTCGGCGCAAGCGGAACCTGCTCCGCTGAAGATCGGCTTCCTTCTGGATTCGCTCGAAGTGGAACGATGGCAGACGGACACACAAGTGTTCCAAAAGCGCGCCAAGGAACTCGGAGCACAAGTACTGCTGGAGACCGCGGAAGGAAGCGATGATCGTCAATACCAGCAGGCACAGAAATTGCTCGACGATGGGGTGAAATCGCTGGTGATCGTGCCGCACGATACGGACCGCGCCGTGCAAATCGTAACTTTGGCGAAGGCCAAAGGCGTTCCGGTCGTCAGCTACGACCGACTAATCCGTAACAGCGGTATCAATTATTTCATCGGGGTTGACTCCGTGAAGATCGGCGAAATCCAGGCGCAGTGGCTGGTGAAGCGCGCACCCAAGGGCAATTACGTACTAGTGGAAGGATCGCCGACGGATATCAATGCGCGCCTGCTCCGGGAAGGGCAAAAAAAGGTTTTGAAACCCTACCTGGACCGAGGGGACATCAAGATTGTCGGCGACGTGTGGTGCGCGAACTGGAACCCTCTGGAAGCGTACACGCACATGGTGAAATTGATCGCTGCGAATCACGGACGCATCACGGCGGTAGTGGCATCGAATGACGGCACGGCGGGCGGAGCGGTGCAGGCCCTGCAAGAAGCCAAGCTCGCGGGAAAAGTGCTCGTATCCGGGCAAGATGCCGATCTGGCAGCCGTCATTCGGCTGCTCAAAGGGACGCAGACGATGACGGTTTACAAGCCTCTGAGCTCCGAAGCCATACAGGCTGCGGACGTGGCCGTAAGCCTGGCCAAAGGCAAGACACCTCCGACCGCGCAAAGCATTTCGGTTGGAGGCAAAAACGTGCCGGCGTTTCTTGACATGGTTGAGGTAGTGACCAAAGACAACGTGATGCAAACGGTGATCAAAGACGGATTTCAAAATCTGGACACGATCAAAAAATCTCTTCCTCCTGACGAGTGGCCGAAATAGAGTGAAGGAAGTTTTCGCGGAGCGCCGGACGAAAGCCTTGAAATCCTAACGATAGGCTTTCCACATATCATCAATGAAGGTGTACTGAGGCACTTCGCCCTGCAGCCAGTAACGCGTCTGGCCCTGGCGTTCCCAGTCGGCGGTATAGTCGAAACCGGTCTGCGCCTTGATCTCGGCGACCGCTTGCGTGTCATCCTCATTCATCCAGCGATCCACATAATCGAAGAATGCCGGGTGATTCCAGATGCTTTCGGCATGCAATATGTGTATGACAAGCGCCTCACCGACCCAGGAAACCGAAGTACAGCATCTTCGATAGGCTTCTCCGAGCTGTTCATTGCCGTTGATCAGCGGCCAGGCGGAAGGCTGGAGCTGTTCATACGGTCCATAGAGGCCGGGGCTGACGATTTGCCCGTTGGCCTCCACGCCGTAGTGGCCGCCATAAATCACCGTGGCGCCTTGCCAGGCCTGTTGATAGGTTCCCGCGGGAGGGAGTTGATTCACGTAGACCGTTTGCATGTCCTCGCCGAATTGGTCCGGATATTGTCCCGAGACATTTTTCATGCCGTCATTATTCAGAAGAATCCCCGCGAAGATGATCGGCAATTTTCGGCCGCTGCGGTGGCCGCCGAATGCGGGCCAACCGTATCCCGCCTGGACGCAACCATAGAGGTCTATGCCGTACTGCACGAAATAATTGGTCAGATTCACCTTCTGATCGGCAGAAAAATTCAGCATGAGCAGCAATGCGGCGTAAGAATCCGCGAAGGCGATGTGCTGGCCATAGCTGGGCATGTAGTCGGCGGGAGCGTCGAAGAGAAACGGATTGGTGTCAATCCACGGCCGGCGGTATAAAGACTCGAACTGTGCGAGAGTCGGCGTTCCGGACGGGTTCGGCGGCGTGAGAGAAGGCAGAAGATTCCGTTGCAGGTTGTTCGCGTGGTAGATGGTCTGCGAGCGGTCGCAATAAGCGGGCCGGAAGGCGTCCGCGGAAGGTGCTTGCGAGAGAACGGTCAGAACGGAGACGGAGGCGACGGGGCTCGCGCTCATGTCCGAAGCGCGCATGACTTCGGGAGCGGAGTGAATTTGCGCAAGACTGATCGAGGAGACAAGACTGTCGCCGGGCTTGAGCGTGATCGGAGGATAGGAGCGGAGAGAAGCATCAAACCACCACGACTCGTCTGTTCCATCGTTGAGACGCGAATCGAAACCGCTTTTACTGTTCGCCGTGGGGAGATTTACGACCGAGCCGTTCAAGTACGGGGAAGAAGTTGTTGGAGCCGGACTGATGGCCGTAATCGTGACTGGTCCGACGACATAATAATCGCCGGTGACGAATTGGCCCGCGGCGACGGGCTGGCTGAAAGTCCACGTGATGCCGTCTTTGGTCAATGAGGACACAGTGCCCGGAGGCGGGGGAGATGATGGAGGCGTTACTGTCACCATGGCGCTTGAGGCTTTTGTGCTGTCTGCAACGCTGGTGGCCGTGACGCTGAAGTTTCCTCCCGCGCTTCCCGCTGTGTAGAAACCGCTCGAAGAGATCATTCCGCCGCTGGCAGTCCATGTGACACCTGTGTTCGAGGTGCCGGAGACGTTCGCGGTGAACTGTTGAGTGCCGCCCGTGGAAAGTGTTGCGGAACTCGGAGATACACTGACAGTTACATTGGAATTGCCCGGCGGTGCGGGGCCGGTTCCCCGCGAAGAGGCGGTTCCTGTGCATCCAGAGAGAAATTCCAGCAAGAATGCGAGACCGAACAAGGAAACCAGGATTGCTTTCGGACAGCGAAAGCGGGAAACGGAAGAGGCCGCACCTTCAACGGGGAAAAGGGAATTGCCTGGCTTCATGACGTTCGATTCCTTGGGAAAAGTGTATCGGCCTGGAACTTTGTTTCTCTACTGAACCGAGGGACAGTTTTGGCACAGTGCGCCGACGCGGTCGGCTCCAAAGGGTTCCATGGCATCCGCGCGCTCGCATCCGTCAGGATGGATGCTGGCCGCGAATGGCCATCACTGTTACAATGCTCGAAACGTATGGCCGACTGGAAACAGATCACCGCCCGCATCCGGCGAGCGCGTGGCAGCAAGAATCCCGAAGAGCAACTATCCAATCTTTTCCAAAAGACAAGCGATGCGATGGTTGCGTTCGAGCTGGCGCGCCACTTCGAAGCTGCGGGGCAGAATGCGGAAGCCGCAAAGTGGTATGCGACGGCAGCGCAACGCTTCCGCCGCGCGGATTGGAAGACCAAAGCCCAGGAAGCAGTGACGCGCTTGGGCGGGCAAGTGCCTGCAGCCGAATCAGGGATGGAAATCCCTAGCGACGAGGAAAAACCCTTCTCCGCTCCACTGACAACGATGCCCACGCCGGGGCTGCCATTCGAACAGAATGCCGAGACATTTGAAGCGATCGTATCCTCGCCGGTCGAGGAAGCGGCTTCATCTGAAATCGCGCGGCCAGCTGGCCAGCCTCCAACAGATTCAAGGCCCCACAGAAGGAGAGGCCGCCGCGGTGGAAGAAACCGCAGAAGAGGGGGAGCGGGGGGAGTTGAAGTTCCTGCTCAGGGGCGTTCCGAGCGACCGAGTCTCAGTCCGAGTCTTCTGGAAGAGTCGGCGGCGGCAGAATCAGGGATTTCCGCGCCGCTCATCGGGCCGGATAGCCGGTCCATGCCGCGGCTGCCAGTGGAACCTGAGGGAGAAACTGCGGGCGCGGGATTGAAAGGGCGCTATGGGGATCCGGGCCTGTCTTCTCGGCTTTCCAAGTTGGAGATGCAGTTTCGCAGGCTGCTCACCTGCCCTCCTGCAAAACTCGATCGTGCGGAAACCGCTCCAGCTGGCCCGGGAGTTTTCGTCCTGACCGACGAGGAAATGACCAGCTATTACTACGTGGAATCCTGCGACACCTTGCGCGTAGCAATCGCCAATGTGGCGCGAGGCGGAGTCGGCCGCCGTGGAGCTCCTTCGATTAAGCCCATGCTCGCCGAGTATTTGGGAATTCCTGAAACGCGAGTAGCCAAATATCTTTCCGATCATTGCGTGGTCCGGTGGCTGCAGCTCGATGAAGGAGCCGCGCAATTTGCGCACTTTGCGATCGCGGTGCTACGCCCAACCCTGAATGAATAGGCAGAAAAGTGCCGAAACCGCGCGAGGGAAGTTCCCAATTGGCGCAATTCCATGCCTTGGCGAACGAAGAGTAACCCCCCGAATTAGTACCAGTTAAAGCTCTAAACTACCGTTCAACCCCCAAAAATCGCCATTCGACGCAGGAAGCTGGATTCGTGCAATGTTAACCGTCAAACTATAGGCGCCTAAAGACTTAGGCACGTACCGATCGGGCGTGGTACGTTGATGATGGTCCCAGGGGCGTGCGGCGGTAGAATGCCGCACATTATTGCGGGGCCTCTCCATCGGAACTCCAGCAAGGGCGTTGGGCCAATCAAAGTGGTTTTGCATGCACTTTCGAAAGTGAGGCTACGAGTTTATGCCGAATACGTTGGGCACACAGATCGCGCGATCCATGGATTGGATCCTCTGCAAGACCGCGGCGATCACCTTCAATTCCGTTCAGTATTTCAACAAATACAATCCCAATCCGTCCGTCACGCCGCAGTGGTCCGATAAGCCGCTCTTGAAGTCGTGGGAAAAGACCAAGCCGACACTCGGCTGGCCGCGCACGACGGATTCCCTGTGCCCGGATTGCGTCAAGGAAGCGCGCGAAGAGATTATTCACGGCAAGAAAGATTGGCGCGACCTGATGCACGAGAAGGTCGGCGAGATCAAGGCCGAGATTATCGAGCGCGACGGCCAGATCTGGATGGTCAAGGATTGCCCAATCCATGGCCGCTACGAAGACATGATGGCCATTGACGCCAACTTCCTGAAGTGGATCGAAGCGCAATTCCCCGGGCGCGATATTCCAGCGCACAATGATGAGGACTTGCACAAGCACGGTTCTTCGACGGTGCGGTACGGGCGCGGTTCCGTGTTGACCGTGGACCTGACCAACCGTTGCAACATGATGTGCGATCCCTGCTTCATGGACGCCAACCAGGTCGGCTACGTGCACGAGCTGGGCTGGGACGAAATCAAGGAAATTCTGGACAACGCTCTGAAAATCAAGCCGCGGCGCCAGATGTCCGTGCAGTTCTCCGGTGGCGAGCCGACCATGAGCCCGTACTTCCTGGATGCGGTCGCCTACGCGCGGAAGATCGGCTACAACTCCGTTCAAGCCGCCACGAACGGCATCGAATTCGCCAAGAGCAAAGAATTTTCGCGCAAGGCCTTTGAAGCGGGCATGCGCTACGCCTACCTGCAATTCGACGGCATCGGCAACGACGCAAATAGCCACCGCCAGATCGGCAACCTGTTCGACGTGAAGCTGCGCGCCATCGAAAACATGCACGAAGCGGGCATCGAGATCGTGCTGGTGGTGACCATCGTCAACAACGTGAACAACGATCAGGTGGGCACGATCGTGAAGTTCGCGATGGAAAATCCCAAGAAAATCGCGTTCGTCAGCTTTCAGCCGGTTTCCTTCACCGGGCGCGACGAGGACATCACGCCGGAACGCCGCCTCCGCCAGCGCTACACGCTTTCGCACCTGGCGCAGGACGTCAGCAAGCAGGTGGGCAAGGTCGAACCGACGCGCGACTGGTTCCCGATTTCCTTCATCAGCACGTTTGCGGGCTTTGCGGACATGGTGAAAGGCCAGGAATCGCAGTGGGGATCGCTTTCCTGCGGGTGCCACCCGAATTGCGGCGTGGGCACGGCGATCATGATCAACAAGGAGACCAAGGAATGGGCTCCCGTGCCGCGCTTCCTCGATGCGCAACAGCTCACAAAGGACGTAACGGACATTACGGACGCCGCTCGAGGCAAGGGTTTTTCCAACTTCATGATGGCTTTGGCTCTGCTGAAGAACTACCACCCGTTCCAGGGACCCAAGGGACTGAAGCTTTGGGATCTGTTCAAGAAATTCGATAAGACCTGGGCGCTGACGAAGAGGTCCACGACCAAGTATGGCCGCACTTCGCCGGACCGCGACTTCAACGACGCCATGAAGCGCCGCCAGACCGATCCATGGAACTTCCTGTTCATCGCGGGCATGTGGTTCCAGGATCTGTTCAACTACGATTTCCGCCGCACCGAAATGTGCATCATCCCCTACGCCACACAACAGGGCGAAATCAGCTTCTGCGCGTACAACACGGGCATTGGCTGGCGCAAGATCATCGAAAACATGCACAAGAACGCGACCGTCGCGGAATGGTACAAGACGCACGGCAAGCACCAGATTTATGCCAAGGGCAAGAGCGTAGACCTGCAGAGCTTTGAGCACTCGCTGGTGATTGACGCGGAAGATGCCGCGCGCGTTCGCCATCTGGAGCACGACATTCCGTTGACCGCCGCGGAAGAAGACCGCGCGCGCCGCAAGAAGGCGTTCGAAGAGCAGGCCAAAGTTCGTGCAATTTACGAAGAACTGGTGCTGAAGAAGCCCCAAACTCCGGTAGTCCAGATCGGCACCGTGCAGGACATCGCCAACGCCGTGCCCGGGGATTTTGCAAAAGCGGGCAAGCCGGTGACGATAGCTCCCGCAAACGGCAACGGCGCTTCCGCTCCGACGACGCCAGAGCAAGCCGCCGAAGCTGTTGCAGGCGACTAATTCTTAGGTATCACGGCATCCTGCCAACTCCGCAGATTCCGATGGCTCTCCGTTTTTAACCGGAGGGCTTTCGCTTTTCAGGCCGGGAGGGTTTTCCAGGCGGCCCTGCTATAATTGTCAGCAGGTTTTTAAAGGTGGGTTATGCCGATCTACGAATACATTTGCGAAGATTGCAAAGCCGAATTTGAAAAGATCGTGATCAACAAACAGCAGGAAATCTCCTGCCCGAAGTGCGCCAGCAAGAGAGCGACGATCCAGCTGTCCGTGTTCAGCGCCGCAAAAGGATCAAGCAATGGCGGTTCGTCCGGACCATCCAACTCGTTCTCCGGCGGCGGTGGCGGAGGCTGCTGCGGCGGCTCCTGCGGCTGCCACTGAATTCTCTCCATTCCCTTCTGCTTGATGTCTCGGCTATTCTTCCTGAGCCATGGCGGAGTGCTGCCTAACGCGTGTCTTCGCGGCGAAGCTCTATCGCCTAGGCCCGATCCGTTTTGTGGACGTGCCGCCCGAAATTTCCAAAGTGCTCGGACTTAATGCCGCGTGCGTTCCGGTCCAGGGAACCGTGGAAGGAGTGCCGTTACGCACCACGCTGGTGCCGCGCGGCAAGGGAAAGCATCGCCTCGCGATTCACGGCGACATTCGCAAGAAACTGCGCATTGACGCGGGCGCCGTCGTGGAGATCAGCATTGAGCTGGATAAAGAATCGCGCGAGCCGGTTCTGCCACCGTCGCTGGTTGTGGCGCTGAAATACGCGCCCCGCGCCTCAAAAGCCTTCCGCGCAATGACCACAGCGTTGCGGCGCCAGATTGTGCGCTATCTGGTTGCTCCCAAGAACGTGGAGACGGTGGAGCGGCGTGTCACGAAGTTCGTCGCCCTGCTCGAAGGCGGCCGGCATCACACTCAGACAAAGAAATATTCGAAGCGGGCGCGAAAGCGTCAGCGCGAATAGTTCTTCAGGTATTCCGGCAACGGCGTTTCCGGGTTCAGGCGCGTATCAGCAATCGGAGATTGCGGCTGCGGCTTGATCGGGAGCACTCCCGCCCAAACCGCCAGCGCGTAGTCTTCTTCGTCGTCAATCGGTCCACCGGTGCGAACTTTAGCGGAGACTTCCTCCAGCGGCAGTCTCAATACGATCGTCGCTTTCAGCTCCTGCTCGGTTGGCCAGCGGACCTCGGCCCAGCGGCCTTTCATGATGTGCTCGGTAAAAAGGCGCAGAGCTTCCATTTTTTCCGCAGAATTTTCCACGAGTTGCGCGGTTCCCAGCACGACCACGGAACGGTAGTTCACGGAGTGATGAAAGGCCGAACGTGCCAGAACCAAACCATCCACGAGCGTAACGGTGACGCAGACGGGTACGCCTTCGCTGAGCGTACGCAACATGCGGCTGGCCGCCGAGCCGTGCAGGTACAGCTTGTCGTCCACGCGGCCAAAGTTCGTGGGGATGACGTAGGGCTGGCCTTCTGAAACGAAGCCGACGTGGCAGACAAACGCTTCATCGAGAATTTTGTAAACGGTTTCCCGGTCATAGTGGCCGCGCTTCGGCAGGCGTTTGACCTGAGTGCGGGGCGTGGGAGTGAATTCGCTCATCGCGCTAGCCTAGGGACTTCGCCCCGCAGCCGCAAGTGCCAATCTGGTCTTCGATCTGCCTTTCCTGAGGGGCGCTAATTGCGAGTCGTCCTCCCAGTTGAGGTAAACTCCGTCGAGGTCAATATGTCAACCAAGCAGCCCGTTTTCTCCCGTGACACGTTTCAGTTCTTTCGCGAACTTGCGCGCAACAACAAGAAAGTGTGGATGGACGCGCATCGTGACCGCTATCAGTCCAGCGTGGTCCAGCCTTTCCGCCGGTTTCTCGAGGAAATGGCTCCCGCGGTTCTCCATATCGATCCGAGATTCGATGCTACGGGGCGCGGCGGCTCCAATTTCTCGCGCATCAACCGCGACATCCGCTTTGCCAAGGACAAAACGCCCTACCGGCCCCAAATGTATCTGAAATTCTCGGTGCCCTTTCCGGGCGACCGCGAGAGCGGTCAGCTCTACGTCGGCCTTTCCGCGGATACGGTCACTGCGGGATTCCGCATCTACTCCGGGCCGAAGCGCAAAGAGTCCTCGCTGGCGCTGATCGCCGAGCCGCGCATTCAATCTCAGGAGAAATGGCTGGCGAAGCAGAAAAAGCGTCTTTCACGAAAGTACGAAAGCTACTGGTATTCCACAGTGAAAGGCGAATGGACCAAGCACGAAAACTGGCCCACTCCGGAGGACTGGCCGAAGCTGCAAGGTTGGATCGTGCGCCGCAAGTTGACACTCGCCGCCGCTATCCGCTCGTCTTTTCCCGGAGACGTCCAGAAAATCTTCCGCGACCTCTATGAAATTTTGCGGTTCACGTCCCTTCCTGACTAACGCCAGTTGCTCCTGAAACCCGATCTCCTTCAAAGATTCCAATTTGACCCTTCACGCGCTCTCGCTTAGGATGCCGCGGACGCATTCAGGTCATCCGCCACATGAAAAGGGCTCTCTCGATCATAGTTTGGGTCGCCGTTGGCGCTGTGGGCGCCGCCGGGTTCGGCGCCATCGCGCTCCATCGCGGGGAGCACCTGAACGCCGTCTGGTTTGTCATCGCCGCGGGATGCTGCTACCTCGTCGCTTACCGCCTCTACTCCTCCTTCATTTCCGCGAAATTATTGGCGCTGGATGACACGCGCGCCACACCGGCTGAGCGGCACGACGACGGCCGCGACTTCGTGCCCACGAACAAATGGGTCCTCCTCGGCCACCACTTCGCCGCCATCGCGGGACCTGGGCCGCTCGTCGGGCCAACACTCGCCGCCCAGTTCGGCTACCTCCCTGGAACGCTCTGGCTGATTGTCGGCGCTGTCTTCGGCGGTTGCGTGCAGGATTTCGTCATTCTCTTCTGCTCGATCCGCCGTGACGGCAAATCTTTGGGAGAAATGGCTCGCGAGGAAGTTAGCAAGCGAGGCGGATTCATCGCGCAGATCGCCGTGCTGGCCATCATGATCATTCTTCTCGGAGTGGTCGCTCTCGTTGTCGTCAACGCGCTGAAGTCCTCTCCCTGGGCCACGTTTACTCTGGCCATGAGCATTCCGATCGCGCTTTTGCTGGGTCTCTATCTGCGATTCTTGCGTCCGGGACGCGTGCTGGAGGCCTCCACCATTGGCGTGGCGCTCCTTGTCTTCGTGGTTGTCGCGGGCCAGTGGGTGGCGGATTCTCCATCCTGGGCCCGCGTCTTCACCATGAGTGGCGTTTCGCTCGCGTTCGCCATCATTGCCTATGGCTTCGCGGCATCCGCGCTGCCCGTTTGGCTGCTCCTGGCGCCCCGCGATTACCTGAGCGCCTTCATCAAAGTGGGCGCAACCTTCTCTCTCGCCGCCGGGATTCTTCTGGTTCACCCGGCGATTCAGATGCCCGCCCTGACGCGCTTCGTGGACGGCACCGGCCCCGTGTTCTCAGGAAAAGTCTTCCCTTTCTGCTTCATCACCATCGCGTGCGGTGCGGTCAGCGGTTTTCACTCGCTGATCTCTTCCGGCACGACGCCGAAAATGATTCTCCGCGAGGGCCATGCGCGGCTCATCGGCTATGGTGCCATGCTCATGGAATCGTTTGTCGGTGTCATGGCCATGGTCGCGGCGTGCGCGATGACTCCGGGCGTCTATTTTGCGATCAATTCTCCGGCAAGCATCGTAGGCGCAACACCCGAAGCGGCGGCTGGCACGATTTCGGGATGGGGTTTTCCTCTCAGCGCGGGAACCATGACCGGTCTCGCGCATGCCGTCGGCGAACACACGCTTCTGAACCGGGCGGGGGGCGCGCCATCGCTTGCCGTCGGCATGGCGCAGATTTTTTCGAACACCATCGGCGGCGATCGGCTCCTCAGCATCTGGTATCACTTCGCCATCATGTTCGAAGCGCTGTTCATCCTGACGGTTCTCGATGCCGGCACACGCGTGGGTCGCTTTATGGTCCAGGAGCTCGGCGGCCGCGTCTGGAAACCGTTTGCTCGCACCGCCTGGATGCCGGGAATCCTGCTCTCCAGCGCGCTGATCGTCGGCGCATGGGGCTATTTTCTCTACCAGGGCGTGATTGACCCGCTCGGTGGCATCAATTCGCTCTGGCCGCTCTTCGGCATTGCCAACCAACTTCTTGCGGCCGTGGCGCTCGTGGTGGCCACGACCATCCTTTTGAAAATGGGCCGCACCCGCTGGATCGGGGTGACGCTCGTTCCCATGGCCTGGCTTGTGATCGTGACCATGACCGCAAGCTGGCAGAAGATTTTTCACCCCGATCCTCGCCTCGGATTCTTGTCCTATGCCAACGCGATGGCCGCGCAGATTGCCGCCGGAAAGATTCCCGCGGCCAAGATCGCGGAGGCTCAGCGCCTGATCTTCAACCAACGTCTCGACGCCCTGGTCACGGCAGTTTTAGCGCTCATGATTCTGGTGCTTGTAGTCGAAGCCCTGCTGCAATGGACTGCGATTCTTTCCCGGCGGCGCGTTCCCGTGCTGCATGAGACGCCTTATCTGCGCACGCGATGGGCGCCCGGCGCGGAGGGCGTTTCGGCGGGAGGAGACGACTGATGCGGAAATTGCTTTGGCGCATCTCGAAGTTGTCAGAAATTCTTTGGCGAGGCTTGCGCGCCTGGTCCGGCGATTCCGCCTACGAAAACTATCTGCGGTCTCGCGCGGTTCGTGCCGCCGGATGCCCGCCGCTTTCGCGCAAAGAGTTTTACGTGCAGCAACTCAACCGCCGCTATTCACGGCCCAATCGCTGCTGTTGAGCCTTCCCAGCGTCTTGCTTGCCCGACCCTACCCATCCTATGATTTGTACTTCTGGCCCAGGTCCCTGCTTCTCTCTAACTCTTGTGCTCCATTGGAGGACGCACTTATGTCTATAGATATGGACAAACTTCACGAATTCCTTGGCAAAGCCATTGTGGATTTCGGCGCGACCTTTCACGCCGCCCTCGTTCGCATCGGCGACAAACTCGGTCTCTATAAGGGCCTCGCAGCGGGCGGGCCGCAGACTCCCGCGGAACTCGCCAAGCGTACCGGCACTACGGAGCGCTACGTGCGCGAGTGGCTTCTCTCGCAGGCCGCGGGCGGCTACGTGAGTTACGCGGCTGCCGCCGGCAAATTCTATCTCACGGAAGAACAAGCCTTCGCCCTCGCCGATGAGAATAGTCCCGCGTTTCTTCCCGGCGCGTTTCAAGTGGCGCTCGCTTCCGTGAAGGCGGAAGACCAGATCGCCGAAAGATTCAAGTCCGGAAAAGGCATGGGCTGGCACGAACATCATCCCGAGCTGTTTGTCGGCACCGAACGCTTCTTTCGCCCAGGCTACGCCGCGAACTTGCTCAGCGCTTGGATTCCCGCCCTTGAGGGAGTTGACGGGAAATTGAAAAACGGCGGACGCGTTGCGGATGTGGGTTGCGGCTTGGGGGCCTCGACGATCCTGATGGCCAAAGCGTATCCGAACTCGGAGTTTGCGGGCTTCGATTACCACGAAAAATCCATTGAGACTGCCAAACAGCGCGCCAAGGAAGCCGGCGTCGCCAACCGCATCCGTTTCGAAGTGTCCATGGCCAAGAATTTCCCGGGAGAAAGCTACGATTTCGTCACTTTCTTCGATTGCCTGCACGACATGGGCGATCCAAGCGGCGCGGCGGCGCACGTCCATAGCAAATTGAAGAATGACGGAACGTGGATGATCGTCGAGCCCTTTGCGGGCGATCGTCCGGAGGAAAATTTCAATCCCATCGGCAGAGCGTTTTATGGCGCATCCACGTTGCTGTGCACGCCGGCTTCACTCTCCCAGGAAGTAGGACTCGCCCTGGGCGCTCAAGCCGGTGAAAAGCGGCTGCGCGACGTTGTGACTTCCGGCGGCTTCTCGCGTTTCCGCCGCGCCACGCAAACGCCGTTCAATCTTGTCTTTGAAGCCCGCCCCTGACGGGTGCTTCGCGTCAACACGCGCTTCTCTGCTCTCTCCGCCTCATGCGGAGAGCCGGACTCAGTGCGCAACCCGGTAGCACGAAGAAAAATAGCCGTACAGATTTCCAGAGATGGCGATGAGTTGCGGCAGGTGCCTCCATTTGCGCCACCTGCGAGACTTCCCCATCTTGTAACTCAAGAAATTCACACCTGTATCCAGACCAAGACCCGCCGCGTAATACGCCGGCGCGGGCCACTGCGCGAAAGGCTTGGCGAGAGGATCCACTTCCTTGTGGCCATGGTTCCGGTCGGCAATCCATTCATGCATGTCGAGAAAACCCGCCGCATAAACCCCTGCACTTAAGGTCAAAAACAACTTCTTACTCCCGGCGCTCGCGATCAATTTTGGCTTGGGCGCATCGGGAAGTTCCTGCGAATCGCTTGGAAAGGAAAACGCAGCAAAAAATAAGGTGCAAATCACGACGTGGACCGCGAAGCAGTTCCATCTCTTCCCCTTGCCTTCGCGAATCGGAACTGCCTTTGCCATTCGGTCCCTTCCGGGGGGCCACAAGCATCTGTGGAACCATTTGCGCGGACTACATCGAATTGCTTGTAGGCGATTGTCGAGGAATGAGATGCAGCTGAAGTTTTGATTTGGTGAGTACGCCGCGTGAGTCTATTTCGGGAATCTGAACGATCGGATTTTCATAAGTGAACTGCGAATCGCTCGGGAGAGCGGCATTGGAGATCATTTCGTGTACGCGATCTCTTGCCGCGAAGTCCGCCACTTTTTATCGAGGATTATCGTACCTTTCCCGCAGAGGCCGTGGCGGGTATGTAAACAGGAACGATGAACTCTTTTGACAGCACGAAGCGATACCGATACATTCCTCTCAACGGTCACTGGATTCTGAGTCTTGGGCAGAGCATCTCTGCTTCAGGCGCGGTTTCCACCGTCCGGCCACTCTTATTTTCCCTTGGGCAATTCACGATTCTCGATGGAGGAAATCCTGATGAATATGCGGCTTAGTGTACCTTCCGGGAAGCTCTGGGTGCTCTGCTCAGCGGCGCTCTTGCTCGGCGCAACTGGCGGATTGGCCCAGGACATGGACAGAAGAGCCCCGATTGGCCTGGTGGGCGGAATGCTGGCGTTCTTCTGGATCTGTGGAATCGCCGGTTACGTTTACTTCTCCCTGGCGCTGCAAACGATCGCGAACAAAACCAACACGGAGAACGCCTGGCTCGCTTGGATCCCCATCGCCAACATCATCCTGATGTTGAACATCGCCAGGAAACCGATCTGGTGGATCATCCTGTTGCTGATCCCGCTCGTGAACATCGTGATCGCCATTCTGGTCTGGATGGGAATCGCCGAGGCCCGCAACAAGCCCAGTTGGTGGGGCGTCCTGATGATCGTGCCGGTGCTGAATTTGATCGTCCCCGGTTATCTCGCCTGGTCCGACTGACTTCCCGCTCACAAGAATGTGGTAAAAATAAAAAGGGCCGCGGTAACCTCACGCGGCCCTGAATCGCACTGAATGAATTTTCTCTCTTTGACTTGATACGATCTGCCAGGATCCGTCCGGCCCTTCGAGCAAAGCTCTCCAGGCAAAGTAAACCGAGTGCAAAGAAAGCCCGTGAGTGCCTGCTTGCGCAGGCAAGCTTTCGATGCCTTGGCCGGCATCTCCCGCACACCATAGCGGGATAGCTGGCTTGTTCTTTAGAAAGGAGGTGATCCAGCCGCAGGTTCTCCTACGGCTACCTTGTTACGACTTCACCCCAATCATGAGTCATACCTTGGGCGCTTGCATCCTTGCGGTTTGCGCG
>DATIXL010000084.1:0-55051 GCA_035518615.1 Terriglobales bacterium | reverse complement strand
GAAATATCAGGCGATTCTGCCGCTCAAGGGCAAAATCCTGAACGTCGAAAAGGCGCGTTACGACAAGATGCTCGGCCATGAGGAAATCCGCGCGATCATCACGGCGCTTGGCACCGGCATCGGCAAGGACGATTTCGACGCCGGCAAGCTGCGCTACCACAAAATCATCCTGATGACCGACGCGGACGTGGACGGGTCGCACATCCGCACGCTACTGCTGACATTCTTCTTCCGGCACATGAAGGAATTGATCGAGCGCGGACACATTTACATCGCGCAGCCGCCGCTCTACCGCGTGAAGCGCGGCAAGAGCGAGCGCTATATTCGCGACGAACGCGAATTCGCGCGGGAGTTGATGAAACGCGCAACGGAAGACCACATCGTCAAGGCCAAAGAAGGTGTGACGATGCAAGGCGCCGGTCTAACGACCTTTCTCCTGAACGTGCAGGAGTATGAAGGCGTAACGGCTAAGCTGACCCGCAGGCTCAAGGAAGCCAAGATCGTCGAAGTGCTGGCCGAGAGCGGGCTGGATAAGAAGGCGGACTTTGAGGAAAAGAAGTCAGTCGAGAAACTGCTGAAGGAGATTGAGAAGCTCAAACTCAAGAGCGAAGCCAACGTTGTTTTCGACGAGGAGCACAGCCTCTACGAGATCCAATTCGGCGCCCCGAACAACCAGAAGATCAATTGGGCACTGGCATCGAACCCGGAATATAAGCGGCTGCGCACACTAGCGAAACAGATTGAGGAATTCGACAAGCCGCCGTTCACCATCACACGCAACGGCGACAAAGCCACGAAAGAAAATGCCCAGGACGTCTTGAGCTATGTGATGGAAGACGCCAAAAAGGATTTTACAATCACGCGCTTCAAGGGGCTGGGCGAAATGAACCCCGAACAACTGTGGGCCACCACGATGAACGCCGATTCGCGCACGCTCTTGAAAGTGAAGCTAGAGGACGCCGTAGCCGCGGAGGACATTTTCACAACGCTGATGGGGGAGAACGTGGAAGCGCGACGGAAATTCATCGAGGACAACGCGCTCGAAGTGGTCAACCTGGATATTTAAGGAACGCGATTGCCGCCAGATGGTCTATCAACTGGGCTGGACGACATTGCCGGGGTTGCGAGGATTAAGCGTGAGCGAGTTTCGCGCGACGCCGGCGTCCGCACCGGACAACCAACGCGGCGTGGCCGTTGAATTTGCGAGCGAGGAAGAGTGCGGGGAATTCCTGACGCGGATCGAAGCGGAGTTTGCAACGCGAAGGTTCACGAATGCGGCGGACGCGTTCGACACGGTGAAGGCGTGGATCTTGGAACGAGCCGGATTGTAGAGAGATTTCTCGCCAGGTTCGGAATGAGCTGGAACGGGTTCTATAAGTTTCTTGCAATTTGTGGCTAGCGAGAGCTGAGGACACATGGCGGACGAACAGACACAGTCGGTAATGATTCCGGTAGATATCGAAGCGGAGATGCGGAAATCGTATCTCGATTACGCCATGAGCGTGATCATCGGGCGCGCCCTGCCCGACGCACGCGACGGGCTGAAGCCCGTCCACCGGCGCATTCTCTTCGGAATGTACGAACTGGGCCTGACGTCTACAAAGCCCTATCGCAAATGCGCGAAGATCGTCGGCGAAGTCCTTGGCAAGTATCATCCGCACGGAGACACGCCCGTTTATGACGCGCTGGTGCGCATGGCGCAGGATTTCAACATGCGCTATCCGCTGGTGGATGGTCAGGGGAACTTTGGTTCGGTGGACGGCGACATGCCGGCGGCGATGCGGTACACGGAAGCGCGGCTGGCGAAGATCGCCGAAGAACTGCTCGCAGACATCGAGAAGGAAACCGTAGATTTCATTCCCAACTTCGATGAGACGGAACGCGAGCCAGTGGTCCTCCCGACGCGCGTGCCGAACCTTCTGGTGAACGGCGCGAGCGGCATTGCCGTGGGCATGGCGACGAACATTCCACCGCACAATCTTCGCGAAGTGATTGACGCCGCCGTGCTTCTGATCGAGAAGCCGGAAGCCACGCTGAAAGAAGTGCTGAAGATCGTGCCCGGTCCGGATTTTCCGACGGGCGGCTACATCGCCGGGCGCGAGGGGATTGAAGCTGCCTATAGGAGCGGCCGTGGCAGCTTCACCATGCGCGCGAAAGCCGCCATCGAAGAAGTCGGCAAGGACCGCGAAAACATTGTCATCACCGAAATCCCCTATCAGGTGAACAAGGCGACGCTCATTAAGCGCATTGCTGAGCTGGCCCAGACCAAGAAGATTGACGGCATCGCCGACGTGCGCGACGAAAGCGACCGCGATGGCATGCGCATTGTCGTGGAGCTGAAGCGCGGCGAAGAATCGCAGCTGGTCCTGAACAATCTCTACAAGTACACGCAGATGCAGGAGTCCTTCGGGATGATCCTGCTGGCTATCGCCGGGGGCCAGCCGCGCGAGATGGGCCTGGTCGAAATCATTCGGCTCTTTATCGAACACCGCCGCGACGTGGTGCTGCGCCGGACGCGCTATGAGTTGCGCAAAGCACGCGAACGCGAACACATCCTGGTTGGCTATCAGATCGCTCTGGATCATCTGGACGACGTGATCCGCATGATTCGCGGTTCTTCCAGCCGAGCGGAAGCCAAGGAGAATTTGCTGAAGTTTTTCAGCGAGC
This sequence comes from Terriglobales bacterium, assembly GCA_035518615.1. Lineage (GTDB taxonomy): Bacteria > Acidobacteriota > Terriglobia > Acidiferrales > UBA7541 > Acidiferrum. Next base: position 52,384 of record DATIXL010000084.1, on the reverse strand, counting down.
AAGACGTCACGATCACAGAAAATGGAAAATCCAAAAAGATCGAAGGCGTGAAGCTCGATGGAAGAAAATACAAGCTCGGCGGCATTGAGGGCGAAACAGGCACTCGCGGAGCAACGACGGGCCTCACCCCGGTCCAGGTGGACGCCATCCTCGAGCTGCAATTGCACCGCCTCACCCAGTTGTCCGTGGACGAAATTCTCAAGGAACTGAAGTCCATCCGCGAGCGCATTGCCGAACTCGAAGAGATTCTGGCGAGCGAAAAGAAGCTCAAGTCCGTGATTATCGCCGAACTGCGCGACGTCCAAAAGACCTATGGAGACGACCGGCGCACGCAAATCGTGGATAAGGTGGACGAGATCAAGCTGGAAGACTTGATCGCCGATACGGACATGCTCATCACCGTGAGCCATGCCGGTTATGTCAAGCGAACGTCCGTGGACATTTACCGCCACCAGTCGCGGGGCGGGAAAGGCCGCATCGGCGCGCGCACGAAAGAGGAAGATTTCGTCGAGCATCTTTTCATTGCTTCGGCGCATAGCTACATCCTTCTTTTCACTTCGAAAGGGCGGGTTTACTGGCTGAAGGTGTATGAGATTCCTGAAGCTGCGGCGGCCACGCGAGGCAAAGCTCTTTCCAGCCTGGTGAAATTCCAGGAAGACGAGAAATTAACGGGCCTTGTCGAGGCGCGAAATCTCGAAGAGGAAGGAAAGTTCGTTTTCATGGCCACGAAAAACGGGACCGTGAAGAAGTCCACATTGACTGAATTTTCCAATCCGCGCTCGACCGGCATTATCGCGATCAATCTGGATGGCAAGGACGAACTGATCGGCGCCAAGCTGACCGACGGGAAAAAGATGATCTTCCTGGCCAGTCACGACGGCCAGGCGATCCTGTTCCGCGAGACGGAGGTGCGTCCTATGGGACGCAACGCCGGCGGCGTAAACGGGATGGACCTTGGCAAGGAAGACTATGTCGTTTCCATGGATGCGGTGCAACCGGACTTCGAGATTATTGCGAAGGAGCACAAGCAGACGTCGCAGGATCTCGAAGAACTCGAGAACGAGCACATCAAAGACTCCCTCACGACGCTGATGCTGACGGTTGCGGAAAAAGGCTATGGAAAACGCACTCCTCTGGCCGAATACCGCATCACTTCGCGTGGCGGCAAGGGCGTGGTGAACATGAAGACGACGGATCGAAACGGATCGGTGGTCGCGACCCTCCAGGTGACCGAGGAATCCGACGTAATGATCATCACCGAGCACGGGAAAGTAATCCGCGTCCACGCCAACGAAATCCGCGAAGCCGGCCGCTCGACGCAGGGAGTGCGGCTTTTGAAGCTTGATGATGACGATGAAGTTGCCGCCGCGGCTGTAATCCAGGAAGAAAACGGCGAAGAGAAGAAGTAGTCCCGAACTCTACTTGCAGCTGCAATGGGGGACCGTTTCGAATGCCGTGCCAACTGGCACGCCCTGTTCCTGTTGCCCGGTGCTACAATTTCTCCGCCATGAAAATCACACGTAGAAATTTTCTCACTGTCGCGGGTCTTGCTGCGCTGTTTATATGCTTTTCCGTTCCATCTGCTGGCCAGCCGGCCGAACAAAACAACTATTTCGTGTACGTGGGAACCTACACCGAAAAAACGCAGAGCAAGGGAATCTACGAATACCGATTCGATGCCACTAACGGCAACATTTCCTCAGTGGGTGTGGCGGCAGAAACCGTCAACCCTTCGTTTTTGGCTATGCATCCTAGCGGAAAATATCTTTATGCGGTCAACGAAGCGGCTATCAGCGACGGCGGAAAGCACGGCGCCGTTTCCGCGTTTTCGATTGATCCGCAGACCGGCAAATTGACTCTCCTGAATCAGGTGTCCTCACTCGGCGTGGATCCCTGTTTTATCTCCTTCGACAAAACGGGCAAGTACGCACTGGTCGCAAACTATACGAGCGGCAATGTGGCCGTATTTCCTGTGATGCCCGACGGGAAAGTGGGCAAGGAAAGCTCGTTCGTCCAGGATAGCGGAAGGCTCGGACCGAACACGAAACGGCAAGAGGGCCCGCACGCTCACTTCATCGTAACGACCGCAGACAACCGGTACGCCGTCGAATCGGATTTAGGGTTGGATGAGATTCTGGTCTACAAGTTCGACGCGAGTAACGGCACGCTCATTCCCAACGACCCGCCCTATTTCAGGATCAAGCCGGGCTCCGGTCCCAGGCACATCGCTTTTTCGGCAGACGACAAGTTCGCGTACGTGGTGAGCGAGATGGGCTCAACCGTTACGGCGCTACGGTTCGACGCAAAAAAAGGCTCGTTCAAGGAGTTGCAGGCGATTTCCACGCTTCCTCCCGGCTACACCGGGCGCAACGATGCAGCGGAGATCGCCATTCATCCCAACGGGAAGTTCCTGTACGCGTCGAATCGCGGAAATGACAGCATCGCTATCTATGCAATAGACTCGAAGAAGGGGACGCTCACGCCGCAGGGAGGCATGCCCACCGGCGGAAAAGAGCCCCGGCATTTCACGTTTGATCCGTCCGGCAAATTCATGTTCATTGAGAACCAATTCAGCGACCAGATCGTTGTGACCCGCGTTAATCCCGAGACCGGAGCGCTCTCTTCGTCCGCGCAGACCATCCAGGTTCCATCGGCTGTGTGCCTTATTTTCCTGGCGCCACACTGAATCGAAGAACGTACCTCGCTTAGTGCACGGTGATGCTGGACACGCAATACCACTGCTGGTCGTGATCGGAGAGGAAGTACACGCTTTCCGGCCTGACATTGAATGGCGGTTTGCGGTTGGTCACAACGTACCCTTCGATCTGCGCGGCTGTCAGGTCGTCGCAGGGGAAAAAGACAAAGGAATACAATTCCGGCCTCTGCCTTCGACCCAGACCCCAATTCCCGCCGCCCCGCAGATGGGAAAAAAGTCTGGCCCGGATCGAATTGTGCTTCGTAGCGATTCCGATATAGGCTTCCTGGAGTGCTTGCTCGTCCCTTCCGGACAACACCATGTACACGCCGTTGGTATCTGCCGGAACATTTTCCTGGATCCCCGAATGTGTAAATGGGAAACGGCCTTGCCACTGGCGGCCATAAACATCTAGGTACATAATCGTTCTCCGGCGAAATCGTTCGTCGCCGCGAGGGTGCGGCTAACGCAAGTATCGCACACCTTTTTACGCAGAATAATCCAGCATAGGTGGAAACAATGAAGACCGGCCTCTGGTGTGTCCGCAAACTTTCTCTAATTTTCCTGACGCTATCGATTCTCATTCCATTGAGTTTCACCAAGGCGCAGGTGTCTGCACCCGGTGGTGACCCGAAGCAACCCATAGACGAGGCTTACACCGCGAAGATCAAAAAGTACACCACCGAGCCGTATTTCACTTCGCCGCTTGTGGACTATCTTCCTGCGTCGAAGACGGTGCCCACTCCGGAAGCGGCGTTGGGAGATATCGCGGGCGCGCCTGGGATACTTCCCTATGCCGAGCAAGTGTACAAATACATGCGGCTTCTCGAGAGCGCCACGCCTCGCGTGAAGGTCTATTCCATCGGCACCACGGAAGAGGGACGCGAGATGATCGCCGTGGCCATCTCTTCGGAAGAGAACATGAAGCGTCTCGAAGAGAATCGGGCGCTTCTCGAAAAACTGGCGGATCCGCGCACCATCAAATTGGACGATGCCGAAGCAGACAAAATTGCCGCCGAAGCGGCTCCCGTTTACTACATTACCGGAACCATTCACTCGCCCGAAACTGGCGCGCCCACCGCTCTGATGGAGCTGGCGTACCGTCTGGCGGTGGACGAAAGCCCCTACATTAGCGACATTCGCAACCACATGATCACGCTGATCACTCCCGTCGTCGAAGTGGATGGACGCGACCGAATGGTGGATCTCTACAAATGGCATCTCGCGCATCCCAAGGAGTTCTACCCGCCGCTCATCTACTGGGGCAAATACGTGGGGCACGACAACAATCGCGACGCCATGGGCGTGACGCTCGACCTGACCAAAAACGTCCTGAACACCTTCGTCGAGTGGAAGTCCCAGGTACTTCACGATCTGCACGAATCCGTGCCGTATCTCTACGACAATACCGTCGGCGATGGCCCCTACAACGCCTGGGTTGATCCAATTCTCACCAATGAATGGGAAATGATCGGCTGGCGCAATGTCGCGGACATGACCAAGTTCGGCATGCCCGGCGTTTTCACACACGGCGAGTTCGATACGTGGTCACCGGGCTACCTGATGTTTATCGCCGCAATGCACAATGGCATCAGCCGGCTTTACGAAACTTTCGGCAACGGTGGCGCGGACACTCGCGAACGCACCTTGGAGCCGGAGGAATATGCCCGCACGTGGTATAAGCAGAATCCGCCGCTTCCCAAAGTGCTTTGGTCGCAACGCGACAACAACAACTACGAAGAGACTGGGCTTCTCACCTCACTGCACTATTTCAGCGAGAATCGCGTGATGTTTCTGAAGAACTTCTATCTCAAATCCAAGCGTTCCATTCGCAAACCTTATGAAGAAGGCCCCGCGGCCTACGTTCTGCCAGGCGACGATCCGCGTCCAACGTTGCAGGCGGATCTGCTCCGCGTCATGCAGCGGCAGCACGTGGAGATTTCTCGCGCGACGTCGCCATTCACCGTGACGTTGCCCGCCAAAAAGAAAGTGAAGCAGGAGAAAACGGCCGCCGCGAAAAAGCCTGAAGAAAAAGCTGAAGCCAAGGCCGAGACCGTCACGTGTGAATTCCCCGCGGGAAGTTACATTATCCGCATGGACCAGCCCTATTCGCGCATCGCCGATGCGCTGCTCGATTATCAGTATTGGAGCCCGGACGACCCTCAGAAAACTCCGTATGACGACACCGGCTGGACGTTTGGCGAGCTCTTCAATGTGCAGGTGGTTCGCGTGAACGATGTGAAAGTGCTCGACGTGGCGATGGAACGCGTCACAATCGTACACGCGCCTGGTGGTGCTCACGCCAGCGGCACGGTTTTTGCGATCAACAACAACGCCGAGCCGGCGCTAGCCACTCTACGCTACAAACTAAAAGACGCCACCTTTGACGCCGCGGAAGACGCTTTTGAAGCCGGCGGCAGAAAATTCGATCGCGGAACATTTTTGATCAAAAATGTGGACCGCTCCACGCTGGAGACGACAACACGCGATCTTGGTCTGCAGGCCTACGCCCTCGCCACAGCCCCTGAGGTAAGAACCCATCCGATCCGGGCCGCGCGCATCGCCTACGTGCACACATGGCTCAGCACGCAGACGGAAGGTTGGTGGCGTATCGCGTTCGATAAGCTTGGAATTCCCTACGATTACATGAGTACGCAGGAAATCGCTAGGATTCCCGATCTGAACGCGAAATACGATGTCATCCTATTTCCGCCGGTCGGGTGGAATCTCCCCGCCACGACAATCGTGGATGGCTATCCCACCTCCTGGGGCAATCCGCTTCCTTGGATGAACACGCCCCTCACTCCAAATCTGGTCGGCAAGAACGATTCGACTCCCGACATGCGCCCAGGCCTCGGCTGGGACGGCGTCGAAAAGCTTCAGGAATTCGTGGACAGAGGCGGCGTGCTCCTCACTGCCACGGACACCTCGAATTTCGCCATTTCCCTAGGCCTCGCCAATGGAGTGAGCGTAACCTCTCCCAGAAAAATGAAGATCGTTGGTGCGGTGGTGGAAACGCAGCTCGTGGATCTTGCCAGCCCGATCGCTTACGGCTATGGCGACAAGCTCGCTGCCTATTGCGATCAGGGACCGATTTTTTCTCTGAGCAGCATCGTCGGTGCCCGACAGAGAGGCCGTCTAGGTCCGGAGATGAACGAGCGTCCCACGGGCCGAGGTAGGAAAAGTGATCAGGATTTCGTCGTCGGCCGGCCTGAGGTGACTCCTCCCGAGCAGCCTGAATCGGAGGATTGGCAGAATCCAACCGTGACGGACGAGGAGAAGTACAACAATCCTCGGGTGATCCCACCGGATCTCCGCGCCCGCGTGATCCTGCGCTATGCGGACGCCAAGGACCTTCTCGTTTCCGGGTTGATGGAAGGCGGTGACGAAATTGCCGAACATCCCGCCGTCATTGACGTCCCCGTCGGCAGAGGCCATCTTGTGCTCTTTTCCGTTAATCCCGTCTACCGCGGCGAGACCGAGGGGACCTATTCCTTCGTGCTCAACACCATCATGAACTTTGACAGCCTGAACGCCGACCGCAAACCCGACGAAAGATAGCCGCGGACACTTCTCCTTGCCATTCGGAAAGGTTGGAGTACAATCCCGGCCCGATGGCCAATCGCACGGCGAGAAGATCGGGGTCGAAGAAGTCGAGCACGCGTAAGGCGAAGGGAGCACGCTTCGGGAAATTGCCGAAGAATGCGCTTACGCGCATCGTGATCCTCAGGCCCAAGGAAGGCCAGGAGGTACTCCTCGAAGCGGAACTTCGCGCATTGGCCGGGCCCTCACGCAAGGAAGAAGGGTGCTTGCTCTTTGATCTCCATCGTTCGTTTGAGGGGCCTTCCGCGTTCCTGATTCACGAAGTCTGGGAATCTCGCGACTCCCACACCCGGCACACAAAGACGCCCCATTTTCTGCGCTGGGATGCCCGCAAGGACTCTCTAATCGTGACCCGCGAAGCCGCCTTCTGGAAGCAGATTGCGTGACTCAGCTAAGCGGGGCTAGGATTCCGGCGGAGCCAGGTAATATCCCGGCCGGGCGCGAACCTTCAAGTTGCTGCGATCCAGGGACACTTTGATTTCGTGATACCCGGTATTGCTTGTTCCCGTAGGCGTATAGCTCAGCGTGTACTGCGCATGCAGTTCTCCGCCGATCTCGTCAATCGCCCTCTCAATCGAACGATTCTTGAATGTCGCCACATGCATGCCACCCGTAGCGGTGTCGGCGACTTCCAAAGGATTCCCGGTGACCTTGTCTTTGGCATGGATCACCGCCCATTTTGCCAAGGCCATCAGGTCAATCGTATTTGTCACCCGAGGATCCTCTTCGACAGGAATGGGTGGCTCGCCTGGAATCGGCGGCAGAGGATACGTTCCGGGAGGAGCAATCGTCGTCGCGGATTGCTGCGGTTTGGCCTGCAGCATGGCTCGCGTGCTGGAAAGTCCCACACTGTAGATCGTCACGTTGGCCAGTTGCGCCTGCCTCAAAACCTCGCCAAGTTGTGATTCGCTGCCCTGGTCGGTTGCCTCGGAAATCACCAGCAATACGCGCCTTCGTCCCGGCTTGTGGGGTGTGGCCTCCGGCCGGTCGCTGAGCATTTCGACGCCCGCCGCCATCGCATCGTACAACTTTACTCCCGATGTGCCGAGCTTCAGGTGCGTCACGACATCCTGAATCTTGTCCGCGTTCGACGTGAACTCTAGAAGATGATCCACGGAATCGTTGAATCCGATGATGGCGGCTTCGCCGGTGGGGCCCATGACTGTATCGGTAATTAGAATTCCAGTCTTCCGCAATTCCGGCAAAAGAGGCTCGATGTTTGAACTGGTTTCGTAAAGGACGACTAAGGAGACGGGATCTCCGCCCACATCGAAGTGAGTGATATTCTGGGGAATCCCTTGATCGGTAAGGTGAAAATCCCCGGCGCCGAGGCTCGTGACCATTTCTCCCTTCGAGTTGCGCACTGTAACAGGTGTATTGACCAGCGTCACGCGGCTTATGATCTTGGCCTGCGCTGCGGGAGGAGGCTGCTGAATCGTTGTTCCTGGAGTCGGAGGCAACGGTCCCTCGGGCGCCTGGGCAAACAGAGCCGAAGGCCAAAGCGTCGCCACAAGCGCCGCGGTCAACCCATGCTGGATAGCCCTGAACATCGTTTTCCTTCCCCAGTAATCAACAAAGGCCGCCTGGCCGCAGACGAAACCTTCGTTCCTGACTATACTCAATTCGACGCATCGCGCCCCCTGGACGTTGCCGTAGCATGCGGCGCTTCCTACAATGGTAGTTTGCGCCGTTCGGAGGCAGGGTAATGTCCGCAGATACTCACAGGTTGAAAGCGCAGCACGCACCAAAAGTTCCCCATGAAGATCCCAGGTTCCTCGACAGCACACCCGCACGCCCCTTGCGCATCCTCGCGGAGTACTTGAATCCGCTGGTTCAGCTCAAAAAAGAAGGCATTGGAGATACGATCGTGATGTTCGGCTCGGCGCGCATTGATTCTCGCGAGACCGCCCAGGCGCGGTTAACGCGGCTGAAGAGTTTGAAAACGAGCAAGCTTTCCGCTCCTGAACGCGTGCGGCATCGTGCGGCCTTGCGCCACGCCAAAAGCTCCTACGAGATGTCCCGCTATTACGAAGAAGCGCGCCAGCTCTCGCACCGGATCACAACCTGGGCACTCTCGCTCGGGCCTCGGCCCCGGCGCTTTGTCGTATGTTCCGGCGGAGGGCCCGGGATCATGGAAGCCGCAAATCGGGGTGCGTATGAAGCCGGTGGCAAGTCCCTCGGCCTGTCCATCGAACTCCCGCACGAGCAGTTCGCCAATCCCTACATCAGTCCCGAACTCAGCTTCAATTTTCATTACTTCTTTATGCGCAAATTGTGGTTCGCGCAAATCGCAAAAGCGCTGATCGTTTTTCCAGGCGGATTCGGCACCATGGACGAACTTTGGGAAATGATGACCCTGCTTCAAACCGGAAAGCTGGCCAAACATAATCTGATCTTGATCTACGGCCGCAAATATTGGGATGAAGTGTTGAATTTCCGCGCCATGGTGCGTTGGGGAACGATCAGCGACAATGAATACGGCCTTTTAAAATTCGCCGATGACGTTGACGAGGCGTTCGAATTGATTCGCGCCGACCTCGAAAAGTACCACATGGAAGTTGACCCGTTTTTACAAACCTACTGAACTTTTTCCGCGGACTAGAACCTTTGGCCTTGTTGACACCAGGACACTTACCGTTTGGCTGGTGAGTTGCACTTCTCTGGTTGCGGTTGAAAACAAATTACGCCGCTTCTCTTGAATTGCGGACGCGGCACTCTGCGAGGATGGGCGAATGCTGAAACGACCGAACCGCAAGCGAGGCAGTTTCTTGAACCTGGTGTTTGGAGGCGCGCTACTCCTGGGATTACTCACGCTTGTTGGTCCGCCGCGCGCGGCCGCCGGCGAAGATGAATGCCAGAAACGCACCGTGCATGCCGACCATGAACTCCACGAGGCCATCGAACACCACGGCTGGGACAGCAAGCAGGCTAACCATTGGCGTAACGAACTTCAGGCAGCGCGTGAGTTCTGCTGGGATCACAGCCATCGCTGGTGGGACGAAGACGCCCATCGCTGGCACACGGATCGCGACTGGGACGACCACGATCACGACCATCCTCCCCATTGAAGTCTCGCAAACTGAGCCGCCGCTATCGCTTGACAAATGAGCAAGTCAGAAACGAAAAGAGGGCGCGATGAAAACTCATCGCGCCCTCTTTGTTGCGGTCCGCATTCAGTGCGGAACCGAAGTCAGCTCATCCAGAAAAACCGCTTCGAAGCGTCGCTTTTCATCCTGATCGTGCAACATCACCACCGGAACCACTCGCAGCCACTGCTTACACGAGTGGCACTGCGTCGCTTCGCCCTGCAGATCCTGCAAAAAACCATCCGTAAAATGGTACTGCGTGCGCTCGCGCCGAGCCCTTTTCTGGTCGCGTGCTCCGCAGTGCGGACAAACAAATTCGACTGTGTCCTGCTGCGGATCGCGGTCCAGTGCTGCCCAGCCCGTGCGGCGCATCCCTACAACTTCCGCATTGCGCCGGTCCATGGGCCTACCTCCTTGGATCCACGTCCAAAGCTATGGATGCAATCCTCGCCCTTTTAGATACAACCTCTCTAACTTGTTGTAAATAATGTATATAGATTAGTTCCGTACGGCCAATCCACAGCCTTTGGCCGTTTTGGCCACGGACTTGTTGTTCTTTCTGGCCACCCCGCCCTGCTCTGGGAACATCCATTGCTTCCCGGTGTCCAAATGGGAGGAGGACGCGCGCACCTCACATCCCTGCGAGCGCCGCGCCGGGTTCTGCAAGGCAATCTGCAGAGTTCGGCGCGGCTCATCCTCAGTTTCGCGCTCGCAGCATATTGTTTGGAGGTGTGTGATGTCCGTCGAACCTGCGAGTGTTTCCCAGAATGACGTTGGTACTTTGCGCGGCTGTCTGGTTGATGGTGATTTGCAACAACGTACTCTCGAACGCCGCGTACGCCGCCGCGCTATTGTCCTTTCAATCTTGTTTCAAAGCGCGGCTCTCGTTGCACTGATCATTATTCCTATGTTCGGGAAGTCTCCCCAGATCAGCGCCCGCGAGTACATCCCGATTCCGCCCTACTACCACTCTCAGGGAGACACGCGACCTGATACGCCGCAGCGACCTCGTACCGAACATCCACGCTGCAACTTTTGCGCCCCCTCTGTAATCCCGCCTACGGTTCCCGTCCTCCCAGCCGACACCAGCACGGGTGCCACTCCCAATGCCGCGGGGATTGATCTCGGCCCGGGAACAAATGGACCGTCCGTTCCAGGCGGAATCAGTCTCTTCGACAACCGCCCGCCCCCCCCACCGGTGCAACCTCCGCGCTCACAAAAGCACATGATCCACACCACTTCCATTGATCCCGCAATGCTCACCTATCGTGTGGAACCCGTCTACCCCACGCTCATGCGCCAGATTCATAAAGACGGCAGGGTCGAACTCCGCGCCATCATCTTCACCGACGGCACTATCGAATCTCTTCAAGTCGTCTCCGGCGATCCCGGCTTCTATCAATCTGCACTCGATGCCGTCCGCAAATGGCGCTACCGGCCCACATACTTAAATGGCATGCCCGTCGAAGTTGAAACCAACATCACCGTGATTTACAAGATCCAGTAGCCGCTCGCAGGACAAGAATACGCGGGGCTGTGCTGCTACTACGTTGTAAGTTTTCTGATTTGCGATTTGTCGTTATAACAGAGGTTCGCCGGCGTGCCGGGCGATCGCTTCCCGCGCGGCGTCTCGCAAACGCACTACCTCGTGCCAATCAGCCGACTCCTCACCCTGGACCGCCGCGACTTCCATCGGATAAATCGGTGGCGAGATTGTAATGGTCACCGCCGTCGGCCGCGGGATGTACGTTCCATCTCGCAAAAACTTTCTGGTCCCCGCCAGGGATACCGGAATGATCGGCGCGCCTGTAGTCACGGCCGCCTTGAACGCTCCAAGTTGAAATGGCCGAATTCCAAGTTCCGGCACGAACGTTCCCTCCGGAAACACAAAAACGGAATCCCCGGCCAGAACATAATCCTCCATCTCCTGCGCCGCCAGCCGCCGCGACTCGGTGTCCAGCCGATTAAAGGAAAGATGCCCCATCTTCCGCAAAAATGTCCCGATGAACGGCATTCTCTGGACTTCCGTCTTGGCGACGAATCGGTACGGCACGCCGAGCCCCATCATCAGCGGCAAAACATCGAAGTAGCTCGCGTGATTCGACGCGTAAATGATCGCTCCCGGCGTCCTCATGTATTCCTTGCCGAAAACGCGCACGCGAATACCGGCCGCTGCGAACAACACTTTCAAGGCTCCGGAAGTAAAGCGTCCCGCCTTCCGATGATCCTTGAACACCAAGACCATCGCCCAGGTGGGCACAATCCACAGGGAAAAAACCAAGATGAAATAGATGCCGTACAGATACTCGAGCGCGCGCCCAATTTCTTTCCGGATCTTTCCGCCGGCCATCTTCGCCCCGCTCGTTGCCCCCAATTTCAAGAATTGCGCCCACGCGGGCGGTCGCTTCGCGGACAGCGTTCCAGCCAGATAAAGCTGGCGGGTTTCTTCACGCCGCAGTTTGCCGCTGGATGTTTTGGGGATGCTTCCCGGTGGGATCAGTTCGACGCGATCTGGCGGCATGCCCAATCCCCGCGCGACCTTTTCTGTAATCTCCGCCGCGATGTCGGCGCGCCGCTTCGAGCCCGCTTCCCGCAGTTCCGCCACCACCACCAGCTTTTCTGTCCCCGCTCCTTCGTCTCTCAGGCCGAACGCGACGATGCAGCCCTTTCGAATTCCTTCCGCGCGCGCCGCGAGTTCCTCGACTTCATGCGGATAAAGATTTCGCCCGCCCTTGATGATGATGTCCTTCACCCGGCCCGTGACGTACAACTCTCCTTCCGACACGTACGCCCGGTCTCCCGAATTCACCCACGGAGATCCACCGTCGCTCTCCGGCCCGCCCGCAAAGAGCTCTTTCGTCGCCGCTTCATTGTTGTAGTATCCCGACGTCGCGGAAGGTCCACGAAACCACAAAAATCCTTCCGTTCGTTCCGGCACCTCTTCGCCTTTTTCATTCACGATGCGAATCTCGTGCCCGGGCACGGGTTTTCCGCAACAAACAAACGAGATCGCATTTTCCTCATCGCCAAACGGAACGCCACGTCCTTCTGCCGTGAACGTATCCCGGTCCACTCGATCAATCTTTGGTCCTCGCCCCAGTGCCGGCACGGTCACGGCAAGCGAAGCTTCCGCCAGGCCGTACACTGGAAGTTGCGCCTCGCGCCGGAATCCATATTTGGAGAATCGTTGTTCAAACCGTTCGAGCGTCTCCGGATTCACCGGCTCCGCGCCGTTCAACGCCGCGCGCCAGGAGCTCAGGTCCAATCCTTCGATGTCCTTTTCCGCGATCTTCCGGACGCACAGCTCGTAAGCGAAATTCGGCGCAGCGGCGATCGTTCCCCGGTGCTTATGAAACGCCCACAGCCATCTCTCCGGGCGCGTCAAAAATGCCAGCGGCGAGAGCACCACAAGCGGCACGCCATAGTGCAACAGCGTCAGCCACGCGCCGATCAATCCCATGTCGTGATAGAGGGGCAGCCAGCTTACTCCAACATCGGCCGGTCCCATTCCTACTGCTTCTCCCACCGCTCGAATGTTCGCCAGCAGGTTTGCGTGCGTGAGCACCACTCCTTTGGGATTGCCGGTTGAGCCGGAGGTGTATTGCAGCAGGGCAGTGTCATTCCCTTTGCGGACGCGGCTTCCCGTGAGGTGCGCGGGCAGCGCCCCAGGTGCTGGCGGAGGAGCTTTGTCAGCGCTTTCCATCATTCTCTCCGCATCCAACACCGTTTCCAGCGTTCGCACACGCGGCTTCAGGAGTTTCGCCACCGCCTCTGCCCTGCGAAATGTCAGCAGAAGGCAAACCCCCGCATTGTTCAGAATCGCCGCTTGCCGGCCAGCATATTCTTCAATCCGATCTGCGCGGAACGGCGGATAAATTGGTACAGGTACCGCTCCTGCCATCAGGATTCCCGCATAGGCCACGAAGAACGCGCGAGAAGTGGGTAGCATCAGGGAAACGCGTCCACCTGGAGGGACGCCCTGCCTCGCAAGTTCCGCTCCGCATCGGTGCGCAGCCGCGTAGAGATCGCCAAAGGTCAAGCTCAGGATCCGTTCGCCGCTCTCTGTGTCTTCCGTGATATGCAAGTGAGTTTGATCGGCATTGTGCAGCGCCCTATAGCGAAGCACCTCCACAAGCGTTGTCGCGGCAAAGACGCCTTTCTCCTGTGCCTCGCTGTGAAGTCTCTGTACTGCCACCGAGGAACGCAACGCTGATCTATCGCCTGCTTCGATATCGCTGGCGTCCGGAGCCGCCAGAATGGCGTTGGCCAGCGCTTCCGCGGTATCCGCTTCGGCCGCAACACGGTCGGGCAGCCTTACCCCAAACTGCTTCTCCAGACGCGCAATCAATTCCACGCGTTCTAGGCTCCCGAGTCCCAGGTCCCGATCAAGATTCGCACTGGGTCCCAGCATGGGCAGTGCGCCTTCGCTGCCCAGTTCGATCAGAACCTCGCGCAGAATTTGCAACACGCGTTCACGCGCTGCCGAACGATCGAGTTGTGTGCTGGGTGTCGCCACCGATTTAGGAGAGGAAACGCTTGACGGAGGCTACCACGAGGCTGAGCGAATTGCCATTGTCCTCCGGCCCGTTTCCGCGCTTCAGGCGCCTTTCTGGTTGAACTGCTCTGAGCTGTAGCCACGCGGCAGCAGCGTAGTGGATAGGTCTACTCCGGAAAGATCCGCTCCCGAAAGATCGGTCTCGCGCAGAATCGTTACCCCCATATCCGCGCCGCTAAAGACGGCTCCCCTCACGTTGGCCAGGCGGAAGTTTGCGTTGCGCAACAGCGCCTTGCGGAAGTTCACGTTCGAAAGATCGCAGCGGAAAAATTCCACCCCGCTCGCTTGCGCCTCCTCCAGGTTTGCTCCTGCAAGAATCGCTTCGGTCATATCCGTGTTGCGCAGGTCCGCTTTTCGCAGGTTCGCCCCGCTGAGAACCGTTGCGCCAAGCTTGGCCCTTCGCAGGTCGCTTCCTTGCAGGTAAGCCCCTCGCAAAATCATTTTGCTCAGGATCAGCCCGCTCAAGTCCGCCTCGCTCAAGTCCGCCCCGCTCAAGTCCGCCTGCTGTCCTCCGGGCTTTCCCAGAAAGAACAATTCGTGTGCCCGCAGAATTTCCGTCAGCATTTTACCGGTTACCTGAATTGACTTTGTTTTTCTTAATCCCATGGCCGTACCTCTCTTGTCTTCTTTTCCCAGTTTACCGGAACGCTGCCATCGAGGATATTGCCGGTTGTTCCTTCAGATGATTCTCCGGCGTCCCGCTGGAGTAGAATGGATCTTGTTTGCTTCGCTATGCGGCCTTAGGCCGATCTGAGGGTCTGTGAAATTCCGTGCCGACGCTGCCTTGCTCTCCCTCGTAGCAATCGGTAGTTTCCTATCTTGCCTCTCCTCCAACCGTTTGGAAGCCCAACTGCCCCGCCAGCGCCCGGACGACGAAATCGTTGCGGCACTCACCGGTGGTCGGGTCATTATTCATGTTTCTCAGGACAAAATCATCTTCGCTGCTGTGAACCGCCCTCTCGAACAAGGTGCCCCTCCTCCTCGCCTCGCGGAGTTGGATAGCAGGCATGTCGGCGTGTTTCTCGGCGCCTCCGAGTGGCGCATGCCCGCAGATCCTGCTCCCGTTCGACTGGACCGCGACGTTCCTCGTTTCGGGGGACAAAATCCTCAGTACGCCGGATATGGCGAGAGCGGCGAACCCGATTTGGAGACCATGGGCACCGCGTTCCTTGAAAGGCTCCATTCATTGGCCGCTCGCTTGCACCACAAGCTCAACTTTCCTCCAGATCAGGCTCTTTTTGAATTGGTGGTCATCGGCTTCGGTCCCCAGGACTATGGCCCCGAGGTTTGGACCGTCGAATATCGCATCACTCAGGAAAACATTACCTCCAACGGTGCGGACTACTGGGAGACCCGCGTCCTCCGTCCGCGATTTACCCAACTCTATCCTCCGGAAAAACACTCGCCCCACACCATCGTCGAGACGGGTTATCCCGACGCCGGGAAAGGCCCTTCCATCCAAGAGTTGATCGAGGGAAATGACCCGCGCATTGCCCAACTTTGCTCCTCCGACTCGCGCTTCGCGAAAGTTGACGCGCTCATTGCCAAAGGGGACGCTCAAAAAGCGGTAACCAACGATTCTGTGGACTTTTTTCGCGCGCTCGTCCCCCTGATCTATCCCCATGAAACCTTCTTCATAGGAACCATGGAAGAGGAGCATGGGTTCGATTGGGTTGTTCCGCCGGAAGAGCCGGTGGAGAAAGCTCGAGAGAAAACCAACAGCCAGCCCGAAGCACCGAGCCTCAGGAAGCGACCGGATTCCCCATAACCACTTTATTCAATATCAGTGGTTCACTCCAGACGCACAATCTAGTTACCGGGTCGAGTTTGGCCTCCCTTTCAACACTCGGCACAATATTCCCAGCCGTCCCCATAATTCACTCCTCCACCAACATTATCCATAGGAAGACACCGGCGCTGAACGCGGAATAGATTGACCATACCTAGCAAAGTATCAATCTCCGGCTGAGTGTGCTCGTCCTACAGCCATTCCAATATCTCTCCGATAGTGCATACCCTCAAAATGAATCAACTCTACGCCTCTATAAGCCTGGGTCACGGCTTGTTCAAGATTCCCGCCAACGGCCGTGATCCCGAGCACTCTTCCACCGGAGGTTACCACCGTCCCGCCAATGAGCTTGGTTCCAGAATGAAAAGCCTTCACACCGTCTAATCTTTCCAAAGCGGTTAGTCCTCCAACCGGAAGGCCCCTGTCAAACTTTCCAGGATAGCCGCGGGAAGTCATCACCACACAGACGCTTGCATCCCGGTTCCACTTGATTTTCTCAGGCTCAAAGCGCCGCACAGCCACGCTCGAGAGTATCTCTGCGAGGTCGAAATCCACCCGCGCCATGATTGCCTGGGTCTCAGGATCCCCCAGACGGCAATTGAACTCCAAAACCTTCGGACCGTGCGCAGTGAGCATCAGGCCGATATACAGAAATCCCTGGTAGCGGATCCCATCGGCTTCGAGCCCGTGCAGCGTAGGTTCAACGATTTGCTTGAGGATCTCTTCCCGCAGCCCGGATGGCAGAAGTTCTTCGGATGAGTACGCTCCCATGCCTCCCGTGTTAGGTCCCTTGTTGCCGTCGAGTAGCTGTTTATGATCTCTCGTGGGCGCCAGCTGAGCATACTTTTCCCCATCCGTTAAAATAATAAACGAAAGTTCTTCACCTTCCAGCGCCTCCTCAATCAGAATTCGCCGGCCCCCGGCTCCCAGTTCGTTCAGTTCCATCACCCGGTAAATGAAATCCCGGGCCTCGGCAACATTTTTAGCGACCAAAACTCCTTTGCCGGCGCACAGTCCGTCTGCCTTGATCACCGCTGGCCACACAACTTCATCCAGCGCCGCATCAGCGTCCCCTGCGGCAGCAAAAGTTCCAAACAGGCGCGCGGTGGGGATGCTATGTCGCTGCAAGAACTCCTTACAGAAGATCTTGCTTCCCTCGAGCTGCGCCGCAACCTGCGATGGTCCCACGACCAGGAACCTTCGAGCGCGAAATGCATCCGTGATCCCGTTTACCAGCGGAAGTTCCGGACCCGCGATCGTCAGGTCAGGACGAATTTGATCTGCCAGTCTCAGGAGCGCGCTTACGTCTCCCGCGTCCACCTCCATGCACTCCGCTTCCCTTGCAATGCCCGCGTTTCCCGGGGCGCACCAGAGCTTTTCAACCTGCGGGCTTTGCCGCAGTTTCCATACCAGCGAGTGTTCCCTGCCGCCGCCGCCCACCACAAAAATTCTCATCGATTCCGCCCCGCAACCTTCTCCTTCGAACCATAAACGCGCATCCATGCAGTGTCAACCCCCAGGCACACGAATAGGCGTCCATATTCTATATTACTTATAAGATATATAATGCAGTGGCTATAACAATGAGGGAAAATCGTAAGCCACAACTAAGGCACGGAGCTACGCCTGGCTCAGCGCTCGAATGGGTATCGTCACCCCCGTCGCCGCATCTGAGGATGTAAGCATGTGGCACCGGCCGTCGAAAATTCCTCCCGGGTCAATCACCAGGCAGGGTGAATGCACTTCCCCAGTCACGACGCCTTTTGCCTGAATTTCAACGCGCCCTTTCGCGAAGATCACGCCGTCGTAGCGTCCCGCGATCACCACGCGGTTTCCTTCGATTTGCCCTTCAACTTTCGCATTTTCTCCCAGCACGAGAGTCTGCTCGGAGATGATATTGCCTTTGACATTGCCATCCACTCGGAAGGTCCCCTTTACTTGCAGCGTCCCCTCCATGGTCACGCCTTGATCGATGAAGCCGGTCCATTCTTCGCCGGACCCGCCATTCGATCCCCCCGGCCATTTCCAAGCCATACGAACCCCCAAAACAATTGACACTCCCACTCTATCGGCGCGGCGCCCGATGTCAACCAGTCCGCTTCATCGAAGTGTCGAAAGATGCGACTGCACGTGAGGTCAGTATTCTAACGAACTGCGACGGAGTTATTTCAGCAGCCGGTCGTACAATCCCATGAGCTGCGCGTCGTCGTAATATTCGAGGATGAGTTGGCCAGCGCGTATTCTTGTCTTCGGCCGTAGCAGCACTTTCGTTCCCAAATGTCGCTGCAACTCTTCGATTGCGGCGCGAACATTTGCATCCGAATGAAATTCGGTCGAACTCTGGGCACCGCGAGTTCGGCGCGAAGCAAGCCTCTCGATTTGGCGCACGGTAAGACCGCCGCGCGCAGAGCGTCTCGCATAGCGCATCCTGAGCTGAGGATCCACGACCGCCAGGAGGGCGCGTCCGTGCCCGGCGCTCAGTTTTCCTTCTTCAATCCATTCCTGAATGAGCGGTTCCAATTTTAGAAGCCGGATGGCATTTGCAACGGTCGCGCGGTCTTTTCCAGTGCGTTCCGCGACTTCTTCTTGAGTCAGATTGAATTCCTCTCGCAACCGATCAAAAGCGCGGGCCGCCTCCATCGGATTCAAGTCTTCGCGCTGAATGTTCTCAACTAGGGTCATTTCCAATGCGAGCTCGTCCGGAACGTCCCGCACGATGGCGGCAACTTTCAGCAATCCCGCTCGCTGTGCAGCTCTCCACCTGCGCTCGCCAGCTATCAGCTGAAAGCGCTTCCCCGCGGGCCGCACCACAATCGGCTGAATGATTCCACTCGATTGAATCGACCTTGCGAGCTCGTCCAGACCCTCTTCACGAAACCGCGTCCGGGGCTGGTATGGGCTGGGCTCGATCAACTCAATATCAAGCTGCTCAGTTCCACTCCGGGTACTTTCACGAGCAGGGACTGCCGCAGCAGCTGCCGGTCCAGCCGCAACGGGGCCTGCAGGTATTGCTGACGGCGCTTGCGGTTCAGGCTCCCGAATGAGCGCTCCGAGCCCCCGTCCTAACGCGTTTCTCGACATTGGCAATCACCTCCTGGGCAAGCTGGGTATAGCCTTCGGCTCCTCTGCTGTGCATATCGTAGAAAATAATTGGCTTTCCGAAGCTCGGTGCTTCTGCGAGCCGGACATTGCGCGGAATCACACTCTGTAGAACTTGCGTTCCAAAAAAACTGCGCAAATCCGTCGCAACCTGCCTCGACAGCGTGGTTCTCTCATCAAACATCGTCAATAGAATCCCCTCGATCTCCAAACTGGGATTCAACGTGCGTCGAATGCGCATCAAAGTGTCCAACAACTCGGAAACGCCTTCCAAGGCTAGATATTCACACTGAATAGGCACCAAAACGGCGTCCGCGACAACTAAACCATTAAGAGTAAGGAGATCCAGGGCGGGGGGACAGTCAAGGATAATGAACTTGTACTTTTCTCGAAGGGGCTGCAGAAAAGCCTGCAGTCTGTACTCGCGATTTTCCGCCGTCACCAATTCCACTGCCGCACCCGCTAAATTCTTATCTGAGGGGATGACATCAAGCAAATCGACTTGTGATTTCTGCAAGATTCGCTCGTGGGGCTCATTCAAGATCAGTGCGTGATAAAGCGTCCGGCGGGACGGATCCTTGGCAAAACCAATTGCAGCTGTTGCATTTGCTTGAGAGTCGCAATCTACCAGCAGGGTGGGCTGTTCTGCGGTCGCCAAACAAGCGGCCAAATTTACCGCCGTGGTTGTTTTTCCAACTCCGCCTTTTTGATTCGCAACGGCGATAATGCGAGCCAAACGATTGCCTCCCCGTGTCGAAAATCTAACAAACGAGTTCTGCCGATGCAAGATGTTTCACGTGGAACAGTCTGGTTGCCTCATCCGTGTGGCTCGGAAATGTTCCACGTGAAACAAAAGCTGAGTGGATGACCCTGAAGCCCCATTGTTCCACATGGAACAAATCTTGACAGAATACAACCATCGGTCATTTTTGGTGCGCCTTTGCGGCTGTGATGCTGGCTTGGAAGCACATTCCATTCGGTTGAGTCAAACTAGAGAGCTCGCCGTCTTCGCATGGCATTGTACTCAGGCTATTTCTGGTTGTCGGATCATTCTGCTGCACTAAGTCGTTGCGCCGACGTTAGTTACTTCGCGATGACCGGCAAGAAGGCAGCGCCGCAGGGATCGCGGGACATCCATAACTTGACCCCATCTCCATCCCGGGATTCCACGGATCGCCTCCGCATCGCTCTTCCCGATCCAAAATATAACCTCCTGAGCGCCAACTCTAGGGCCACCAGCCCATTGAAGAAATCCTTCAAATTCCCCCAGAGCTCTCGAACAGACCACATCCAGAGGCGCGACTTCCTCGCCCAGTTCTTCATACCTGCTCACCAACACCCGAGTGTCCGTAAGCTTCAGCTCGCGAACGACTTCCGCGAGAAAAGTGGCCTTTTTGACACTCGATTCAATCAGAAAGACGTAGTTGTCGGGGCGGATGATCTTCAGGGGAAGCCCCGGGAAACCACCACCTGAGCCAACGTCGGCCAGCCGACACGATGTTTTTGGCAATAGCGACGCACCAAACATCGATTCGCAAAAGTGGCGATTCAGGATTTCCAGGGGATCGCGGATGGCGGTGAGATTGACCTTGTCATTCCAGGCCAGGAGCATGGCCATATATTGTTGGATTTGCAGAACTTGCTCGGCATTTAAGGTCAACTCAAATTCCTGGCAGGCGCGCAGGATCGCGCGTTCGCTGGTTAGAGGGGGCTGGCCAGTTGACATTGTAGTTTATATTAACTCTACAGTAATACACTCCCGATTTTCGTCCCGCTACTGCCCGTGGCATCTGAAGCGAGGTATTTTGCACCCGCGACTCCCGCCACCAGGTCGATCGCTGCGTGCCAAAAAATCAAAGGCACAATACTATCGCACAGAATCCGCACGCCTCCGAATGCCGCGCCCAAAAAAATTGTTCCTGCCACGCCACTGCGCCCCTGATACAAATGCGCTAAGCCAAAGAGAACGGCGCTCAAGACCACCACGCTCCAGCCCGGGAGGCCTGCCCTAAGCAATGCAGCCATGGCAAAACCGCGATACAGAAACTCCTCGCAAGCACCCGCGGTCAGGGCCAGACATGCGTAGGGAACAATCTCCACGCGGGAACGTGGAAGGATGCGCTCTGCAACGGCGTGCAACTGGCTCGGCTGTCGGTCCGCCCGTTTTCCGATGCGCCATAGATTCCACCAGTGCAGAAGGCCCAGGGCGACCGCTCCAGCAAGGCCCAGGAGAATGAGTTCTTGGCCATTTTTCCAAGCCAGCCCCAGTTCCTCGCGTGAAAGTCCTCGCGCATGAACGCGCCACGCCACAACCGCGGCTGCGACCCATTGAAATGCGATGGTCGAAAAATAAAGTGCGATGCGCTCTGCCCTTCCCACATGGGGCATTTCCAGTAGGCGGCGGAATTTGGCGCGCCCGCGCCAGGGCAGCAATACACCCAAAGCGATGAACAAGAGCCAAAAGTCCCAAGGCATCGCGCGATGAAAGCACGTTTGCAGGCTTCCGCGCAACTCGTGCGCAAACATGGCGCGACATCCCTATAATACGAGCGTGTGAGGTGACGTCTTGGCAGACCGCGTGAAGTTGACCGGAATGGCCAAGGCAGCCGGTTGAGCAGCCAAGCTGAGTCCCGGGATCCTGGACTCTGTGCTGCGCCGCCTGCCGCGGCAAACTGACCCAAAGGTGCTCGTTGGTTTCGATACCAATGACGACGCCGGGGTGTATCTGCTCGACGGAGGAATGGCACTCGTACAGACCGTGGATTTTTTCACTCCGATCGTGGATGATCCCCACACTTTCGGCGAGATCGCCGCCGCCAATTCTCTCAGCGACATCTACGCTATGGGAGGACGCCCACTCTCCGCTCTTTCCATTGTAGGCTTTCCGGAAAAGGGCGACCCGGACCTCCTCGAGCAAATCCTTCGAGGCGGCCTCGTCAAAATGATGGAGGCCAATTGCTCCGTCATTGGCGGCCATTCGGTCCGCAATGACGACATTCTTTTTGGCTACGCCGTGACCGGACTCATTCACCCAGCGCGCGTCTGGAAAAATGTGGGCGCACGGCCGGGCGACGTCCTGCTCTTCACAAAGCCCCTCGGGACAGGGGTGATAAGCACGGC
Organism: Terriglobales bacterium; assembly: GCA_035518615.1. Classification (GTDB taxonomy): domain Bacteria; phylum Acidobacteriota; class Terriglobia; order Acidiferrales; family UBA7541; genus Acidiferrum. The sequence continues at coordinate 30,437 of DATIXL010000084.1, read as the reverse complement.
CTTGAAAAAGGACCGGGCAACGCCGGAATCGTTGTCCGCGGCCACGGCGGCAATGACCACACTCAATCGCGCGACCGCCGAAGGGTTGCACGAAGTCGACTCCACAGCGGGTGAGCCGACTCCCATTCACGCGGTCACGGATGTGACCGGATTTGGATTGCTAGGCCATGCGAGAGAAATGGCCCTGGGAGATCCAGCTCGCGGCATTGCTCCCGTTTCACTCGAGATTGAACACGCAGCCTTCGCCTATTTGTCTGGCGCTTTGGACGCAGCGCGGGAAGGCCATTTGCCCGGCGGCCTGCACAACAACCGGTCTTTCGTTGGCGACTGCGCTGAATTTGCCGCTGGCGTCTCTCAAGAACACCGCGATCTTCTCTTCGACCCGCAAACTTCAGGAGGCTTGCTCGTCGGCATTTCCGCCGCAGCTGCCGCCGAAGCACAAAATTCACTCGAACGCCACGGAGTCGCAGTGCGGCAAGTCGGCCGCGTCCTCGAGAGGCGTTCCCCGCTGATCTCCGTAATCTGAAGTTTTCAGGAAGTTCCGCGGAACCGGGCAACCCAAGTACACTGGCAGAATGGACACGATTACCCACGGCATCGCGGGCGCCCTCATCGGCAAAGCGCTCTTCAAGGGCGAAGACATGTTCGCGCTGAAGCCCATGAATCGAGCTCGAATCGTGACCTGGTCTTTCATGCTCGGCGCCATCTTTCCTGACTCCGACGTTCTCCGCGATTTCTTCTCCCACAATCCGCTCCTGCTGATCACCTGGCATCGCAGCATCACCCATTCGCTGATATGCATGCCGGTGTGGGCGCTGATTCTTGCGGCGCTTACGCGGTGGATCGTGCGCTGGCGAAAGTGGGAATCGCCTTCATTTCTCGCTCTTGTTGGGATCTACGTCATCGGCATCCTGAGCCATATCCTGCTCGATCTCGCGACAACTTTCGGCACCATGATCTGGTCTCCCCTGTCATGGGCGCGTCCGGCGTGGGACATTCTTTTCATTGTGGACTTTACCTTTACGGGAATCCTGCTTTTGCCTCAGTTCCTCGCCTGGTTGAATCTCGACGCGGAGCGCGCCAAACGCCGCGCGCTGTTCACCTGGCTGATCTTCATGCCGGCACCTTTCGTCGTTGCCGCCATCGCGCGCACGGTTGGCGCTCCCATTTCCGATAGCTCAGTCGTGATTGCTGTTCTCGTTCTCACACTGTTGATTCTTTTGCCCGCATACCGCGGCTGGGGGTCGCGTTTCGGCTATTTCAAGTGGAACCGCGCCGGCTTCGCTGCGGCCTGCATTTACGTGGGACTGGCCGTCTTCGCTCACCATGAGGCATTCGCGCGAATCCGGTCTTTCGCCGCTTTGGAAAACATTCAAACGGAATCCATGGCCGCATTGCCGCTCCCGCCTTCGCTCTGGCATTGGGACGGCCTGATTCTCACGCAGCATGGCGTTTACGAGATGCGCATGGACCTCAGCGAGAAGTCTTCTTTGACCGCGCGGGCAGCAGCAGCTTCGAATCCCGCCGCGGAACCGCCTATCGAATATCACTTTTATCCGGATGCGCCTGACAACTTTTACATCGAAGCCGCCCGCCAGCTGCCCGAAGTTCGCGATGTCTTATGGTTCGATCGCTTTCCAGTCACGCGCTTTCACATGGAAGGGGATGACGCGGTGGTGGAAATTCTGGACCTGCGTTTCCCTCAAATGAACCCCAATCGTCCTTCTTCATTCACTTACCGGGTGCGCTTCGATTCAGCACGGCGGGTTATCTCTCAAGGTTGGGTGCGCCGCTAAATTCGGGGGATGGTTCGGCTATCGGCTAGTCTTGCCTTGTGGTGCGTTCGCCGGGTGAATCACCACCTGCCGGTTTTCGCCGACTCCGACGCTCTCGGTCCTCACGCCCGGCATTTCTTTCAATGCGAGATGCACAATTCTCCGCTCTCTCGGAGACATGGGATTCAGCCGGAACGGCTGCCGCGTCGCCTGGACGCGTTCTGCCGCCACGCGCGCCGTCATCTGCAGCTCTTCGTACCGCAGAGCTCGGTATCCGCCACAGTCAATGTGAATTTTCTCATGCCACTCCTGCTCGAGCCGCAGCGCCCGCATGGCCAAATGCTCGAGCGAACTCAGAACTTCCCCGCCGCGCTCCAGCAAGATCCCTTTGTCTCTCCCATCGAGATCCGCCGTGACTTCCGCCCCGCCTGCGCCGCTCTCTCCCTCCGGTGGCACGGCCCGCACATTCACGTTCAAATCCAGCCGCGCAGCGCGCACCATTTTCTCAAGGAAGTCCCGCAGGGCTCCGGCTGCCGCTGGCCGGTCGAGCTTTCCGTCCTTAATTAGATTTAGTGTCATCGGGAGGGCAATATCGCAGAAATCCCCGGCTTTTCCAAGCTGCTACCGGAGACTCAAATCTTCTTGTTTTTGCCTGTCTTCGCTCCCGGCGTGGGCAATGGATGCGTCTTGTTCAGATACCACTGCTGCCCGATGCCCACAAGGCTGCTGGTGAGAATATACACGGCAAGGCCGCTCGGATAGGGAATGATCACAAACATTCCGGCCATCCCGATGGGCATGATCTTCATCATCATCTGTTGCTGAGGATCGGTCGCCGCCGTCATCGGCGTCATCTTCGATACGAAATACATGGACAGTCCCATCAAAATCGGCAGGATGAAATAAGGATCCTTCGCCGACAAATCCTTGATCCACCAGAACCAGGGCGCGTGCCGCAACTCGATCGTTCCTTGCAACGCGCGGTATAAGCCAAACCAGATGGGCATCTGCACCAGCGTCGGCAAACAGCCCCCTCCAAGGTTCACGCCTTCCCGCTGGTAAACCGCCATGACTTCTTTGTTCATCTCCGCTTTGCGCGGATCGTTCATCTTGTACTTCTTGTATTTCTCCTGAATCGCTTTGATTTCCGGCGCCACACGCTGCATTTTCATGGTGGTTTTGTAACTGGAGATGCGCAGCGGAAAAAGCACCATGTTGATCAGCAGCGTCAAAACAACAATTGCCCATCCCCAATTCGGGATGTAGATGTGCAGCCACTTCAACGCGTAGAACAGCGGCGCGGCAATCACTTCAAACCAGCCGAAATTCACGAGCGACTGCAACGGCGGGGTCATCTTTTTCAGCTCGTCGTAGTCCTTGGGTCCAACGTATACGCGCAGCTCCGTCGGGGCCATCGTCGTCGCGGTAGCCACCTCCTGCACAGGCTCAGGGGTGTCTTTCCCCTCGATCTGGACGGTGTGAAAATCGTTCCAGTAGCGGGTCTCCAGCGTCCCGGGAGCAGAGCCGTGCAGGGGTAAAAACGCCGCAGCGAAATAGGTATCTTCGATGCCGGTCCAATCCTTGCCGCCTTGCCATACGCCTTCGCCGAGCTTGCTCAGATCCTCGAGCTTCTTGTGCGGCAGGGTGGTCAGCTTTCCGCCCTCGGAGTAAAAGACCTGCACCGTTTCCACGGGCCGGGGATTCGTCACCGTCTGGTCGCCAAATCCGCCCAGCCAGCCAATCCCGGCGGTGATGGGCTTGCCGTCGAGCGTTGCGCTGACTTCGGTCTTCACCACGTAGCTATCATCGAACTGGAAGCTCTTCGTGACTTCCAGGTGCCCGTCGCTCCAGGTGAACTCCAGCTTTCCTGGCGCTTCGATTTGCGCGGGCGCAGCTTCGCCGCCGGAAGTCACCTTGTACAAACCTGTGTTCGCCGCCTTCTCCAGCGCCGGATCGTTCAGCACCACCTCGAACGGCCAGCGCCCCACTTGTTGGGCGGCCTCCGGATGCACGAGGTCAAGCACGCGCGGCGGCTTGGCATCGTCCTTATATTTCTTGAGCAGCCAGCTCTTGACGATTCCACCGCGATTGGAAAGCTCCACTCGATAGAGCGAGTTTTCCACGACCGTGGTGCGCTCCAGCGCAGCACTTACGGTGGGAATAATCGGCGCAGGCGCTGCCACCGCCGGCTTGCTCGGCGCTGCCGTGGTCGAGGATTGCGCGGGAGAAGAGCTAGTTTCATTTCCGCCCGCCGGGGCGGTAACCGCCGGCTTGTTTTCTTCCGCGGGATGCGCTGGCGGTTTCGGTGCAAAATACTTCGCCCACACCAGGATCACCACCATGGAAAGAAGCGAGGCGAAGAGAATGCGTAGCTCGGGCCGCGAAGCGCTCCCCTTTTGCGGATCGCTCACGAATGCGCCTCTTTCTGGTTTGCCGTGCTTATCAGGTGGGGGTGCAGCTGATCTGAAATTTCCGGAACGGGATCGTAGCCGAATCTTCGCGAGAACGGATGACAACGAAGCAACCGCTTCGTTCCCAGCCACACGCCGCGCAGAACGCCAAACCGCTCGATGGCTTCATAAGCGAATTGCGAGCATGTCGGTTGGAACCGGCAAGCCCCAACAAAGAGAATGGACAGATAGGTTTTGTAAAGGCGCAGCGCAAGCAAGGCCAGGAACACCGGCAAGGTCTGTTTCACGCCGCCGCGAACTGAGGCTCCCTCGTGCCCTTGCTCTATAGTTTTAGCAGCCGCAATAATTCCTCCGCCAGCGCGGCAAATGGCGCCTCCGCTGTGCTGCTCTTCGGGTGTATGACGATGTCCCATCCTGCGGGTATCTCCTGCCGGCGGCATCGCACGATCTCTCGCACGCGCCTTCGGATGCGGTTGCGCACTACCGCCCCGCCGAGTGCTCTTTTGATGCTGAATCCGAACCGGCTTTCCGGCAGCTCGTTGGCGCGAAAAAAAACGGTGAAGTGGGAACTTGATCGGCGCTTCCCGGCGCGGTACACCGTGTCGAACTCCGCCTTACGCACCAGCCGCGCGCCCCTCGGATATTCCTGCCCGCCGGGACCGGCTTGCCTATCCTTATTCGGGCGTAAGGCGATGGCGTCCCTTCTTGCGGCGCGCCGACAAGACTTTCCGGCCGCCCACGGACTTCATTCGTGCGCGGAAGCCATGCGTCTTGGCTCGGCGGCGTTTCCGCGGTTGATAGGTACGCTTTGGCAAAGCAGTCCCCCTTGTTTAATACGTGCGACACGGCACTGTTCTTTCAAGTTCGCGCGCACCCGTTCACTGGCCGTTTCTTCGGCTCTTTGCGAATTTACTAGTGTACTTGCCCTGCGCTCGCACGGTCAAGAAACTGCTTTGCCTTCAGAAGGATACTCCAGCGGAAAACTGCATTTGTCGGGCCGGAAGCTGGTTTGTGATTCCTGCGAGCGGCTCTCCAAAGCCTGGACCCGGCGTCGCTCCGTTGCCCCACGTGCCGCTGTATCCCACGAAATTGGCGTGATTGAAAACGTTGAAGGCTTCCGCGCGCAGGTTCAAATGAACGCGCTCGGCGGCAAAGGAAAACGTGCGTTCGACGAAAGGGTCAAAACTGTAAATCGGCCGCCCATGCCCGGTGTTACGCCCGAGGACAAATCCATTCACCACCGGGCGATCGCTCGTCGCCCCCGTGTCTCCGCTATTGTTGATGCCGGTGGTGGCGTTGTACGGCAGTCCCGATCCCAGTGTCGCGATGCCGCCGAAGCGAATCTTCAGTGGCGCGGTGTAAAAGCCACTGAGGACAAACCGATTCCTCTGGTCGTAAATGGCGTTGCCCTTTTCCTCGGCTCCCGTGAAGTTGGGATCATTGGGATTTTGACTCGGAATGTCCGGGTCCACATTGTCAATGGCATGCGACCACGTGTAGCTGGCCAGCAATGCCATTCCGTTGCGGAAACGATGGCTTACGTCCAAATCCAGCGCCTGATAAAAGGCAAACCCGTCGTTCACATCTGATTGAATCACCGAATACGGCGGCTGAGGATTGCTAGCTGCCGCAGGATTGCACGTCGTTCCCTGCTGCTGGTACCAGAGAATCCACAGCGGTCGCGTACAGTTGGCCGCTTGCGCCGAGCGCACCTGCCCGGCAGCCGTGCGAATAAATGGCGTCGGCGGATCCACGTCCAGCGGCCGGTTGATGCGCAGCGTATGCGCGCCGACGTAATCCGCGCTGAGCAACCACCCGCCTCCCAATTGCCGCTGCACTCCAATCGTCCATTGCTCCGTGTAGGGGGAGAGCAGCGCATCGGGATAGCCGATGAGCGCCGAAGTCGGGAAGAACTGGTTGTAATAAGCGCTTTCGCCCGGCCGAATGTAGAGACTCTGCAGCGGGATTTGCGCTCCTGGAGGAAACGCCGGGAGCGGAGCATCCGAAACGCTTGTTGGGAAGCCTGGCTGGCCTGCCGTCGCGGTATAGTTGAAAACTCCGGTAGGCCCGGTCAGAGCATAGTTGGCCTCCGAGTTGTCCACAATTTGGGAGTAATAGATCCCGAAGCCGCCGCGGATCACCGTCTTGCCTCCGCCGAACAGGTCGTAAGCGAAGCCCACGCGTGGAGCGAACGCGTGCGTCGAATCCGTGAAGGTCTGGCGTTCGTAGCGCAAACCCAGATTCAGCGTGAGGTCGTAGCGCACCCGGTAATCGTCCTGCACAAACGCCGACCATAGCGTGTCATCTACCGTATAGTCCGCATTGCCATAGCTCTGCGTGTAGCTCTGTACATTGTTGATGTCGTCGAGATACGAGGTACTCTCGCACACCTCGAGTGCGTCCGTGCAGCTCTTGTACGTGAACTTGCCTAGGTAAATGGGGCCGCCAAATTCCTTGCTGTCCCCTCCGTTGTGCGCGTGGATCATGCCCATGCCGAACTTGATCGTGTGGCGCGAATGCGTGGCCGAGACCGTGTCGTTCGCTTCGTATTGCCGGTTGAGCAAAAGAGCCGATTGCGATGTGCCTGAGGTGAACGTTCCGCCGGTGGAGATCGGTACCGAGTATTGCGTACCGTAAATGTCGGGCGCGAACTGTGTGATTGGAGACGCGAGTTGAAATTGCAGCCGGACATCATTGGCGAGAGATGGACTGATAATTGCCGTTTCGCCCAGCTCCTCTGAATACGTCCGGCGTTTGAAGGTGCGCGCTACGCTGGGCAAATTATTCCCGCCCACCGTTCCATTGGGGTTCGTGTCGTAAAAGTTGTCCACGTCGCTCCGGAAAAACAATTCATTGTTGGCGTTGATCTCATGGTCTATGCGCAATAATCCCAGCCAGCCCCGGTAATTGCCGATGAAGTTGCCCGGCGCCACCGGCGAGATCACCGGCGACGCACGGTCTTGCCAGCTGTATTCGCCATTGATCGAAAAGAAAGTTCGTGCGCTTTTTCCAATAGGGCCAGAGAAACCGATGGCCATCTGCCGCAGCGTGTCGCGGGTAATGTCGTTGCCGCTTGTCGCATTAGAGGAATTGAACCCCGACAATTTTGCTCCCGTCGCGGACGGCCGCCACAATCCCAGGAGGTCACCGTGAAAATTGTTCTCGCCCCTCTTCGTGACAATGTTCACCACGCTCCCCGCGGTATACCCGTATTCCGCGGAGAACGCGTTCGTCAGAACGGTCATTTCCTGCACCGCATCAAGCGGAATATTGTTGAAAATCGTCTGCCGGCCCCAGCTGTCCACCGCGTTGCTGCCGTCCACCTCAAACCACGTTTGCCGGCGGCCTGTGCCGTTCGTCGTGAAGAGATTCTCATTCATGAAAACGTCGCCCTGGTTGATAGCTGGCCGGTTTGCCGCTTCCAGTAATGGCAGATAGGTAATTCTCCGGTTCAAGAGCGGCGTTTCTTCCGCCTGCACCGCGCTCAAATGGATCCCGAGTTGTGGTTCGTCGGTGCGCACTTCCCCGACGGCTCCCGTCACTGTGATTTGCGTTTGTGCTGCGGCCACGTTCAGCCGAAAGTGCAGGCTCACCCGCACCCCTCCGACCACGGTTATGTCATTCAATTCCGCCTTGGCAAATCCTTCGCGTTTTGCACCGATGGTGTACGTCCCCGCAATTTGCAATCCCGCGAAGACGAAGGCTCCCGACGAATCTGTCTTCGCCGTTCGTTCCTCGCCCGTGAGCGAGTTCTTGACGGTCACTTTCGCGCCCGGAACTGCAGCGTTGTCTTGATCCGTAACGCGGCCCTGAATCGTTGCCGTATCCGGCGTTTGCGCCTGCAACGGCCACAGGACCACCGCGGTTAGAAACGCGAAACCCAGCGCCACCCTGTATCTCTTGAACATTCTCTTTCCCCGGTGTTTACCTGCCATTCTTTGCCACAAAACGGTACCGCACACTGCCCCAATGCGACAAGCAGACTCTGCCTTCTTCCCACTGCTTATTACGCCGGTGTTTTGAAGCTCTGGCTTGCCCACGAACCACCGCGTGGCAAATTCTGATAACGGATTTTAGTCTATCCCGTCAGATTAGGTTAGCTCGCTGACGGAATGCTCTTCGCTTGGGGAACCCCGAATGAAACGAATTCTTTTGCCTTTGCTGCTCGCAACCCTGCCCTGTTCGGTGGCGCAGACGACTTTTCACGGCAACGTCGCTCGCACCGGCGTTTATGATTCGCCCGGCCCCGAACAATTCCACGGCGTGAAGTGGATGTTCAAGACCGGCGGGCCCGTCGTTTCTTCGCCCGCCATTGCTGATGGAGTCGTTTACATTGCCAGCTTGGATGGCTACCTCTACGCCGTGGATCAGTCCACCGGCGCGGAAAAATGGAAATTCAAATCCCGCATGCCGATCGCCTCTTCGCCAACGGTGTCCGGTGGAATCCTCTATTTCGTCTCATCCGTTGGTGCCTTGGCCGCCCTCGATATCGGAACCGGCAAGCCAAAATGGGTTCTCCCAACTGAATTCGAAAGAAAATTCGAAGCCAGGAATCTTCACGGCCTGCCATCCGCTGCCCAGACCATCCCGGACGCCTGGGATGTCTTCATGTCTTCGCCTGCCGTGGATAACGGCAAGGTGTTCTTCGGTAGCGGCGACGGTAACGTTTATGCCGCGGACGCGCAAACAGGTCTTTTGCTCTGGAAATTCTCCACCAAGGATGTCGTGCACGCGTCGCCCGCTGTCGCCAACAACACCGTCTACATCGGAAGCTGGGACAGCTATCTCTATGCCCTCGACGCTGACACGGGTCAAGAAAAATGGGCTTTCAAGACCGGAGAAGATCCCACCATCCACAACCAGGTTGGATTTCAGTCTTCACCCGCGGTTGTGGATGGCATCGTCTATGTCGGCTGCCGCGATGCTCACGTTTATGCGGTGGACGCCGCTACCGGCCGCAAGAAATGGGATTACCCCACCAGCAAATCGTGGGTGGTGGGCACACCCGCCGTGCGAGATGGCATGGTCTATGTAGGAACTTCAGACAGTGCTCGGTTTATGGCTCTTGACGCCAAAACCGGCCGGCTGCGCTTCAACTTCGACGCCAAAGCCTACATGTTTTCTTCCGCCGCACTCGCCGGCGATCTGGTCTATGTCGGCGATCACAATGGCAAGCTCTACGCGCTCGATGCAAAAACCTTGAAGCTCGTTTGGGAGTTTCAGACCGCGGCCTCGAAGAAAGACCCCTTCAAAGTGCTCAATCCCGACGGCAGCTTGAACCAGGATGCCTTCTCCCCTGTATTCGGCGATTTCGAAGACATGTACGTTGATTTCTATAAATTCATTTCCCTGGGCGCCATCATGTCTTCTCCCGTTGTGGACCACGGCTCCGTCTACTTTGGCAGCACGGACGGAAACCTCTACGCGTTGCAATAGTTTCTACAAATCCGATTCTCACCGCGAAGCCAAAAACGCGAACTGAGCGCCTTAGATGGAGAGACCGAACTGGCGCAGCATTTCGCGCCGCCCCGTTTTCGTAATGCTCAGAGCGCGACTATCAAGATCCTGCGTTAGCCATTTGTATTTTAGCGCGACCCTCAGTACAGCCGCGCCCAGCGCGCCGCCGAGATGCGCCCGCCGCTCGCTCCAATCCATGCAGGCATACGCAAAGCGCCTCCGCTGTTTCCGGATGGCCTCGACGTCCACTCCAAGCGCCTCAAAAGCCATTGTTCCATCCGCTGTGAGCCCGTAGGCGCCATTGGAGCGCGCGGCCCTCGAAAACCATCCTTTTGCCTCAAAGCAATCGTGCAGAGCGACGCCCAGCGCGCCTGCGATGTGGTCGTAGCATGTCCGTGCGGCCAGCAAATCCTTCGGCGTGTGCGGCACCAAGCTGCCGCGTCTGTCTCCGGCAAGCACGCTCAAGGCTTCGAGCGCAGCAGACACGTGCGGTCCTTCAAGACTGTAGTAACGATGCTTCCCCTGAGCCAACACGTTCACCAGTCGTCGCTCTCTCAGCCGCTGCAGATGCACGCTTGCCGTTGACGGGGCCACGCCGGCGATCACCGCCAGCTCCGTGCTGGTTCGTGCCCGGCCATCGAGCAGAGAGAAAAGCATGCGCGCGCGGGCCGGTTCGCCAATGGCTGCGGCGATTCTGGATGCGCCGGTATCGGCGGATTCGGCATTCATTGTTTGATGCTAGACGAAGTGTGTCTGCTTCGCAACTGCCATGATTTCCCCGGTGAATTCGAAAACGCCCTTGGCTTCACGAATGGGCCGCCGCGAGGCCGTATCGCTCCTTGCGAAAATGGCGGCGGCACTTGGCTTCAGCAGCCGCACCGTGGCGACCGGACAGACTTCCGGGAGGAAATCCATGACCATCTCCTGCTTCATTCGCTACCAGATTGACCCTTTCCAGCGCGAGGAATTCAGGAAGTACGCGGAAAACTGGGGCCGCATCATTCCTCGCTGCGGCGGACATCTCGTCGGCTATTTTGTTCCACACGAGGGCACGAACGACATCGCTTGGGGGTTAATTGCTTTTGAAAGTCTCGCCGCGTATGAAGCCTATCGCGCCCGCTTGAAGACCGATCCGGAATCGCGTATGAATTTCGCCATGGCGCAAAGCAAGCACATAATCCTCCGGGAGGAGAGAACTTTCCTCGAAGTCGTTGACGAAACCTTCGGGCGTCCTTCGACGCTAGCGGGATGAGCTTGACTTGCCATGCTGACGCAGGCTGAAAAGGGCCGCGCTTTTCGAGCGCTTCACGAGCGCGACCGTGCCTTCATTATTCGTAATCCATGGGATGTCGGCACAGCGCGCCTGCTGGCGCATCTCGGCTTCGAGGCTTTGGCAACCACCAGCAAGGGCTACGCTTTTTCGCTCGGCCGCCTCGACGACTCCCTGGGCCGTGATGAAACTCTGGCCTATGCGCGCGCGATTGCTTCCGCAACGCACTTGCCGGTTAGCGCCGATCTCGAAAATGGCTTCGGCGATGCTCCCGAAGCTGCTGCCGAAACCATCCGGCTTGCCGCCGCCACCGGTATCGTCGGCGGTTCCATCGAAGATGCTTCTGGCAACCCGGACCATCCAATTTACGAGCGGGAGGTTGCCGCCGAAAGAATCCGCGCTGCGGCAGAAGCGGCTCACGCCCTGTCCTTTCCTTTCATCTTGACCGCGCGCGCGGAAAACTATCTGCACGGCCGGCCCGATCTGAAAGACACGATCGCGCGGCTCCAGTCGTATCAGGAAGCCGGCGCCGACGTTTTGTACGCGCCCGGCCTGGCCACCAGGGAAGATATTGCGGCGGTTGTCCGTTCCGTGGACCGTCCAGTGAACGTCGTCATGGGCCTGCGCGGCGTTCAATTGAGCCTCGACGAACTTTCCGCGATAGGCGTAAAGCGCATCAGCGTCGGCAGTTCGCTCTGCCGCGCCGCTCTCGGCGCTTTTCTTCTCGCCGCACGCGAAATGAAAGAACATGGTACCTTTTCCTTCGCAGCCGACGCCGCCAGCCCGAAGGAGATCACCGCCATCTTCGACAAGTAGCGCTCCAGGCATTTCGGACCGGTCCGGAGACACGGTGGCCTTAATTGAATTGCCCGTTCGGGCTTCCCAGTGACGCAGAGGTGTTCAATGAAATGAGCGCAGAGACGAAAGCAGGGGCCAACGTCAAGCAGGCCGTGCCCTTTTTCATGGTCTCCAACCTGGAAGCCTCTTTGCGCTATTACGTGGACGGCCTCGGCTTCCGCATGGTCCACAAGTGGATTGACGACGGCGTACTTCGCTGGTGCTGGCTCGAACTGGGCTCCGCGGCTCTAATGTTGCAGGAATATCGCATGGAAGGCCATGATTCCTGGGTGCCCGAAGGAAAAGTCGGTGTCGGCGTTTCCGTCTGCTTCCAGTGCGAGGACGCGCTCGCCCTTTACCGTGAATTCACCTCCCGTGGAATCCAGGTTCGGCGGCCCTTTGTCGGAAATCAAATGTGGGTTGCCAACGCTTACGATCCCGACGGCTATCACCTCTCTTTTGAAAGCCCTACCGACGTCCCCGAAGAAACTCATTTCTCCGAATAGCGTGCCTGAGCTTGCTGTTCCCCACCTGAAAGATGAGCTCCCCTTGATTTGAGCAGGCCAAAAGGATTTCCGCAGCCCGACCGACTATAGGGAAGTGACGGGACTACAGCGAGAGTAAGAAGACAGCGCTTAGCCAAGCCTATGAATTTACGTATAGTTAACTTATATTATTGATTGACAATTGACCAAAATCATGCTAGGATGTTTTGTGTTTGCTTGCCGCCAATCCGTTCTCGCTTGTATTGCTTGGGTCCCTCCTGATCTAACCAACGTTTTTTCAATGAGTTATGAACTGTGTTCGATGACGGCGCGCCTGCAACCCTCCTCTTTTCAGCATCTTGCGCACTGTTTCCGTCAGCACAGCAGGGGGGAGGGGGTCTCTGCGTTCCATTTCGGAAAACCTCGTTCACAGACCTCACTCAGGCCTCCCCTTCAATTTCCACTCCCCGTTTGACCATCACCAACTGCGAGCCTAAGATGGTTTTTCGCGACTTGACCCATGTTTGAGAACCTTACCGACAAACTCCAGCGCGCCTTCAAGAACCTCCGCGGCCAGGGCAAGCTCACCGAAGAGCATCTCGACGCCGCCTTGGCCGAGATCCGCGAAGCCATGCTCGAAGGCGACGTAGCCGTTCCCGTTGTGGACGAACTCCTCGCCAACATTCGCACCAAAGCCCTGGGCACTGAGGTCATGCTGCAGCTCGCTCCCGATCAGCAGGTCGTCAAGATCGTCCGCGACGAGCTCACGGCGCTTCTCGGTAAGCATGCAAAGCCCCTCTTTGCTTCCCGCCCGCCTTCTGTCTGGATGATCGTCGGGCTTCAGGGCTCCGGCAAAACCACCACCACCGGTAAGCTGGCCAAATGGCTCGCTATGCATGGCCACCGTCCCCTCGCCGTCTCTACCGATGTCTACCGCCCTGCCGCCCGCGAGCAGCTCGCTCAAGTGACGAAGGCCGTGGGCACCGCCCTGTGGCCCGGCGCAGGAACGGACAAGCCGCTCGAAATCGTCCGAGGTGCGATCAAGGAAGCCAAACTGTCCGCGAGCGACGTGATCCTGGTAGACACTGCGGGCCGCCTGCACATTGACGATGAGCTGATGAACGAGCTCTCGACGCTCAAAAAGGAATCGCAGCCCAGCGAAATCCTGTTCATCGCCGACGCCATGATCGGCCAGGACGCCGTGCGCTCCGCCGGAGAGTTTCACAAGCGCCTCGGCCTCACCGGAGTTATCTTGACCAAGCTCGATGGCGATGCTCGCGGCGGCGCCGCGCTTTCCATCAGCAAGGTCAGCGGCGCGCCGGTCAAATTCGTCGGGCTCGGCGAAAAATACGATGCCCTCGAAGGCTTTTATCCCGAGCGCATCGTCTCCCGCGTCCTCGGCATGGGCGACATTCTTTCGCTCATCGAGCGCGCCGAGCAGGCCGTGGACAAAAAGGCGGCCATGGAGCTCGAACGCAAGCTCGGCAAGAACGATTTCACGCTCGAGGATTTTCGCGACCAGTTGAAGCAGGTCCGCAAAATGGGTCCGCTCGAGCAGCTTGTGGACATGCTCCCCAAAATGGGCCCATTGCAGAACATTCCCAAAGACGCACACGTGGACGAGAAGCGGTTGAAGCAGATCGAAGCCATCATCAACTCCATGACGAATGAAGAGCGCGGCGACCATTCCGTCATTGATGGCAAACGCCGCAAACGTATTGCTAGGGGGAGCGGCACGACCGTTCAGGACGTCAACCAGGTCGTCAAGCAATATCTCCAGATGCGCCAGATGATGAAGCAGTACGGCAGCATGGCCGCCCGCGCCAAAATGAAAGGTCTCGGCAAATTGGCCGGCTTGTCCTGAGGACCGGTGATGCGCCTGTCTCAAGAGAGTGCCCGTTCATTGGAATCGAGGCCTCTAAGGATGCTTATTTCTCGCTTTAGAGCTAGAACGGACCTTGAAGCGAGGTCGCGGAATTTGCCCGCGATGACCCGGAGGGGGAGGAAGGGGAATCCGCCTGTTGTCGAGGCCGCGGGATGATCTTCGCACCATCTTTATTCATCTTCCCGTAACACGGTTTTTGTAAGTCTTGGAGCAGATCCGAAAACCCAATTCCCAGAAGTGAGCCATGGCACGCGTCTCGCTGAACGATCCGCGCTACTATTTCAACCGCCACCTCCAGTGGCTCGCATTCAACCGGCGCGTGCTGGAAGAGGCGCGCGACCCCGGCAATCCGCTATTGGAACGTGTGAAGTTTCTGGCAATTACCGCGAATAATCTCGACGAATTCGTGGAAGTGCGCGTGGCGAGCTTCCTCCAGCAGATCGAGCACGGTACGCATCACGTCAGCCCTGACGGATTGACGCCGGAACAAGAGCTGGAAAGAATCTCCGGCGCGATGCACGCCTTCGTGCGGGATCAATACAAATGCTGGAACGAGGAACTGCTGCCGGCACTGGCGAAGGAATCCATCCGCGTTCTTCCAGTAGTGCAACTCGACGAAAAGGCCACTAAATTCGCCAAGCAGTTTTACGAGAAGCGCGTCTATCCCATGCTTACACCGGTCACGGTGGATCCGTCGCATCCGTTTCCGCACGTACTGAACAAAGCGCTGTGCATTTCATTTCTCTTGCGAAAGAGACGCGGAGCGAGCCAAAAGACTTTCTTCGGCGTGGTGACGGTTCCTCGCGCGCTGCCGCGCTTGCTGCGCGTTCCCGGCGCGAAAGATGCGATTCACTATGTTTTTCTTCACGACATCATCTCGACCTATGCCGCAGGTCTATACCGCGGCTACGAGATTTTCGCTTCCGCGCCGTTCCGGATCACACGCAACAGCAATCTTTATCTGGAAGAAGAAGAGGCGCGGAGCCTGCTCGAAGCGGTGGACTCCCAAGTGGCGCAACGACGCAAAGGATGGGGCGTGCGCCTGGAGATCGAGGCGGGCGCGCATCCGGAAATCATCGAGCGGCTGGTGCCTACTTTCGAGCTCGACGAATCGCTGGTATTTCGGGTCAACGGGCCGGTGAATTTGCAAAGACTTTTTCATTTGTACGAGGAGACTCCGCGGCCGGATTTGAAATACGCTCCGTTTAGCCCGCGGCAGATCCATTTGGGACGGGATTCCGATTCTTTCTTCGAAGCCATTCGCTGCCGGGACACACTGCTTCATCATCCTTACGATTCCTACGATACGGTGGTGGAATTCCTGCAAAGGGCGGCGCAGGATCCGCGCGTGCTTTCTATCAAGCAAACGCTTTATCGCACGAACAGCGATTCTCCTGTCGCCAACGCGCTCCTTGCTGCGGCCGCGAAAAAGGAAGTGACGGTGGTCGTCGAATTGAAGGCGAGCTTCGACGAAGCTTCCAACATCCATTGGGCGCGCAGCTTCGAGGATGCGGGAGTGCAGGTGTTTCACGGGCTTGTCGGGCTGAAGACGCATGCAAAGCTCGCGCTGGTTGTGCGCCAGGATCCGGATGGAAAGATTCGGCGCTACGCCCACCTGGGAACGGGGAATTACAATCCTTCGACGGCGCGTTTCTACACCGATCTCAGCTTGTTCACCTCCAGAGAGTCGCTTACCTCCGCGGTCCACAAGGTGTTCAACTATTTGACGGCCTACGCGGAACAGCCGCACTACAAGCCGCTGCTGGTGGCTCCACGGGATCTGGCCAAATCGTGCATTGCGCTGATTGAACGCGAGGCACGGCACGCGCGGCGTGGCAGGCCTGCGCGCATCTTTGCAAAGATCAACGCGCTGATTGATCCGCCGATGATTCAGGCGCTTTATCGAGCCTCCCGAGCAGGCGTGGAGATCGATCTGATCGTTCGAGGACAATGCGCGTTGATTCCGGGGCTGCGAGGAGTGAGCAGCCGGATTCGCGTGCGGAGCATCGTGGGACGATTTCTGGAACATAGCCGCATCTTTTATTTCGAGAACGGCGGGAAGCCGGAATTTTTCCTGGGCAGCGCGGATTGGATGCAAAGAAACCTTTATGAGCGCGTCGAGGTCCTGTTTCCGCTCGAAGATCCGGAATTGTGCCGGCGGGTATACGACGAGATTTTGTCGGCGTATCTCCAGGACACGCGAAAAGCGCGGATCTTGACCTCGGACGGAGAATACGCGCGGCATCGCAGCAGCCGAAACGGTCACGGTTTTTCAGCCCAGGAACACCTGTTGCGATTGGCGCAGACGAATGTGTTTGATCCGGGCACACCAGCTTCGCGACCCGTTTCCCACGGTAAGCCAGTGTTCGTTTATACTTCCAGCGAAGGTAAGGCCGCTTCCGAAAGCCCCTCAGCGGAATCCACACCACAGGAAACTGGGAATGCAACCGTATGACCTGATCGTAATCGGCTCCGGACCGGGCGGACAACGCGCTGCAATCCAGGCAGCCAAGGCCGGAAAGCGCGTTGCCATTGTCGAAAGACGATCCGACGTCGGCGGGGTGTGCATCAACGTCGGAACGATTCCGAGCAAGACCATGCGGGAGGCGGTGATCCATCTTTCGGGCGTGTACTACCAGAATTTCTACGGCGCCAGCTATCACGTGAAGGAAAACGTGACCATGGCGGACCTGAGTTTCCGCGTGCAGCGCGTGATCGAGAACGAAGTCGCGGTGATCCAGGAGCAACTGCGCCGCAACGGAATTGACCTGCTTCACGGGACGGGCCAATTCACCGGCCCTCATACGATTCGAGTGCAAAACGGCAACGGCTTCGGGGAATTCGAAGCGGAGAATGTGGTGATCGCGACGGGGACGAAGCCCGCGCTGAATCCCAAGGTGCCGTTGAACGGGCGGAACATCATCAACAGCGACCAGATATTGAGCATGCCGATGATTCCAAAGACTTTAATCGTGGTCGGCGGCGGCGTCATCGGCGTGGAATACGCGTGCATGTTCGCCATGCTGGGAGTGCGCGTGATCATCGTGGAGAAGCGGCCGCGGCTGCTGGAATTCGCAGACACGGAAATGGTGGAGGCGCTGACCTACAACATGCGCGACCGGCGCGCGACGCTGCGCCTGAACGAGGAAGTGGAGAGTGTGGAAGAGCTGCCGGATGGGAAAGTTGCCGCGAATCTGGTGAGCAGGAAACGCGTGCTGGGTGATGCGCTGCTCTATGCCGTGGGACGCCAGGGCAGCGTGGATAGCCTGAATCTTCCGGCGGCGGGACTCGAATCAGATGATCGCGGACGCATCAAAGTGGACGCCGATTTCCGAACATCGCAGGCGCACATTTTTGCGGTGGGAGATGTGATCGGGTTTCCGAGCCTGGCATCCGTTTCGATGGAACAGGGACGCATCGCGGCTGCACGGGCGTTCGGGCTCTCGTTGGAGTCCGACCCCGCGGGATACCCGTACGGGATCTACACAATTCCCCAGATTTCGTTTATCGGCAAAACGGAAGAACAGCTGACGAATGACGATATGCCGTATGAAGTGGGCATGGCCTATTACCGCGAAATCGCGCGCGGCCAGATTTCCGGGCAGACGGAAGGGCGTTTGAAACTGCTTTTTCATCGCGAAACACTGGAACTTCTCGGCGTACACATTTTCGGTGAGAACGCCGCGGAGCTGTTGCACATCGGACAAGCAGTGCTGCTGCTCAAGGGCAAAGTCACTTATTTTGTGAACACGGTCTTCAACTATCCGACGCTGGCGGAATGCTACAAAGCCGCGGCATTCAACGGCTTGAACCGGCTATCCTGATGCATTCTCAATTTGTCCTTCGTTCGGCGAGCGAAGGCTTCGACTCGATCTTTGTCCATTTCCACGACGATGGGCTGGAGGGCCCGCGCTCCGCCGCCGAGTCCAAAACCTGGCTTGCTTTTTGTGCGTCGAGAGGGAGCTACCGGACTTCGCTGGTAAATGCTCGGGTCCACTCGTGGCCTGGTAGTTTGAAGATGCTTTCGGGTATGTTGGAAGCTGCGGCAACCTGCGTGACGTGAATCCACATCACCTGGTTGTCGTCCTGAATCACGCGTGTGACTTGAGGGATCTCCGCGCCATTGAAGCTCCTAAAATCGTACCGCCGCGACTCGAGGCCCATGAAGTAAGTCTTTTGCAGATTTCCGTCCTCGTCGAACCAGAATCCGCGCGCGTGTTCGGGATCGAGGGTTCCGTCCGGGGCTTCATACCCGGAGAGAACGCGGACGGTTTTGACTCCACCCACAGTGTCCCGCTTGATTCGCCAGTCGGATTCCACAAATGTGTCCATCGCCGGAATTGGCTCAATCAACTGGAAGACGAGCCGCAGAAGCGGCGCATCTGGTCCTTCCGCCAATTCGTACCATGTGTCGCCATGCCGGGTTCTGACGTACCGGCTTTCTCCAATTGTTGCTTCCCGCCGCCAATCTTCTTCGCTTTTCCAAGTGTCTACGTATTGGCCATTCTCCACAGAGCCGTCCTTCAGCGTTGCTTGGAATTCCGCTTGAAGTACGTACGGCGAACCGGTATGCGCGGAAGGGCAGCAAACCTGCCGACCACGCTCAAAGTAGGCACGGGCGCTATCAAAAGTCTCGACTCCCGCGGGGCGAACGGACTTAAACGGCATAGTGATCCGAGATACGACCTGAACCGGGATGCCATTCTGGAGATATGGCGCGAACTGCATGGCCGAGATCGCCTTTTCTGCCGCTTCGTTCACGCCTGGATTGTCCGACACAATGATTCCGACCTCGCGGACTCTCCCTGCACGATCCACGACAACACCCGTCGTTAGCACGCCTTCGAGGGGGCCATCTTGAAGCGGAGGCCATGCGGGCACTTCCATTTGCAGCAAGCTCTTACGAAGGCTGGCTTCCGGGACGATGGCAGTCTCCAGCAGGGGGTGGTCCCCGCCGCTTGCTTGCGCGTCGAAGAAATCCGGCGGAACATTGCCGAGATCCTCCAGCGTGGTGATTTTGGCGGTAACCTCGGGCGATCCGACGCTCACCGTGTTGGCAACCATGCGCCCATGAAAATCCGAGTAATCCTTAAATTCGGCTCCCCAACCGAGACAACCTCCGTAAACCAGAAGTCCCGTGCGGTCGTTGAGAGCTAGTCCGCAGCCCATGCCTTTCTGAACGCTGCCGTCCGTACTCATCATCGTCCAACTGAAGTCAGTAGTACCCGCAAGCCTTTTTACGTCCGCAGATTCCAATTGGGCGAGCACCTCGTGCAAATTCGGAACGGGGGTAATGAGAGCCACGGCCGTTTCCCGAAGCCACTCGGGGTAGTACTGTCCTTCATTTTTCTGCCATTGCACATTGCCATCCACGATGGCAATTTGGTGAAACTCCGGTGACCGGACTTCCTGTTTCCATCGAGTCGGGGAGGCCCACCAGATTTCTACTTCACCCGTGCGGTTAGATCCTGCATCTCTTTCCAAGCTGGGAGCCAAAAGCGCTTTCAAATGAAACGGTTTAGTTGTCGCCTGATTCAGCGTGCTCCGTTGCGCTGCTCTCTCGAATGTCTTTGCTGGATTATTGTCACGGGCGAAGGCGGTCGAACCCATCGCAACCACGCACAGTATGGCGAATCGGGGAATCCACATGCCAGGAAGTGTACTCGCCGATGCTTTTCAGCGCCAAATGATTTGATTCCCAGAGCATCCTGGAACGACGGTTTGCACTCATGCAGGGAGTTGAGCAGAGCCGCTTGTGCGGACGCGGAGAAATTCAGGCTCGTGCAGGCGGCTGGAGTTGGCGACGCAAATGATGTGGAAGATCAGGAAGAGAGGAACGAGAAATGTAGGGATCAAGCTGAGCGGCAGGACCGTCATGGCCAGCATGGGCGGTCCTTGTGGATGGATGAAGCGGTCAGTTACCCCCAGACCGACGGCGGTCACGAGATCGGCGATGCCCAGCAACTGCCACAAAATGAATGTGCCCTTGTGATTGGGGCTGGCGAGTTTGAGCGCAACGAGAGGCGCGGTGACGCCGATGAACATGTCGCCATATCCCGCGGGCGAGGCAAACAGAGCGGGCAGAATGCCGTAAGTCTGCAGAGCAATGAACATAAATCCGGCGATGCGCCAGGACTGAAGGTAAGTCAGGGCTCGAGGATCCAAGGACTGAAGAAACTGGCGGAATCGGCTGGAAGCGGCGAACCAAAGGGCAAACAGGACGATGGGTGCCGAAGCGCCGATGGCCACGGCGATTCCAATGGTGTCTGCCGTATTCCTAAAAACGCGCAGGGCGGAAAGCGCAAAAGAAAGCAGAAACCAAATACCAATGAGCGTGCCGGTGAGTTTTGCGTAAGCGGAATTGGTCATCGATCTTCTCCTTCTGGCGAAAATGCGGCTGCGAGGTCATTCGCGAATTTCATGAGCCCATCCGAGCGGTGGCGGCCCAGCCGGTTTTTCACCCGGGCTTGAGCTTGCTCCCAAAAAGGAAGAGCGCTGCTAAAAGCAGCGACACCGCGTTTGGCAAGACGCAGACACCATTCGCGCCGGTCGCGGCCCTTTTTCCTGACGATCCAGCCGTGACGATGCATGATGGCGAGGGTGCGGGTCAGAGTGGTGCTATCCAGAGCCAGCACGCGGCCGAGTTCGCCCTGTGTGGCATCGCCCATGAGGGAAAGAGCCTGGAGGATGGTGAATTGCGTGGCGCGCAGACCGGTGGGGCGTAATGCCTGTTCGTAGTGTTGAGTCAACGCGCGGGAGGCGCGCCGAACTGTAGCACAGAAGCAAGGCAGCGAAGGAAGTTGCGGAGAGCTCATGCCACTTAGATGCATATACATCTATTATGGTTACAGAGCCCGCGCCGACGAGAAACATACCTATTGGCAGTTACGAGCTCTTTGTCACGGAGGATGCGGCTAATTCACGCTCATGACGATGCGGCCGGTGATTTGGCCTTTTTTCATGCGTTCAAAGATGCTGTTGATGTTCTCGAGCGGCTCCATTTCGTAATGCACTTTGACTTTGCCGTCGGCGGCGAAAGCGAGGGCTTCGGCCATGTCGTTGCGGGTGCCGACGATGGAGCCGCGGATGGTCAAGCCTTTCAGAACCAGTTCGAAGATGGGAGTGGGGAAATCGCCAGGGGGCAAGCCAACCAACGCGCAAGTGCCTCCGCGGCGGAGCATGCCCAGCGCCTGGCGGAATGCGCCGGTGGATACGGCAGTGACCAGCACGCCGTGTGCGCCGCCGGTCTCTTTTTGAATCTTAGCAACCGGGTCTTCCGTTTTTGCATTCGCGGTGACTTCGGCGCCGAGCTGCTTCGCGAGAGCAAGTTTGTCATCGCCCACATCCACGGCCGCGACATGCATGCCCATGGCTTTGGCGTATTGAACGGCAAGGTGGCCGAGGCCGCCGATACCGCTAATGACGACCCATTCTCCCGGGCGCGCGTCGGTCCTCTTGAGGCCTTTGTAGGTGGTGACTCCCGCGCACAGAACAGGAGCAACGTCCGCAAAGCTGATTTGCTTCGGAATGTGGGCCACGTACTCGGCTGGAGCCAGACAGTATTGAGCGAATCCGCCGTTCACGGAGTAGCCGGAATTATCCTGGGCTTCGCAAAGCGTTTCCCAGCCGCCCATGCAATAGACGCAATGGCCGCAAGCGCGGTGCAGCCAGGGAACGCCGACGCGGTCGCCTTCCTTAGCGCCGCGCGCGCCGCGGCCGAGAGCCACAACGACACCCGCGCCTTCATGGCCGGGGATAAAAGGCGGAGTCGGCTTGACGGGCCAATCGCCGTCCGCGGCGTGAAGATCGGTATGGCAAACACCACTGGCTTCAATCTTGACGAGCACCTGGCCTTCGCCGGGGTCGGGTACGGCGATTTCTTCAATTTTCAATGGTTTTCCGAAATGATGGACGACAGCGGCTTTCATTTTCTTGGGAGTCATGAATAGGACACCTCTTCATCAGATTTCCGGACGAGTGGGATTTCGAGCAGCAGCGAATGGAAGGGAAAGCTCGGTTGCCGTCCGGGAGGGCCGTAGGGAGCGACTTCGGCCGAGATGATATTCTACTCTCTCACGGGCGATTTTGAGCTTGCAAATTGCGGCCAGCCGCACAAGTGCGCTGAGGGCCACATTTGGCGAGCGGCGCAGGGGAGTAAGGCATGTACGGACTTATCGCGAAACTGACGACCGCCGATGGGCGGCGTGATGAATTGATCCAAATCCTGATGGACGCGGCGAGGGGCATGGCTGGTTGCCACAGTTATATCGTCGCAAGGGACGCAGGGGATGAAAATGTGGTCTGGGTTACGGAGGTATGGGACAGCGCAGCCAGCCACGATGCTTCCCTGTCATTGCCAGCCGTCCAGAAGGCCATTCCGCGTGCCAAAGCCGTAGTTTCGTCTTTCGAGAAGGTCGCAGTCACAGAACCTGCGGGAGAACTCGGCTCATGGCGCTGATTGCTGAGGTCTTGGATTGCCCCGGAGTGCCTGGGCAGGCTACAATTAATGGGTTTGAGGAGGCTCGTTTTTGTGCTGACCATTCGTCTATCCAGGATTGGCAAGAAGAAGAAGCCGTTTTACCGCGTGGTGGTGATCGAGAAGAGCCGCGCGCGCAACGGGCGCATTGTTGAAGCGGTGGGAACATACGACCCGCTGAAGAAGCCTGCAGAGATCAAGCTCGACGGGGAACGCATCAAGTATTGGCTCGGATCCGGCGCACAGCCGAGCGACACGGTGCGCAGCTTTATCCGGCAGCAGAAAATCGCGTAGCCGCTGGCCCCACCTCGATTGGTTCCAAGCGCAGCCGCAAGTGCTTTAGGTATTCGATGTCCCGGCCCTGAGATCGTGAGCCGGGACAGCCTTTTTTGTTTCCCGGACATCCGTTCCTGTGGAGGTGCACGATGAAGGAACTGGTGGAAGCCATCGCCAGGGCTCTCGTGGATCATCCTGAGAACGTGGAAGTGCGTTCCGTGGAGGGTCCGCAGGCGACGGTGCTGGAGTTGCGCGTGCACCCGGAGGATTTGGGCAAGGTAATCGGGCGGCAAGGGCGGACGGCGAAGGCGATCCGCACGCTGCTGGGTGCTTCCGGGATGAAGGTGCGGAAGCGCTACACGCTCGAGATTCTTGAAGATTAGGGCATTGTATTGACTGCGCGAGGAAATCCAACGATATACTTTACAAGCTGATTTCATTGAAGTGCATTCACATCTTTTTCGATGGTCCCAGAAATACGACCGAAATTTGTACTGGTGGCGCGGATCCTGCGCGCGCGCGGTAACAAAGGCGAAGTTTTCGCGGAACTGACGACGGACTTTCCCGAGCGGCTGAAAAGCTTTGCTGGAGTTTTTGTTGGGAAAGATTCTGATGAGCCGCGACGCGTTGCGCTTCAGAATTTCTGGATGGATCGCAACCATCCGGGTTACGGCGTTTTTCATTTCGCGGGAAGTTCGTCCATCTCAGAAGCTGAAGCGCTGCGCGGATTGAACGTGCTGATTCCGTTTGAACAGCGAGTGGCTTTGCCTGACGGAAAGTATTTTGTCTCCGACTTGATTGGCTGCACAGTTTTTGAAATTCGCGCTCAAACCCCGGCGTTATCGTCTTCGCCGTGCTCGCTTGCAGAGGCGCCCGCATTTTTGGGCGCGGTGCGCGATGTCTATTTTCCCGGAGAAAATCAGCCCGGCACGCCGCTGCTATCCGTTGAAACGCCGGACGGTGAGCTTTTGATTCCGCTCGCCGAGGAGATTTGCAGGCGAATCGACGTTGCTGCGCGGCGAATCGAAGTGGCCCTGCCGGAAGGGCTGCGCGAGGTGAACGATGAGTCCTAGCGCGCAAAAGTCTTTTGCGCTTGTGAAGACAAGTATCTTCACGCTCTTGGTGCCTGGCACGGTCGCGTTGTACGTGCCGTATCGTTTTGTGGTGGCGGAGGGGCGTTGGTTCGAAATGCCGCGCTGGCCGTGGCAGTATCTTGGGATCTTGCCGTTTCTCGTCGGTGTGGCGATTTATCTGTGGTGCGCATGGGATTTTGCCGTGACCGGGCTCGGGACACCGGCGCCGATTGACGCGCCCCGCGTGCTGGTGGTGAAAGGATTGTATCGCTACATGCGCAACCCGATGTACGCCGGAGTGCTAAACATCATTTTGGGATGGGCGGTGTGGTTCGCGTCGAGAAGGGTGTTCATTTACTTCTGTTGTTTCTGGCTGGCCGCGCATCTGTTTGTGCTGCTTTATGAAGAGCCAACGCTCAAGAGAAAATTTCCAGGGCAGTATGCGGATTATTGCCAGCGGGTAAACCGGTGGCTGCCGAAGATGCCCGCAACTACTGCTGGAAATTCTTCCGACTGAGCAGAAGGCTCAGTAAATGTCAATGGTGGTGACGCTTAACGCAGGCAATGTCAGCGTGAGCGCGGAGCCGCTTGCGGGCATCGTGCCGGCGGGCACGGGTTCCACCTGGCCTCCACCGGCGACTTGAGATTGGGCCGTGGCTGCGGTCATTTGGTAGAGGTGAGCAGTGCCGGAAAGTGGCTGGCCGGTGATGGCCACGGAATGTGAAGAAGTCGAGCGATTGATGGCGACAAAAACCACGCGGCCGGGGGTCCTGCTGTCCAGGCTGGCGTACACCATGATGCTTGGCACGTTGCTCGAGGTGGCTTGTAGCGAAGTATCGCCGAACGAGGCGTTGGCTCCATCGAAACCGCGAAACGCACGGAAGCCCGCGAGCGCGTAGGAATAGGTTCCATTCGGCGGCCAGAAACAAGCTGCGAAAACGCCCTGCGCGCCGAAGATTCCGAGATTATCCGCCTGTGCGATGGTTCCGGCGATGTGATTCCAGCCGCCATTTTCGTACTCGGTGATGGCGATTTTCATTGCAGGATTTTCGGCGGCAATTTTGGCTTGCAGCCGCCCCAGAATGTTGATGGGAGTGTTGCCGAGTTCCTGGTAGATCCAGGGATTGCTGTTGCCGGAATCGGTGAAGGTGGGATCCCAAAGAGCACGCGGGCTCTGGACGATCAGCTGGACCTGCGCATCGGTAAGCGAGGTGTTTGTGAGATTGAGGATTCGCGTGCCGCCAGCGTCGTATTCCTCGACGTACCAATGGAAGTCGTAGACATCCACGAGCGGTTTGCCGTAAGTATTGGCCGCGGACTTCAGGGCGGTGAGGTATTTGTCGGGGAACCAGTTCGCGCCGTTCGGAGTGGCGCTCAATTCTCCCTGCCAGTTGTAGATGCCCTGGAACCCATAATGGACGGGCCCAAAGATAATAACGTTGGGAAACTGGTCCTTGATGGCTTCGGCGAGCGCAATGGTTTTGGAGATGTAGGCGTCGGAAGTTACGGGATTGGGGCCCTGGACTTCCAGGTGCGTTGAGTTCCAAAGCTCCGGTTCGTTGTCGAGGCTGAGGAACGCCGGGTGCTTGGGGCTCGAACCAAAAATGCCCATGCCGCTGAATTTCTGGTCGAGTGCCCAGACCATTTCGTCCATGTAAACGTTGGCGTCTGTTGCCGGAGGATTCAGCGTAAACGGAGTGGACGTAACAGAGCTCTTTTTATCCACAACTTGTTTAAAGCGCGACAGGTCCGGCGGATTGGTGACGCTGACGGGGCCATTTTCATCGCCAGAAACCAATCCCTGTAACTGCACCGTCACTAAACTTGCCACGCCTAAGGACTGATCGTTGGCGATGAAGCTGCGCTCGGCTTCGTCGGGGACATTGCTTGCGCTCAGATAGTTGTCATTTTCGTAGAGATAATCGCTGCCGGCGTTGGATGCGTTGGTCTCCCAGTTATAGGCGGTCCAGCGGTTGCCGCCGGCACGATCGAGAGTGAGAAGCGGAGGCGCGCCGGTGACGCCGGAGTAAAAATTGATGCCGTAAATATAAGGAGAGATGGGTTTGGTCTTGGAGGGATCTATGGTGACGGTAACGTCCGCGACGGGCGCGGAAGGAGTCGCGCTGGCTTGGGACGAATTGGCGCTCTCGCCTGCGCTGTTCAGTGCGGAAACAACGTAGTAGTAGGTCGTGCTGTTGGTCAGATTGGTGTCCGTGTAGTTCGTCGTGGTGGGCGCGCTGATCTGGGAATACGGGCCGCCGCCGGCCGTCGAGCGCTTTACGTGATAGCTCGTCGCTCCAGAGCTGGCATTCCAGGTCAGGGATATTTGTGCGTTTCCCGCGGTGGCCTGCAAACCGGCCGGGGCTGATGGAATATTCACGGGAGCTGTTGGAGTCGCGCTAACTTCGGCGGAATTGGCGCTTTCCCCGGCGGAATTGTAGGCAGAAACGACGTAGAAATACTTCGTGCCATTGGTGAGGCCGGTGTCCGTATAGCTTGTGGTTGTGGGCGCATTGACCTGGGTATATGGGCCTCCACTGGTGGTGGAGCGCTTCACGTAGTAGGTTGTTGCGCCGGAACTTGCGTTCCAGGACAGAGAAACCTGGGCATTGCCCGCGGTGGCCTGCAAACTGCCGGGAGGCGAAGGAATGGTTACTCCACCGCCGGAATTGTTATTCGAGCCGCCGCCGTATACGCCACCGCAGGCAGCGGCGAACGCGGAGATCAGCAGAGTTCCGCAAAGCAGCAACAAATGAGCTTTCGCTCCGGACAAAAACGCAACTCGCCTCTTCTGGTGAATTGTGCCTATGCGAAAGCAACGGGAGAGAGTTTTCATGGTGCGAGTGCCCAAGAAATTGGGGCGGCATGGGAATTGGGGGATGAATCCCTGGTGAGTATTATCGAGTCTTGGGGAAGGGCCCGCAATTGTCCCGAAGGACAGGATTATGCCGGGCAAAACGACTGTCCTTGGATTCAGGGGCCGCGCAGGCAGACTGGAGATTTAGTGCGCCGGGATTTGACTCTGGGAGATTGTCGGGCTCTCGCTCGTTACCCGCCATTCGCAAGCGAAAGTCTGCCGACAGGGCGTTCGTTCCGGAATACTCGACAGCGTGGCCGCTGTGGGGGAGCGAGACAACAGACAGGACGACGCCTTGCCTCCCGTTGAACAACCAGGGATAGAGGTTTTCCGAAACCTCGCTGGCGAGGACGCGATTCGGATCAAATGTAATTTGGTACCAGAGGATCCCACCTAGAGAGACGCTTTGAGTGTCCCGTGTCGCGTGGTAGCTGATCTTGGCGGGCACGACTCTCGGAGAATCGAACCCGAGCCTCTTCACAATGGCAGCTATCGCGCGTTGCCTCTGGGTGTCTACAGGTTCAACGAAGAGAATCATCGGGGTTGGAGCCTCGCCTTCGCGCTGAGGTTTGCTTTCGAGCACAAAGATGCTGCCCGCCATGCTGAGGCCATCGGAGAGACCAGCGCGAATCCTGAAGACCTGGAAGTTTACGCAGCTTTTTGCTGAGGATTTTTGCGTCTTCCAACAAGGGCATGGGATCTTGCAGGGACAGGCGTCAGTCCATCTTCCATAGATCTCGTCGGTGGGCAGTCCACCGTTTGAGAAGAAAAGGCAAAAGAACAGGCCGCCGACTGCCATCAGGACAGTGGAACACCAGGCAGTGGCCTCTTTTGAGAAAGTCGGCGTCATTGCCCGACGTTCACCGCTACGGCGGACCTTCCGAACCTCTCGAGGAACAGGGGCTTGTCGTCCGATGTCAGTCCCAAGAAACGTCGGGAGTGCGCAGCCGAAGGTTCTTCGATCCACTTTTCGAACGTCCCATTCGGGGCGATCTTCACGAGTGCGACCTGGGAGGGCGACCCGTCGCGCGGCCAGAGCTGAACCTGAGCTACAATCCCCCGCTGCCTGTCCGGCTGAAGCTCAAAAATGCTCACCCGGGCGCTGCTACTTAGGTCCGCCATGGTGGTCAGCGCGGGAGATAACGAGGTTCTAGCGAGCGCGGCCCCGTCCACCGAGAATGTGAACAGTTCCTCCGTTGCGGCAATCCAGGTAAACAGGAGGTTATCTCTGATGAAGATCCGGCTCTCACCGTTCTGGAGGTCTTCGTCTATTACCTTGTCCCCATCTGAAAAGAGATTCGATGAAAGGTATTCGCCTTGGTCCTCGCCTAACGCGGAGTACTTGATCAGGAGCGGGTAAGGCTTGTTTTGGAGGTCCGCGTGGCCCAGTGCGAAAACTTCGCCGTTTGCGTCTACGGCTAGAGCGTGGGGATGATAGGGCTGGACGTTCCAAACGTTTCGAAGAGTACCCGTTCCGTCGTAAGTCAAGATCACCGACTTCACAGGGATTGGCCGATTCGCGCGCGCCGCGAAACCGAGAATGGCGGCGATTGCTACCCCTCCATCCGGGGAGCCCGCCACGCTCCAAACATCGATGTAGTTGGCCCCTAAATCCCTAACAGGGTAGAAAGAAAGTTTCTTACCGTCGGCCCAGGACTCCTCGACTGCGGGGGCGTCCGGTCGACTCACGTCCCGGTAGGAGATCAGACGTGGTCCAACCGGGTCCCAGACGGGATGGAACGCCCCGTCTCCCTTGACCTCTTTCGAGGCGTCGAACACCACGCGTTGCGTGCGGGCGCTAGGGGCGCAAACCAGCAGAATTAGGAAGGTCGCGCAGGTAGATTCCAGGATGCGCATAGAATTTTTCCTCCGTAAAATATCGTCACGTGCTTAGGGCGGGGGCAAGGGATTGGTGCAGTTGTGCGTACTTGCGTCGTTTTCACAAGTCTGGCAGGGGGGGTTCCATACGCGTACGAACAGTAGGAGTGCGTGCCGGTGTATTTGCAAGCATACCAAGTGCATCCCTGAGTCAGCGTGCAGTCGGGGCAGTAGTAGGCATTGCCGTCCTGCGGGCAGTTTGGATCAGAAATCGCCTTTTTTTCCTCGCCAGTGCAAGTTGGGGGGCTACACGCTTCCACAGACGGTATTAGCGTCAGCCGAAAGTTCGCCAGCAGGTTTCGATGCGGAGTGGCCATTCGATAGGGAGGCCGTAGGGCGAGACGGAGCAGGTGAGAAAAGGGAGCCCGGGGGGGGCAATCGCCTTGGCGACCAGGAGCGCACTCGCACCCCGCCCGGCCAACCAAAACAGCGATATGGCGACCACGAAGATCGACATTCTTTTGAACTGCATGTTCTCACTCCGCCAGCTACAAGCGCCCCGAGGCGGCGACCCTGCTGTAGGAATTTCTTTATAGAACCATGGTCACCACGAGTCAAGTCATATTCGTAGTATTAACTCACGAGTTAAATGTTCAGCAATTGGAACGGCCCGATTCGGACTCTCACTCATGTAAGTTCCAACATTTCGATCTTTAATTATCCTTCGTGCTTGTGTCCACCCAGGTTCGGCCTGAGAGGTTGAGTATACGCCAAGGGGTAACCCAATGGGTCGGCTGCGTTACACTGTTTGTTCCATGCGCTTTGACGTCGTCACCATATTTCCGGAGTATTTTTCCGGTCCTTTCGAGCACGGGATCATTCGCCGGGCACGCGAAGCGGGACTAGTGCGGATCGAGATTCAGGATTTGCGCGAGTTTACGAAGGACCGGCACAAAACGGTGGACGACCGCCCGTTCGGCGGGGGCGAAGGGATGGTGCTGAAGCCGGAGCCATTGTTTGAAGCGGTCGAGACGCTTTTGGGCCATGGTATTGGCGATGCCGCGAAAAAGGCGCCGCCCGATCCCGGAGTCTCCGTCGTGCTGTTTTCTGCAGCAGGAACACGCTTCACGCAGGAATCCGCGCGGCGCTACGCGAAACTCGACCGGATGATTCTGCTTTGTGGGCGCTATGAAGGAGTAGATGAGCGGGTTGCGGAGCACCTGGCGACTGAAGAAATATCCATTGGCGATTTTGTGGTGAGCGGAGGAGAACTGCCCGCAGCGTTGGTGGTGGATGCGGTCACGCGGTTGATTCCGGGGGCGCTGGGGAATGAAGCGTCGTCCGAAAATGAGTCGTTCAGTGCGTCAGAAACCGAGCCTGTCTTGCATTCTTCCGCTGTTCCCGGGTCGCGGATGCCGAGTCCCCTGCTCCTCGATTATCCGCATTACACGCGTCCGGCCGATTTTCGCGGATGGAAAGTGCCCGAAGTGCTCATTGGGGGCAATCACGGGGAAGTGGCGAAATGGCGCCGCGCCGCCGCAATTGAGAAAACCCGCCGCGTTCGGCCAGACTTGCTTGCAGACTGACTTGGGGGAATCTCGCTAGGAAAATGGGGCTTTTTCTCCTATAATTGCTGTTTGTCTTAGAAGTGCTGGCCCCGCCTGAGTGGGTCTGCAGGGAATACGACAATGCATCCGATGATACAGAAAATCCATGACGCGCAACTGCGCAAAGATTTGCCCGAATTCCGCCCCGGCGACAGCGTGCGCGTCAATGTGCGCCTCCAGGAGGGCGAAGGCGAAAAGGTGAAGGAACGC
>DATIXL010000083.1:0-2158 GCA_035518615.1 Terriglobales bacterium | reverse complement strand
CTTGATGGACGTGGTGAGGTAGACCTTATAGTGCGCCCGCAAGACATGATTCAAAGTCAGTCACTGAACCGTTGTCTGTTCGGGGCTCACGCCGTGCCTTTCTGGGTCGTCGGGCAGATTGGCAGCAAATACGAGCTTCTCTTCAATGCTCTTGCAGACGGCCTACGGATACTGAATTCACGAAGGAACGGCTACCGAAATATTCAAATCTGGTCGTTGACAGCAGTGACCCTCACAACCTCGACCCTCAAATTCGACGGATACCAATATCGTCTCTCTGACCACAAAAAGAAAGACAAACCCTGAGGGTGCACGCGCTTCACGGTGCGCCGGAAAGATAGGCGCAGGCCTCGTTATATGGGAAAATAACGCTATGACTGGAGTACAGTTCGTCACAGACAGCAAAGGTCGTAAAGTTGCCGTCCTCATTGATCTGAAGAAGCATGGGGCGCGGCTCCAGGATTTTTGGGATGGCGCCGTTTCTGAATCCCGTCGCGCTGAGGTTGGAATCCCACTCGATAAGGTGAAGGCCGATCTCATCAAGCGTGGACGACTTCGTGGATAGCTATGCCGTCGAACTAAAACCCTCAGCACGCAAAGAACTTGATTCCCTGCCTGATATTTTCCTGCACCGCATAATTAAAAAACTGGAACTGCTCGCGGTCCATCCTAGACCTCCCGGATGCAAAAAGCTGAGAGGCTACAAAGATTTGTGGCGAATACGGGTGGGTGATTGGCGCGTCGTGTACATCATCGACGATGCGGCGAAACTCGTCAGCGTGACTCGCATCGCGCATCGTCGCGAAGTTTACGATTAAACGATAACCGCAGTGGCGCTACTCCGCGACCGCTTCCTTCTCGATCACGACCGCATGCGGCATATCCTTGTGCGGATTCACCGGAACGGCAAAACTCGCCGGTTCGGCCTTTAAACTAACTATTGAGAAATCTAAACTTTAACTTTATATTTCTCAAATGCAGTTCATCCAGCGCCAACTGGCTTCAGTGCTTCAGGACGCCTCCAGGCACTTTCCTGCCATTGTTTTGACCGGCCCCAGGCGTGCCGGCAAGACGACCCTGTTCCGCAGCTTGTTTCCTAAGGCTCGATACATCCTGCTCGAAGATCCTGACATCCAGGGCCGGGTGCGGAGCGATCCACGTGCATTCTTAGAAGAACTGCGCCCACCAGTCATCTTCGACGAAATTCAGAACACCCCCGAATTGCTCGGCTATGTCCGCACAATCATCGATCTCGCGCCTCGCCGCATGGGCCAATGGCTCTTCACGGGATCGCAGGAAGCGCCCCTGATGCGCGGCATCAGCGAATCCATGGCCGGGCGCGCCGCCATCCTTCAACTCATGCCGTTCAGCCTTCAGGAAACCAACAAGGTCAATCTGTTGCACGGGGGATTCCCCGAAGTTCTGGCTCGCCCCCGCGGACGCGCCTTGTGGTTCGCCTCCTACCTGCAGACGTATCTCGAAAGGGACGTCCGCTCCATCGCCAACGTGCGAGACCTGGCCACCTTCCGTCGCTTTCTCGCCCTCGTCGCAAGCCGGCACGGACAGGTGCTCAACCGCACCGACCTCGCGGCACCCCTCGGAGTATCAACTCCGACCGTTAGCGAATGGCTGCACATTCTGGAGATCACGGGGCAAATCCACCTCGTACCGCCGTACTTCGAAAATTTCGGAAAGCGGTTAATCAAGTCGCCGAAGGTATACATCGGCGATTCCGGCCTCGCCTGCTATCTCTTGGGACTCACATCGCAAGCGGAGGTGGAACGCTCACCGTTCCTCGGAGCGTTGTTTGAGGGAATGGTGGCGTCGGAAATTCTCAAGGGCCAGATCAATGGGGGAGGACGGAAGGAACTCTACTATTTCCGCGATCAACAAGGATTAGAGATCGATTTCCTGATTCCGCGGCCTGGGACCAAACTCTGGCTGGTGGAAGCCAAGGCCGCAAAGACGGTACGTCCCGCTATGGCGGCGCCGTTGTTTAACCTGCAACGAGCCTTAAGTAAACGCGCCACTCGCTTGCTGGTGGTTCATCGCCACTCGCACACGGGGCTCCCCACAGCGGCGATTGCGAAAGGGGTGGAAGCACTAGACCTCGAACAGTTCGCAGGCGAGTTAAGCAAAATGAGAAATCTAAAGTAGC
>DATIXL010000082.1:0-3148 GCA_035518615.1 Terriglobales bacterium | reverse complement strand
TAATGGGATCGACCATCCTTGGCTCTGATGGCGTGGTCGGAGTTGGGTTGAGACGCGCCTAAAGACACGAGGCTTACAGCCCGGCGCTACAAACCGCTGGCCTTCCGTTGCGGCTCCTCTGTCATAGTTCGTCATTCATTCGCACCTTTTAGGACCGTAACATGAAATTGGAGAAAATACATGTGCGGGAGGATGTGGAACTGAATCGCAGAAGCAAAATCGCACAATGCGAATGCGAGCCGGGCGGACGATGTAATTCCCTGCGCGTTGACTTAGGTTGGTGCTCGACATAAGATTTGCGCCAATGGCTGATTCCTCTTCACTTTCCGGACGGACCGTTTCCCATTATCGCGTGCTCGAGAAACTCGGTGGCGGAGGAATGGGAGTCGTTTACGAAGCCGAAGACGAGAATCTTGGGCGTCACGTCGCGCTGAAATTCCTTCCGGAAGATGTGGCCAACGACCGCCAGGCGCTGGAGCGATTTCAGCGCGAGGCGCGCGCCGCTTCCGCCTTGAATCATCCCAACATCTGCACCATCCACGAGATCGGGCAGCACGAGGGCCGGCCCTTCCTGGCCATGGAGTTGATGAAGGGGCAGACGCTGAAGCATCGCATCGCCGGAAAGGCGCTGCCGGTGGATGGGGCGCTGGAGATTGCCACGCAGATTGCGGACGCGCTCGATGCGGCGCATGCGGAAGGAATCGTCCACCGCGATATCAAGCCCGCGAATATTTTCCTGACAAAGCGCGAGCAGGTAAAGATCCTGGATTTTGGCTTGGCGAAGCTCGTTCAGTCGCCAGGGACGTCGCAGGAATCCGCGGGTGCGACAGTGGATGCCGTGGATCGCGAGATGCTGACGAGTCCGGGCACCGCGGTGGGCACCGTTGCTTACATGTCACCCGAACAGGTGCGCGGGAAAGTGCTGGATGCGCGCACCGATATATTCTCATTTGGCGTGGTGCTCTACGAAATGGCCACGGGAGTTTTGCCGTTTCGCGGTGAAACCTCGGGAGTGATCACGCACGCGATTCTAGCGCAGGAACCGGTTCCGCCGATGCGCCTGAATCCGGAGGTCCCCGCGAAGCTCGAAGACATTATCAACAAGGCGCTGGAGAAGGACCGCGACTTGCGCTATCAGTCAGCCTCGGACATTCGCACGGATTTGAAGCGCCTGCGGCGGGATACGGGCTCGGGCCGCATTTCCTCGATGGCCGGGACTGCGGTTCAAGACAACGTTTCGAAACCTGAAAGCACTTCGAGCGCTGCGATCGTTGCTCCGTCGTCAAATGCACTTGCCCGGAATAAATACGCGATCGCAGCTGCTGCCGCGTTGCTCGTGGCAGCGGCATTTGTCGCCTATCACTTTTGGGGTGGAGCGAGCGCGCCGAGTGGACCGGCGAAGATCTCGCAAATCAGCCATTGGGATAAGCCAATGGACGGCGCAAGACTTTCTCCCGACGGCCATGCGGTGGCGTTTACTTCGCCGGTGGGCGGCATTTCTCAAGTGTTCTTGATGCTGAGTTCCGGCGGCGAGCCTCTTCAGCTTACGAGCGACGAAGGAGAAAAATTTGTTAGCAGCTTTTCTGCCGACGGGACGGAAATTTATTATCAGGCAGGGCGGAACGAAAGTTGGGCGGTGCCTACGCTAGGCGGAACTCCGAGCCGAGTGGCCATCGGCAACGCGCTGGTTCCCTCTGCGGATGGCGCATGGATCTACTACGTGAAGGGAGCGACCCGGGGCGTCTTTCGCACCAACCGGTCTGGGGCCGGAGAGGAGAAGGTCTTCAGCTTTGACAAGGCCGCGTTTCCGCCCTTGTGGCTTCTGCCTTTTCCAGGCGCTGACCGCCTGCTGGTGCTGACTTCAGATCCCATCTATGTGGTGTCTTCCAGCTTCTACGTGTATGACCTGGATGTGTCTGCACGCACGACAGTTGATCTGGGCGAAGTGCCTGGGAATCCATTTGACTTGGTGTGGAGCGAACCTGGGAAGACAGTGCTTTTCAGCCGGACCGTGAATGGCCTGACGAATATTTGGAAGTACAGCTTGAAGGACAAGGCGCTGACGCAGGTGACTACCGGAACGGGGCCGGATACTTCGCCGATGCCTGACCCTGGAGGAAAAGGAATTTATTTTGTCAACGGGAAGTCCATGGGAATTTTGACCACCTACAATGTGGCGACGAAACAGTTCACGGATATTGCTTCGCAAAACGCGACGCAGCCTTCGATCTCGCCGGATGGAAAACGAGTGATGTACGTGACGATTCTGGCGAGTGACCGGTCGGAGCTTTGGGTGTCGAACATCGACGGCAGCGGCAAAGTGAAATTGGCCACCGGAGGATCGTTGGGGACAGCAAGCTGGGCGCCCGACGGCATGCACCTTGCGTTCTTGGAGTCAGTCTTTAATGGATCCGACAAACTCTTCACGGTAAACGCTGACGGCAGCGGCAAGCGCCAGCTTCCCTCGGGTGGTGGGACTTTGCAGAGTGCTTTGTGGAGCTCGGACCAGAAGACTCTGTACTTGAATGTGTTGCAAAAGGGAGCTTCGGATACTGAGATGTGGCGGGAGGACGTGGACGGCTCGAATGCGGAAAAAATTGTTGATGGTTGCGGGTTTGCTTTTGTTGTGGCGCCCGGCGGGCAATATTTAGTGACCTATTCGGGCGTGGGAGACAAGACAGGGATTTATGAACTTTCGTTGGCGGATCGGAAGTGCACTTTGTTGACGCCTGACATTCAGACTTTTGGGATTACGATGGCGCGCGATGGGAAATCGTTTTTGTATGCTGTGCCGGGGCAGCGAGACGTTACCGTTTACCGGCAGGGCTGGCGGGATGGGGCGCTGGTTGGGGCGGCTACCGTGGCTATGAAGTTGCCGTTTGCTTTTCCGTTGCTTTCGGCCGGGAATGCTTATGATTTGGCGAATGATCTTTCTAATGTGATTTATGCGCGGCCCGGCGGGCATGCTGATTTGTTTCTTCTGAGCCAGAAATAGTTCACGGGCCTGTTGCTTCCTACGTGTAATTGCCTCCCTCCGATGCCAGTTTAGAGTGGTCCGCGGCTGATTGGTGCCCGTGGCGTAAATTGTCTTCGGCGGACGCCGGCAGGGACGCCGGCGCTACCAATGCTTGCGGCGTGCTTGACGGGA
>DATIXL010000081.1:0-19709 GCA_035518615.1 Terriglobales bacterium | reverse complement strand
CTTCTTGGGGGCGCATTTGGCGCGATACCCGATCCTTCGCGCACGAATCGTATTGTACGATGAAATTCCTGGAAGCAGGGTTCTCTTGAAGGATCGCGTTTCAGAATCAACATGAGCCGTCGAATTTTCCCAGTTCTCCTTGTTTTCTTCGCGATTCTTGCCGCCGCTGCCGCTTTCGTCTGGTTGCACGTTCGAAGCCAGCAGCCGGTTGTCGCCTTCACTCCGCAACCAAAAGCGCCCGCCGGAGCAGCATCGCCTCCTCCGCCGAATTCCTCACTTCCCTCCAAAGCGCCACCCGCTCCCCCGCCCGAGAAGCCTCTTGCCGAACCGGTTTTCGTCCCGCGAGCGGGAGAAGTCCTCGACTTCTCGGCGGACGTCGCGAAAGTGAACGACGTCGCGACACTCCGCCTCGAAGTGGGCGGCAAAACCGAGTTGCGCGGGAAAGACGTATGGCATTTCCAGGCCGCCGCCCACACCCAGAATCCGCTCCGCATGGTCTTTGCTCTCGACGACCAGTTCGATTCCTACAGTGATTCCGGCTCGTTCGTCAGTATGCAATACGAGATGCGCCTTGACGAACGCGGGCAAAAAGTGGATTCCGTCCAGCGCATGAGTACCACCGCAAAAGAGCCGGCGCCGCCGGGCGCCTCGATCGCGCGCGTCCTGCCCGGCACGCGCGACCCTCTGGGATTTATGCAGTATCTGCGCTCCGTGGACTGGTCAAAAACCTCCGAGGTTCACAGCCCGGTTTATGACGGCAGAAAACTCTATGAAGTCCGCGCCGAACGAACCGGCACTGCGAAAGTCAAGGTGGCCGCCGGAGATTTTTCCACGAATGCAATTGAGATTCGCGTCTTCGAGAACGGCGCGGAAATGAAGGACGCTCACTTCACTCTCTATCTGTCCAGGGACGCGGCCCGCACACCGGTCTTGCTCGAAGCTGTGCTTCCATTCGCGACCGCCCGCGTGGAACTCGTGAAGCGCGCTGAGTAGCCCGCTCTCTCAGGATCCGCTCCCCAGCGGTTTTTCCAGCGCGAAGGCGCGAGCACTCAAGCCTTTGGAAAGAGCATCGTTTCAATCAGCCCGCAGGCGATATGTCCGATCGTGATGTGCGCCTCCTGGATTCTCTGCGCATCGCCTGACGGAACATTCAGTAGCAGGTCCACCTTGTCCCTCAGCTGCCCGCCGGTTTCACCGGTGAATGCCGCAAGGTATGCTCCGCGCTCCCGCCCTGCCGCCACTCCGCGCACGATGTTTGGGCTCTTTCCGCTCGTCGAAAGGGCAACCAGTACATCCTCCTTGGCCACAAGCGACTCGATCTGCCGTGAGAAGATCTTCTCGTATCCATAATCGTTGGCGGCGGCCGTCAGCACGGATGGATTCACCGTCAACGCGATCGCCGCCAATCCCGGACGGTCGGTCCGCAGGCGCACCACCAGCTCCGCGGCGATGTGCAGCGCATCCGCCGCGCTACCCCCATTTCCGAACAGAACGAGCTTTCCTCCTGCGCGCAATGCGGCCGCCGATCGTTCCGCAAACTGCCCGATCCGCGCGACCAGCTCATCGGAAAACGCCTGTATCACGCGGGCGCTTTCCTCAAGCTGGCGGCGAATCTCCTCTTTATTTGTGGTCATTCGATTAGCAGAGCACGATCTTTTCGCGGTTGCGCATAACCCGCCGCGTGGCGTTGCGCGTGTCCACCACCAGCTTCGCCGCGTCCACGATCGCGTTGTAGTCGTAGCTCGAATGATCTGTCGCGATGATCACGCTGTCGTAGCCGGCTAGCGTCTGCGGCGAAAGCGGCACGGACTTCATATTCTCGTAGTTGTAATGCCGCATCTTGTGGAGTTGCGGAAAATATGGATCGTTGTAATCCAGGATCGCGCCTTGCTGCTGTAGCAGTTGCATGATCTTCAGCGTCGGCGATTCGCGCAAATCATCCACGTCCTTTTTGTACGCGACGCCCAGCACCAGAATCCTCGCGCCGTTCAGGCTTTTCTTATGCTTGTTCAGCGCCCCGGCCGCAGCCTCGACCACGTGATATGGCATCGCCGTGTTGACCTCGCCTGCCAACTCGATGAATCGCGTCGAAAAATCGTACTCACGCGCCTTCCACGATAGGTAATACGGATCCACCGGAATGCAGTGCCCTCCCAGCCCCGGTCCCGGATAAAAGGGCATGAACCCAAACGGCTTCGTCGCTGCCGCGTCAATCACTTCCCAAATATCAATGCCCATCCGCAGGCTCAATAGTTTCAGCTCGTTGACCATCGCGATGTTCACGCAGCGGAAGATATTCTCGAGCAGTTTTGCCATTTCCGCCGCCCGCGTCGAGCTCACCGGCACCACCCGCGCCACCACCTGCGCGTACAGCGCCACTGCCGCCCGCCCGCTCGGCGGATTCAGGCCTCCCACGACCTTGGGAATCTGTGCCAGCCCATATTGTTTGTTTCCCGGATCTTCCCGCTCCGGCGAAAAGGCCAGAAAAAAATCACAGGGAATATTTTCGCTGTCGGGCCCCGACGCGATCGGGCATCGCAGCCCGCTTTTTTCCAGAATTGGCAGCACCAGCTCCTCGGTCGTTCCCGGGTACGTTGTCGATTCCAGCGACACCAGCTGCCCCTTCTGCAGGTGCGGCTGAATCGAAATCGCGGTTTGTTCCACATAGGAAAGATCCGGTTCCCGCCGTTCGTCGAGCGGCGTCGGCACGCAAATGATGATCGCGTCCGCCTCTTTCAACTTCGCAAAGTCCGTCGTCGCGCTGAAATGCCGGCTGTTCACAAACTGTTGAATCTTCGTCTGCGAGATGTGCTCGATATACGATTTTCCCGCATTCAGCATGGATACCTTGGCCGGATCGGTATCGAATCCCGTGACCTTATGCCCCGCTTCTGCGAAGCGCAGCGCCAGCGGCAGACCGACATATCCGCAGCCGATAATCGCCACCTTGAGCTGTGTCCCTTTAAAAAATTCCGGCTTACGATCGGATGGCATGAGATCTATATTCTCCTATTAGCTCGGCAAATAATGGGCCTCGCGGCCCGAAAGGCAGGTCCACAACTATAGCAGGTACTGCTTTTCCTCAGAAAGCTGCCAATGGTTTTCCTGTTTCACAGAGGTTACAGACATCCGTTGCCCGCCTCGCCTTACTGCGAGAGAATAATAGTCAAATGACGGGCCCTCTTGCCTCCGGAGTTCGGTTCCTGCGCGCTCAGCTTTGTCTCCTTGGGATCCCCAGCCCCGCCGCACCGGGCCCTGCGATCAATCCTGTGCCCATCTGAGGCTTCGCCACAACCATGGTTGATCTGCACTGCCACATCTTGCCCGGAATTGACGATGGCCCGGCCACCATCGAGGAGTCGCTCGCCATGGCGGAATCCGCAATCTCCGACGGAATCACTCGCCTCGTCGCCACCCCTCATTCCAACTCTCGCTACAAATTTGAATACGCCAAAATCAGCCGCCTGCGCGACGATCTCCAGTCCCGGCTCGAAGGCCGCCTCCAACTCGCCACCGGCTGCGATTTTCATCTCGATCCAGAAAATCTTGCCGCCGTTCATCAAAATCCCGCTCCCTTCTGCATCAATCAACGGGATTACCTGCTCGTCGAATTCAACGAATTTTCGATTCCACGGTCCATGGACCAGACTCTCCATCGGCTCCATCTCGCCGGTCTCCGGCCCATCATCACTCATCCCGAGCGCAACGCCATCCTCCGGTCGCAACCGGAGCGGCTCGCCGGTTGGGTGCGCCAGGGGTGCTTTGTCCAAGTCACCGGCGGCGCGATCACCGGAGGTTTTGGCAAAGGTCCACGCGAGGACGCTCTTGCCTGGATCGGAAAAGGCCTCGTTCATTTCGTGGCCAGCGATGCCCACAATCTGACCAGCCGTCCTCTCTTGCTTCGCCCTGCCTACGCTGCCGTGCGCGATCAGTTTGGTGAGAAAACCGCCGAAGCCCTGTTCCTTCTCAATCCTCTCGCCGCGTTCGAAGGCCGCTCTTTGCCTTGCGTTCCCGAAGTTTCGACGGAGGAGCCGCGCCGCAGAAAACGTTTCTTTTTTTTCTAGCGCGCGGGCCGGAGCGGAAGCCCGGCCCACACATTCAGCAGCCCCAGCACTTCGCGCACTACGTCCAGTGCATCGCCCGTCGAGCCCCACCAGTGCAACGGATTGAACGAATCAGCCGAGGCTGCGCGAACCACGATTCTTCCGTGCCCGTTTTCCAGAAGGCCCCACAGCGCATGCACGCGCCGCGTGTGCGCCTTGGAAGTCACTATCATCACTGGCTTCGCTTCTCCGGGTGCCATGGCTGCTGCAATCGCTTTGAGTTCGTCCGCGGTGTTGAGGACCGTCGGCTGAAGAATGCGGATCGCGCTGGACGGCACTCCCTCCTTCAACAGGACTCGCGCGTTCACTTCATCTTCCCCCTCGAAGGGAACTCCGAGAGCCTCCATCGTTTCGCGCGGCTCTTCTGGCTGTGTCAGCCAGATCGCTGGCGCAAACCCATCGTGATACAGCTTTGCGGCTTCCAACGCGCGAATTGGCATCCCTCCCGATAAAACCGCAATCGCCTGCGCTTTTTCTGGTGGATCTTCACGGACGAGCCACCGCCCCACATTCAGAAATGCAAATACGAGAGAAACGAGTAGAGCGGCCGCTGCCGCGGCCAAAGCAGTCCAGCCTCTCACGAAGTGGGATCTCGAAGTTCTGGAGGGGCTTGCGTTCATGCGGACGTGCGCATCCTATCCCGCGGCAGGAAAGTTGGTCAATCGCATCGGTCAAAGCTAAACTGGGAACGCAGTTTTTGGAGGCGGAATGCGCGCAGTCGTGACGGGCGGTGCGGGTTTTCTTGGATCGCATCTTTGCGACCGTTTGCTTGCCGAGGGATGGGAAGTCCTGGCGCTCGACAACTTCATCACCGGCACGCCGGAGAATCTGCGGCACCTGCAGGGCAACACGAAGTTCCATTTGCAGCAGGCGGATGTCAGCGATCCCCTCCTCGTACATGGCTCCGTGGGTTACGTCCTGCATTTTGCTTCTCCTGCCAGCCCGCCCGATTATCTGAAGCATCCCATCGAAACCATGCGCGTCGGTTCGCTTGGCACTCTAAACGCACTTGAGCTGGCGCACACCAAAGGCGCCAAGTTTTTTCTCGCATCCACCAGCGAGTGTTACGGTGACCCCGAAGTTTCGCCCCAACCGGAAACGTATTGGGGCCATGTCAATTCCGTCGGCCCGCGCAGCGTCTATGATGAATCGAAGCGCTTCTCTGAGGCCCTCACCATGGGCTTTCACCGAAAATTCGGACTGGACTCCCACATTGTCCGCATCTTCAATACCTACGGTCCGCGCATGCGCTTGAACGATGGCCGCGCTCTGCCCAATTTCGTCTTCCAAGCCCTCAGCGGCAGTCCCATCACGATTTACGGCGACGGCATGCAGACCCGAAGCTTCTGCTTTGTCTCCGATCTGATCGAAGGAATTTACCGCCTAATGATTTCCGGTGAGCATGAGCCGGTGAATATCGGCAATCCCGCTGAAATCACCATCCTGGAGTTCGCCGAGCGCGTCCGTTCGCACTTCGAAAATGCTCCGCCTCTCGTGTTCGAGCCGCTTCCCCAGGACGACCCGAAACGCCGGTGCCCCGACATTTCCAAAGCCAGGCGGCTTCTTGGATGGGAGCCAAAGGTAAATCTGGAGGAAGGGTTGCGCATTACACTCGCTGCCTTCAAGGAAAGCTTCGCGAGAGTTGCTCAACGCTGAACTTTGCGGCTTAGTTTCTTCCGAAAGAATAATACTCGAAGCCCAGTTCGCTCATCTTTTTCGGCGAATACAAATTTCGCCCGTCCACCACGAGCTTCCGCGCCATCAATTTTCCCGCGCGCTCCCAGTCCATCTTTCGGAACACGTTCCACTCCGTGCAGATCAGCGCGGCGTGCGCTTCCTGCAGGGCTTCGTAAGGATCCTCGTGATATTGAATCTGGGGAAAGATCTTTTTCGTCTTTGCGATCGCCTCGGGATCAGTCGCGTGCACCTGCGCACCCTCGTCCAGCAGCCGCTTCACTACCTCGAGCGCCGGTGCGAATCGAATGTCGTCGGTGTTGGCCTTGAACGCCAGTCCCAGCACCGCGATGCGCTTTCCCTTCACCACCCACAGCGCCTTGCTCACCTTCTCAAGGAAGCGATCGATCCTTTGTTTGTTGACTCGTTCCGCGGCTTTCAAGATATCGAAATCCACTCCCACCGTCGCCGCCAGGTGCACAAATGCCTGCAGATCCTTTGGAAAACAGAAACCTCCGAATCCCAGGCCGGCTTGCAGGAATTGCCCGCCAATCCGCGGGTCCATTCCCATGGCGTGCGTCACTTCTTCCACGTTCGCTCCGATT
Organism: Terriglobales bacterium; assembly: GCA_035518615.1. Classification (GTDB taxonomy): domain Bacteria; phylum Acidobacteriota; class Terriglobia; order Acidiferrales; family UBA7541; genus Acidiferrum. Next base: position 13,327 of record DATIXL010000081.1, on the reverse strand, counting down.
TTCTCGCACAGGTCCGCGATCACGTTGGCGTAGCTGATTTTCAGCGCAAGAAACGAATTCGAAGCATGTTTAATCAGTTCCGCGCTGTTGATCGTTGTCACCAGAAACTCGGCTTTCTGGTTTCCCGTGCAGACGCCCTTGTGCACGGGGCAATGAAATTTCCGCTCCAGGATTGGCCGGTAAATCTCACGCAACTGTTCCGCCGATTCCGCGTCTTCCACGCCCACGACGATTCTGTCCGGATGGAAGAAATCCTCAACCGCGGTGCCTTCCCGGAGAAATTCGGGATTGGACGCCACGCGAAACTTGACGTTTCCCCCGCGCGAGTACGCCGTCAGCACGCGCAGCAGCTCGAGCCCCGTCCGCGCCGGAACCGTGCTTTTTTCCACCACCAGCTTGGGGTTTTTTGCCTCCGCGGCAATCTGCTGCGCCACGTGGTCAATCGCGGAGAGATCGGCGCTACCGTCGTCTTTCGGTGGCGTTCCCACGCAAATGAAGATCGCATCGCTTGCCCGGATGGCTTCTGCCGTATTCGCGGTGTAGGAAATTCGTCCGCTCTTCCGCGCGGGGGTAAGAATCTCTTCCAGGTGCTCCTCGAAAATCGGCACCCCGCCCGCCTGCAATTGCGCGATCCGCCCGCCGTCAATGTCCGTGCAAATCACCTCGTGGCCTGCCTCGGCGAGGCACGCGCCCGTCACCAATCCCACATAACCGCATCCGATCACCGAAAGCTTCAAGAGTGTTCTCCCGGAATTGTGAATGGTTCTCTCGCGCCTTGCTTCTCGCGCGAAACGCTACCTGAAACAGGTATTGTGACCGAAGCTGCTCCGAAGGCATAGCGGCCCATGTGATGAAGGGAAACTGCGTCTCCTCCGCTTCACGTTTCCTGCTTGCCCGTCAACAGCCCGCGCAATCCCAGTAGCACGAGCCTCGGCTGCCTCCGCAAAACGTTCCAGAGCAGCCTTGCCGATTCGTCCCGGTTGATCTCCCCGAGCGATCTTCTTGCGGAAGCGTTTAGTAGATCCACAAGCCGGGAATAATCCTTCTGCTGGAAACGGTGCAAGGCGCGCCGGATCAGCCAGTGTGTTCCCAATTCGCGCCGCAATGCCCCCAATTGCTCTCTCCCGCCGATATGTAGCAAATCATCGGCGACCGCCTGCGCGCCGCGAAATCCGGTGACAATCCCCCCGACCGTCGAAACTTTCACCTGCGATGCCGCATCGCCTACCAGAAAAACCTCTCCGTCTCCCACGCGCTTTCGCACCGGAACCCATCGCTTATAAACCGGAATGCGCGCGCCTTGCCAATCCAGTGGTTCCATCCCTTTTTTCTCGAGAAATCGTTCCATGCGCCGCTTGGTCTCTTCTCCGCTGCCTTCTCCAATAATGCCAAGCGCGCCGCGTTCGGCGTTCTCAGGGATCAGCCAGTAAAAGTACGGCGTATCGTCCGGAACAAACCACACCCTCGTCGTATCGGATGGGCAATCCTTCGGCAATTTCACAAGTGCTTGCACGAGAGGCACGGTTTCCGCTGCTGGCCAGCCCGCCGACCGCGCCACCCGGCTTGCCGCTCCGTCCGCTCCTACGACGCGATCCGCGTGCAGCTCCTCGTGCGTTCCCCCGGTTTCTACCTCCAGCCGCAAGCCTTTCGCGTTCGGTCCAAGTCTCAAAAATCGCGTTTGGAAGTTGAGTGCTGCGCCTGCTTCCTTCGCTTGCCTGGCCAGCGCCGGAATCAAGCGCGCACGCTCAATAATCAGATCTGGGCGGTGCAAGGCGATCTGCGCAGATCGGCCATCGGTGAACAATTCAAACCGCTTGATTTCGTTTACGATGCAATCGGAAGCGCACCCTTCCATCTGTTTGCGGAAATGGTGCGTCACGATCAATGAACGTGCCGCCGGGTCGAATCCCGGCCTGGCATCCAGTACGCGTACCGCCCTGCCGCCTTGCGCCACTTTCAGAGCGGTATACAGTCCGGCTGCCGATCCGCCGACAACTACGATTTCGCTCAGGTCCCGAGCATTCCGGGACCGCTTCTTTTCATCTTTCACGCTTTAGCAATGTCCTAATATTTGCGCAGGAGCTGTGCGGAGATTAAAACGGCCCCTCGCGATTCGTGCCCCACCTGAAGCCCGCTTCCCACTGCAATGCCTGCATGGAAGACGCAGGCGAAGGAAGCCGGATAAGTATAGCCAATCCTCTTGTTGGCGAAAACCGGATCGAGGGGAAACCTCAGTCCGCTGCGGTCGGCTTCAATCCTTGCCGTTCGAATGGGGCACGCTCGAAAAAGAGCACTCCCCCAAGAACCAGTAAAAGCGTAATTCCCCCCACAATGGCAGCTCCGGTCGAAGAAAGATAAGAAACCAGTACTCCCGCCGCGCCGCTGATCCCCCCGAGAAAATACATTCCCAGCACTGCGCCCCGGTGGCCCATCCCGAGATTCGCAAGCCGGTGCGCCGCGTGGTCCTTGCCCGGCGTCGCGAATGGCAGAAGCCCGCGCCTGCTTCGCGAAATCGTAACCAGGGTGGTGTCGAAAATTGTGGCGCCGAGTATCAGAAGAGGCGCGAGCCACGATGCAATGTGGCTGGCATGTTCCACGCGAAGCTTCAGGCCCAGCGTCGCCATCATGAAGCCCAAAAACATTGCGCCGCCATCGCCCATGAAAATCTTTGCGGGCCGGAAATTCCAGCGTAGGAAACCCGTGGCTGCGCCGAGAATTGCCGCTGCGAGAATCGTGACCAGTGTCTGGCCGTCCAGGTACGCAAGCAGCGCGAAAAATGCGGACGCCATCGCCGCGACTCCCGCGCACAATCCATCCATGTGATCCAGAATGCTGAACGACGCCGTAATGCCCACGACCCACAGCATCGTCAGCGCCGCGTCCAGTATGTTTCCAACGCGCCCGCCAACCAGCACGCTAAAAAGCTGCGCGTGAATCCCGCTCAATAATAGAATGATCGCTGCAAGCGGCATTCCCACGAAAAGTTTGATCTGGTGGTGGAGCAAACCCTGGTCATCCAGGATCCCCACCAGTGCGATCAGTGTGGCTCCTCCGAGAATTCCGGCAATCTGTTCCCGGGCGGGCCCGTGAAAGAGAATCAGCACGCTCAGCAGCACGCCCCCGTACATCGCCACTCCGCCGAGAAGCGGAATCGGCTGCAGATGAACTTTGCGGGGACCGGGAAGATCCACCATGCCCACGCGCAGAGCGAATGCGCGCACGGGAACTGTTAGCGTCATCGAAGCAAAGAGCGCTATGAAAAAAGCCAGCAGGCCTGCGGCCATGCGACCTCATGTTTTCCGAGCAACGGAACCGGACAAGGGCGGCGAATCCGGCGACACACGTCTCTCATGCCGGATTGGGGATCCGGCTCCCAAGTTTTGCTGGATGGCCGGTCGGAAAGACCGGGTCCATTTGCGGTCGCCATGCGACCGCGTGGCTGCCCCACGCAGCACAAAAACGATAGCGCGAAACGGAACCGCCTGCCAGAAAAAAGGTTTAGACCGCGGCCGCCACGCCGAATCCGTTAACCCGGAGGTGCCGGGAAAGTTGCTCTACCTCTCCGTCAACATGCGTGCGAAGATTTTCTTCACTTCTTCGCGGTCCTTGGTGGCGTAATACCAGTCAATCGTGCGCTTTAGCCCGTCTTTGAAAGGGACTTTGGGTTCCCAGCACATCAGCTTCTTCGCAAGGGCGTTGTCCGCGACGCGATTCAGGGGACCGGTGGGCATATCGGGCCGCAGTTTGATCTCGACTTTGTAATTCGTGTAGTCGCAAACCATCTTGACGGCGTCGATCACGCGGATGCGTTCCATCGTCCCGAGATTGACTGCCGTTCCATCGTTGATTTTTTCTCCCGCCAGGATCGTGCCTTCGACAATGTCGTCAATATAAGTCCAGTTGCGAATCTGGGAGCCGTCGCCCCAAACCTCGAACGGCGATTGTTTGATGAACGCGCGAGCGATCATCGCGATCACCGCGTGGTTTTCCACGCCGCGCGGCCCGTAAACCGTGAAATAGCGGCAGGAAGCTGCGCCCAGTCCGTGCTCTTTGTGGTAGGCGCGCAGTGTGAGTTCCGCCATAAGCTTGGCCCAACCGTACATGTTGTCCGCGTCGTTCGGGCCCTTGGTGAGATCTTCCGTGAGATATAGTTCTTTGTTTACGTCCGATTGCATGAAGTTTGGATAGACGCAACCGGAAGAGGCGAACACGACTTTCTTCACTTTGGCGCGAACCGCTTCCCAAAAAACCAGGCCATCGAGGAAAAAATTGGAAGCCGGTCCGGCCTGGTGCAAATCCACGTAGCCTCGCCCGCCGTGATCCGCGGCGAGATGGAATATCGAATCTACTCCCGCAATGACGGAGCGTGCGACTCCGGGTTCTCGCAGATCGCCTTGAATGAACTCGAAAGAATCCGATTCGCCTGCGTCCCGCAAATTGTCCAAGTGGCCGCTCGAGAGATCGTCGATCACGCGGACTTTCGCGCCGCGCGCGATCAGGTGATCCGTGAGCGTCGAACCGATGAACGACGCGCCACCGGTGACGAGCACCAGTTTCCCGCTCCAAAACGTTTCGACTGGCTTCACGAGCGAAAAACCTCCTCGGAATTTTCCGCGGCTCGAAAGCCGCCGACGATGTGCACAAATTTTTGCAGCTCTTTGACTCTATCATACGAAGGCGCGGCGGCACGCGCGGCGCCGCACATGCGTTCCACTTTCTCCGGGTAGGCGGCCAGTTCGCGCAAAATTCCTGCAAGTTCCTCGGGCCGATCCGGGTCGGCTGCCACGCCAAATCCTTGTGCCAGCGCGAGCGCCGCCACGTCGCACGCTCGTTGAGCAACCGCGACGACCGGTTTCCCCGCGGCCAGGATTCCATAAAGTTTGCTGGGTACGACCACGCCTTCGAGGCCGCGCTTGACGGTGATGAGATGCGCATCCGGCGCGGCGAGCACGGAGGGAATTTTGTTCGGTGGAAAAAACGGCAGGAATTTCACGTTTTTCAGGCCACTCGCCGCGGCTTCAAGGCGCGCTCGCTCCGCTCCCTCGCCTACAAAAATAAAAGCGATCTTTTCGTCCGCGAGAATTTTCGCGGCGGCGAGCAGGGTTTGCCACGCCCCATAAAAACCTAAATTTCCCGCATGGAGAAGAACGAATTTGCAATCGCCGCGGATCGCGCGAATCACTTCCAGGTCGAGCAGCGGAGGCGGCGATCCGGGCGGCGGAATCTCCGCGCCATCGCGAACAATTTCCACGCAGTCCGCGCGGACGCCCTTGGCGACGATGCGCGCTTTCATGTCTTCGCCAAGGACGATGACTTTCGCGGCGCGGCGCAGCGCCCAGCGATGCAGTTTTTCCCAGAACCTCGAGAGGAAACCTGGATTGACGATCGAGCCGCCCACGGCCATGTCCGGATACAGGTCGCGAATGTTGTAGAGAAACGGCTTGCGTTTCAGCAGCGAGACGAAGGCGCCGACGATGCCCTCGAAGGGAGGATCGGTCATCGCGAGGATCGCGTCGCAGCGGAGAAAAAGCGCCAGAGGGACGGCCAGCTTCACATAGGTCAAGTAATTCAGGACGCGCTTTTTCATATTGAAACGGGGAAAAGCAGTTGAGCCGACGCGGATGATGCGGATGTTTCCAAAACGTTCGGTTTGCCAGAGTCGCCAGGGGCGCCGCTCGGTGGGATCGTAGGAGGGACGGCCGCAAAGGACTGTCAGGTGATGACTTTGCGCCAAGGCGGAGGCGACGGTCTCGGCCATTTTCGCGGTGGCGGAGGTGTCGGGCGGGTAGTAGAGATTGAGAAGGAGGATGCGCACGGAAGGATTGTACATGGGGAGAGGAGGGAACCTGACGAGGGGGAAGCGAGGGGCAGGAGGTACCCCCGGTATGTTTTTGCAAGTATTGAATATAAAGGGGGTTATTTTTGGCGATTTTGGAAGTGTTCATTCTGAAGGGAGTTACGGGCACAAATTTCATAAGTGTTGAAACTGCAAGACTTGCGAAGAGAGACCCTTCGACTCGCTGCGCTCGCTCAGGATGACCATCCTTCGCCGGATGGTCAGTGTTCATTCTAAAGATATATAGGGGAGCATGTGAGTGAGAAGCAGCGAGCGGCTTCTCGATAAAACTCTGGATATATGGGTAGACCCAACCGGAGCGGAAGAGAGAGCGAAGAGGAAAAACGGCGGATTTCACCACAGAGGCCACGGAGGTCGCAGAGGGAGGAACAGAAATGTAATCCGGCTTGCCGAAGGCGGGATGGGCGGCGCGAGGGCCAAATTTCATAAAGCATAATAGCACGACTGGTTAGGGAATGTCAACTAGAATATAAAGGGTTTTGTATAGTGATTCGAACGGGGGAGGGGGCGGAAGGGAAGAAAAATTCCCGCCCTCAAAAAGCGAGGACGGGGCGCCCGCGCATCGTTGGCCATGGCAATCTGCCGATAGCGCGTGTGAAAATCACAACCTATAATCAACATTGCTCGGCTCCTTTCTTCCGAGCCTCGGTCGTTTGCGCAACCAAGTTTACTCGGCGTCAGGAGCCGACGCCCTCATCTAATCAGCCGTTCATCGTCGAAACAGAGTAAGCGTGGCCTGTTTTTGTCGGGCATATTTGGGTGGCATCAGAGTGAAGACGAACACGTAGGCAAACACCATCGTCGGGAACTGAAGCAGCAGTGCAGCTATGACGAGGGACAAGCCTCTTAAGCCAACGTATGCGGGAACGCCAAGCGCCAGAACTGTTCCTAGGGAGACCCAGGGAATTCTTTGCCACCAGACTGGCATAATCGCCGCATGACAGTATGGGCACTCAAGAAGTGGGCGTCTTCCCCTGATGTGATTTGGCCTTAGGTCGCTACCGCACTCGGGACAAGCCGACCAGGCATTGTGCTTAGTGCGAACCGGAGAGTTATCATTCATTGGCTATTGCTGAAGTGCTTGGCATCCGCCCTGAAGTGCGTCTCGGGCCTGCCCGTAAACATTTGACATGGTCCTCAAAATAGGGAAACCCATCAATGACTGACGATAGGCGTAATTGAATGCGAAGGGCCAGTAGGGGGCGGACGCCTCGTACACCGCCCGAGCGGTAGCAGCCGTTTCGCCGCCCGCCGCTGCGGCGCCAGCGGATCCAAAGAATGCGGATCCTCCGTAAAACAGCGCCACAGTGCATGGGTTAGCGAGGGATTGGACGCCGGTGTTATTTATGGCGGTCGCGAGAGCTCTGGCTGGGTCAGTTGTCAAATTGCTTCCGGTCACGGGTGTGAATAGGTTACCGCAGGCGGTGCCCTGAAGGTCGCCGTCTTGGTAGAAAAATGAGCAGCCGCCCGGAGGTAGGCCCGAACCGTAGCCGTCGCTGCCGTCGTCGTCCCCATTGACGACCACCGTAGTGGTTGATGGGTCGATCCACGTGCCCCCTGCGGCTGTGCACGAGTCTTCTAGCGGGTATACCTCGACGCCGCTGTCGTCAAAGATGCCGTTGCCGTCTCCGTCCACGCAAAGCATCCCCGTCGGGTCGACACTATTAATTGGGTCGTCTAGGACGTAGGCAAACCTATTGAGGGATTGGGGGTTGGAGGTATCGCCGGAGAGGGGATCGAGGGAGGAGAAGCGGCCCAGGCGGTTGACGTAGGAGCGGGCGAGGGCGTAGTCGTTAGTTGACTCGGAGTCGCGGGCGTAAGTGGTGAAGAGCAGCTTGTCGTTGGTGGAGTTGTACCAGCTTTCGCCAAACGGGTAGGTGCCCAGCTGCTCGACCACGTTCCCGCTTGAATCGGTGACCAGACGGTTTGAAAGCAGATCTGCCTGGTAATAGGTGGAGACTCCCGAAGCAAATTTTGCGAGCAAAGTGCTACCAGAATAAATGTATTCGCGGGAAGGGGAAGAAGGAGACGCGCCGTTGTCGTATTCGGCGATGTCCTTGCCACCGGAGAAGATTGTGACGGTGGTGGTGGAGCCGGAGACTTTCTCGACACGGAGGTTGTTGCCGTCGTAGCTGTATGTGCCGGAGCTGCCGCCGTTGAGGTATTCGGCGATCACTTTCGAGCCGGAAAAGATATACACCGTCGTCGTGGACCCCGAGACTTTCTTGACGCGCAGGCTGTTCCCGTCGTAGGTCATGTGGCGAGGGAATGGTAACGCCGGGGCGGAGGGTGGGGAAGGAGAATCTCCGCACGCGGGCGGAAGAGCATGGCCAAAGAGAGGTCCTTCGACTCGCTGCGCGCGCTCAGGATGACGATCCTCGCCGGATCGTCAGATGCGGAGGACTAAGGTACTTGGACAAGAGCCCGGATTCACGTCGGGGCTAAAGCCCCGACCTCCTAAAGCGCGGAGCGGCAGGGCTGGGCGAGGAAAGGCCCGGCGTTGCGACGCTTCCGGCGGGTAGGCAAGTGGTGGGCAGGAAAGAACGAGATGCACAGCAGATTCCTCACCCACTGGGGGTTTCGGAATGACAACGAAGGGGAACCGGCGGCGCGGGCGGCGGGATCAGGGGGAGTGCCTGGAGCGGAGCTGGGCGAGGGAGTTTGAGATGAGCGTTTTCAAGACGTCGAGGTTCACGTCGGAGAGCTTCTTGATATGGAGGCAACTGCCGCTGAGGGAATGCTTGCCGAGTTTCTTGAGCAGGGATTTGTCGGCGGAACCCATGTTGTAAATGACGGTGGCGGAGCTGCGGGGAGAGAAACAGGCGAGCGGCATGTCGCCTTCGCGGCCAGAATCGTAGCGGTAGTGGCAGGTTCCAAAGCCGATGATGGAAGGTCCCCAGAGCTTCGGCTTTTCCCGCGAAATGGATTGCATGATGTTTGCCAGGGCCTGAGCATCGGCGCGGCGAGATTCGGGTAGAGCTTTGAGGAAAGCCGGGACGCTGGCTTTCGTGGCTTTGGTCTTATTTTCGGGCATGACGGTTCTCCATCGCTCGGACACGCGAGCATCGAGAAAAACACTGCCAGGAAACATGACGGCTTGGCAACGCTTTCGTTTCTGTCTGGCTGCACGCTGGATGACATTGCCCGCGCATGAACCACTTGACACTGCCCGCCAGAAGCAATCCAAACGAGCCTTTCCCCACACCCAACGATTGCGATGAATCAGTGAGCGTAGCCGGGAAGAAGGGAGACGCTGGCATCAACTCCGGAGAAATGGCCGACGATGACGCCGAAGGCCCTGGCCGTCAGCAGACCGCTGATGAGAATTTCAATGGCACCGCCCAGCAAAGCCAAACCCATTGGAAAGCCAAGAAAATACATGGAGCCGGATAGGCCCTCACCCATGAATGCCAGAGAACCGCTGATCACGCACATGGGACCCGTCAATTCGTCGGCGGTGAGGGATGGCTTGGGAGCGCGGATGGAGCCAAGACCCTTGGACCACATGTCGGAAGTGGAAAGGCCGAAGCTGCCCGGGAGCGGGCCTAAGCTCAGGCCCCCTGACAAGTAATGCAAATTCTTGAGCTCGCCGGAACTGCCGTTTGTCAGGTAGAGCGTGCCCCCGGCGACGCCGATGACTGCAAGGCCGCCGGAGATGCCGGAAGAAGTGGTGAACGTCCACGGAGTCGTGTGGTTGAAGTGATTGAGCATGCGAGCTTCAAATGCGCCCATGGGAATTGACCTTTCGTGCCCGGAACGGTTGAGGCGTGCCGACAAACAGGCATTGCGACGCTTCCCGCAAGAGAAACGGGCCGAGAATTTCGGCGGAGAGTATGCATCAGAGAACGTTGCCAGACAATGCGTAATGCTCAGAAGAGGGAGGGGCGCATGGAGCCGCCGAGAAGCGACATGGGAGAACGTTTCAGGATCGGGAATGCTCAGATCGGACTGCAAGCTGGTGATGCAAGAGTTCCCGACTGGTGGGGCGCCTGGCGAAGGAGCGTGCGAGGGCGACGGCCTAGGCTGTTGCGCCGCCCGCTGAGCCCGAAGCGGCACGGGCGGGTTTGATGTTGGGATTCATGCAGAAGAAATTCGTAGGATCGTATTTGGCCTTGAGCTGAGCGAGGCGCTCGTATTTTCGGCCGTAGGCGATGCGCATTCCTTCGTCGTCGAGCTCGCCGAGATAGTTGACGTAGGCGGCATTGGCCAGGAAGGGCTTCATGGCATCCCAGAACTGACGCGTCCATTGGATGTTGGCGTCGGTGTCTTTGGGATCGGCCCACATAGTGGTGACTACCAGATTGTAGGGCCAATTGCGATGACCAAAAGCGGTGGCGTCCTCGGGGACGCGGCTCCAGGCGCTGTCGCCGTCATGCTCGACGACGAGGACGGTGCGAGGAGAGGGCGTTTTGGAGTAGAAATCGAGCATGGCGTCAATGGCAGCGTCGCTCAGCGATTTCATGAAACTCGATTTCCAGTAGCTTAGAAATCCTTTTGGCCAGAGGAAGTCGGCCATGGTCTGAGCCGCGCTGTAAGGCATGGGCTGGTAAATATCAGCAGCGGGAGGACCGTAGGAGCGCAAAGGCTGAAGAGCGCGCTCGCCTTCGTCGAGCGGTCCGACGTAGACGCCGCCGAGGGCGACGATTGGCTCGCGTTTCACTGATTCCGGCAAAGGAAGTTCGGGAGGCGCGGTGAAGATTACTGTGCTGTTGCTGGTTTCCTCCGGGGCGGCTTTCTCGTATTCTCGCCAGAAGCGCATGGCATCGCGACCCTTTGAAAGAGGATGCAACACGAGGCCTGCTAGAACTATCCCTGCAGGGTGCACTTGAAACTCGAAGGAGGTGACGATGCCGAAATTTCCTCCTCCGCCGCGAATGGCCCAGAAAAGGTCTTCGTTTTGGGAAGAACTGGCGCGAAGTAACTGGCCCTCCGCGGTGACGACATCGGCGGAGAGTAGATTGTCCAGCGCGCAACCATGCTTGCGGACCATCCAACCGAGTCCGCCACCCAGTGTGAGGCCTCCGACACCCGTTGTACCGACATAGCCGCCGGTTGCGGCCAGACTGAAGGCTTGCAGTTCATGATTGACTTCGGCCCACGTGGCCCCGGGTTCCACGCGCGCGGTGCGTGCAATGGGATCTACGTGAATCCCCTTCATTGCCGAAAGGTCAATGACAAGGCCATCGTCGCAAAGACTGATGCCGGACACGTTGTGGCCGGTTCCGCGGACGGATGTGAGGAGGCTGTGTTTGCGCGCGAGCTTTACGGAAGAGATGACGTCGGCGACTCCGGCACAACGGACGATCATCGCAGGATGGCGGTCAATCATGGCGTTGTGGATTTTGCGGGCTTCTTCATAGGCGGGTTCGCCGGGGAAAAGAAGCTGTCCGCGAATCGATGCACGAAATTCGGTCGCAGCGGATTCGGAAATCATGCGAACCTCCTGAATGCGGGGCCGTAAGGTGGGAGACCTGTGGAGAAAGTGATATCACCCGTCGCAAGGAAAGTAAAGGCCGGGGAGGGCTCAAACAGGACCCGGAAAAAATACGTTCTACTGGGTCTTGGAATTCGCCAGCTTATTGCGCGAGAAGGGAACGGCGTAGGCGGCGGGCGGGTTGTGGGAAGTGGCCCTCGAGGCTTGCTGGTAGTAGTCGAGAGCTTTTTGCTTGTCGCCCAGTTTTTCGTAAGTCTGGGCGATGAGGCATTGAATGAAAGGATCTTTCTGATTGGCCTTGAGGAGATCCTGGAGAGCCGAATTGTAATCCTGGGCATAAAAGGCGACGTAGCCTTCGAGATAAGGGAAGAACTGAGCCTGCTCGGGAATGTTGCCCTTCGCGAGGATCACTTTCGCGGCAGCGATATGGTTGAGAGCTTCCTGATGATTTCCGCGGCGGGCGGCGATGCGGGCCAGAGCGTGCTCCAGGCGGAAACTCCAGAGGTCGGCGCGGGCTTCGGTGATGTTGGGCTCTTCGAGGCCTGAATCGTTGCCCAGCTCGTACCAGTGATGGGCGGCTTGGGGATCACCGGCCTCGAGACAAATGCGGCCGGCTTCGTCGGCGATTTCGCCCTGCTGATAGAAATTCTTGATGGTGACGAAGTAATTGAAGACTTGCTGCTCGTATTCGGCCGCCTTCGCACAATTGGACTCGAAGGCGTAGGAAATGGCCATGGCGCGTTCGGCCTCGGCTTTGTGCTCTGGAACATCGGCGGAGTCTATCGCCTTCTGAAAATAGACTCGCGCGTCGGGGCCGCGCCCAAGGAGGTCGAGCACGCTGCCGGCGGCGAGAAGAGCGGGCCGCGAATCCGGCGAAGACTCAAGAGTTTGGCGATAGAGAGCCAGCGCGTCGTCGAGCTTGCCTTCATGCAAAAGTTGCTGGCCCTGCTTGATGAATTCGGGCTGCTCTTCGCGCGGAGCAGGGGCCTGGGCGAATGCGACGCCAGCCGAGATCAAGAATAAACAAAGGACAGACAGAATTGAGCGCATGGGCGTATGCCTCGCGGAGATTATGACACGAAGGTTGGGGATTCGCTTCCCTCCGAATCACTGAGATGAGCGCGATCAGGTGTGATCAATGAGGCGGTGGTGGATGGCGTACAGAGCGAGTTCGAGGCGGTCGGACACGCCGAGCTTATCGAAGATGTTATGGAGATGGTTTTTCACGGTTTGTTCGGAGATGAAAAGCTTTTCGCCAATTTCCTTGTTGCGGAAGCCCTGCGCGACAAGCTGGACAATTTCCTTTTCACGATCGCTGAGAAGGGGCTTCTCGCGGCGCGGGCCGGTGTCAGAAGACTTCGCGAACGCCTTCATGACCTCAGCAGTCATGCGATTGTCGAGCCAGATCTCGCCGGCGTGGACGCGATGAATGCTCTTGACGAGAAGATCGGTGGCGGACTGTTTCAGCACCACACCGCGGGCGCCGAGGCGCATGGCGCGAACGACGTCGCGATCGTCTTCCGCAGCGGTCAGGACAATGACGCGCGTGGGCAGCTGATCAAAATTGACTTCTTCAAGGACGGCGAGACCGTCCTTATCCGGCATGCGAAGATCGAGGAGAAGAATTTCCGGTTTAAGCTTGGCGAGAAGCTTGATGCATTCGGCGCCATTCTGTGCTTCGCCGACGATGGTGATGTCCTCGTCTCCATCGAGGAGCTTGCGCAGGCCGTCGCGGAAGATAGCGTGGTCGTCAGCCATGAGAACGCGAATTTGTTGTTTCGTTTTAGCCATACTAGCCGATGGGTATTTCGACGGTCAGACGCGCCCCATGCCCCGGGTTTGACTCCACGGTCAAAACCCCATTGACGGTCCGCGTGCGCTCCTTGATGGAAATGGGACCCAGCCGCAGCCGATCCAGTTCATCCCCGGTAAACCGGCCGGCGAAGCTGAACCCTTCGCCGTTATCGTCCACCACCAACATCAGGCGGCTGTCATCCTGCGAGAGTTTTACCACGACATGGGTAGCCTTCGCATGC
>DATIXL010000080.1:0-88830 GCA_035518615.1 Terriglobales bacterium | reverse complement strand
TAGCGCTCGGCTCTCTGTTTACGATTGTCGCGTTCCAGGCGTGCTTCTTTATCGTCCAAACCCAAGCGTGGATGAAGATCGTGAAGGGAATCTTCGGATGATGAAGGTCCGCACCGGATGGCGCAGACAGCCACGCGGCGCAGACAGTTGAGTTGCGAAAAGCAGCTTAAAACGGGAGCGCCGCACGACTTCGTTTGCATGAGCGCAGACTCGTGATTTTTGGCCCAGCCCGTGCTAACCTAGACTTGGATAATTCGAGCAGCGGACTTGGACTCTTCTCTCCGCCTATGAGGGAGATGCGCGATGAGTCGCCCAAAGAAGACCTTCCTGTTTGGTCTGGGTGCTGGAACGGCCTTGACGCTGGTCTTCCTCCAAGTATGGGGCAATTACTTAGAGCGTTCCAACACCGAGTATGCCAACCCCGGGATACTGCATCCATTTCGTCATCCCTACCCCCATCCTTTACCACATGCATTCGAGAGTCTTCCGCCCCCACTGCTTCCGCAAACCTTGAACAAGGTCGATATGGCATGGAAGCTCACTCCGATGGACGGAGCGCCGGTCAGTCTCGCCCAATTCCGCGGCCAGGTTTTGTTCCTCAATCTCTGGGCCACAACGTGCGGCCCCTGCCTCGAAGAGATGCCAGGAATTTCGAGGCTATATCATTCACTGAAAAACGGACGAATTGCGTTTGCTGCTGTCACTAGTGAAGGACGAACAGATGTAAGTAAGTTCCTAGAGCAAAATGACCTTGGAGTGCCTGTCTATCTTAGCGGTGGAGAACCACCAAAGGGCCTTCAGGTCCCAGGCGTCCCAACTACATTTATACTGGACGGCAATGGTAACGTGGTTTTCACGCACGTCGGTGCATTGAATTGGGACGACGACAAAGCTAGGACTTATCTCCTCAATCTCGCCAAGCGGCATGGCTGACTTCTAGCGGATTTGTCCTCGCGCGATCCACAATCTCTGAATGCCGCAGCCGGTCGACTTGTCCTGCGTGTTCAAGTACCCTGGGACAAGATTTCGGATTTCGTTCGTGGCGTGTTGATGGACGGGTGACCCGTACGCACAATCCGACGATGAGTTGGGTGCCCCGTCCTCGGGTTTCGAGGGCGGGGATTTTTCCCTCCGAGCTGTTGCATCTCCAATTCCCTCCCATTCGAACGCTACCATAATATCTATTGACATCCATGTTATAATAGTGTATGTTGTTTTTGACCGATCTCCGAGCCGCCCTCGCCCAATCCCGTGCAATCGTCCCATCGCCGCCTCTCTCGACGCCACCTCTCCCATCGCAGCCCAACTCTCCCCTAACCATCTTTAGAATGAACACTTGTGAAAATTGCACTTGCAACTCCTCTAGAATGAACACTTCCAAAATCGCCCCAAATAATCCCCTTCAAAATGAACACTTACAAAAAAAGGAGGGGGTATCCCCCTTCTTCCCCGCCCAAGAACGCCAATTTTCAATTTGGGAAAAAGCTCTGATGCTAAAAGTTGAACCGCATCTGCAAATCAATTCGCCGCGTCCCCACCTGACCATTGGAGAATGGCCCGCCCGCCAGCGAATTCGCTTGCCCGAAGATCGGCGAACTCAATACCCCAACGATCTGCCCCTCGTTTACGCCGTTCAGCAGGTTTCTCGCCGAAACCGCGAACGACAGCGTGTATCGGTGCGAGGAAGCCGCATCCATTCCCCACGGTCCATGATGTCCACCGCGGTTGGGCCGTCCAAAGGTACCCCCCGCTCCCGGTCCTCCATTCACCGCGGTGCCACTTCCCTTTTTCTCCCCGAATCCGAATGTTTTTCCGAACCGCAAATTCAGAGAAAAGCGCGCCGGTCCCGTTCCCAGGTTGATCGGAATCACGGGCTCCCCGGGAAGCGGCGCGAGATCGAACGTTCCCCATTTTGTCGTCACGATATCCGCGGGATTCGTTTGCAGCGTCGCATAGGTCGGCCGGTCGTTGTAAATCGAATCGCCGTTCAAATCCTGTCCCAGGGTGATGTTGAAGGGCTGTCCGGAAGTGGCCACAATGAACGGAAAAAGCTGAAACGAGTACGGCAGTCCGACGCTTCCTCCCAGAAAAAGCCGCTGCCGGTAATCGTACGACGCGCGGCCGTAATCCTGTTGGATGTCGTACTGGTTCGACGGAAAACTCGAAACGCCCGAAGTGTTGCTGTCCGCGTAATTCAGCGTGTAGTACCCAAAGAGCGAAAGCCGGGCTCCCATGCGCAAGGACCCGTTGATAATCAGTTGATTCTGCCGGTAGATTCCGCCCGATTCGTACTGATAAATGTTGTCCGTTCCGCCCAGTGGCCGGTCCGCGGGATCGTAGTCGGGAGGCAGCGGCGCGTTGATGTTGCGGGTGAGAAATTGGTGTTCGCCCCGCGAATTCAGGTACGTCACAGTCAGATTCGCGAATTTCGTCACCTGGCGCTCCACACTGAGCCCGGTTTGCATGATGTACGGCGCGCTCAGTTTCGGATCCACCTGGTAAATGGTGGGAGACACGGTTTCCATCGCCAATTCCGCCGGCGTCGGAACATTTGGATAGAAATCCGGATTGGTCACGATAAATTGCTGCTGCGTGGTTCCATTCAAGCGTTGCGCCTGAATCAAATATTCCTGATCGAAACGATTGTAGAAGATTCCCCAGCCCGCCCGCAAAACGGTTTTCGGCGAGTGGCCGCTTCCTCCGCCGAGCCCCCACGCGAGTCCGAGCCTCGGAGCGAGATTTGCCTGTGCGTTAATCTGGTTTTGTGTTTCCACGCGCAAACCGGAACTCAGCGTGATGTTGGGCTTCAAATTCCAATCGTCTTGCACGTAAAGTCCAAGGTCGAAGTAAGTGTTCTCCACCGATGGGGTACCTGCGGTCAGCGAAAACTGGCTTGCGCCTCCGCCCATCGCGCGAATCTCCGCCGGAGTCAACCCGTTCTGCAGACCCTGCTCAGTGATCTGATACGCGGTCAAGGAATCGAACGTAAACGCACCGTTGAATCCCGCTGTTTCGTTGTTTACGTCCTTTGTGGCTCGCATCCTCACTCCGAACTTAAGCAAGTGTTTTCGCAAGGCCATGGAAGTGTAATTCTGCAGCTCGTAGGAATCCTGCGTATCCACGCTGCTTCCGCCATTGTTTCCTCCGCCGTTGAACGCGCCGCTGACGTTCAACGTCGGATCGGTGCTCTGCGGAGTCTGCTCGCTGCCTTCTCTCCTGAATTGAAAGCGGATTTCGTTGATGGTCTGCGCGTTCACGGTTTGCGTATCGCTGATCTGAGCGGTGTGTTCCGTGCTGATGTAATTCGTGCCCTGGCTCGCCAGGTTGAATTGCCCGATGCTGTCATTGGTCTCATTCTCGCGGTAATACTGGTAGCGCACGGTCAGGGTGTTCTTCTTCCCGAGCTGGTAATCCAGCCGCGGACTGAGGTTTGTACGCGTTCGCGGATTGGGCACCGCCTCGGTGAACGTGGTCGGCTGGAGATTGGAGTCCAGCGTCTGCGCGTTCACGATCGAAAGGTCATCAATGTTGCGATGGAAGATATCGAAGAAATACGAAGCGTTCTTATTCAGCGGCCCCCCGATATTGCCATCCAGAAAAATCGAATGATACGCCGGCTGCTCCGCAGTTCCCGCGTAGGGGCTTTGCGAGTTGAACGACGAAGAATTCCCATCAATGAAAAACTGCCCGTGCAGCTTATCGGTGCCGGGCTTGGTGAAGATCTCGATCCGCCCGTAACCCAGCTGATCGTATTCCGCCGAAAACGGATTCTGGTTAATGCGAATCTCGCGGATGGATGATTTCGGCGGCAACTGGCCGCCCGTGAAGCCGTCAATATAAATCTGCCCTCCGTTCGGACCCGCCGAGGGACCTGCGAGCGCTTGCAGATCGGATTCCAATTCGTCGGGATCGTCGGAGAGCGCTTCCAGATCTTTTCCCTTGATGACGATGCTGCTGGCATTTTGGGACGGGCTGACACTGATTTGCGTGGCTTCATCGGTGACCACGACTTTTTCTTCCTGCATCTGGATGCTGAGAGAAATTTCAAGCTTCACGGTGTGACCCGCAGCGATTAGAACGTTGCTCCGTTCGAACGGCGCGAAGCCCTTTGCAAGCGCCTTCACCGTGTAAGTCCCTGGAGGAATATCCTGGATCTCGAAAATTCCATCACGATTTGTGGTGGCCGTGAAGGCCGCGCCTTGCGCGGGCAAGGCCAGCACCGTGGCTCCGGGAACCGCCGCGCCCGACGGATCGGTAATCTGTCCTTTGAGCACGCCGGTGGGACCTTGAGCGGCCAAATCTGGAGTAAAAAACGCCAGGCAAAAAAACATCAGGACATAGGTCAAAATCCCGCGATGAAATCCCACGTTCATCCCCGCTCCCATTCGAATATAGCTTCCAAGATCACGCGGACTATGGTGTGTCCGCGCCCGCTTCAGCCGCGGCGCCGCCTCCGAGGCTCCAGGGCGACAAAACCATTTGCTGGCCACCCTTCGGCGAGGCGGTCAGAATCGGCTCGACTCCACTTAGAAGGGTTATGGCGGTGACGTCGCCGCCCTGCAGGCCGGAAGTCGCGACAATCATCACGGCATCACCTTTTTGCAAATCAGAAAGCGAAGCCGCCGGCATACGCGCAAGGATGCGCTGAAAATCCCCGCCGCCCGGCGAACCATTTTCGCGCGGGGCGTTTCCCGCTCCCGTTCGAACGCGGGATTCGGCGCCGGGCGCGCCGGACGGCGGCGCTGATTCCTGCGCGGCGCCTTTGAGCCGCATGGCGATGCGTTGCGCCAGCATTTCGGGCAGCTTGCGCATTTGAGTTTCCGGAGTGATGCGCACGACGACATCATTTTTCGAGGCCAGATCGTGGACGGTGAGCGATCCGGCACTTGCGTCAATCGCAGAAATGGTGCCGGCGATATTGCGGAACGAACCGGAGACAATTTCGGCGGCGTCAAGATCTCTCCCATCGGCGTTCTTTTGGCCCCGCGCCCGCAACTGATCGCCGGGCTTGATTTCTTCGATGGGGGCGGGCCTGGCGTCGTCGAACTTCACGGAATTGGGCGCATATCTCCGCAAAATAGTTTTCGGGGTCACGCGAACCGTCAAGTCCTTGTTTGGGCCGAGCGAATTCGTGGCAATAATGATCGTGTCCGCAGCGGTGTCCACCGATTTCACCAGCCCACCAACACCGTTCCTCTGCCATTCCTCGCGTTCGTGCGCCTGCTTCTGCGCGATATCCAATTTTTTCATGGCGATTACGGTAAGCGCGCTGAGCGTTTTCCCGTCTGACGCAAGTGATCCACGAACTAAAATGCGATCGCCGGGCTGGAGGTCGGAAAGCGCGAGAGGCTCCGCGTTCTTCAAATCCTTGGCTCCCGGCTCAACACGCAGCAGCCTCGAATTCGAATCAATTGTGACGGAGGTTTCTTTGCCCGAATCCTCGGTGAGAACTAGAGTGCTGCCGGAGATGGATTTCACACTGCCCAAAGCACGTACCACGGCCGGCTGGCCCTGGCCGGCACCCGCGAGCGCGAACGGCGCATGGGCGAAAGAACAAATGCACAGGCTCGCAAAAGACAGGAATACGAGTATAAATGGAGCCCGGAAGGAATTCTGTCGTTTCATTTCTTTAGGATCCGCAAGGAATTCGTGCCGACTGAAGATGGGAAAACGACGCCACAGCAGACACAAACAGCCTCTTCCTTTCCTGCATCTCTTAGACGCAGGCAAGGGGGTGTTCTGTTTCACCGAAGAAGAAGAAAGATGCGTTCCCCCGGCTTCAGGTTATTCGTAGCGGAGCGCCTTCATGGGATCCACGCGAGCGGCGCGGCGGGCGGGGAGCCAACATGCAGCAGAGCCTATGCCGAGAAGGGCCACGGCAACAAAAGCGAGAGTGAAGGGATCCCTCGCGGAGACGCCCCAAAGCTGGCTGGCGATCAGGCGGGCGACTCCCAGGCTTGCGCCAATTCCAAGGATGACGCCCAAACTCACGAGGCGCAGGCCCGAGCCAAGAACCATTAACAGAACATTCTTGCGCTCGGCGCCGAGAGCCATGCGGATGCCGATTTCCTGTGTGCGGCGGGCGGTGGTGTAGGCGATAACGCTGTAAACTCCGATGATGACGAGAATCAAGCCAATGACCGCGAAGATGGTCATAAGCAAAAAACCGAAGCGAGGAGCGGCGAAGGTAAACTGGTTGATGAAGCTTTCAAGCGACCCGGTGAGAGTGAGAGCGACGCTGTGGTCGGTGGCCCAGATCGCGTCGCGGACGGGATTCAGCATGGACATGGGATCCTGGCCGGTGCGCACCAGAACTCCCCGCTCGGCAGATCCCGTCATTGTGTAGGGGATCCAAACTTCAGGTCTGACGGGACGCTGCGGACCCTGATTCTTGACGTCGCCGGCAACACCGACGATTTCAAACGAAGGATCGGCGACGGGATCAGCAAATTTCTGCAAGAAGTCCAAACGGACGGAGCGCCCGACGGGATCCTCCGCGCCAAAATATTTCTTCACGAATTCCCGATTGACGACGGCGACCTTTTTCGCGTCATTCACTTCGGCCTCGGTGAAAAACCTGCCTTCCATGAGGGGAATGCGCAGAACGGAGAAATAGCTATCGCTGCAAAGCTGGAACAAGGCTTCCCATTTTTCCTGATGAACTTTTCCTGGAATCTCCACGTCCGTGGGAATAC
This sequence comes from Terriglobales bacterium, assembly GCA_035518615.1. Taxonomy (GTDB): domain Bacteria; phylum Acidobacteriota; class Terriglobia; order Acidiferrales; family UBA7541; genus Acidiferrum. The sequence continues at coordinate 82,135 of DATIXL010000080.1, read as the reverse complement.
CGCCGTAGGGAGGGAGAGTGCTGGTCTCGGTGGCGTCTACGACACCCGGAAGAGCCTTGAGGCGCTGCAGCAAGGGACGATAAAAGGCCTCAATCTGCGCGGCGGTCTTGTAACGGTCCTGTGGGAGTGGGAGACGGGCTACCAGGACATGGTCGGGCTGCATACCAAGCTTGACGTCGCGCAAGGCGACGAAACTGCGCATGAGGAGACCAGCGCCAACGAGCAACGTGAGAGATAGCGCCACCTCCAGCACCACGAGGGCATTGCGAAGGCGGGCGTGTCCGGAGCCGGCGCCAACCCCCTTGCCGGTGTCCCGAAGGGCCTCGTTCAGATCGCGCCGCGAAACGTGGAGCACGGGAGCGAGGCCGAAGATCAGAGCCGTGAGCATGGCGACTCCCAAGGTGAAGAGGAGCACGGGGCCGTTGATGCGGATGACAGCTTCGGCGGGGATGCTGTTCTTGGGAATGGCTGACACCAGGGCCTTGAGGCCACCCCAGGCCATCAATGAGCCGCAGACGGCGCCGCTGACAGAGAGCATCAAGCTCTCCATCAGGAGCTGGCGCGCAAGACGCCAGCGGCCGGCTCCGATGGCGGCACGAATCGCGAACTCCTTCTCCCGCGTTGTGGCTCGGGCAAGCAGAAGGTTTGCGACATTGCCGCAGCCAATGAGGAGAAGGAGCCCCACAGCCGACAAGACGAGGAAGAGCATGGTGCGGAATCCCCCGACGACTTCCTCGGCCAGGCTGATCACCTGAACGCTGAAATGCTTGGGATACTCCTGGGGATATTCGACGGCAAGACGTTTGGCGATAACCGTCAGATCAGCTTCGGCCTGATGGACGGTGACGCCTGGCTTCAAGTGGCCGAGCAAAAAGTAGTGCCTGGTGAAGCCGCTGCGGCTGGGTGCCTCAGCGCGATCCAGCCAGAATGGAGTCCAAAGGTCGGCGGCGCCCCAGGCGAATCGGGGCGGCATAACCCCGACAAGCGTGCGAGGAACGCCGTTCAATGTGAACACCTGATTGATGAGCGCAGGATCGGCGCCAAAGCGGGTGGCCCAGAGTCGGTAGCGCATGACGAAAACAGGAGGCGCTCCCGGCTTGTAGTCGGCGGGCTGGAGGGCCCTGCCCAAGAGGGGTTTCATCCCCAAGAACTCGAAAGTACCGGGAGTCACTTCCTCGCCGGAAAAACGTTCCGTTCCACCGCCGGAACTGTAGAGAACATCCTCATCCGAATTACCAATGATGCGGTCGAAGACATGATTGTCATCCTGGATGGTGAGGAATTCGGCGGGAGTATAGCCCCCGCGACCGCCGGGTCCGTTCTGATCGAGATCGTGGATTTGCACGCCCATGAAGCGACCGGCATCGGGGTAAGGGAAAGGCTCAAGAAGAATGTTGTCAATGACGCTGAAAATGGCCGTGGAGGCGCCGATTCCGAGGGCCAAAGTGAGAACGGCGACGATTGTGAAGCTCGGACTTTTCAAGAACATGCGGAGCCCGAACCGAAAATCCTGCCAGAGTGTGTTCAAGGACGACTCCCAGGCGCAAAAACACTTCTACAGGCATCCCTTCTAATTCATAAACGCTGAAAGCAGCGGTATTGTTCCGTCATCGGGAATGAACTTCTGTTAATTTATCCACAAAAGCTGAGGAGTGATACAACGATGGGCTTTCCTGGAAGGATTGTGAACCGCACGGAGGCGGGCAGGCTACTGGGAGAAAAGCTGCGCGGCTATGCGGGTCGAAACGACGTCATCGTTCTGGCGCTGCCAAGAGGCGGGGTGCCCGTCGGTTATGAGATTGCGAAGGCAATTGGGGCGGAGTTGGATGTTTTCTTTGTGCGAAAGATAGGGGTACCGGGGTTCCCTGAATTGGCAATGGGAGCGATGGCAAGCGGAGGAATGCCCGCACTCAACGTGCAGATGGTTGAGGAGTTTGGACTCTCAAAGGAGCAGGTGGAAGCAGCAATCCTAGCTGGTCAACGAGAGATGGCACGCCAGGAAGCTGCATATCGCGGACGGCGACCGCCGCTCGAACTGAAAGGGAAAACAGTGATCCTTGTGGATGACGGAATCGCGACCGGATACACCATACGGGCGGCAGCGGAAGCGGCGAGACGGATGGGGGCAGCGCGGGTGGTGGTGGCAACGGGAGCCGCACCGGTTTCGACCTGCGAGCGTTTGCAGAGTGAAGTGGATGAGGTGGTGAGCTTGATCACCGCGCAGGACTTCCGGGCCGTAGGAAACTACTTCGAAGATTTTTCGCAGGTGAGCGATGAAGAAGTGAAGCGGCTGCTAGGGAAGGACACGAAAGCCGGCGTCATCCAAAGCACAGAGCCGTCGTTTGGCGATTGAGCGAATCTTTCGATTGGGGCCGGTGGGCCGAGGGGCGGCGATGGCTACAAATTCGCGCCGAAGGCAAGCAGACGGCCATCGCAGTCCTTCACTACAAATTCGCGCGAGTGCCAGGGTGTGTCGGCGAGCTCGCGAGTGAATTCCACGCCCCGGGCCGAGTACTCAGCGTAAAGCGAGTCCGCGTCTTCGATGGAGATATACGCGTCGAGAAGTTCTTCCGAATATTTTCCCGGGTTGGCGGTGGGAGGCTCAGCGCAGCGGAAGTGAATCGCAAACTGATCGCGCGCAACGATGGCGTAGACAGGGGGATCCTGCCAGGTCCCTACGCATTCGAAACCAAGCTTATCTTTGTAAAAGGCAAGAGTACCCGTGAGATCCAGAGAGAAGAACTGAGGCGCAATCCTGCGGATCATACGGCGAGTCTAGCATAGCGAAGACCGGGGGCCGACGCCCCAGCCGCGTTGAGAATACGGGCAGCAAAGCGGTAATAGCGATCCTTGCAGCGAAGAGGTTTGCGAGTTCAGGAAGTGGTTTGCTTGACGCGCACAGAGGAGAGCATATTGCGGATGCTGTGCGCAAGCTGGACGACTTCGCCCTCGCCCTGAATGTCGAAATCAATTTCGTAATTCCCTTCCGCGGCATGATCCACAGCTTCCCTCAGGCTAACCAGAGGCTTTACGACTTGGCGGGGCAGAATGAAGCTGACCCACACGCTGAAGAGCAGAGTGAAAGCAGAGACGATTCCCAAAGCCCATTCCGCTTCGAAGAGCAGGCGGCGCGCTTGCGCACGATCATCCTCCACGCGGCGCCAGTTCTGTTTTTCGATCTGGGAAGCCAGCGACAAAACCCTCTGGCTGGAAGTCTGCAAATCCTCGGTGACCTGCTTGAGGGCGGGGTTGCCTTCCTGGACGGTTTCCGAAATCTGGGCGTCGAAAGAGCCGACGCGCTTGCGAAGATCGTCAATTAGCTGGGCGCGATTTCTGCGGCGTGAATTTTTGAGGAGTTCGTTAAGATCCTGCTCGTAGGCACGAACCACGGCTTGAATCCGTTCGGAAGGTCCCTGGCCAGTCTGTTGCATGGCTTCGACCGCTGAGGCAAAGCGCCGGCGGTAAAGATCGAGTTCGGCGACGGCAGTGTCGGTCGCGTCCTGATTGTCGGGACCGAGGTCGCGGATTTCCCGGAAGGTCTGCTGCACATCCGCGAGCGCTTCGCGATTCGACTGAAGATAGGAAGGGTCATGAAGAAGAAGATAGTTGCGCTCGGCGCGGCGGGCTTCGAGCATTTCAATGGAAGCCTGCTGGGCGTAGGTGGCGGCGGGAGCATCCACATTAACGATCTTGTCCACAATGAAGCCCATTTCGAAGAGGTAGTAAACGGCGAGGAAAATGACCGGAACGAGGATCAAGCGCACGAGAGCAAGGCTGTAGGCCACGCGACGGCGCAGAGAACTTCCGGGCGCGAGGATCTTGAAGGACTTGCGGATAGCGAGTTTCATGGTCCGACTCCCCGGTAGAATGGCGTTCTTCGCGAACTGATTGTATGCCAGGGCACCAAAAGCTGGCAGAAAGTCTGGCGGCTTGCCGCAGAGCAGAAAGGGCGGCGCGAGACTTCGCAGTAAGGTGTCCCGATCTGCTTCGACGGCCAGACAGTGGGCGACTTAAACGAGCAAGGGAAGCAGCCCGAGCAAGGCCAAAGCCGCAAGCAGAACAAGCCCCTGCAGGCCGGTTCGCCGGCCCCCGAAACCATATGCGTAGACCCCTTTGATCAAGTTATTGCTGGCGGCAGCGATGGTGATGGCGCCGGCAGCGAGCATCACCGGGGTGAGCGAACCCGCCGAATCGGCGAGGCTAAGGATAAAAGGATCCACATCGGTGACGCCCATAACACCAGCAAGAGAATAGAGGCCCGCGCGGCCGAGATACAGAACCGCAAGATGAGTGATGAAGAGCATGGCCACGAACAGAAATCCAAAGAGAAATGCGGCGCTCAATTCGAGGGGATTTTTCGGCTGAATCTCATGGCGAATTGGATCCGCTCCCTGGTCCGGAATGCGCGACCAGAGCCAGCCGCCCAGAAGAGCGGCCAAGGCCAGGAGCAAAAATGACAGAGCCAGACGATGGAAAAGAGAGCGATTGAAGAGGGCAAGAAGCGCGAGAAGGCGCAAGTACATGACGCCCGATGCGACCAGCATCGAGCCAGCGTACAGATGAGGACGGGACTGCTCACGAGCACGCTTGGCGAGGACCACGGTGGTGAGCGTTGAGGAATATGCCCCGCCCAAGAGCGCGGCGAGCAGGACTCCACCGCGGCCCTGCGTCCTGAGTTGCAGAATATAGCTTCCATAGGAGATCGTGCTTACGGCAGCAACCACGAGCCATACCTTAAAGGGGTTGAAATCGAAGGAGCCAAAGGTGCGATCGGGAACGATCGGCAAGATCACGGCGGTCAACAAGAGAAACTTTACGAAGGTGAGAATTTCCGGGCCGGGAATGCGTTTGGAGAGGTTGTCGAGTGCACCCTTAAGCTCGAGGAGAAGAACACCGACGACGGCGAGCGTTGTGGCGATCCAGTATTCCTCGCGCCAGACCAGCGCGCCGAGAGTGTAAGTGACCAAACCGGAAATCTCGGTGGTCATGCCCGCCAAGGAAGCGGTTTCCAGCTTGTGACGGTAGGACTGCCAGAGGAAAGCACCGACGACGACAAAGCCGGCGGCCGGAAGAAGAAGATCTCCGCGGGAAAAGTAGCAGAGAGCGTAACCGAGCAAGCCAATCAGGGGGAACGTGCGGACGCCGCCGAACCGATACTCATCCGAGACCTGCTTTTTTTCTTCGCGCTCAAATCCGAAAAGGAAAGAAAGGATCAGAACCAGGACGATCTGAGCGACACCCTTCGGAATCAGATCGAACAGACCGTTCCCCACAGAGATTCACCTCGATGGCGGGGATTTTGCACTTTCCGGGACGGCCTGACAACAGGTATCTCCCCGCGGAAAAGGCCGGGCGGGAGCGGCGCTAGTATGAATACGCTATTGACCCCCGGGGGCAAAACCTGAAAAATCGCGCAATTATTTGCCCGGTTTGCGTGATTTCAGGACAGTGCGGCCGAGATTTTTTCTTGGATTCCGAGGAACCACGCAATTCCGAACAGGGCCAGCACAGACTGGCCTCTGTTTGACCGCAGTGTCGAGGCAGCGGCAAACGTATCCGTGCGAAAAAAGGGAGAAAAGTCCAATATGGCACTGCGAAGAGCGGCGTCGTTTGCAATCGTATTGTTTCTGTGCGATGGGGTGGGCGGGTTTGCGCAGCAAGCGCAACCAAATGCCCAGGCCGCGAGCACGCAGAAGAATAAGGATAGCGTGCCGCCGAAACACAAATTGGGGCCTCTGGACATTTTTATCAACTGGCGCACGCGCGTGGAAGGCTGGAACTGGTTCGAGGGAAACACGGGGAACAGCGATTATGCGCTATGGCATTCACTGCTGCGATTTGGAATTGGGCAAAGCAGCGAACGGTTCGACTGGCAATTGGAAATCTCGCAGCCCACGATACTCGGCCTGCCGAATGACGCAGTCGTGGCCGCACCGGCGGGACAGCTAGGACTTGGAGGAACCTACTACGCGGCGAACGGAAACCAGAGCAACAATGCGAATGCGTTCGTCAAATCGGCGTTTGTGCAATTCAAGCAACTCGGTTCGAGCTGCTTCAAGCTCGGGCGTTTTGAATATTTTGACGGACTGGAAATCAAATCAGCGGATCCGACGGTCGCGACGGTTGTGCAAACGCGAATCGCACACCGGCTGATTTCGAATTTTGGGTTTACGGCGGTGCAACGGACATTCGATGGGGCGCAATTATCGTGGAATCTGGGACAGAACAACGTGACCTTTTTTGCGGCCCGGCCTACGCGAGGGATTTTCCAAGTGGACGGCATGGGGGAGCTGGACGTGGATGTGTACTACGGCGCATTGAACATGCCGTTCAAGAGTTCGCATGGAGCGGGGCAATTGCGTGTATTCAGCCTGGGGTATGTGGATCATCGGACGACAGTCTTGAAAACGGACAATCGCCCGCAAGCGGTTCGGGCAGCCGACACGGGCAAAATCGAAATCGCGACGACGGGAGCTGACTATGTGCAGGTCCTGAATACGGCGAGTGCCGGGAAATTCGATTTTCTGGTGTGGGGAGTGATTCAGACCGGTTCATGGGGAGCGTTGACGCAACGCGCGGGCGCGTTCGTTGGCGAATTTGGGTGGCAGCCGCCGGTGGACTCGTGGAAACCGTGGATCAGCGCGGGATATTCCTATGGGAGCGGTGACGGGAACCCGAATGATTCGACTCACGGAACATTTTTCCAAGTGTTGACAACCCCGCGGCAATATGCGCGATTTCCGTTCTACAACATGATGAATAATGAGGATTTCTATGTGACGGGCAATGTGCACCCGACGAAGAAGCTCGCACTGCGAAGCGAGGTGCACGCATTGCGACTGGCGAGTGCGGAGGACTTCTGGTACCTGGGAGGGGGAGCGTTCCAGCGAAAGACTTTTGGATACACAGGGCGGCCGAGCAATGGGAACCGGGGATTGGCCAACGTGGCGGATATCAGCGCGGATTACCAATTCACGAAGAGCTTCAGCACGACGCTTTACTATGGCCACGCCTGGGGCAAGGACGTGATTGCGGCGATTTATCCGAGGGATGCGAACGGGCAGCTCGCGTATCTGGAGACAAACTTCCACTTTTGATGGAATTTCGCCGGAGTCGCGATGCCGGTTAGAGTTCCCTTTCGCCGGCATGCTCGAGTTGAAGATCCCTGACTCCGCGGCAGGCCAAGGTGCGGAAGTCTGAAACCTCCCGGAGAGAGAAGACAGGCGCATGGCTCGCGGGAGTCTTGGTACGGAAAAAATCGGCGCCGCGTACATGGTCCAATACAAAGGCAGGGCGGGAGTCGGACTGTTCGCAAGCGATCTCGACGTTGGAGAATTCGATGTTTTGGACATGGCGCAGAAAAAAGCCGTGAGCGGGCATGGGACCGAACATGTTGGGTTCCGGGTAATCTGATTCGTTTTCGGGAGGTTGAAGAGCCGCCATCTTTTTGGTTCCCCCGCCCTGGTGGTGCAGATAAATGTCGCTGATCTTCACGTCTTCAATAGAGTGGCCAGGGATGCCGCTGACGATCGAGCAGAGATCTGGGGCCGAGTTATAGCAGACGATGTTGCTGAGGATGACGCGGCGCAAAGTGCCGATGAGACGCCCGGAAGGACCGCGCATGCGGCTTCCAAGACGGAGAAAAATCGGGGCGTTGGAGATATCGCGCATGGTGATACCCGTGAAGGTGAGTTCTTCCACGTGAGCGCCGTCAACGCTCTCCAGAGCGATTCCGCCGCAGCCGTCAAAAACGCAATTAGAAACGACGATGTTGCGGAAACCACCATTGGACTCGGTGCCAAATTTGATGCGGCCGGTGCGATACGAGCCGTAGCCCGCGGCGAATTTTCTAAATGTGCCGTTCAGGAGGGAACCCAGTTCGTAGGACCCGCTGACCATGCAATTCGAGATGGTGAGATTTTCGGTCATGCGCGGCTCGTTTAGGGCAAAAGAAGTCTTGGGGCAGATGGCGTCGTCCCAGGGCGAGTTGATGGAGCAGTTGGTGACGCGCGTGTTGCGGCAACAGTCCAGATCCATGCCGTCGCGATCGGTGTCGATCAGAACATTGTCAATGGTCAGATTGTCAACGCCTGTAGCCAAGATTGCGAAATGACCGCCTTTGAGGACGGAGAAATCGCGCAGGAGAACGTTGCGGCAATCCTTGAGAGCGATGGATTTGTTGCCGACGCCAGGAGATTCGGCGCGGGGAGTTTCCGTGTCCCAGCCGCGGCTCAAACCACGGCCCCAAATCTGGCCGCAGCCAAAGATGGCAATGTCGTGGAGATTCTCGCCCCAGATGAGACTGTTGTGCCAGTGACTGTGACCGAAGTCCTGGAAATGATTGTCGCCGTTGTTGGGCTCGGCAGCATCGTAGCCGCTGGCGGTGGCGCCGTCCGTGGGCGCGTCTGCCGCGAGAATTGTTGCGCCGGAGTCGAGATGAAGAGCGACATTGCTGAGAAGGTGGATGGAGTAACAGGCATAGGTTCCTGCCGGAACGTGGACGGTCCCGCCGCCGGCGGCAGCGGCGGCCTCAATGGCTCGGTTTACCGCGGGCGAGTCAATTGCTTTGCCATCACCGACCGCGCCAAAAGAACGGACCTCGAAAAATATGGGAGAGTGTCCCGGAACCGGTGAGGGCACTTGCTCCTGTGCCGGCGTCCAAGGAACAGCAAAGCCGGCAGCGGCAGCGCTCAGTCCAGCGGTCTTGAGGAAGAGTCTACGATCTGCGGACATTTGTACTCGCTGCGGCGAAGTTGGCCGATCAACCTGGCAGGAAGTTTTTAGCTTCCGAGCGTTGGCATCCTGGCTCTGTAAATCCCTCAGTGCATGGGGCGAGGCAGCGTATTAAGGTATGCAACGATTGCTTTGGCGTCCTCGGGCTTCATGTGGTAGATGTGCATGGGAGGACGCAGAGGCTCTCCTTCCGGTCCTGTCCCCTGTTCCAAGACTCGTTCTACCTGCTCGGGAGTGAAGCCGCCGAGAGCGGCCAAAGAGGGAGCGCTCGGCGCCCAATTTGAGTCCGGCACGACGGGCGTGATCCAGATCGGCCCACCCTGAAGCCAGGAGTTGCGTTCCAATTCCCCCTTGGCGTTTCGTGGAGTGTGGCATTCGCCGCACTCCGCAACCTCTTCGACGAGATAGCGGCCCCGCTCGACTTGGTCTTTTTGGTTCTCTTTTTGAACCACGATGTGCGATGAGCCTCGCGAAACGACGAACAAAATTGAGATCAGAATGACGGCAACTAGTGCTGCTCGTTTGGCCGCAAGCATTTCTAGCCTCCTCAGAGAGCTGAAGTAATTGGAATCACCCTGCCTCCCCACCGCTCATGCTGCGCTAAGATCAGCCTCCCTGGAGTTAGCACGCTGAGAGCCAAGCTGGGCGGGCAGCTCAATCCAAGGGGGAATCGGCTGGAGATAAAGGCTCGGGCGATTCCATATAGTGGTCGCGTTTTTGATAAGCCATGTAGGCGATCAGGCCGCCAAGAAGGAACGGGGCAGGGAGAAGGATCAAGATGCCGAGCCGCAATGCCTGAATGAACCGCTCTCCCGCAGAGGCAGCGGCCCGGTAACACAACGGGCATTGCGCATATATCAAGGCAGGACTCAGGAGAAAAGCCAGCGCAGCGAAGCAACCCCTGAGAAGATTTGTCATTCCCCATTTGCTCATGGCTACCTTGCCCCGCACATTCTACCCCTGACAGGCATCGAAGCAAATGAACGATTGAAAGCCATCTGATCAGAAGGGCAGCACCCGAACCCGGACCAGGCGAATGGCGTCTGCCCAGATGTGATCCATCATGAAAAGCACGAAGATCGTTACAGGAATCAAGCTCCAAAAAAGCGTTGGCCGCTCGTACTTCAGATGCATGAAATACATCAGAGCGATTCCAGCTTCACAGGCCGCCAGAATCAACAAAATTGCCAAAAGCTTGCCTGTTGAGAAGCCCTGGTAAGTAAGCAGGACTTCAATCCCCGCGATAATCATCAGGCCGATCCACACGAAGACGTAGAACTTCATTCCGGGCTCTCGAAGTGATTTCGTTTCGGTCATCTTTTTCTCCTCGCTCGTGCGGCCTTAATGGGCGGCGTTCATCAGATAGAGCAGCGGAAAAACGAACATCCAAACCAGGTCCACGAAATGCCAATAGAGGCCTGTTGTTTCGACGTGGCCATCCGTGAGCCGCCCGCGATTGAATCCGATCATGACCACGATGATCGCAATCACGCCGCAAGTAACGTGAAGCAGGTGAAGTCCGGTAATGCTGAAAAATGCCGCACCGAATTCCACGGAACCGCCAGTGGGATTTCGAGAAAGGCGCCAACCTTCCGCCATCATATGCAACCATTCGCGAATATGAAGCGTGGCGAAAGCCACGCCCAGAAGCGCCGTCAAGCCCATCCACTTCACGCTCGACGATTTGCGGCCAGCCTTGGCCGCCAGAACTGCAGCCAACATGGTCAAGCTGCTCGTCAGGAGGACCACGGTCATGATGATGCCGTTCAAGATCGAGGAAAACTTGAACGGGGTGGTCCAGTCGGTACTTCCCAGCCGGAGATACCCATACGCGAACAGCACCGAGCCAAAAGTAACGGCGTCCGAGATGATGAACAACCAGATCGTTAGCTTCTTGGGCTGTAGCGCATAAGCCGGCTCTTCCATAACGCTTGCGTGGACTACCTGACCCAGCGCCAGTTGCGATTCGCTCACGTTTCCCCCCCGAAAACCTCGTTTGTGCCTATTTCCGTTCGGCGCAAACCAACGTTAAGGAACGACCGTAATGATTTCCCCAACGATCGGTACAAATCCTTGCTCCGACAGCCGGAAGTCCCCTGCCCCCGGATTCCCAGCTAGAGGACCATAATGAAAACTGCATCCGACCTCGCCAGAAAGGCCAACCGACTCAATCTGCTGCCGCTTCTCCCGGTGACGTTTGCATGAGGAAGTCTGTGGTGCCACCTTCGACGAACTCGTAAGGCGGCCGGTAAACAACAGGATGCTTTCCACCAAAGTTGTCAAATGGAGGCGGCGAGCTTGGAGTTGACCATTCGAGCGTTGTGGATTCCCAAGGATTGTCCGGGGCCTTTTTTCCCCAAAAGCGCGTGTGGAACAGATTGTAAAGGAAGATCAACTGCACTGCGCCAGTACACAGAGCAGCGATGGTCATGAACTTATGAACCGGAATCAACGGGGTCAAGTAGTCGTCGGTGAATGCGGCATAGCGCCGGACGTTTCCCGCGAGCCCGATATAGTGCATGGGCATAAAGATGCAATAAACGCCGATAAAGGTGAGCCAAAAGTGCCATTTGGCAAGCGTCTCATTCATCATGCGTCCAAACATCTTCGGTGCCCAAAAGTAGGTTCCGGCAAAAATACCAAAGATGGCCGCCACAGCCATGACGAAATGGAAATGCGCCACAACGAAGTAGGTTGCGTGCAGGTAGATGTCAATTGAGGGCTGCGCCAGGAAGAAGCCACTGATCCCGCCGCTAATGAAGACGGAAATGAATCCCAGACAGAACAGCGCGGGCGAGTCAAACCGAACCTTCGCCCCGTAGATGGACCCGAGCAGCAGGAGCGTGAGGATTGTCGCCGGGATGGTAATGATGAGCGTCGGAACAGAAAACAAGATCGCCGAGAAGGGGTTCATACCGCTGAGGAACATATGGTGTCCCCAGACCATATAACTGAGGAATCCGAAAGCGACGAGAGAACTCACGACGGTCCGGGTACCGCCAAGAATGTTCTTTCTGAGGAACGAGGGAAGGATGTGACAAACGATTCCGATGGAAGGCAGGATTGCGATATAAACTTCCGGGTGGCCGAAAAACCAGAACAGGTGCTGCCACAGCAAGGGCGAGCCACCCGAGTGGGGCTGCAACTTGTCACTGACGACGAGACCGGCGGGCAGGAAAAAGCTGGTGCCCGCGACGCGGTCAAGAATCAAGAGCACACATGCGGGAAGCAAAACAGCAAAGGCCAGCAAACCGATAATGGCCGTGACAAACCACGCCCAGGTTGAAAATGGCATACGCGCCAACGACATTCCTTTGGTACGCAGATCGAGCGTCGTGGCGATGAAATTCAGGGACCCCAGCAACTGCCCAATACAAAAGATGGCAATGGAAACGGCCCAGAGTGTTTGGCCCAGGGCCTGGCCGGGGCCGGCGTCCCCGCCAACGGCGCTGAGCGGCGCGTAGGCAGTCCAGCCGGAAATCGGAGGGCCATCGCTGACAAAAAAGGCGGCGATGAGCACCAGGAAGGCCGTGAGCGTCACCCAGAACGACATCATATTAAATCGCGGAAAAGCCATATCTTCGGCGCCGACTTGGATGGGCAGAAAGTAATTGCCGAATCCCGCCAGCGGGGCATTTGTGAGCACGAAGAAAACCATGATGGTGCCGTGCATGGTCATGAGGGAAAGATAGTATTCGGGCGTCATGATTCCGCCCGGAGCACCATTGGCGGTGAGCTTGTCCAATCCGGGAATGGCAAGTGATGGCCAGCCGAGGTGAAGACGCATCAGCCAGGAGAGAACCATGCCAATGAAGACGGCAGCCAATGCGAGGCCATAGTACTGCAGCCCGATTACCTTGTGATCGAGACTAAATACATTCTTCCGGATAAAGCCCTGCGGCGGAGCGTGATGATGCACCGCTGGTTGCGCTGAAGCTTCGTCCATACTATTGACCTCTCAAAAAAAGCCGTGGGCCACCGTTCGAAGTCAAGGAATTGCGGCTCAACGGCAGAATGTTAATCTCCCGACTGGGACTTCAACCACTGATCAAAATCGGTTTGGGAGACGACATCAAGAAACGCCCGCATGTTGTAGTGACCCAGACCACAAAGTTGGGTACAGACAATTTCATATCTGCCCTCCTTTGTTGCCGTGAAATGAACGGGGATCGTCAATCCGGGAACGATGTCCTGCTGGAGGCGCAAAGCCGGGACGTAGAAGGAATGGATCATATCCTTGGAATGCATAGTGAGCACGATCGGGCGGTTGACCGGAACGGTCAATGTGGCAACCACGATATCGTCGCGGGCTGCCACGTCGTTCATTGGATCCAGGCCAAAAAAATTGCCATTCCCGTCATTTGCCAATTCCGGGTGGGTGGCACCGAACTTTCCATCCGGCCCCGGATAACGGAAGTAAAAAGCGAATTGCTCGGCCGAAACGTCAATCTGCATCGCATTTGCCGGTGGCGGATCTATATAAATGCTCGCCCAGACCTTGGAGCCGACAAAGGTGAGGACAAGGATCTCAATGCCCACGATGACGATGGCAAACGTCACCATCACAGCGCCACCGCCGGGAAAGAACTTAATTTTTCGGGTTTCGTTCTTACTTCCGTATATCCACACAAAGACAGCCAATACGAGCTGCCCGGCAATAAACAGAAGACCCGTTCCGATCATCGTCTCGTTGAGCTGGTGATCGACCCCGTGGCCGAGCCTGGAGATATCCGGAGGCAGCCACCAGGTGTGGAGGACGAAAAAGGCGGAGGAAACAACGGTAATCATGCCGACCAGCAAGCCAAAAAATTTGCCCGACATTTAATTCGCCTCTGCGCTCTTAAAAGATGACTGCGGAATCCGCAGTGAAGGTCCTAGAAGGAATATGGAAGAACTTTGAAGACAAAATTCACCGTCTTCGTTTCCCCGGCGGTGATGGTTACTTCCTGGCTCTGCGAACCGTATTGCTCCTGCCAAGCAGTAACGGTGTATTTCCCTGGGGGAAGCCCCTTGAGGCTGAACTTTCCGTCCTCACCGGTGATGTCGTAATGAGAAGTCCGCAAAACGGCGAAGTAGCCATGCATCCAAGGATGAATGTTGCATTTTACCGGGATGAATTCCGGCTTGTCCCATTTCGTCTGGATTGGAGGCGAACCCGGCGGCTGAGATTTGTTCCACTCGTTGTTAATTTTTGGCATGGGATGAATATTGTGGGCTACTGGGTCATTGGAGTAGATCTCAAGAGGCTGATCCACTTCCATCGCCAAAACGTGGGGTAGGTACATGCAACCCTTCTGATCGAATCTCACTGGTGCGGAAGGAGCGGCACCACCCTGGTCGCCCGCAGAGATATACACTACGACCCACTGAAGAGCATCCGTATCGCCAGTCACGACGTTTTGGGTTTTGTCCGGCGGGTTGTGTTCCTTGGCACAGACAGGCTCTTTGGACATATCAATGGGCTTCATCTTCGGTGGAGTGCCGGAGTAAGACACCTTTCCCGTAATGACAGCGGAACCTGCTGGCTTAGCGGGCGAACCGAGCAGAACATGGGCGGAAGAGACCGCTAATCCTAGTGCCGCTAAAACGACATACTTTTTCTGCATGCCGGACTCCTTTAGAAAAAGTAACTACAGAGAAGCTTTGTTTTGAATCGTGGCTCAGCTCAGGGAGCTTGTTCCTGCCCGATTGGCTTCAATTGTCCGGGATGCGCAGCAACCCATTTCCTGAACAGGGCCAATTCGGGAGTTTTTAGCGAAACCTGCAACGTCCTTAGGAAGTGGACTAGATCCCACGCTTCATCGGGCTTGACCACGTCGGCAAAGGAGGGCATCGGAGTGCCATCAAGACCGGTCATGAAGATGCGATAGAGATCCTGGTTGGTGGCGCCGCACTTGAATCGAGTGCCGGTTGAAAAATTATAGGGGCGAATGGGGTCGCCTTTATCGTTGGTAAGGGTGGAAGCCGAAGGGCCATCGCCATGACCTTCCGGACCGTGGCATTTCCAGCATTGCAGTTTGTCAAAGTTTTGACGGCCTCTAAGGATACTTTCGATCGTAAGGGCCGGTTCGGGTGGAATCGTGATCGGCGTCCCCGGCTTATCCTTCTCCCAGCGCGGAGAAAACGATTTAACCATCGCGATCAGGTCTGCCCGATCTTGCACCGTTAACGCCTTCCAGGATGGCATGTTGGTCGTGACGAAGCCTCGTGTGATCGAATCGAAGAGATCTTCATCAGTTGGCAGGGTACCGGTCGGGGTGGAACGGCATTCGAAGGTTGCAACAGTAAAATCGCGGGGTTTTGGATCAATCCACGATGCGTTTTCGCCCTCGCCGTTACCCTGGGGACCGTGGCAGCCGACGCAATAACGGCGGAATAGCTGCACGCCGACGTCAGGACGCATCTGTCCGTCCCCGTAAGCACGCCCGGTAATGCCGTGGATATTGCTGGTCATGGTTTTCGTATAGGGCGTGATGTTGTGGTCAATCTGGGCAAAACAGGTTATGGCTCCCATGAAGGCGAGAACAAGGAATCCCGAGAAGAAATATGAAGCCGCTTTGATTGTCAGTTTCATGATCTGGCCTCTCATTCCTTAGAAGTCAAAATCGAACCCGAAAATCAAACTGCTGCTCCAGACGGGTGTTGTTGGTGTGATCGGAGGAGAACCGGAACCATTGCCGCTCAGAGGCACGATGCCGATCGATTTCACGATTGAATATTCGTTATGCCAAGCGAGCCCGGCACGGCTAAACATAATCGGATACCAGCGGTATCCAAACGAATAGGCATCAATGTTGCCCTGCGTTCCTGGAGTCGTCGTAAGCCCCTGCTGAGACATGCGGACAATTTCCCATCGCTGGAGGAAAACCAGCTGCGGACTCCAGTAGTAGTGGGTTTCGATGAACCCGCCATTCCAGATGGCATTTTGCATTCCCGCCGTTATGGCTTGATTCGCGGGGATGCCATTTGCCAAATAGACGTTGTCATTACTGTGTTGGAAGAAAGGCAGCACTTCGAACTTGCCGAGGAAGAGATCCCCCTGGAAGCCGGCACGATAGAACGATTTGTTCCCGGTTCCGGTCGCTGGAATCACGTCGCCGCCGACCGTTTGATTGAAGATTGTCGGGCGGTTTCCGTAATAAAAGAAAGGTTGAATCCGTTGGACTCCCAGATTTCCAGTCGGGAACCCCTTCGTGAACGTGAAATACCAATCGTAGCTTCGGCCGGTGGTGTTGTTTCCACCGGAGTCCTGGAAACCGACCCCCCCATCCGTGCTGCTCAGTAGGGAGATGGAATACCGTGTGTAGCTGTTCGCGTCGTGCCCAGCCAACTCGATACCCGTTTGGTTGTCGCCGATCCCAAAGTTGTTCACATCCCCGACGGGAATAAAGTGAAAGTTTTGGTACAGGCCGCCATTTGCGGAAAGGAACAAGAAACGCTTTTCGGAAATCAGGTTATCCAGCTCAAAATGGCCGAACTTGAGGTTTAGCCACTGGCTGCCAGCGAGATTATCAAAGCGCACGAAGGCGTTTTCGAAATGGAAAGCACCCGTTTCGTCGGAGGATGGCAGCAAGGAGAACGAGATATTCTTGTAGAGAGTACCCGCCATCCACAGGTCCATACCTGAAAGATCAAAGCCGGCCTGGGTGACTTTGGCATTCGTAGCCGTGTCGGTTATTTGCTGGTCCGTGCTTTCCCGATGCCACATCGGGGTCATGCGGGCGGTCACAGGCCAGTAGGACGGATTCTGCCAGATGGGGGAATCGCGGTCGTTCCCGAGCTGGTATCCACGATCGCGGAATGCCATTCCGAAATAATTGAGTTCGGGCCAAGCGGTGTGACACGCCGAGCATGGCAAACCGTACTTGCGTGCAAACGCAGGAATCGCTTTTACGTTATAGACCGGCAAAGTGTATGCAGGTTGGGTGTCTGTTAAGAGAACCACCACAATTAAAGCAACACAGATAAGAAAAGAGCCTGCTAGCGAGTAACTGTTACTTTTACGATCAAGAAGCGACCTAAGAATCATACCGCCTCCTGTAGAGGAATGGTTTCGAGCAGGCAGATGCGCAGACTCCGGCCCGCTTCTCGTTCAGAACTACGTTGAATCTTTCTTGCCGCCGGACTAGTACATGCGATGATTCGGACTCAATTGCGGAACTTCTTTCTGCCATCCCCCCCCCACCCCCACCACCTTGTTCTCATTCTCGAGAGATCTTTGACCTGGCAGAGCTCGCGCGAACCCGCGAACCCGCGAACCCGCGAACCCGCGAACCGTACGCTCTAAGCTGAAACAATGCAAGAAGATTTTTCTCTTTTTTACATTTTAAAAATTTATAGACCATATAACTGATCAGGTGGCGGAGAATACAGTTTTATATTGACAAAGTAGAATGCAGGGAGTTATACAGGCTGGTTTCGCCCCATGAACACGCCTTGTTGGCGAGTTGAGGCGGCTTTGAAGGAAAAACTCGCTTGCAACCACGGACCAAGAACGGCTCCCAAAGTCGGGCAATCAGTTTTCGCTACTGGCTGCAAACTGGTTTGCTGCTTTCCTTTTTCATTCTAAGTGCAGCAACGGTCGTCGCTGGCTTTCAGGCCGAGAGCGAAAGCGGGTCAGCGGGCTACGTGTTTGATCTCGTAGTGCCGCAACAAGCGCTCATCAACATTGTCAAAGAGGTCGCGAATGATCCTGTCGTACAAGGCACCTATGTTTACGAACGAGAAAAAACGCTTACTGGCGCTCTTCCGGCCGCCTCTTCGACCGCATTTGCGCCCTGGCAAGGGCCTGGCACCGTCTTCTACAAGGTCAGGAGCAATGCCCTGTCGCCACGCCATTTTGTAAATAGCAACGACTTGGGCACAATCACCGTCCGGTATGTGGTCATTCCAGAAAGTGCAACGCACACACGAGTGCGCATTGATGCCGTTTTCGTCGAAAACGGCAGGCGTAAGGTTCATGTTTCTGACGGAAGTATAGAAACGGCAGAGTATGCCGCCATCCAAGCCGGGGTAGAGAAGTACAGAAGAGATCTGCAGGAGGCTGCTGAAGCCGAGAAACAGCGCCAGGATGAGGTGGCTAAGGGAATACTTGCTCGACAGCGCCAGGAGGAAGCGGAGCGGGTGGCGACCGCCGAGGACTCTGTGCGCAATCTCGAAATGCGGCTGCACGACTTACAGCACGAACTGGAATTACAGGTCAGAGCGGGCGGAGCGGATCTAAAGACAGCGCCATTCCGTGCGGCGGCGAAGATGAAATCGCTTCCGGGCGGGACACAAGTCGTCGTACTGATACTGACGCCATACTGGTATGGGGTAGAAACGAATGAAGGCCAGCGTGGTTGGCTGCGTCGCGACACAGTGGAGCCGCTACCATGACCGGTAAAGTTGCTCGACTGATTCTCGTCTCGACTATTGCGGCCTCCTTCTTGCCGAGTGGGGCGCTTGCGCAAACGACAGCATCGGAACGCATCTACGAGAAATCGAAATCCGAAGTGGACAGAGCGCTTCAACAGCTTCGCCCTTCCCTTGGCGGCCGCCTGCCAGTTCTCGACGGCTTTGTTGACACGAACCAGCCATTGATTGGGTATTCGCAAGGCTACTATCAGTGCTCTGTGCAGGTGGCGCCGGCAAGCACTGGCGGCACTTTAGTTCGGGTAACCGCAAAGATCACGGCATGGTACGCTGGATCTGCCTCAGCGCAGGCAGGCTATCGCGTGTTAGCTTCGAATGGCAGGCTTGAGGGTGACTTTCTCGATCGTATGGGCAACACTCTTGGCGGAGGCAGCTCCGCACCAAATTTCTCCGGAGTTTCCGCGCCTGCGAACGAGATGGGCAATTCGCATGGGGTGACTTCGGCTCCGCAAAGCGGGCCGCCTACGAACTCAGCGCCGCCCAGTAAACTGCGCCTGGCCTTGCCAAATTCAGCAAACATCGGATCAGCCGCACTACCCAACGGGCCGGATGCCGCTGCGCTTGGAGCGGCAGGAACCACCCCTGTAACTGCCACGAGTTCCCTGCCCCCGGATTTGGCAAGTGAGGATTTGGCGTCGCTTCGGATCCGGCTTGAAAAGGCTGAACAGCAACGGAAAAGTTTGGATGCCGACGTCCAGAACCTCGAAGAAATCCAACGCAACCAGGCACATCCCACCGATCTGGCGGTCGTAAAGAGGCCGGCATCGCCGGTACTCTCCGAGCCTGCATCCACTGGCCACACCCTGTTCCGCGCGGACGTGGGCGACGAATTCCAGGTAATCGAGGAACGGGAGAATTGGGTTCACGTCCAGATCTCGGGTGAATCCCGTGGATGGATCAAACGCACCGAATTGGATCTGCCGGGTGTTGTCGAAGCGGCGAGAGCAGGCGAGGACACCAACCGGCCGGTCAGCATGGGGTTCCGCGTCTCGCGAGAGGAAACGAAACCTTTTCCCGGCGATTGGGAACCGCTGCGAGGCAAGACAGTAAGAATCGTCTGGGTCGAACCCGCTTCGGCATCGCCGACTTCCACCGCGGATGCAAAACGGAGTTATGCAAAGTCTCTGTTTCGGAAAGCCTACCAAGAGATTTCGTCGGCAACTCCTCCGGATGCCGGCGTCGTGATCGTGTTCGACTCCGCCGATGGGGGCCAAATCTCCGTTACTTTGGCGACGCTCAAGGAGTGGCAAGCGGGGGGTCTCACGGATATCTCTTTTTGGAAACAGTGCGCGGTCGACCCACCCGATCTCCTCCTAGATTCCTCCAAGGCAGCTGGCGGTAATTTCTAGCCTAAGAAATTAGAGCCTCTTGCGGCAAATGGCGTCCCGTCAGCCGCTGGCAATGGGGTGTACAGGCTTTAGACGCACCCGTTTTTCAAATTCTGCTCAAACTGGCGCTTATAGCGAGCATTGACGCAACTTGGGATGTATTGCTGGACCTTGTACGCTACACTCCCGGCGCTTTCCAGCTCGTTTGGAACTCAACGTCAAGGGACATCACGGGCGAAGAGCTTCATGCCGGTTATTGCATCCATTGCGGATTGGAAAAATCTCTCCCATCGGCTCGCGTCGCAAATTCCGGAAGCGTTTGGCCCGGACGGGCGTGCCCTCAACCTTATCGAAGGTGAATGGCAGGAGCCCGGGTTCGGCCGCCATTACGAATCCGCCATAGATGGCCGAAGCCTCGGGCGTATCCCGATGCTCGACCTGGATACCGCGCTCAGGGCAGTGAAGTATGCCAAATCCGAAGCGCAAAGTTGGGCCCCCGTTGATTTGGATGAGCGCAAGCTGCGCGTGTTGAAATGCATTGAGGGACTTCGCCGGCAGCGCGAATTGATCGCTCTCCTGCTCATTTGGGAAATCGGCAAACCCTACGCACAAGCCCTGATGGACGTAGATCGCTGCATGGCGGGCGTCGAATGGTATATCGAGAACATCGAGGCGATGCTTGGAACACGCCAACCACTCGGTCTGATCTCCAATATCGCTTCGTGGAATTACCCTATGTCCGTACTGATGCACGCGGTGCTGGTCCAAGTGCTCGCTGGTAACGCGGTGATTTCCAAAACTCCGACCGACGGGAGTCTGTACGCTTTAACGCTTGCCCATGCTATCGCTCGCCGCGCAGGCCTTCCCGTCTCACTCGTGAGCGGATCCGGCGGCCAGCTCAGCGAGGCGCTCGTGCGCAACGAGCACATTGATTGCCTGGCCTTCGTCGGAGGCAAGACCAACGGCGGAGCCATTGCCGCAAGCCTTTATGACGATAAGAAGCGTTACATACTCGAAATGGAAGGCGTGAATACCTACGGCATCTGGGAGTTTTCGGATTGGGCAAACCTCGCTCAGCAGCTCCGTAAAGGATTCGACTACGGAAAACAGCGTTGCACAGCTTATGTGCGCTTTATCGTTCAGCGGGCGCTTTTTCCGCAATTCCTTGAAATGTATTTGCCCATGCTGCGCAGTCTCAGGTTCGGCAATCCGGTTCTCGTCGAGTATGAGAATGACCCGCTCCCAAAGCTCGATTTCGGCCCGCTCATCAACAGCAAGAAGGTGGAAGAGCTGCGCGTTCTCTACACCGAGGCGCTTGGCAAAGGGGCCATCAGCCTCTCCGAATCCACCGTCTCCGAAAGCATGATTTTCCCGAACCAGGATACCTCCGCCTATGTGGGTGCCGCGGCCTTGCTCAATATCCCGCGCAATACGAAGCTCTATCACAACGAACCCTTCGGCCCGATTGACACGATTGTGGTGGTTGACCACCTGGAAGAGCTCATCACAGAAATGAATGTATCCAACGGTTGCCTGGTCTCGTCCATTGCTTGCGATCGTTCTGAAACTGCCCGCCGCGTTGCGGGAGAGCTGCGCGCTTTCAAGGTGGGAATCAACACCATTCGATCCCGCGGCGATCGTGAAGAGGTCTTTGGCGGAATCGGGCAATCCTGGAAAGGATGTTTCGTTGGCGGACGTCTTCTGGTTTCGGCGGTTACCCAGGGCGAAGCCGGCGAAAAGCTTTACGGTAATTTCCCTGACTATACCCTTTTGCCGGAAGAAGTTTCCGGCAGATCCCTTGCGGGAGCGGCGGGACGCTGAGACGCTAATGCCTGCCGACGCACCCATTGTGGGATTCACTCAGCCTCCTTTGGACGAAGATGTGCTTTACCCAGAACGGGAGAAGGGTGGGATGCGTGCATCAAGTAGCGCGGTTCGGAAAATCCAGCGTAAAGGTGTTAGCTAGCCAATAGTGATGCATTCTTCTTGACAGATTTCCATTTGCGGGGGCACACTCTCGCGCTATCGGCTGATTGGGGCATCACGGTCTGCAAGGCATGGTTGTGCCGGGGCCCGAACATTGACGAGTTAATCCGACACTGGCGCTTACCTGAGGAACGGCCCATTGAAGGAGGCTATCCAATGGAAACTGCAATAGGAGTATTCGATTCACGTGACCGCGCGGAGCAGGCAGTGAAAGACCTGCTCGGCAAAGGCGTGCCGCAAGATGCCGTCGTTTTTCTGACCCGATCTGAGAACGACGCCGCGCTGTTTGCCAAGGAACTAGGCAGCTTCGCAGGCGGTTTTCTTGGAGGCGCGGTCGGCATGTCGGCGGGAGCCGCGGCGGTGGCTCTCGCGCTCATTCCCGGTGTTGGGCAGGTCTTTGCGTTGGGAGCCGGCGCCACAGCTCTGTTTGGCTTTCTCGGCGCGCGCGGTGGAGCAGCCGCAGCCAAAGCGGTAAGCCACGATGAGAAGGGCATCCAACCGACCCCCGGTGAAAAGTCTTCAGAAGATGCAGCCGTATTGATTGATGTCCTGAAGCAGGGCCGCTCCGTAATTGTCGTACGAACGGAATCGCAAGAAGTGGCGGTGGCGGCTTGCAGCGTTCTTGACCGTGTGGGACCCGCCAAAGGGACGACTTCGAAGCATCTCCAAATCAACACCCGCCAGGCAAATGGAATCGCGATTCTCGACGTTTCCGGAAGGATCGTCCTGGGCGAGGGCAACGCACTCCTCCGTGATACGATCGGCGCGCTTTTGAGCAAAGGAAACAGCCGAATCCTTCTGATTCTCAGCGATGTGGACCACCTCGACAGCTCGGGCATAGGAGAACTTGTCAGGAATCACGTAACAATTTCTAAGAATGGCGGGCAGCTTAAACTTGCAAGTCTATCTCCGAGAGTGAGTGATCTGCTCTCCGCGACGTTCTTAAACCGGGTGTTGGACATACACAAAGATGAGGCTACGGCAATCAGGGCGTTTGGCCTCCCATCGAGTGCAAGCGCATAAGCCTGTTCCAGCGTGACCTCTTCGCCTGCTGCAATCAGGTTCGCCGGGAGAGTTGATTTCGCACAGATCGTCCGCCTTCAGATTGACCAGCGTTTTTCGCTATGGCCCCGACTCGGCGCGCTCGGTTCTATACCCTGAACCTGATAGCATGTGTCGGCACAAAGTTGTTCCGCAAGTTGTGCTGCAGCAAAGATGAGAGGAACCGATGGGCGTTCTTAGACCCATTCCACTGATTTTGATCCTTGCCGCCGTCGTTGTGGGCCTAGCCGTTCTGATGCGCGTCATGCATGAGATGAAGTTGCGTGCGCAATTTCTGGTTCTGCTGGTTCTTGGCATCGCCATCGGCTTCACGTTTCTGGCGATGGTGCAGTTGCCACATTTCCCGCATTGGCTGGGAGTTTCATTAGTGGTTGTGGTCCTTGCGACATCCCCGTTTGCCATCCGGACTTTTCTTCGCAGCTTAGTGGAAGAAGATGCAAAGGCCAACGAAATGCCCGGGAGGAAGCCGTAGCAAATCCGGTTTGACATTTCTCTAAGGATCGATTTGGCATTGCAGCTTCGCCTTCCGAGAAAATAGTAGTTGATGTGTCCGAAGGAGTGGCAAGCAATTCAGCTGGAATGCAATGCGCCT
The DNA here is from genome assembly GCA_035518615.1 of Terriglobales bacterium. Lineage (GTDB taxonomy): Bacteria > Acidobacteriota > Terriglobia > Acidiferrales > UBA7541 > Acidiferrum. The sequence continues at coordinate 59,020 of DATIXL010000080.1, read as the reverse complement.
CCTGGTGCTCCGCAAGGAATGGTAAGAGTGTCCGCCCGTATATGAAAACGTGTGGAGATAGAAGCAACTTTCCGATGGGAAAACGATGCGTCAGAGACTAATTTCTCCGCGTGGATTGGGGTCCGGCTGCAAATTCATTGTGCGAGGCGAAGCAGAAGCGTAGGATATGCGAGCCAGAGAGCAAGCGAGAGCATTTTGGCAAACTGCTGCGGGAGACATTTCGACGCATGTCGAGCACAATCATTTCCAATGAAGTCGAGTCGATAACCGAATCTGGTGGAAGCGGCGGGGGCCGCGGAGGTGAAGCCGGGGGGCGCCACGGGGGCAGGGGCGATGGTTCCGGAAACAGCAGAAGCAGTCACATTCCCGAGCGAACCTATGGCACCGGCGTAACCGTCGCCTTGGCGGCGATCCTTATGCTCTTCATGGCGCTCGTAAGCGCCTTTATTGTGCGCAAGGGCGCTTCTAACGACTGGGCCTTCCTTGTGATTCCGAAGGTTCTTTGGCTGAATACGGTCATTTTGATCGCCAGCAGCTGGAGCCTGATGCACTCTCGAAAGCTCTTAATTTCAGAAGACCTCAGCGGGTTTCGTCGATGGTGGACCGTAACAACAGCTCTGGGATTTTTGTTTCTTATTGGTCAGCTCGTGGTCTGGCGAACGTTGGTGAGAGAGGGTGTCTATCTTTCGACGAACCCGAGCAGCAGTTTTTTCTACGTATTTACGGCAGCCCACGGGCTGCACTTGCTAGGAGGGCTGATTGGATTGATTTATGTTGCAATTCGGCCGCTAAAAGGACGGAGGCAGCTGGCGGCCGCGGATGCAGCGGGATTGTACTGGCACTTCATGGATGGACTCTGGGTGTTCATTTTTCTTTTGTTTTACCTAGGTCAGTGAGAGTAACGCGGCTGGGGAAAGCGCGCTCCGTACAAAACTTTCCAATTAGGGATTGCGGCTCATTGACTAAATTGGGAGACGAATTTTTTCTGCGTTTTGTTGCGAACACGCTCTAACGCAGATTTGAGTTATGGGTTCGCCCGGAATACGAAGTTGAGCGTTTGTGTTCCACCGCCAGTGACTGTGATTTCCTGACTTCGTGTGCCGTAGACTTCATGCCACGCCGTGACGGTGTAGGTGCCTGCGGGAAGGTCCGGCAGCTTAAACGAGCCATCCTCACCCGTAACCGCGAAGTGACTGGTATTCAGGAGAAAAAAGTAGGCTTTCATCCAGGGATGAATGTTGCATTTTACTGGAATGATTTCCGCGTTCGCGTAGGAGTACGAAAAAGGGGGCGTACCAGGCGGCTGAATCCTGTTCCACTCGCGGTTAATCTTCGCCATAGGATGAATATTGTGCGAGACGGGATCGCTGTTGGAAATGCTCACATCCTGCCCTGCGCGAAATGCGAGCACATGCGTTGTATAGTGGCAGCCACTCTGGTCGAAGTGCACGGCGGTTGCCGGCACGGGCGATGGATCTGGTGGGCCGACGGATATGTACACGACAACATTCGCTAGAGTTCTGTCTGGGCCGGTAATAACGTCGTCGGTGGTAATCCGCTCACGATGTAGCTTGACACAATCAGGATCCTTTGACATGTCAATCGGCTTTGCCTTTTCCGGGGTCCCCGTATAGGTGACTTTACCTGTGACGGAACCTACGCCCTGGCTTGGAGAGTGCACGGCTGCTGCGGTCAGTATGCAAAGGGATGCAATGGAGAGTCTCCAGAGATGCTTTCCCATTTTTCTCCTGTCTGCCCCGGAAATTGGATCGAGAATAATGCGGTTCCAGTACCATCCCAAGCGCGGCCACGAAGAAGGGGCTTTAGCCGTTTAAGTTACGGAACTGGTACTACTCAGAAATTCTATGGCCCACGAAACAAGCACTGGTGAAAAACTTGAGGGGAAAGCCTCAAAGGATTATTAGCTCTTTGGACGGCGCTCCGAGCGGAGACGGATGCCCTCGTTGGAGACGCGGTGATGACTGCAAGCTATTGACTCAACAAGGGGTTAGGGCGGGCTGCCTGGTCCCTGAACGGTCGAAATTGAGTTCCACCCTGTGAACCGGCGGTTCAACTCAGAGGACACGGCACCTCCCATTCGCCGCGGCCAATTATTGCCGCGTTTTCGCAGTACCGCCTTCTTGGGACGTTAGAATGATTCAAAAGATATGGCGGAAGCGTGTGGGAGTCGAACCCACCATTCGAACCGCGAAGGACCGAATCGCCGGCTTTGAAGACCGGGAAGGTCACCGGACCCCTTTCGCCTCCGCTCCGACGATACCATCCTTGCAAAGCATTTAGTTAACGCGAAGCTCAGATCGAAACTCGCTCTCAGGCTCTGATGTCGCTCTGGAGATGAATAGATGTTCGTGTCGCCTTGCCGTCGCCAGTCCCTTGTGGACGGGCAGACTGGCAATGGTCCTGAGTAGCGTTCCGACCCGCCCGAGTCGCCTCGCGCAAGTGTGACGCAGGACATGCCAGCAAAAATTCCTTATTCCCGTGCCGCCCGGCACTCCCTCCGGAATGCGGCCATTTCCACCCGCCCTTTTTCACTCAAGGTTTTCAACGGCGCAGGGGGGATGCAATACGGGCACGCTCACCCAGAAAGCCGCATCCGGTGCGGAACGAAGACCCTTGTGATATGCTGCGCCCACCACATGGGAGCTGCCGTTTTTAGTTCCGTATGATACAGAGGATTGCTTCGTTTTTGCGGTCTACGCAACTTTTCCAGAATGTTGACCCCCTGGCGGTCGAAGAACTCATTGCGCAATTAAGCATCGTGAAGCTCGAGGACGGGCAGGTACTCGTATCGCAGGGCGATCAGGATCCAAGCCTGTATTTATTAATGTCCGGACGCTTGCGCGTGGCTGTGTCCGACCGGCGCGGAGAGCTTCATCTGCTCTATGTCGTTAACCCCGGCGAAAGCGCAGGAGAAATGTCTATTCTTTCCGACGATCCGGCATCGGGAAGTATCCTTTCGGCAGCCCGATCAACGGTCCTAGCGATACCGCGAGCCGCATTTGAAAATTTTTGTTCCAAATACCCGAAGGACGCGCTGCATGTGATGCAATCGCTTAGCGAGCGGCTGCAAAGGTATCACTTGTCGCTCACGCTGCACGTGAGCGATTTGTTCGAGGGCCTTGACGCGGATGCGCTTCACGATCTGGGCGCGGAGCTAGAAATGTTCACACTCTACGGGGGGGAAGTTCTGTTCCAGCAAGGGGATTCCGGGGATTTCCTGTGTCTGGTGGTTCGTGGCAGAGTCCGCGTGCGGGTCCGTGAGAGCAGCGGAGAAAATATCACCATCGCGGAACTCGGATCCGGTGAAATTGTTGGGGAGATGGGTGTGGTGACTGGCGAGTTCAGAACCGAATCGGTGGACGCCCTTCGCGATAGTCAGCTCGCCAGGCTTACGCGCGCCGGCTTCGAACGGTTCATGGCAAAGCATCCAAGAGAAGCGGTAAACACATTCAGCCGAAAGCTGGCTGGACGTTTGAAGGATGCCTCCGGGGGAAGCAATCGCCGATCGCGAACCATAACTTGCGTGGCAGTTGTTCCCGCTCATGCCGATGCTCCCTTGTCAGAATTTTGCGCGGCCCTGCGGCAGGCGCTCTCGCGTTTCGGCAGAGCGGTGCACTTGAGCAGCGCTTTGGTCGATCAGCATCTCGGACGGGAGGGAATCGCTCAAACCTATGAACGGAGCGGCGCCAACATCCGGGTCGTGGAGTGGCTCAGCGAACTGGAGCTGGCCAGCGACTACGTGGTCTATGAGGCAGACCAATTTCTCTCGCCATGGGGGGAGCGTTGTATCCGCCAGGCGGATCACGTGCTGGTCGTGGGTGACGCAAAGGGGGATCCCATACCGGGGGAAATTGAAGCCGAACTTCTCGGGACACGCGATGCAAGCGATTATAGTCGGGCGTGGCTCGTCCTGGTCCACGAGGAGGAAGCTCCCTCGGGTACAAAAAGGTGGCTGGATGCCCGCCCGGTTGAGCGGCACTTTCACGTGCGTCTCGAGCAAAACGAAGACGTAGAACGAGTGGCGCGGTTTATGACCGGCCGCGCGGTTGGTTTGACCCTGGGCGGGGGGTTTGCACGCGCGCTGGCTCATGTCGGGGTTTTTCGAGCGTTTGCCGATCTTGGCGTCGGAATTGACGCAATTGGAGGCTCCAGCATGGGAGCGATGGTTGGCGCGCTGCTGGCGATGAACTGGGAAGCGGAAAGGATCGTCCAGGAAATTTCGGCGGGTTGCGCGAATCCGTATTTTGGAGACCTTACGTTTCCGTTCATCGCGTTCAAGACCGGGAAATCCCTGAGTGCACTGATCCGGAGACTCTTCGCGGACATTCAGATCGAAGATCTCTGGATGCCCTATTTCTGCATTTCCGCGAATTTGAACCGTTCCGAACTCAAAATTCACAGCCGAGGGCCGCTTGCCAGGGCCGTGCTGGCAACGACGCGAGCTCCGGGATTATTTCCACCGGTCGTAGATGAAGGGGAACTGCATGTTGACGGCGGCGTAATCAACAACGTTCCGGTGGACATCATGAAGACGTTCTCAAACGAGGGAATTACCGTGGGTGTAGACATTTCTCCGCCGCATGAACTTTATCCAATCCGCGATTATGGCGACACCGTTTCCGGCTGGCAGGCCTTCTGGAAACGCTTGAATCCATTTTCTAAAAACAGCATCTATACACCAAGCATTCTGCTGGTCATGATTCGCACGCTGGAATACACGGGAATTTCCTATAAGGGATCTCGTCTCAAATATGCGGACATTTACATGTATCCGGAGATGCTGAAATTCAAGCGGACGGATTTTCACCGAGCCTCGGAGATCTTGGATTCCGGTTATGAGACGGCACGCACGACCCTGCTGGAATGGTTATCCCGACCTGGTTCGGCGGAGCGGCGGCCGGATCTAGCCGGGGTTGTTCTCGCGCTAAAGGGCGAAGCTTCCGAAATCAGCCAAGGCAAGATTTCGGAAGTCGAGTGAGCTGCGCCAACACGATCGTAAAGGCAGACAGCCGGAATTTCGAGAGTTCACGGAGCAAAGTACAGTTGCGGCCCTAACTCGTGTATTCTAGCGAAAAGAACTGCTTCCCCACTGCGTGGGCATGAGTGATTCCTCCCAATTGCGACGGCAAAGGGCCGGGAAGTTATGATGAGCAGCACCACGGATCACGGCAATTTGGCAGTTAGCGAAAACGTAGACCTCAATCTTTCCGAAATGCGCCGGCTGTATGACGTGCAACGCGCTGCGGCCGCCATAACTCCCCCCGATCTACAAAGTCGTTTGGAGTCCTTGCGGCGCTTGGCGTCTACACTCGGTCGAAACAGTCCCGCAATCGCCGAGGCCATCTCGGAGGATTTCGGAAACCGTTCTCCTTATGAAACTTTTCTTCTTGAACTGGTGCCGGTTCAGAACGCGATCCGGCATGCCAGGCAGCACCTCTCCAAGTGGATGCGGCCGGAGCGGCGTTTCGTCGCAACGACCTTCAAGCCGGCCAAAGCGTGGATACAATACCAACCGCTCGGCGTGGTGGGTATCATTTCTCCGTGGAATTATCCGTTTTCTTTGGCGGTACTGCCCGTGGTGGACGCCCTGGCCGCGGGCAACCGGGTTTTGCTGAAGCCCCCGGAACTGACCCCTCGCTTTTCCTCTCTCTTGAAGCAACTTCTTGCAGAGATATTTCCAGAGGCAGAGCTCGCTGTCGTTCTTGGCGGACCGAAGGTAGCGGAGGAATTCTGCCGCTTGCCTCTGGATTCTCTAGCCTTCACTGGTTCGACCGCCATCGGGCGGCGTGTTATGGCATTGGCCGCAGAGAATCTAACCCCAGTCACATTGGAACTGGGAGGCAAATCGCCCGCTTTAGTCTGTCCCGACTATGACATCCGCGCCGCCGCGCGAGACATTGCGTTTGGTAAATTGGCCAACTCCGGCCAGACGTGCATCGCTCCGGACTATGCCCTGGTTCCCGAAGCTCTGGTCAGAGATCTTGGCAAAGCGGTGGTTGCCGAGGCCGAAAGACTCTACCCCAGTATTGCTACGAACCCGAATTATGCGTCCATCGTGAGCGACCGCCACTACGATCGTTTGCGCGGGGCAATCGAAGAGGCTCGCGCTAATGGGGCTGAGGTTTTGTCGCACTCCGACCAGACGGCGGGCGTGGAAAGAAAAATCGAGCCCACAGTTGTCCTGCATCCTCCCCCAGAATGCGTCCTAATGCGTGAGGAAATCTTCGGTCCGGTCTTGCCCGTCATCGGTTACAAAACTCTCAATGACGCGATTGCCTTCATTAACGCAAGGGAACGGCCTCTCGCTCTTTATTGCATGACTCAAAAACGTGAATACCGTGAGGCTGTGCTTCAGCGCACAATTTCCGGCGGTGTGACGATAAACGGCACGTTCTTGCACAATGCCCAAGAAGATCTGCCCTTTGGCGGAGTCGGCAAAAGCGGTATTGGCGCCTACCACGGCATTGTTGGATTCCGGCGATTTTCGCATGCTCGAGCCATTCACCAAGTCCGCGTGCTGAACGTGCTCCACTTTCTGTCACCTCCCTACACATGGATCAGCAGGCAGGTGATTCGCTGGCTGGGGAGCCGGCGCGCAGCGGACTCCATTCGAACGTAAATTGGCTTAATGCTTATTCTATTTGTCGCGCATTCCTATAACCCCAATGTCAGGGATGGGAAAGAGCTTCGAGATTTCATCTCTCCGAAAACTCCCTGATCCTCGAATGGCATGTCCGAGGTCTCTGATGGGATTTGGGCACGCACTCTGAACGGTTAAGCGAACAATTTCGCAAAATAGTCGTTCAAGAGGCGGCCATCCGGATCGAACTTCTTTCGCGTTGCCGCGACCAATTTGAGCCGGTCACCAAAGGCTTTCTGCACGATCGTGGGAGTCAGTCCCCAAGTCTGATTCAGCAGGGGTGCTCCATTGCGATCGCTGCAGAATTGATTGAATTCCTCGAGAAACTCTCTCCAACCGGGATTCGCGGTCGAGACCGGATCAATGGACATCACGGGCCCATCGTATGAATACGAAAGAAGCGCTTGCTGATCTTGCGCGATGGTGTAGCCCACGCAAAGCAGATTGATTCGGTATCTTTTCTGGCGATAGTAGTCGGTGCAAAAATTGAAGAACTCGAGCAACACTTTGGGGTATTCGATTTCCGGAAAGGCAAACATGCTGAAGGTGTACCGGCTTCTTCCTCCGACCGGAGGGTAGCGGATGATCTGGTCCGGAGGAATCATGTAATCGCCCCTGACCCGGTGTTCCAGGATGAAGCGCCACGCTCCGTTCAAACAATCTAGAATTGCGTATCTAAGGGAAGCGGGATAAATAAAGCGCTCGACGGCATCTCCGATAAAGGGGCCTGAGACCGCCCATAGTCGATTCCGCATGGCCCAGGCTCGCCGGTTGGGCTTGCCATTGGCGCCCGGATTGTATTCACGAAACTCGACAGTGACCTTGTTGCTCAACGGAAACAAGTACATCATCATCGAAGTGTTGAGTTTCCTCAGTTCGGGGATGCGGTCGGCAAACTCCTCAACATTGAAAGTCCGGTGGAAAACCTTCATAGGCGTAAGAGGACGGATACAAAAAGTGACTTCATAGATAATGCCGAAGGTTCCGTGGCTGGACCTCACCTCCTTCATGAGTTCCGGCTGTTCCGCTTCGGTGACTTCCAGGAGTTGGCCATTCGGCAAGACCATCTTGACGCCGATCACGTAGGACCCGACCTGGCCATATTCACCGTACATCGAACCATCTTTTGTTCCCGCACAAGCCGCGCTCCCGGCAGACAGGCATCCGATTTCAGTGTTCACATGGAATTGCAGGCCGCGGCGTTCCAATTCCTTTGCCAAATCTATATATAAAGCGCCTGCTTCGGCGGTAAGCGTATCGGTCCCGATATGCAGAATGCGATTCATTTTCATCTTAACGAGAGTGCCACCCTCTGCCACACCGCACGGGGAAGTGGAGTGGTTGGAGCCCACGGCTCGGACCGGAGAAGGAAATTGAACTGGATCCGTGAGTATGCGGACGAGATCGTCAGCGGAGTGAGCCTCCGTGACGATCTTCGGATGAGAAATGAGATCCCCGAACCAGTTTCGCACTGTGATCTCGGGCATCAGCAAACCTCTTTGCGATATGTGCTTATGGGAAGAAAAAGAAGCGACGGCAATTCAGACCATGACACCTGGCCCTGCTGCAGATCACTACAACGCATTTTTGCGCCGCTCCACGATATAGTCCGCCTTCACGCCGTTTCTGCTGAACAGGCGCTTCTCGAATTCCGCTTCGTTGGTTTCGAACACGATTGAGTCTGGGGTCACTTCGATCATGCTCTTCATTCGCTGCCTTATGGCCTCTTCGATCTCACTGCGGCCAGCGCCCGGTTCTTCGAGGACGTGGACCTCAATGACATCACGAGAAAAACCGTCGCTTTGGTCCATGTTATCCAGAGTGATCTGAAAGCGCCGCACACCGGGCGTGTCTTGCACCGTGGTAATCAGCAACGACAGATCAACCCGCGTACCCTTCAATTTGGTGAAGTCCTTGTCCGCCCGGCAAATTGGGGAATAGATTCGGGGAAATGTGTAACCGCACTGCTCGCAACGATCCCATCGCATTCCTCCCTTGATGAGGTCGCCCGTCCAGTATCGGATCAACACGGTTCCTCGCCACCCAACGTGACTGAAGACCAGCACCCCCGGCTCCCCCGGCCCGACGGGCCGGTGCGTTTCGGGATCTAGGAGTTCCCAATAATAATACTTGGGGTTCAGATGAATTCCTGCTCCTTCCGCGCATTCGTAAAAGACCCATTTGAGCTCGGTCATTCCGTACGTTTGAATCACTTTCATCGGTTGACGAGCGCCGGCCTCCAGCGCCAAGTTGCGAATGTACTCACGCAATGCATCGCTGATGGGCTCCGCGCCCAGCAACATGCGCCGAAGCTTCGCCAAGGGGCCGACACGCTCCTCCTTTTGAAGTGCAATAGCGCGCCGCAACCAATGGGTCACGTAGGAAGGAATGCCGACCAGCCCTGAGAATCCCCCTTTGGCAAACAGCTCCACCTGACGGTCCGTGGGAATGACAGCGCCGCCAAACGTTTCAAAGCTCGGAGTGCCTGCCCCCAACTTTCCTAGCACGGACGAAAAGAACGCGATGTGAGGTGCGGCCGGCATCAGCGACATCCACCGTTCGCTCCAATCGTGCGGGGGGAAGTTTGGGTTCGGTTGCTTTTCTTGAATGACCAGAGAAGCGAGTTCGCTCACTCGGTCTCGAATGTCAAATAGCGTATACCCAACTGGCGTCGGTTCTCCGGTTGATCCCGTGGAGGAGTGGAAGTGAATCGGTAGCCACTCGAGCTGCCCGCGGCGCCGGATTTTTTCACGCAAAGTAGGATGGCGTACAGCCAAGCTAAAATCGCGGGGACGGTTGAGTGTCGCCTGAAGCCCGTATTTTAAAATAGTCCTCCACTTCAGTGCTTCAGTGCCATAACCATCCGGAAGGGATGGTCCCCCGGGTACGTGCGGTTGCATGATAAGCAGGCTTGGATTCGCGCGTAATTGGTCCTTGTAGAGGAGAGGCACGGAAAGCAAATCGGCGCGCGTTCGAAGCTTTTGCAACGAAATGCCTTTCTCGCGGTACAGACGTCGAAGGTATGGGTGATATTTTCCGACGTATTCGCGAAGGTAAATGAACAGTCGCTCAAGGGCCAGCGCCTGCTGCCTGCCGGGCTCAGCATCGTAGAAATTCATTCGTCCTTCCCGGCCTCGCGGAGCGAAACCTGATGCCGCTGTTTTCCCCACTGTGTCGCTATCGCAAACTCGATCAGGTTGCGAAAATAAGTGCGCACGAGCGGCGGCCTCAGACCCAGTGGCTCCAGAGCCGCTCGCGCCTGGCGGACATCGAAGCGCGCCCGATAGGAGAGGTACGGCACGTAGACGTGCGCCTTGCGAAGCGCCTCGCGCTTTTTGCCCCAAGTCACCGCGTAGATCAGAGGTTTGACAAAAGCCAGAAAGACCTTCGGGTTCACCAAGAGGGGACGCCGGATACCCATGACTTCAACAGCCAGATCGAGGAATTCCGAGACCGTGCAGCAACTATCGGGTCCGGCAGCAATATGAAAGCTTTTGCCGCGTTGCGCCGGATCGCCGCTTAATGCTTCCACGGCGGCCGCGGCGTAATCCACTGGTACGATGTCAACAACTCCCCGTGGGTCTGCAGGAGCGATCCAAAACATTCCACGCGACAGCATCTTGAGCGGCCAGTACATAACATTAAAGCTGGACGTCTGTCCTGTGCGCGAATCGCCCACGACCATACTCAGGCGAAATATCGAGACCGGCAGAGTACCCCGCCTTGCTCGCACATTCCGTTCGGCTTCGGCTTTGCTCTGCTCGTAGGTGCTCCAAAAGCCGGATTTCTCATCCAGTTCTTCTTCGCCGATCAAACCTTCGCGCCTGCCGGCAACCATAACGGTACTGAGGTAATCGAACGCCCGTAGAGATCCTCTCCGGCAGGCCTCTTCCGCCAGTTGCAGCATCTGCATCGTGCCGGCGACATTGATGCGCCTTGCTTCTTCAATCGGCAAACTCCAGCTTACGTTTGCCGCCCCATGAACGATCCTTGTCGTCTCTGCAGCAAGTGCCTCCCATCTGGCCTTGTCGAGACCCAATCGGTCGCTCGTGATATCCCCGCGCAGCGCCGACACGCGGGAGCGTTCCTCCTCGGTCAAACCATGATGGGAAAGCTCGTCGAGAGTCTCGGATAGCCGTTTGGCCGCGATTGCGTCGCTCTGCCCCCGTATGACGCAGATCACCCGAGCGCCAGTGTTTTGTAACATCCGGGCCAGAAGCTCACGTCCAACCGCACCAGTCGCGCCGGTTAGTAGGATCACTTGGTTCCCGCTGTTGTTCATTTTTTCCAGAGAGATTGCCGCAGCATGCCGCCGGAAGCCCCCAATTAAGCCTTTCCGGCGAGCTTGGCCAACCACCAGCGCAGCCCCACGAACAGAAACCGCCAGTCCTTGAAAAACTCAGGGGGCTTTCCTTCGAATGCATGGCCGACAAATTGGAAGGTCCAACCCAGTACGAAAAGTCCGACAACAAGAATCCAGGCTGTCTTGTGCCACAGCGCCAGCGGGATGAGAAGCACGGAGATCGCAATCATGGGAATCCCAACCGTATGGCAGGCCCGGTTAACCGAGTTTTGATGGCCCGCGGAATACTCAGCGATCCATTCGCTCCATGTTCGATTTCCCAGCATGGTTCCTCCATCCCATGAAGATTAATTATGTTTGTTGGGCGCTCGGCCCTGGAATTCCACGCTCTCCCGCGAACCGGTTTGCATCTGAGACGACTCTCCACAGCAGTTGCGGTAAGCCAAGGAACGGCTTGAGCATAAATTGGCCTCTCTGGCGCTTGGTCAAAATGCTTCGAATGAAAAAGTGCAGCCGAATCTGTTGGTACCAAGGAATGCTCGGCATAAGGTGGTGAGACAAGTGGCACGGCTGTCCCCAGAACCCGCCGCCCACCAAAAGGCCCCAAAAGCCAATGCCAAAGCTTCGCGCTCCGTTGCGGTTTTCCAACGGCATCAGATTATGTTCGGTAAATTGGCGCAGTCGATCCACGTAAAACCCGAAATGGGGCATGAACACCAGCATCGCCAGAAGGACGAACGTCAAACCGAAGGAGCGGTACAGAAGGTAGGCGTACACGGCGTTGTACAAGGCACTCAAACAACCTGAAATGACCCTGCTTTTTGTGTAAGTCAGCGGCCGATGGATCAGAAAATCGCTGAAATTCACAAATGCGGCCAGGGGCAGAAATGTCAGCCAGTAGCGATGAGGAATAACGAAGTTTAGGAATTCGGAATCGTGCTCAGTACCAAATTTCGCGTGATGTGCCATGTGGCACTCCGAGTAGTAATCCGGTTCTCCAGCCGCGATCCGGCACAAATTTCGGGCCACAAGTTGAGCCCCTCTCGCTACCGAACCCGTCCCGCAGAAGATCAAGTTGTGGGCTGCACCCTCATGCAGAGAAAATAAAACCATTGAATACATCAACCAGCTGTGCGCACTTCCCACTATAGCGCTGGCGATTAGGATCCAAAGAAAACTTTCCTTCCGCGCCCCTGCGAGAAACAAGTGGGGCAAGGCTAGTAGAACTAAACCATCCGTCACCAGTATGAAAGCAATGAGAGTCCCATTAATCAGGTTATGGGCGATGAGATGATTCTTGAACCATCTGAACAACTCCCTGCCACGATCCATGATGAGCTTCAATTGCTGAGGGCTAAGCTCCTCAAAGCCACGAGCGGTGTCGTAGTCACAAGCTAAGCGGAATTCTTCCGGATGGAGTCTCATGCCGTTGCCAACCTGCCCCGGCGCCACAATTTCGGAAGACTATAACGCAAACGTTTTGCTCCATCAATCCCCAGGCCGGCTGCGCCGAAGCCGTGGACGTCCAGCCCAGAGTTGGGCTTATCCATGTAGACGAGAGTCCGACGCCAGTGGTTCGCTAATGGTAACTGAACAGTTCGCGCTGACCTATTCTCATAAGTTTGGTTTAGCCACTCTGCCCGGTACCCGGGGCGATTGCCTAGCCGGCTTTGAAGATCGGGAAAGTCATCGGCCCCCTTTCGCCTCCGGGGAGATTATAGAGATCAGACGCGAGCGGTTTCAAATGAGGAGGAGTGGCTGGTGCGGAGGAGAGCGGCAACAAGATCGTAAAGCGCGGGAGCGCTGCAGACTTCGTAGTAAGCATGCGACGAAGGACCGCCGATTTTGCCGTCGGCAAGAAGCTGCTTAGCGAGTCCCTTGCGGAGGACAAGCAATTCGACGGATTCGCCCATGGGGACTTCGCCGTAGTAGAGGCTCGCGTTTTCCTTGCCCCAGGGAAAATCAAGCTTCGTTTCGATAGACTCAAGGGAGATTTCTTCGGCAAGTTTCTGAAACCCTTCTTCGTTCAGCTCGACCCCATTCATGTTGTAGCGGACGAGAAATTCGTCCAGTTCCTCGGCGGAAGCGCCCTCCATGGTCTGAAGGAAATGGAAGACGGAAAAATTGGTGCGCTGTTTGGCGAGCATGCGGCGCGCGAGTTTGGTGCAACCGGAAAGGCGGTCAGAGAGATTCAAGGCCTTGGAGATCATGATCCGCGAGTCGCCGTCGGTCCAATAAGTCGGCGCAGAACCCTGAAAAGCAACGCCGACCCCAATTTCGAGAGCGGGGAGCTCGCTGGCCCTCGCGCCATCGTTGTAGGAATTGCAGACGGCAAGAATCTGGCGAGCCAGAACACAGGCTTTGGCCACGGGCCTGGCGTACGCGCGGCTGGACTCCGTTTCGAAGATCGCCAGGACGATTGCATCGCCCTCAATAAAGACTTTCTTCGCTGAGTAGCGTTCCAGAAGCTTTTTCACCGGCTCGTGAAGATTGAGGCTGAAATGGGATGCGGGACTCAGGCCACGGGCGAGCAAATCCTGGGTCATTTTTGTCGAGCCGCGGACGTCCGCCTTGATGATGACATGGGAAACGACGAGATCCTGCTGCGGCCGCGCTTCGTCCTGCAGGACGCATTCATACAGGCGGTTGTTCATCCGGGAGAGTTCGCGGGCCTGCTCCGTAGTGACCAGATTGATGCGTTCCATGCAGGCATAGAGGTGGTCCGCGTCGCGCTGATCGCGGTGCAGGCGCAGAAAATCTCCGGCGAAACGAAGCACGAACGCTTCGAGCTCGTCGCGCGAGTAGCGCCGGATTTTCCGGGAAAGTTCCTCGATCGGTTTTGGAGACAGACGCCGCGCCGGAACTTGCTTCAGGACCTGCTCAACGCGCTTTAATTCATCCTTGGACACCACCGCCTTGCGCAACTGCTGAAGATGGACAGGAGGATGAAACTGGGCGGCGATGGTCTGAATCTCGTATCCCGCAAGAATGTGGTCAAGCGCTTCCTGCTGCTCGAGGCGGTCCGTGAGCTGCGAGAGCATTTGAGCCCGCTTGTCCTGCGTCGAATTCGGGGGACCAGAAGCATCAAACAGCCGGCGGGCATTTTCCGGATCGTTGAGGTAATCCCCGAGGCGGCCTTTGTGATTTTTCAGGAAATAGTCAAGCTTCTGCTTGGCCGCGTCAATTTGCGGGCCGAGTTCCTCGAGCTTGTATTGTTGATGCTTCAGGCGCAGTTCGACGTCGCTGAGGCCTGCTCGTAGATCCGAAGGGTCCGTGGAGTTAAGGAATTTGTTGAAAAAACTCTCACCGCGATCCAGCTTTCGCCGAAGGAGTTCTTTCTGCTCCTCGAGGCTGACAATTTCATTGCGCATAGACTGCGCGTGTTCGAGAAGGGCGTTGTAAGCCTTCTGGGCTTCGTCATGGGCCGGATCATCCGAAACCACCACGCCAGCCTGATTCAAAAATTCCTGAAAGAGGGCATCCATGGCCTCAAAGCGATCGGGATCGCGCACATAATTCCCGAGCAGAACATAATGGTCCAGAAAGTAGAGATCGTCCTTGCCACCATCGAGGAAGATCAAACGGCTTTTAAGCAAGTCGTAATACCCGGCAAAATCCTCTCCGAAGAGAGCGCGGCGCGCCTTGACGATGACGTTTTCCTCAAGGTCAATCACCATCTGCGCGATCTGTTGGCCCACCTCCCGTACCACGCTCCGCCGCGCGGACTGCAATTCGCTCAGGCGCGCTTTGATCACGTGGGCTTGCTGGCTGCGTTCGAATTGCTCGCCGCGCTGGCGAATCCATTCCTTGCCCTCGAGGATCAGGTCCGCGAACTGGTTCAGGATTTCGGCGGCCAGAAATTTCAGAAGAGCGAGGCGGAAGAGTAAGTCAATCTCTATGTTTTTCTGATACTTCGCCTGGGTTACGGCGCTCTGCATCATGTCCCCGAGGAGCTTGCGAAAAAACGCGCCGTCGGGGGCGCGCGAAGACCGCAATTCGATTCCGGAGAAATATGTCGCGCTGGTGCTTTGCCGGATGATGTCAAACAAATAATCTTTGGCTACCTGGACGAATTTAGGGCTGAGGAAGACGTCATGGTGGATATTGTCCACACCAATCGCCAACGATCCCATGGGGAGGGTGAGGTTGTAGCTCTTCAGCTCGATTTGCGCCGCTTCGCTGGCAGCGGGCGTGAATAGCTCATTGACCATGCGATCCGCCGGAACCCACTTTTTCCAAGCTAGCAGCCAGGGTGTCAGGCGGCAAGAGAGCGGAGGTACTGCGTAACCAGAGAGTTAGCGCACCACCCCTCAGACTCAACTGAGGCGTATACGGCGCGTATCTCCGCCCAAATGTTCGAGTTGGATGCGAATTTCCGGCCAGGGCGAAGGTAAGGGGAAACGCTCGGACCATTCCAGAATCACCACCGCAGGGTCTGAAAAGACGTCTTCCAAGCCAAGAGTCTCAAAATCGTGGAACTTCTCGATGCGGTAAAGGTCCACATGGTAGACCTTTGTTTGTCCACCGTACACATGAACCAGGGTAAATGTCGGGCTAGTGACGTCGTGTTCCCGAGCTGCCCCCAAACCGCCTGCGATGCCTTTCGTGAGCGTAGTTTTGCCGCTTCCCAGATCACCGCAGAGCCGAACCAGAACGGGCGGATGCAATCGCGCCGCAAATTCTCTTCCCCATTGAATGGTTTCCTCGGCGGAATGGGTGATGATCTCTTCAGCCACCGCAACGAATCCTTTCAATCAGCGCTGCTCGTGCTTGAGGCAAAGAGGCAGCAACCTCTCCGGCCAGGACGCCGGAATCTTCGCCTTGAGGGCCGCGGAGTTCCCCTGCCGATCCGTGAAGGTAGATTCCGAGCGCGAGTACGCGCAACCAATCCCGGGTCCCAAACTGGGCGGTGGCAGCGGCGAGAACGCCGGTCAATACGTCGCCTGTCCCACCTTTCGCGAGGGCCGCGTTTCCCGTGGTGTTTAGCCAGATTTGCCCGTTCGGAGCGGCTAGTACGGTGTGGAAACCCTTTAGGATGACGTGGGCATTCCATTTTTTGGCTGCTTCCAGCGCCACGCGTGCACGTTCTGCCTGCACGGCAGCGCTGGAGGTGCCCAGTAAGCGCGCCATCTCTCCCGGATGAGGGGTGACCGCCAGAAAATCCGATTTTCGTTGGCGCAATAGGTCCGCTTTACCGGCAAATGCATTCAAGCCATCTGCGTCCAGGATGACCGGCAACGGCGCTTCCCGTACCACTCCGCGGATGAAGTCCTGAGTCTCCGGTTCGGTGCCGAGTCCCGGCCCCACCGCGAGAACAGTCTTCCCTTGGCCAGCGCGCGCTAACCTGCCGTCGAGCATATTGACTCGGGCGACCGTTCCTGCCGGAGTAGAGGCCATCGCCTCGGTCATCAGCTCCGGTTGCGCGGAGGCCACCATGGGCAAAACGACATCCGGCGTCGCGATGGTGGTCAGGCCTGCTCCCGCACGCATGCAACCCAGCCCTGCCAGTATGGCCGCGCCGGATTTTCCGCGTGAGCCGGCAATAATCAGCACATGGCCGAACGTGCCCTTGTGAGACTCGGCCGCGCGCAGAAGCGGCATCCAGGCAAACTCTTCGGGTCCCGCCCAGCGGATCGGACTGTGGCCAATCTCTTCAATGAGTTCGGCGGGAGAACCGATGCTCCGAACGTACAGACGGCCGCAGGACCCTGCGTCTTTGGAAGTGAGCTGGCCAATTTTCGGAGCCGTAAACGTGACCGTGGCATGCGCCCGCAGAACGGGTCCTTCGGCAGCCTCGCCATCCGAAGGAAGTCCCGACGGAGTATCCACCGACAAAATTGCAGGCGCACCGGGGCTCGTGGCTTCACACGAATAGCGATTGAGGTCTTCTATCACGCGGGCCATCAGGCCGCGGGCGGGCCCATGCAGGCCGGTCCCGAGAAGCGCATCCACAATCACTCCGGCAGCGGCGATCTCCGGCCAGACCTTCTCCCAATCACGTTCGGTTCCGAGAACCTTGGTCTGTCCGCCGAGTTCTTGCCATCGCAGAAAGTTTTCCGCAGCGTCTCCTCGCAGATCCGTCGGAGTCGCAAATAGATAGACACGTACAGTGGAAAATCCATCGGCCTGCAGAAACCTGGCTGCAACGAAGCCGTCTCCGCCGTTGTTCCCTTTGCCGCAGAGGACGCATATGCCCCTGCCGCGAGCTGCCGAGTATAGGAAAGGAACTCCGCATAATGCGGCTGCCACACTCTTTCCGGCAGCTTCCATCAATTGCGCGCTGGGAATACCGAAACGATCCGTTGTTAAACGATCCACTTCGCGCATTTCTGCGCCGGTCAACGCTTTCATGAGAGCACCTGGAGCGGCCGGTCAGAGCATCCAGCCGCCGCTCACATTCACGATTTGTCCTGTGATGTATTCGGCTTCTTCCGAGGCGAAAAATGCTACAGCGGAGGCCACGTCTTCCACAGTGGGAGGGCGGCCGATGGGGAAGCGCGCGTCGCGAATCCTGCGCGCCTCATCCAGACTCAAGGCCTTTTCATCAATGCTCGAAGGATTCACTATGTTCACAGTGATTCCGTTCTTGGCCTCTTCAAGCGCAAGGGAACGCGATAGCGCGACGACCGCGGCCTTGGCCGCCGCGTATGCGGAAATCTTGGCCTGGCCGAAGGCACGCTCCGCGCCTACCGCGCCCAAATTGATGATGCGTCCCCAGCGTCCTCGCCTCATGTGTGGCAACACGGCGCGGCTCACGTAAACCACACTCATCAGGTTGGAATCGAAAATATCCTGCCAGTCCTCCAGGGAACCTTCCGCAAGAGTGCCCCAGCGAAAGTCGCCGACGTTGTTTACAAGAATATCCAGCCTTCCAAAGCGATCCGTGACGGTCTTGACGAGCTGCTCGGCTCTTCCCGCAACGGTGATATCGGATTCGATCGCCACGCAGTCGGCACCGATTGCTTGAAGCAGTCGTAGAGTATTTTGCGCTTCCGATTTATTCGAGCGATAGCCAACGGCGACACCCGCGCCCAGTTTGGCGAGCCGTAGTGCGATTCCCCTGCCAATTCCCCGCGTCCCCCCCGTCACCAGGGCTACCCGATTTCGCAACGGCATTCCCACCCCTCGTCAATCGCAAAGCAGCTCTGCCGGACAGTATAGCCCACCCTTCGACTGCCAACTATCCCAGGCGCGCCACAACCACCGTCATGTCGTCGGCTTGTTGCGGCGTGCTGGCCCATTCTTCCGCGGCCTGCATGAGTCCGGTAGCCACATCCTTTGGTGTCTCATTCTCGAGGCCCACTGCGGCCTCCTTGAGCCGTTGAATTCCGAACTCCTCGCCATATACGTTCTCAGGTTCAACAAGACCGTCGCTATATCCGATCAGCAAGGCGCGAGGAGGCAAAGTGAGGGAGCCTTCCTCAAATGGATAGTCCTCGACGACTCCCAAAACGATTCCTCCCTTATCCAACACCTGGACCGTCCCGTTGGCGATGCAAAAAGAAGGCAGATGCCCGGCGTTGGTATAGCGCAGTGAGCGTGTCGCGCTGTCAAAAACAGCGATAAAAAATGTGGCGAAGCGATCGTCGCCCGTGTTTCTGACCAGGTGCTTGTTCAAGCGCGCCACGAGTTCCGCCGTGCTGAGGCTTGCGCTTCCGTCGGCAAGAATCAAGCTCCGCAAAGATGCTTGCAGGCTGGCCATCAGCAGAGCGGCGCTGATTCCCTTCCCCGAAATATCCGCGATGGCAATGGCCAGGCTCGTCGGGCTCAGTTGGATGAAGTCGTAATAATCGCCGCTCACGGTCCGCGCCGCGTTGCAGATCGCTTCGATTTTGACTCCCGGAACCTTCGGGAATTCCTGCGGAAAAAGCTGGTTTTGAACTTCCCGGGCGATAGATATCTCATTTTCCAGCTTATGGCGCTCTCTCTGTTCTTCCAAGAGAGTGCTCACCGATTCGATCATGCCGTTGAAAGATTTGCCCAGCCGGCCAAGCTGGTCGTTGCGGTCCACTCGGACTCGGTAGGAATAATCCCTGGCCTGAACGTGTTGCGTGGCTTTGTAGAGGTCGTCCACTCCCCGCGTGATGCGCCGGGTCATCACGATCCCCGTGATCAGCGCAGCAAGCTCCAGGAGCGCGAGAATGATGGCCACTGCGATAAAGCCCAGGTAGTTCAAGTAACCCAGATCCCCTAACGAGCTGAAGATCTTGCGATTCAGATGGGAGGGCCGCGCGATAAACTTGGCGACCACCGGGTAGGATCGTGCCACTGTTCCATCCGGCAGGAGCCGCACGGCCGCAAAGCGCGAGACTCCGCTGACGATAGGATCCAAAAGAGTGGCAGGAAGGATCGGAGTCAGCCTGGTACTCGACCGGATGGATTCCACCGATTCGTAATACTTGTCCCCCACGGGATACACCACGCCCGGACGAGCGCCGCCGGTGTAAGGTTCCACAACGTCAAAGAACACCGCATCCAAATCTGGCGCAAGTGTCGCCAGGAACTCAGGCGTCAATGGCACAGTCAGTTTCACAACAAGCTCGCCGCGGCTTGTCTGGACTGCGTCCAAGGCTACCAGGTCAACTCGCTTGCCTTCTTGGATGAGACCGGAGAACTTTGTGCGTTCTGAACCTGCCACGCGGGCAAGTAACGCAGGATCTGCCGGAAATTCAATCTGCAGACCCGGCAGCCGGGCATCGAGAACTTCGTGCTCCTGCTCCGAGACGATTTTTTCTACGTCGGTGCGGTGGAGATTACCCTTCTCAGACCGCAGCGCAGCCGCGATCTGTTCCGCGCCGTCGGCGATCAAGTCCGTGCGCTTTTGCACGTCCTCGTAGAGCAAATATCCACCCAACTGGGTATAGAGAATCATGGCTGCCTGGACGGACAGAAGCACCACCAGCAGGACCGGGACGAGCGCCACAAACAGGTAAGCCACAATCAGGCGGTTGCGCAGACTCCACAGAAGCCGCTGGCTCCACAAGCTCATCAGGCGGGCAAGCAGGTAGATTCCCGCGAGGAGAGCCAGAAATTTTGCAAAGCTGAAAGTTCCTCCCGACAATCCGGAAAGAATGAGCACTACCCCTCCAGCGACGAACAACAGGGCAAGGATGTCCGGCCAGGACAAGCGTTGCCGAAGGGCTCTGAGATTGGAACGAAGTGCCGACATGAGCAAAACGCAAACTAAAAGTCTAATTTACCTGAAGGAGCAGCCGCTGACGAGCAGCGTAATGCCGGGGCGCACACCCACCGGCGAAGGTAATGCGCTCCACGCGGGCATCTACTTTACTTTGCCGCGGCGTTCCGCACCTTGCTATGCTTCACGCTGTAGGTGAAGTAGATGATTAGACCTATGATGAGCCAGACAACCAACCGGATCCACGTGAGAAGCTCCAGCCCAGCCATTAGACCGAAAGAAACGATGATGCCCAGAATGGGCACAACGGGCACCCAAGGAGTCTTGAACGGCCGCTCCAGGTCGGGTCTCCTGACTCGAAGGATCCATACGCCTGCGCAGACGATGATGAAGGCAAGCAGCGTGCCGATGCTCACAAGTTGGCCGAGATCTCCAATCGGCACGAGCGACGCCACGACTGCCACGCAGACTCCCACAATCCCGGTGGACTTCCACGGAGTACGGAATTTTGGATGGATCTCGCCAGCCCACTTCCACAGCAGTCCGTCATTCGCCATTGAATAAAAAACGCGCGACTGCCCGAGCAACATCACCAGCATCACGGTGCTCAAGCCTGCGAGCGCTCCCGCGTTGACCACATAGCTTCCCCACTTCACTCCCGTTTCGCGGATCGCCAGCGAGACTGGCGCTCCGATATTTAGACGCGAGTAATGCACCGTGGCAGTAAGCAGGCCGGAGACCAGGATATACAGAATCGTGCAGATGATCAGTGAGCCAAGAATGCCGGTGGGCATATCCTTTTGCGGATTGCGTGCTTCTTGTGCGGCCGTGGACACCGCGTCAAATCCGATGTAAGCGAAGAAGACGACTCCCGCGCCTCTTAGAACTCCGCTCCACCCGTACGAGCCGAAATGTCCCGCATTCGGTGGGAGAAAGGTGGTCCAGTTTTCATGCGCCAGATGGCGATGTCCAAGCACAAACGCGGCAGCAACAACGATAAACGTGAGTACCGCAATCAGTTTCACGAATACAATGCCGGTATTGAAGTTCGCCGATTCTCGTATGCCGATGATTAAAATGATGGTGACTGCGATCACAGCCAGGAACGCCAGCAGATTAAACTTCGCCGTGGCTTGCGGAGACGCGGCCAATTGTGCTGCGCTTAACTTCAAGGTGGTTACAGGCGACCATCGGCCGTCGAAGAAGACCCATTTCGCGCCGGGCACATCACAGATCTGCGGCGGCAGATTGATTCCGTAGTCCTGAAGGAACGCAACAAGGGTGCTGCTCCAGCCGCTGGCGACTGTTGCCGCGCCAAAGGCATACTCCAATATCAAGTCCCACCCGATGATCCAAGCGACAATCTCTCCCAGCGTCGCGTATCCGTAGGTGTATGCCGATCCCGCAATCGGGATCAGCGACGCGAACTCCGCGTAGCACAATCCGGCGAAAGCGCACCCCACTCCCGCGAGGACGTAGGACAACATGATTGCCGGCCCGGCATACAACGCCGCCGCCGAGCCCGTAAGCACAAAGATCCCGGCCCCAATAATCGCTCCGATCCCCAGTGTCACCAGATTGATGGGTCCGAGTGCTCTTTTCAGGCTGTGCTCGCCGGTATCCCCAGCCTCCGTCATCAGCACATTGATCGGTTTGGTCGCGAACAAACCATTACCCATGCAATTCCTCCTCTAAATTCGGCTTGCGTGTGTGGCTGAAACCAATCCGGCCCGGAACGGAACCTGGCACTCGTTTCGCCGACGACAATGGCGTTTCTCAAGTCGCTTTGTCGCGAACACCAGAAACACTCGACCACAGCCAGTACACCGGCACACCCAATAACACGATGACCAACCCCGGCCATGTGGTCTGCGTTTCATACAAGAGCATAACCAACATGATGGCCAGCGCCGCGATGATATACAACAACGGCACAAACGGATAGCCAAAAGCCTTGTAGGGGCGCGGCTCTTCCGGCCGGCGCTTTCGCAGGACAAAAATGCCTGCGATCGTCAAAACATAGAAAACCAAAACAGAAAAAATGACGTAGTTGATAAGGTCGCTGTATAGATTTCCATACGTGCCGTCAGGGTTTCTTGTGCGCAAGAGAATCAAGACGGTGATCCAAATGCCCTGCAGCACAAGAGCGATGCCGGGCACGCCGCGTTTGTTCAATTTTCCGGTAGATTTGAAAAACAGCTTGTCCTTGGCCATGGCATACACCACGCGCGAGCCCGCCAGGATCAGCCCATTGTTGCACCCGAACGTGGAAACAATGATGGCACCAGCCATAACGGCTGCACCTGCGGGCCCAAAAATCGCATTCAGCGCTGCGGTTGCCACTTTATCGTCGGGAGCGTTTTGGATCTGCGCCAAAGGCAAAGCAAAAAGATAGGCGAGATTCGCGAGGCAATAAAGCGAGATGACGATGATGGTGCCCAAGGCCATCGAGAGAGCAACGTCCCGTCTGGGATTCTTCACTTCCGCCGCTGTGAACCCAATGTTGTTCCAGGCGTCCGCAGAGAAAAGCGACCCTACCTGCGCCACTCCGAATGCGACAAACAGCCCGAACCAGCCGCTCGACGACGTGACGGTTGGCACGATCCCACGAAGAAACCCCGCGCCGGGCGAGATTTCATGCGCCCCGCGAATCGCCCAGAGGCGCGCGAAATTATCCACGATGGCCGCATGATTCCGGGCTACAAAGACGCCCAAAACGATCAAGCCGATCAAAGCCAAGGTTTTGGCGCTCGTGAAAATGTTCTGAATCAGTTTTCCCAGCCGCACGCCCAGCGTATTCAAGAAGGTCAGGAGAGCGATCATCAACACGCCCACCAGTTGCTGAACGGAGAGGCTGATGGCGTACTTCGATCCAAGATTGATCGGGTGAATGACCCACGCCTGCGCCGAAATCGAAGGGCAAAATACGCCCAGATACCGCGCGAATCCAATGGCGACGGCCGCGATAGTTCCCGTCTGGATTACGAGGAAAAGCGTCCAGCCGTACAAGAAGCCCCACAGCGGTGAATACGCTTCACGAAGATAAACGTATTGCCCGCCCGCGTGCGGAAACATTGCCGCCAACTCGCCGTAGGAAAGCGCTGCGGCAATGGTAAGAATTCCGGTGATAACCCACGTTAGAAGCAGGCCGCCCGAAGAGCCGGTCTGCCGAGCAATGTCTGCGGAAACGATAAAAATACCGGAGCCGATCATCGAGCCCACGACGATCATCGTGCCGTCGAAAAGCCCGATGGCCTTTACAAATCCATGCTCGTTTTTGGAAGCTTCCGCGACCGGAAGAGCCGAGTCTGCCATGAGCGAGGTGCCTCAGCCTGCCGCAGCAGATGGTGCTGCGGTCAGCAAGTGCAGAAATTGTTTTGCGCGCGCTCCGGGATCGTGAGCATGCAGAATATCGCTGATGACCGCCACTGAATCCGCCCCTGCTTGGATGACTTCCGACGCTCGCTCTAGTGTAATTCCGCCGATCGCCACGATCGGCTTGTCTGTTAGTTCTCTGACTTCCTTCAGTAAACCCGTGCCCACCGCTGGATCGGGTCGCCGCTTGGATGACGTCCCGAAAATCGGGCCCACAGCGATGTAATCCGCGGAAGACTCTGCCGCTGCCTGAAATTGCACTCTGCCATGCGTCGAAACGCCGACCCACTTGCCCGGACCCAGCACCGCGCGTGCTTCGTTTGCTCCCAGGTCCTCCTGGCCCACGTGGACGCCGCTTGCGTCCGCCAGATGCGCCACATCCGGACGGTCGTTCACAAAAAACAATGCTTCCTTCGTCTTCAGCATCACCGCCAGCTCTCGCGCACTTTGCACCATTTCCCTCGGCGGGGCGTTCTTGTTGCGGTACTGCAACAGGCGCACACCCGCGTTCAACATTTGCTCCGCAAATTCAAGTTCCGGGTATGGCGACTGTTCGGCGTCCAATATCACATACAGCCTGGGCAGCACAAGACGCATTGGTGTCTATTTTCCGTTTGTTCCCAGCAATCTTTCGATGAAGTGCGTGTCCAACTTGCCGGCCGCGAATTCCGGATCGGAGACGATCCTCCGGTGCAGAGGAATGGACGTTTTGATCCCTTCGATCACGAACATTTCGAGCGCCCGTTTCATTCGTCCGATTGCTTCGGCACGGTCGCGGCCCTTCACGATGAGTTTCGCGATCATGGAATCGTAAAACGGCGGAATCACTGCATCGGCATAGGCTGCAGAGTCCACCCGAACGCCTGTTCCTCCCGGCGCCTGAAACGTTGTGATCCGTCCCGCGGAGGGTACAAACGTCTCAGGGTCTTCTGCATTGATCCGGCATTCGATGGCGTGTCCACTAAAGTGGATTTCGCCGGTGGCATCCTCCATCCTCTCGCCGGCGGCGATGCGGATTTGCGCTTTGATCAAGTCCACTCCGGTCAGCAATTCCGTCACCGGGTGCTCCACCTGGATCCGTGTGTTCATTTCAATGAAATAGAGCGCGCCAGCCTGGTCCATCAGGAACTCCACAGTCCCCGCGTTCGTGTAGCCCACCTTTTGCAGCGCCCGAACGACTCTGTTTCCCATGTCGCGCCGCAGTTTGGCATCCACGGCCGATGAAGGGGATTCCTCTACCAGCTTCTGGTGTCTCCTCTGGATGCTACACTCGCGCTCGCCAAGATGAATTACCTTGCCATGCTGGTCTCCCAGCACCTGGAATTCGATGTGCCTCGGATGTTCCAGGAATCTCTCCGCATAAACATCCGGTGTGCCGAAAGCCTGTTGGGCCTCGCTCCGCGCGGTCTGGTAGGCGGATAGCAGATCCTGATGCTTGCGCACGATCCGCATTCCCCGGCCGCCGCCGCCCGCCACAGCCTTCAGGATCAGCGGGAATCCTATGTTCCCGGCTTCCCTGGACAACTGTTCTTCGCCTTCGATCGCCCCTTCGCTGCCGGGGATGGTTGGAAGGCCTGCGGCCTTCATTTCCCGGCGCGCCCTGTCCTTTTCCCCCATCATTTCGATCACTTCCGGCCGCGGCCCGATGAAAGTGATCTCGGACGCTTCGCAGACCTTCGCGAAGTTGGCGTTTTCGGAAAGAAATCCGTAGCCGGGATGGATAGCGTCAACGTTGGTGATTTCGGCTGCGCTGATCACCTGGGGAATATTGAGATAACTTTCGCTACTCCGCGCCGGACCGATGCAAACAGCTTCGTCCGCGAAGCGCACATGCAGTGAATTCCGATCCGCCTCCGAATACACGGCCACGGTGGAGATGCCCAGCTCTTTGCACGCGCAAATGACCCGCAGAGCGATCTCCCCGCGGTTGGCTACCAGAATCTTGTTGAACATGGCTCCCGGAACCGGTCATTTCTTCCGGCTAGGTCGGATGCCGAACAGCGGCTGGCCGTATTCCACGGGCTGGCCGTTTTCCGCGAAGATGCGCAACACTTCGCCGCTGAGGTCGGACTCAATCTCGTTCATAAGTTTCATTGCTTCCACAATGCACAAGGTCTGGCCAGCCTCCACATACGCCCCGATTTTCACAAACGGTCCCGCTCCTGGACTCGGCGAAGCATAAAACGTTCCCACTATGGGCGACTTAACCAGGTGCAGATCTTCCGAACCACGCACTTCGAAGCCCGGTTCCGTCGTACCGGCCTCTCCGCCGCCGGATGCGCCTGCCGAAGCCAGCGGCGAACCCGGCACAATGATCTCCGGCAAGTGCACGGGACGTTGCGCCAAGGCTGTTCCTACCGAAGGTTTCTTCAGCCTGAGGCGAAAGTCTCCACGCGTGTACTCGAACTCCTCGAGGTTGTGCTCATTCATCATCCGAAGGAGCCGCTCGATCTGTTCGATTTCAGGTCCCTCAGACGCTTTGCGCCCGCTTGACTTCGAAGGCTGTTTTCGTTTCATTCCCGTTTTAGAGCTCGATGAGTTCCCGCGAACCGCGGGTCAGGACTTCCGTTCGCTTCTCGCGGATGGCAACGTCGTCTTCAATGCGGATTCCCCCCGTGCCTTCCACATAAACTCCCGGTTCGATCGTAATCACATTGCCCGCTTGCAGCCGTCGCTCCTGTCCCTTGGCTACCCGCGGTTCTTCGTGAACTTCTAGGCCCAGGCCGTGTCCCGTGCTGTGAACAAAATACCGGTCCAATTTAAACCGTGCCAGGACCTTCCTGGCCGCCTGATCCACTTCTCCGCACGTCACTCCCTCCCGGGATGCGGCTATGGCAGCCGCCTGCGCCTCCTGGACGCCCCGGTACCAACTCCGGACTCGCTCAGAAGCTTTTCCTACAAACACCGTGCGGGTAATGTCACTGCAGTAGTGACCAAGTATAACACCCAGGTCCAGGACGACCAACTCATTTTTCTTCAAGCGTTTGGCCGTTGGCCGAGCGTGGGGTAATGCCGAGCGTGTCCCGAAGGCAACGATGGTTTCGAACGCCGGTCCGGACGCTCCGCGCCGCCTCATCTCGTACTCAATCTCCGACGCTACTTCCAATTCCCGGACGCCGGGCTTGAGCAGCTTGAGGGCTGACTGAACCACCGCACTCGCCAAAAGCGCCGCCTTTCGCATTTGCGTGAGTTCTGCGGGGTCCTTTCTGGTTCTCAGTTGGACGACAACTCCCCCAGCTCGAATCGTCTTGAAACGCCTCCCGGCGGCCCGGCTCAGCTCGGACCAACCGGCCACGCTGATCCTCTCAGGCTCGAACCCCACTCTTCGGAATCCCTGCGCCCTGATGTATTCCCCCGCGGCCTGAAAAAGACTCCCTTTCTGCAAGAGGATACGCACTCCTCTCGTTTCCTCTTTGGCCTGGACCGTGAATCGTCCGTCCGTGATCAGCGTGCTGCCCGTCCGCGAGACCATCAATAGTCCCGATTCTCCCGTGAAACCGGTCAGGTAATACCAATCCGCAGGGCTGCCGACCACCAGGGCCTCAATATGGGATTGCTCAAGCAGCCGAAACAGCATCCTTCGCCGTCTTGAATATTGGGCAATCATAAAAAAATCGAGGAGACCTTAGTCTCCTCGATTTCAGGAAAAGATGAAAGTCTGTGCGAGATCAGTCTTACCCCGGGATAATCCGAGGCGTCAGGAAGAACAGCAATTCCTGGGACTGCACGTTGACGTTCGTCCGTCGGAACAGATGACCGATCAGTGGCAAGCTGCCCACAATCGGCACTTCGGTAATGTTGGTCTGTTCTTGCGACACGATAATGCCGCCGATCACTACAGTACCGCCGTCGGGGACCAACACCTTGGTCTCCGCGGACTGCGTGTCCAATGCCGGAATTCCCTGCACACGGGGAATACCGTTGTCCACCTGGGTATTTTCCACAAGCACGTCCATGAAGACGGTGCCGTCCGCTGTGATCTGCGGCGTCACTTCCAGTTTCAGCACCGCGTCAATGTATTGAACGGAAATCGTGTTGTTGATCGTGGTCTGGATCGGTATCTTGGTGCCCTGTTTAACCGTTGCCTTTTCGTTGTTCTGCGTGACCACCCGCGGTTTCGAAAGCAATTTGCCGACGCCCTTGGCTTCCGCTGCGGTAATGAAGAAGTCAATCGCAAAGTTCGGCGACCGATGCGAAAACCCGAGCCCGCTCGTGGGAACTCCCGCACCGAGATTCACAGCCAGCGGCAGCCCGGTGGTTACAGTCGAGGTCGAGGTGCCCCCTGAATTAGTCACCACCGGCCCGGTCGGGATCCCCGAAGTGGTTACTCCACTGCTTCCGCCCTGCCCGCCGTAGAACAGGCTCCGGCCGCCTGTGGTAGAACCTGCAAACCCAAGTTCTGTCCCGATATCTTGCGCAAAAGATCGCGAAGCAGCTACGACACGTGCTTCGATTTCCACTTGCTGCGACTTGCGGTCGAGTTGGTGGATCAGGTTGTCAATCGTCGGGATGACCGAGGGAATATCGCGAATGATCAGCTGGTTGGACCTTTCGTCCGCGAAGATGTCTCCGCGCGGGGAAAGAAACTTCTTCAATGTCCCAACCATTGTGGATGCTTTGGAGTAGCTCAGCACTCGCGTCACGGTAACCGGTGGGACGGCTTCTGCCTGCGCTTTATCCAAGTCCCGCGCCGTTTCGGCCTCTTTTTTAAGCGTGTCCTTCGTTGCGATGCGCAGTACGTTCCCGTTCAATTGCTTGTCCAGGCCGTTGTTCTGCAGCACGATGTCCAACGCCTGATCCCACGGCACTTCGTCAAGCACGATGGTCAGGGAGCCTTTGACCGCCGGATCGAGCACAACGTTCAATCCGCTGATCTCATGAATCAACCGGAAGAAGTCGCGCAGGTCCACGTCCTTGAGGTTCACGGAGATCGGCTCGCCTGTATACTTTGGCGCTGCCATCCCCGAAGGGCTTACCTGCTGGCTGCTGGTTGCCACAGTCGCGGCCGCCGTGCTGGCCTGCTGAACGGCCTGCTGCGCCGCCTCTTGGGCAGGTTCCGCGGGCTTCTCTGGCGAATTGTTCCCGCTGTACGACGCCAAGGCGAGTGAGGGCTGGGTCAGTTCGCTTGGCAACGCGAAGCGAGGAACGGAAATTTGCCGGTCTTTGACGTCCTGGATCAGGCCCTTTCGGGATGCTGCTGCGTCATAATAATTGCCAGTCCGGGCAACGGCCATTCTTTGTGAAGTGATCGTGGGGGCGGATGCACTCGCATCCGGCGCGTCGCCTTGAGCTTCAAAATAAACGACCACTGCGTCTCCGTCCCGCGCAATCTGATAGGGAGAAGCGCCGGTCAAGTCAATCACCACGCGGGCGATGTCTCGCCGATACTGCCCCAGGCGCACTTCCCGCACTGGAGAGGCAACGCCCGGGATTACCGTCTTTTGCACCGCGAGCCGCGTGCCATCAAAATCCAATACCAGACGGTCGGGATTCTGCATCCGCACGGCGTGGGGTTGCAGCCGGCCCTCGCCCACCACTCGAACGCTCGCACGCTCCGTTCCTTGCGTGAGAGCCACGCTTGAGATCACCGCCGTGGTCGCTGTCGCGCCGGCGGGCTCCTGAGTCTGGGCAAGCAGCGGACTCGCCACAAATGCCGCGCTCACAAGGATCAGGCAGCCATTTCGTAGCGCCGGCCAGTTGGTCTTCATTGCTGTTCTCCTGCACTGGAGTAAATTCTCTTGCTAACTTGGCGTTCCACGGGTTTTCCGAACGCGTCCTTCCCCTCTTCGTGGAAAGTGACGCTATCCATCGCAATCTTGTCTACTTTTCCGTCGTACAACTGATCGCCTTCCCGCAAGAAATAGGTCCTCGACTGCGGGTTCGTGACCACCGCGATCATTCCGTTCGGGGCCTTCACAATCCCGTCCAGCCGCAGCGTGCTCACCTGGAGTCCCGCGATCCCTGGCGGCAAATTCGCCTTTCCCTTGTTTTTCTGCGCGTTGACCAGCGATTCGAACGGATCGCGCCGTGCCATTTTTGCTTCGGCATCTGCCGGCGCACTGGCCGACCCGGCCGGAGCGGCCGCTGGTGTAGGCGCCTCCGTGGGCTTCGCGGCTCGTTTCGCGCCATGTCTTGCATGAGGCTTCGCCGCCGGCTGGGCTTGCGCTTGAACAGCCGCGGGCGCAATGACTGCAAGCAAAATCCCTAGTACGAGATTTATTCCAGAACGCATAGTTCGCTCATTCCCGCTCAGGGTTTCCTCGCTGGCTTACCGGGAGTCTTGGCCCCTGTTGCGGGAGCTGCCTCCTGGTCCGCCGGTTTGGTGAAAAATGTCGTGGCCGTGAATACGCCAACCACTGTCGTCCCAGGACGCAACGGATACTTCGTGCCTTTCGCAGTTTCCGGATCCTGGAAACTCAAATCCCCGATGTTGATGATTCGCGACAACCGGCTCAAACGGCCGAAAAAGTCCAGAATGTTAAAATACGGGCCGTCCGCCTGAACTTCGAACGGCATTTCGAAATAACTGTCCCGCCCCACGATGGCCTTTGCCGTCAACCGCCGGATCTCCACATTCGAGGCCGTTGCCGCTCCCTGCAGCAAGCGGATAAAATCGTCGGCTTCCTTGTCCTCAGGCACGATGGTCTTCAGCGTATCCAGTTGCTTGTTCAACGCATCCATCTGCTGCCGTAACTCTCCGTAACGTTGTTTGTATACCTGCAGCTGGGTCACTTCCTGATTCAACTGAGTTCTCTCGGCAATCGCTTTTTCCACCTGGTCCTTTTCCTGCGCCACAGGTGAAAACGGCACATACAATCCCGCCAACACGAGGACTACCGCGATGGCCGCCGCCACCAGCCCTTGCATGATCACCGACATATCTCGGAACGGATTCGCCATGGTTCTCCCCTACCCCTTCCTGGCCGGCACGGCCGGGCGCCCCGTTGCGCTCGTCGGCGTCGCTTGTCCAGACCCCTCCGCCGGCTGTCCGATTTCGGCGTTCAGCTCGAAGATAAAAGTCTGCACCGCAGTATTTTTCTCGTCCTGCTTCGATTCCTTGATTTCCACTTTCTGGAAATATCCCGATCGTTTCATCGCTGTGATGAAATTTGCCACCGAGGTGATCGAGGCCGCTTCTCCCTGAATCGTCAGGTTGTTTCCCTTCCGCTCCAGATCGGTCAACCACAAATTCTCTGTTCGCGAAACCGTGTTCGCTACCATATCCAGAAGTTCCTGCCCTCCTGTCCGGTCGCGCTGGAGTTTTTCGATTGTCGCTACGCGTGTCTGCAGAATCTGCTTTTGGTGTTCAAATGCCTCTACCTGCTGCTTGATCTGCTGCAATTCCGTTTTTTGCGCGCGCAATTGCTTGATGCGGTTGTTTTCATCGTTTAACTGTTTTTGATAGGACAGGTAAATGTAGCCAAGCACCAGGCCGCCCAACACAAGCCCTGCGCCGACGAATACCACAGGCAGTGCTGCGCCTGTGTCCACCGGCCGCCTCGAAGCCTTTGGACGCGTTTGTCCGAGTAGGTTTATGCGGATCATGGCTAGTCGAAACTCCTCAGGGCAAGCCCCACGGCAATCGCCAGCCGCGGCGCCAATTCCCGAATCTGATCATCGCTGTGTTTGGCCGGGTTGATCATGATTCTCCGGAACGGATTCAATTCTTCCACCGGCATTGCAAACTCTTCACGAAGCAGGTCCACCAGCCCCGGCACGCGCGCCGTCCCGCCTGCCACCACGATCCGTTGAATGTTCTCGCCGCTGGCCGTGGCGCGGAAGAAATCGAAAGTCTTCTGAATTTCTAGAGTCAAAATATCCGAAACGCTTCGCAGGATTTGCTGTTTCTGCTCGTCCGTCACGCTGGGAAGCGTATCGCCCTTTTTCAGCCGCTCGGCGTCTTCGAAGCTCAGGTCCAGTTCCTTCTGCAGTGCGTCGGTGTACTGGTTTCCGCCCACGCTGACGTCGCGCGTAAACAGCGGAATTCCTCCGCGCACGATATTGATATTCATCACGCTGGCCCCGATGTTCAGCAGCGCCACCGTCTGCCCCGCGTCCGGTTCGTAATTGATCTCGAAGCAGTTTTGCAACCCGAAGGCATCAATATCCACCACCACCGGCGTCTTTCCCGCCTGGGCCAGCACGTTCGTGTGGTTCAAAATCTTGTCCTTCTTGACCGCCACCAGAAGCACATCCATTTGCGAATCCATAGACTCCAACAACTGGTAGCTCAGGTTCACGTCCGCGATGTCGAACGGAATGTGCTGGCTGGCTTCTGCGGGAATCCTGTCGTACAGCTCTTCCTCGGTCATGAGCGGCAGCGGCACTCGCTTTACGATCACGGAGTGTCCCGAAACCGAGGTGCCCACATTCTTGGTCTTCACGCGCTGCGCATCAAAGATTCTCGTGATCGCGTTGGCCACCTGGGGCGCGTCCATGATCGCGCCGTCTACCACTGTGTCCGGCGCCAAGGACTCCATGCCGAAGCTCACCAGTTCGTATCCCGCCTTCGTGGACTTCAGTTCCACCGCCTTGATCGAGCTCGAACCGATGTCCAGCCCCACCAACTGCCTGCTCTTTTTTCCGCCCAGTAACCACATAGTGCGCAGCCTCTCTTACTGATTCCTTCTGCCTTGCAAGCTCTATCTCCGCCGCGAAGTCGCCTGGCTCATCTTTCGTTCCATCCAGCGGTCGAGGATCGTCTTACGCAGTTTCCAACGATTTCCAAGTTTGAAAGCGGGTATTTCGCCTTCCGTGATGTAACGGTACAGGGTATCCGGGCTGATGCCCAGATACTGCGACGCTTGCCGTACGTTCATCACTTCGCGCGATTCACTCACGAGGAACGCCACCCCGGCGCTCGAACTCACGCCACTTCGCTTGACCCTCGATTCGCACTCCTGCTGTGCGCTGCGAATTTCACAGAGTGCGTCCCGTGGCAGCGTTATGACATCCCACTACGCCTGCGGTCAAGCCTTTCTCTTCCGATGTTGCCTAAAGAATGGGGGTAGTTTCCTGCAGTTCGGGGGGTATTTTAGGGTGCCACCACCTCATCATGTAGCCTTGGAGCATCAAAACCACAATATATTGCGCTTTCTTCCTGAAAACCCCTGTCCTCACGGACGGTTATTCTTTGTCATCAGTGCCACTCGCCTTCCTGGCGAGTTCTCGCTCCCCGCACTTTTCCTGTTCTGCTTCCCTCCACTAAATTCCCAACCCCTTCCAGATCTCCGCGACGCGCTTTTTCGTCGCTTCATCCATTTTGATTTCATTCGGCCACGGCCTCTCGAATCCTTCGCTCGCCCATTTTCGAGTCGCGTCAATTCCCATCTTCGATCCGTAATCCTGCATCCGCGCTGCATGGTCCAGTGTATCCACTGGGCCGAGCGAAAATTGCACGTCCCGCTCCGGGTCAAGCGCGCACAGCGCCTTCCACGTCACTTCACTGAAGTTGTGCACGTCCACGTCGTGATCCACCACAACGATCACTTTCGTGAACATCGCTTGTCCCAGCGACCAGATCGCGTTCATGATTTTTCGCGCGTGTCCCGGATACGACTTCCGGATCGCCACGATCATCAAATTATGAAAGATGCCCTCCGCCGGCATTGCCACGTCCACAATCTCCGGATACTGCATCTTCATCACCGGCAAAAATACCCGCTCGACCGCATAGCCCATGAAATAATCTTCCTGCGGCGGCGGCCCCACTACCGTCGTCAGGTAAATCGGATCCTTTTTCTGCGTCACGCACTCCACGTGAAAAACAGGAAATTCCCCCTCCAACGAATAGAATCCCGTGTGATCTCCGAACGGCCCTTCCGTCCTCATCTCGTTCAAATTCACATAGCCTTCCAGCACGATCTCCGCGTTCGCCGGTACTTCCAATTCATTTGTTTCGCACGCCACCATCTCCACGGGCTCCCTCCGAAGGAATCCCGCAAACATCATTTCGTCCAGATCCGGCGGAATCGGCAGCATGCCCGCCAGCGCGGTTGCCGGATCGGCTCCAATCGCCACGCTCACGGGAATTCTTCCCTCGGGATTCGCTGCCCGCGCCCTGCGGAAATGCTCGGCCCCATGCTTCTGCGTCTGCCAGTGCATCCCCGTCGTTCGCTCGTCGTATACCTGCATGCGGTACATCCCGACGTTGCGCTTCCCCGTCTCCGGATTCTTGGTGAACACCAGCGGAAATGTGACGAACCGCCCCGCATCCTGCGGCCACGTTTGCAGAATCGGGAAATCGTACAAATTCACATCGCTTCCCTTCCGAATCAATTCCTTGCATTCCCCATCCTTCACCGTCTTCGGAAAAAACGATCCCAACTCCGCCAGCTTCGGCAGCATCTTGATCTTCTCCATCAGTCCTTGCGGCGATTTGGTATCCAGAAAACCTCGGATGCGCTCCGCCACGTCCTCCAGCGCATCCACTTCAAACGCCAGTTCCATCCGCCTCACGCTTCCAAACGTATTGATCAGCACCGGAATCCGCGATCCCTTCGGCTTCTCAAAGAGGAGCGCCGGTCCGACGCTTCTCGGCTTGCGGGCCTTATCTCGCGCCACCCGCTGCACCACTTCCGAAATCTCCAGCACCGGATCCACTTCCGTCTTGACGCGCCTGAGCTCGCCCTCTTTGTCCAGCTTCTTTACAAACTCCCGCAAATCCCGATACGCCACAAACTCCTCCCCGCAGCGGACGTACTACACTTCTCCCCGTGCTGTCGTAAATACAAGGTTCGAGGGTGCAGTTTACACCGGATTCTCGCCCGGCTGGTCCCGCCAACCGATCCGGCACGAATAGCACTGTCATTCTCTCATTGTGGGTATTCGTATCAGGAAATTTAAAAGGAGAAGCAGACAGGTGAGCGGGCGATCCAATCCGCCATGCGTGACGTCCATGGAGCCGCATTGGGGACATATTGGCTGCCGGCAAACTCCGAACTCCGGCGCATCAAATTCCTTCAGTCATCCGAGACTCAGCAACGCATCGGCCTCCACCGCGTCTCGTGAACGAACTTGCAACTTGACTCCCCCCATTGCATTCGAATAGAACCAATTCAGTCCGATGATATATTGATCCATCAAAACGCTGTCAATCCCCGCTGAGTCAATCATACTCTGCGCTATCCAAGCTTCAGGCCAATCGCGATACCTTCGAATTACCACCGGCGGAGGATCAGGCTTCCAGGGCCCATCCCTTTCCAGTGTCTCGATTTCTTCAAGACTCATCCCGCGCCGCATCATCTCCGCGCGCAGCGCAGCTTTGGCGGGTTCCGTTAGCTCGAGCCAATCTCCGCTGACCTTCTCCAGCTCCTCGTCTTCCATTCCTGCGAAGAGCTTCTCCAGCCTCTGCCTTTCTTTCCGCTGGTCAATCTCTCCCATGCCGCCCAGATCATACGCCGTCGCTAGTTTGACCTCTAGCGCGCGTTCCCGGCGCATGAACTCGCCGCCAGTCGTCATTTCCTGATTGCGGTTATCCAGGCTGTCTGACCAGACTGCTGTCGGGTGACAAAACGAGCTTGTAGTTGCGCTGATCTCTCAGCCCTCTGCTCGCAGTTCTAGCTATTGAACCTGGACCGAAGAGATGCGGTTGTTCCACGTGTGCCCCGGCTTTTGCGTCACTCCAAGCTGTCGCAAATCCGGCACTTCGCCTGAGATCCTCTCGCGTGCGCCTCGGAAGTTTCGGTCGTCGTAGATCTCCACTCGGGCCCCGCCAAACATTCGAATCGAGGAGATGTCGTCGCCATAGCTTCCGAGATTGTCGCGTGCTTCTCCTCGTCGCATGCAGAAGAAGTCGCTCCGGAAGTCGCGATCCTTGTAGAAGCACGCGCCGCCTTGCCCCCAATTTCCCCCGTGCCAGTCGCCGCGTGGCGGCCACGTATCGTTCGGGTCCCGTTTCCACCATCCGTTGGACTCATCGTCCCGGTGGGAATCTCCCCCTCGCGAGTACCTTCGAATCGTGAAGCTAGCCCTGCAACCTCGGTCGACCCACAATCCCTCGCGATCTACTCCCCAGGTTTCCCCTTCAATGCAGGGCGAACCGCTGATTTGCCGGTCCAGCTGCACCTGATCGTGATTGTACTGGCCGCAGTAGTTCCGCCGCTCGTCATTGGATTCGCATTTCACAGAAGTCGCGTTCCCGTTTCCTGGTCGAATCCGGAAGTACGCCCGGCATCCTCGGTCCACCCACAATCCATCACGGTCCACTCCCCACGTCTCCCCTTCGATACAGGGTGACCCGCTGATCTGCCGATCCAGTTGCACCTGATCGTAGTTGTACTGGCCGCAATAGTTTCGTCGCCCATTGTTCGACTCACATTTCACGGAATTCTGTGCACTTGCCACTGCGGGAAGAACCACGACAGCAACGGCAAGGATGACGAACCGTAGACAGGACATTAGCCTCATAGAACACTCCTCCTCAATTTGCTGGAAAAAACCAGGCCAACGATGATCAAGAGTGATCCACGCTGCCGGCTTCTGGCCGCGGTTTAGTTTCGAAACGCTTGGAACGCCCCATGCATTGCGGCGCTCGCTGGCGAAGACCTGGTATGCTGATCGCAATCCTCTCTCAAGGAGAGCCGCCTCGCAAGCGGGCTTTTTTCATTCGCTGACAATCAGTCCCTGGCCCCCGCCGGTTTATCTTGCGAATTTCCGGAAAGCTCCACGACCGCCCGGAATTCCGCCTATGCCCGCACCATCATTCGAAAGCGCATGTCCTCGCGGAACCATAGAATGTAATTCGTGCCCCACGCGTTGTTGAACAGGTTGCAGTGAATCCCTCTGGATAGATCAGGCTGCGACCTCGAGAAATTCAGCGGGGATCTCTCCCCGAGGGCGATCAATGGCGCGTCCATCGTCTCGACCGCGAATATCCCTTTCTGGTCCTGGTATCGAAATCCCGTCGAGACCGCATGCAAGTGCCGGCTTCCGGAAGGCACCACGTCTATCGGCGATACTTCCTGCCCGGACTTCTCCATCGTCCACCCTTCCGCACCTCCGGCGATCGGATGGAATGTCAGCCAAAGCGCCTCGGGAAATCGCGTCGCTGACTTCTGAAACCAGTAGAAGCTCAGATCAATCCTGGGCTCCGCCACGGGCAAATACAGCTCGAGATACATCTTTCGTGGAAAGGCTGCCAGCCCGGATTCCAGCGCTTCCGCGTCGCGAATCTCCAGCGCGGCAAGCACCCGATGGCCCTCGGAATCCCCTGCAACCGACAGGCTCGTGAGCGTTGGATACCAGTTCGCGCTCTTCGCTCCAAATTTTCCGATATTCGGCTTTCCAAAATCCTTGGCCACCCAATCCGCCTTGCTGATGATGTAATTGTCGAAAAACCGCTCGTAATCCTGTTCCGAAAGAGTCTGGTACGAAAACAATGCCAGCGGGTGGTCGGGGGAAGCCCATTCCCGCCCGCTCTCCTTATTCCGCAACCGATGGATCGCTCCCGTTTCAGAATCAAGCGCCAGGAGAAAGTGCTCCGTTTCGATCTCCTCCTGAGCCGCGTGCAGCGAGCCTTGCACAAGCCTCGGTTCCTTCGGCGTTAGCCCCTCTAGTACTGTTTCCGCTTCCTTGCGCAATGGTTGAGGCAGGGCCGCGATTCCGTCGTATAAATCCTGGCGTTTTTCCTTCCAGCTGAACTGAACAACCTCGTAGTTTTTTGTAGCGAGCATCTTCGCCAGATCCTTCGGCGCGTAATGCTCGAAATCCAGCCACGTCTTCGTGTCCGTTCCCCACGTATGCTCGGCCTCCAGCAGCACACGGCGCAGCAAGGCCACGTCGGTCGCGTCTCCAAGTTGAAACTTTCCTTCCCCGAGCCATTTCCGCCGCAATCGCGCCACTTCGCGATATCGCGCAACTTTCATCGGATCGCTGGCCACGCCATAAATCCACGTGTCTCCAATCTCCTGGGTCATGACCGGCAAATGGCCGCGGAAATTTTGAACTTCATTCGCGATTACGCTCAGATTCGTGGCCTTGACTTCCGCGTTTGGATATCGTTCCCTCAAATCCGCATAAATCCTCTCGATCTCTTCGGGCGTGTGCGGTCCGCTGTTGTCGTCCCGCACCACGATGGCAATCGCCAGATCCGATCCCGATACGCGTACCACGTCGCCGTACTCATGGTGGTACATCACCGTCAGGCTCGCCCCTCGCGGATCCTTCCAGACGAATAATTCCGGGACTTCCGCCGGCCGGCTCCCTCCATTCACTCCGATGTCCAGGAAGGTCACTCCATGCGCCGCAAGCGGAGCGATCAGCCCGCGAGTATGTCCAGGAACATCGGTCATCTTTGCCCCGGTAGTCTTCCTCCCGAATCGCTGGTCCAGCGCAGCCGACAGCGCGAGGCTCCCCGCGATCATGGATTCGTCCATAAGCTCCGTCTGCCAGTTGAAAGGCAGCGCGTGCCACGCGATATCTCCTCTCGAAATCGCATCTTCCATCCTCTTCCCTTCCTCGGGCCCCGCCTGCTCCAGGTATTCGTAAAGCAGCCAGGAGCCCGTCGTCCAAACGTACAGATTTTCTCCTCGTTTCCGCATCTCTTCCGCAACCGTGATAGCGCGCGGAAAATAATCGGAAAAATAGCGCTGAATCACGTTCGCCTGCGTATCAATGAAGCCCGCATCGAAATGGCACTTGAACATCGCCAGCACTCGCTTGACTTCCGGATCCGGTGGAACTCTTGCCTCCTGCGCCTGCAGCAGCAGCCTTCTTCCCTGCGAACCCAGTACCGACGCCCCTCCAACCGCCACGGCGGTCTTTACGAATTCACGTCGTCGCATCTTCCCTGTCCTTGCGCCGCAATCGCGGCCCCCGCTCCTCTTCTGTCAGCCGCGCAAGCATGCCACGGTCTCCGCTCGATTCAAACCCGGATCTCGCTCTTTCTTTCACGCTATACTTTCCCGCGGGACGAATTCCCGTGACCGAGAAGAGTGTTCCCGTCAATCAATGCAGCAAGCCCTCTGGCTGGCTGGGACGCTTCACTCTCCGGCGCATGAATCTCAGCCATTCCCGGCTGACCGACTGGGGTCTGACCCACGTTTCCATAGAAAAACACTTCACCATTCTCGATGTAGGTTGCGGCGGTGGCAGAACCGTCAGTAAATTAGCCGCCCTCGCCACCCGGGGCAAAGTTTACGGCCTCGACTATTCCGAAGATAGCGTCGCGGTATCCAAGAAAATGAATGCGCCTTGGATTAATCTTGGCCGAGTCGAAGTTTGCCGGGGCTCTGTCTCCCGATTGCCATTCCCGGACGGCTCTTTCGATCTGGTCACTGCTGTCGAAACTCACTTCTGGTGGCCGGAACTTCATAACGACATGCGCGAAGTATTCAGGGTCACGAAGCCCGGCGGCACTCTCTTGCTCATCGCGGAAATCTACAAGGGAGCGAACTCCGCGGCTTCTCGGCTCGCGGAAAGATACGCCTCGCGGGTGGGTATTCAGCTTCTGACCGCGAAGGAGCATCGCGAACTCTGCGAGATTGCCGGATATTCCGAAGTAGAGGTGGCCGAGCAGCCCTCCAGAGCCTGGATTTGCGCCGTTGCCCATAGGCCCTTAGCAGCATCCTGAGCTACACCCTGCCGTAGGTGTTGCGCGCCAAACATCTCCTCGGTCTTTTTGGACCATGACGGCTGGCATAAGTCCCCTGCTGACGGGGGGATCCGGTTCACATGCTCAACTTGGACGCGCTGATTGGTTTCGCAACCCACTTCCCGCTCAACTCCCAGATTTCACACTTCGCGCCCTCATATTAACCATTCAATGTATAACTATGGTCAGTTACCCTTTCTCGTGCTAAAATGTTCTATGTTCGTCTCGCAGAAACCCGCCGCATCGCAATCTCATGCCTCTTGCAGCGCCCGACGCACCCTCAAGGTTGCAATTGGTTGCAAAGCTTTCACAATCAATCACTTACGCACACTTTGCGCAAAACAGATCGCAAGAAACTCCCAAATTTCCTTTGTTGTCAATCACTTGCGAACACTTGCAAAAATAACGGGGGATGCCGTCCCTTCTCCAATCCATCCACCTCGATCTTCTAACCACAATCATTGCCACACATACAAGATTCTCGACTGTAAGTCGAATGATTGCCACACATACGAAAACGAGGGTTTTACAACCCCTGTGTTTGCCACACATACAAATAAATGGGTGGGGGCCTCCCGGGGGCTCTCGAATTCCCTGGGCGCACGGGCGTGCCTCTGCTCGACTTTGCACCAGATGGCGAGCCGGATGAACTCGCACCCAAGCTGCCCAACCCACTCGCCTCTTTCGCCCCACCGCGTTATCCTGAAAGCTGACTCATGAACCGCATCTACCTCGATTACAACGCCACCTCTCCCGTTGAGCCGGAAGTCTTCGACGCGATGCTGCCCTATTTCTCCGCCGACTTCGGCAAC
Organism: Terriglobales bacterium; assembly: GCA_035518615.1. Classification (GTDB taxonomy): domain Bacteria; phylum Acidobacteriota; class Terriglobia; order Acidiferrales; family UBA7541; genus Acidiferrum. The sequence goes on along the minus strand of DATIXL010000080.1, from coordinate 19,141 downwards.
GCCTCCTCCATCCACACCGTCGGCCAGCGCGCTCGCTCCGCCGTCGAATCAGCTCGCGAACAGGTGGCCTCCTTGCTCGGCGCGCGGCCCCAGGAAATCGTCTTTACCAGCGGCGGGACCGAATCCGATAATCACGCTATCTTCGGTATTCTTCGCTCCACTCCCGGAGCCACAAAGCACATCATCACCACCGCCATCGAACATGAAGCTGTTCTGAATGCCTGTCAGGCGCTCGAAAAGGAAGGTGCGAGCGTTACTTATTTGCCGGTGGGAACGAACGGCCTGGTGGATCCCGAAGCCGTTCGGGACGCAATTCGTCCCCACACCACGCTCATCACCATCATGCACGCGAACAATGAGCTCGGCACGATTCAACCGCTCGCCGAAATTGGCCGCATCGCCACGCAGAATGACATTTATTTCCACACCGACGCCGTGCAATCCGTCGGGAAAATTCCCGTGGTCGTCGGCGTGCTCGGTGTGGATCTTCTCTCGCTTTCGGGTCACAAGTTCTACGCACCAAAAGGCATCGGCGCACTCTACATTCGCACCGGAACCCGCCTCAAACAACTACTCTATGGCGGGCATCAGCAGCGCGGATCCCGGCCCGGCACGGAGAATGTTCCCGGAATCGTCGGCCTTGGCAAAGCCGCGGAGCTTGCACGTCTCTCCCTCGCGGAAGATAACGCGCGCATCAGCGCATTGCGCGATCAGCTCGAACAAGGCCTCGTCGCGCGCGTTCCGCACGCACGCGCAAATGCGCTGGGTGCGCCCCGCACCCCCAACACCACCAACATCGCGTTTAATGGCATCGAAGCCGAAGCGCTCGTCATTGCGCTGGACATGAAGGGAATCGCCTGCTCCGCCGGAGCGGCCTGCTCTTCCGGCGCCGTCGAACCTTCTCACGTCCTGACTGCGATCGGGCTTTCCCCAGAAGATGCGCGAACCTGTGTCCGTTTTAGTCTTGGCCGCCACACCGCGACTGCGGAAATCGAGTACGCGCTCGAATCCATTCCCGCCGCCGTCGTCAAACTTCGCGAACTTTCTCCGACCTACAGAAAGGAAGAGGTCACTCCGCGCCGGTGTGACTAGCGTTATGAATTCAGCGACCCAATTCGACACCTTGCCACAGCGGGCGGAAACACAATCCGGGCTTGTCGCCGTCGCCATGTCCGGCGGCGTGGACTCCTCCACCGTCGCTGCGGTGCTGCAGCGGCAAGGCCGTGCGATCGTCGGACTCACCATGCAGTTGTGGAATCAGCGGCGCTTGCCGGAACTGCAAGGGGATGGCCCGGCGCAGCATCGCTGCTGTTCGCTCGATGATGTGTACGATGCGAAGCGCGTGGCGCAGCATTTGAATTTTCCGCACTACGTGGTGAATTTCGAGCGCGCATTTGAAGACCGCGTCGTCCGCCCATTCGTGGAAGATTACTTGCGTGGGCGCACGCCCATTGCCTGCACGAATTGCAACAATGACGTGAAATTCGAGCCACTCTTGCGAATGGCCCGGCAAATTGGCGCGGAGAAGCTCGCCACGGGGCACTACGCAAGAATTCGCTTCGATGAAATCTCCGGACGCTTGCAATTGCTCCGCGCGCGGGATGATTCCAAGGATCAATCCTATTTTTTGTGGGGGCTCACGCAGGAGCAGCTTTCGCGCAGTGAATTTCCTCTCGGCGAACTGTCAAAAGAAGAGGTTCGCGCCCTGGCTCGCGATGCGAATCTTCCCGTCGCTGAAAAGCCGGAGAGCATGGAGCTGTGCTTCGTGCCCAACGGAAACTACGTCCAGTTCATTCACGCGTATGCGAAGGAAAGCGCAATTGCGATTGCATCCGCCGACGGAGAAATCGTCACGGAATCCGGCGAAGTAATCGGCAAACATTCCGGGGTGCATAATTTCACGATCGGCCAGCGCAAGGGACTCGGCCTCGCCACGGCAAGCGGCGCGAAGAAAGAGGACGCCGGCAAGCCGCTTTATATCCTCGCGATTGATGCGAAGCGCAATCGCGTTGTCGTTGGAAGCGACGACGCTCTGCGGACAAATTCCTTCGAAGTGGAAGATATGAACTGGGTCTCGATCGAGCGCCCCGACAGACCGATGCGCGCGCAAGTAAAAATCCGTCACAAACACGAACCTGCCGCCGCAACCATCGAAGCGATCGACAATTCGCGCGCGCAGATTACATTCGATGTTCGGCAGCGGGCTGTCACTCCCGGTCAGGCCGCCGTTTTTTACGATGGCGACAAAGTCCTCGGCGGCGGATGGATCCGCACTTCCGAGAAAAAAGCTGGATAAAAAGACTCGGATATGAAGGCTGAGAATTTGCGGGAGGAGTGGTTTAGATGAAAAGCTCTTCTTCCTGTTCTCGGGGTTCTTCGCGGTGGGCGTTGCCACTCTTGCGCGAACGAAGCAGATCGATGCCCACCTTGATTCCTTCGACCAGCGCGGTAACCTTATGCATCGGCCGCCACACGCGACGGTGAAACTGCGAGCCCGCTTCTTCCACAGCCTCGAGCCCGGCGCTGATAATGCGGTCGGTATGAATCAACTGCCCTCGAAGGCGATCCGCCGCCTCGGTAAAGACGCGGTCCACCTTTTGCGCCTGATTGCGCGTGAGATACACGACGTGGGCGGCGTCGGAAACCATGCTAGAGATTTTCGGCTGCGTATCTTCCAGGAGGATCTGCACGCGCGTCAGGATGGGATTCACGCGGGACTGCAGATCACTCATGGTGCGGTTCACCTGCTCCATCGTTTTGTGGAGTTGCATGGAAAGCAGGGAGAGAACAATAACCTGCACGACGAGAGCAATCGCCGTGATCACCGCAAAGATGGCCACCCAGTTTTCCATGTTCGCCCCGCGCGCTCTTTCTCCAGGGCGCGCATCCCATGGCCCTCAGAAATCTTTCAGGACTTGCTGGCCTCGCGGCGGTACGCTTCGCGGGCGCCCTCAACGACGGCAGCGATCGAATCTTTCTGGCGCGATGCCGCTTCCTTGCCGCGTTCGATCAAATCATCCGCACGCTCGCGCAATTCGCGCGCCTTCTTCTGCGTGTACTCGCGGCCCTCATCGGCCCGCTTGCTCAGGTATTCGCGCGTCTCTTCGCCGGATTTGGGAGCGAAAAGGATTCCAACGAGCGCTCCAACACCAAGTCCAACAAGAAAATAAGTGACTTTGGATCCTACATTGTCAGCCATAAAGACCTCCAGCGGCAACCGGGCCGCTGCCTTCCTAAATTCACCGTAGCACAGCAAATGGATGCGCGCAACACGCCCTAACCGGCTTGTGTCAACCAATCCGGTTATCAGTTCAGAGATGCTTTTCGAGATACTCGAGAATTTTTTCGGCGTTCGAACGGGTCACGACGCGGCTTAAGCCTTCCAGACCCGCGCGGCGAATATTCGCGACGCTGCCGAATTCGCGGAGGAGGCGCTGCGTGGTGCGCGGGCCGACACCGGGAATTTCGAGCAGGGCTGAGGAAGTCTGTTTTTTCCCGCGGCGCTGGCGATGAAAAGTGACGGCAAAGCGGTGGGTTTCGTCGCGAATTTGCTGGATCAAATGAAGAACGGGGGAATGTTTTTCCAGGATGACCGGTTCATCTTCCTGTCCGTAGACATAAAGAATTTCTTCTTTTTTGGCGATGCTGGCGAGCGGCTGATTGATGATTTGCAAAAATTCGAGAGCGCCGGCGGCGGCGTGGAGCTGGCCGATTCCACCGTCAATCAAGATCAGACCGGGAAGGGGAATCTTCTCTTCCTGGAGGCGGCGATAGCGCCGGGATACGGCTTCGCGCATGCTGGCGAAATCGTCGTTCTGGCGAATCGCGTTGCCGTTGGAGCCGTCGCCGCGAATAATGAACTTGCGATAATCACCCTTTTTCATGCGGCCGTTTTCCCAGACGACCATGGACGCGACCACGTCGGTGCCCTGGATGTGAGAAATATCGAAACTTTCGATGCGCTTCGGCTCCTCGGGAAGATTCAAGGTATTCTGCAACGCTTCAGCGATGGCGCGGGAGCTGGGCTTCAGAACACGGAAGCGCTGCTCGAAGGAATGCGCGGCATTATTTTTGACGAGGTCGAGAAGAGCCCGTTTGTGGCCGCGCTGCGGGGTGAAGATTTCCACTTTGTGGCCCGCGCGTTGCGATAGCGTTTGCTCGAGCAGTTCACGGTCTTCAAAGTCTTCCGGAACATGAATTGCTTTGGGAAGATACTCCGCATCGAGATAAAGCTGCTTGAGAAGAGACGGAACGAATTCGCCAGGATCGAAATTGTCCAGATCTTCCCAGTAAAATTCGCGGCGGTCCACGACGCGGCCACCGCGCAAATGAAAGAGATTGGCGGCAACGAGAGGCGGCTCAGCGTGAAAAGCAAGTACGTCCGTATCGTCGCCCTGGGCGGCGGCGATGCGCTGCCGCTCTTCGATGTCTTCGAGCGTGCGGAGGAGATCACGATACGAAGCGGCCTGTTCGAAGAGTTCCCTGTCGGCGGCGGCGGCCATCCTCTCTTCGAGACTTTTCATCAAATCATGGCGGCGGCCTTCGAGAAACATGCGGACATCGTGCGCGGCTTCGGCGTAGCGCTCCTCCGTGGTAAGTCCGGCGACACAAGGACCAAGGCAGCGATGGATGTAATACTGGAGACAGGGACGCGGGTGATTGCGGGTGAGGTCCACGGTGCAGGAAGGAACGAGGAAGCGTTTGTGGACGAAGTGGAGGATGCGGCGGGCGAGACCGGCGGGAAAGTAGGGGCCGAAATAGAGCGAGCCGTCTTTTTTGATGCGGCGAGTGAAGTAGACGCGGGGATATTTTTCGGCGGCGGTGAATTTGATGTAAGGATAGGTTTTATCGTCGCGGAGAATGATGTTGAATTTCGGGCGGTACTGCTTGATGAGATTGTGCTCGAGAGCGAGAGCTTCATGCTCGTTGGCGACGACGATGGTTTCAAGATCGGCGATTTCGCGAACGAGCGAGCCGGTCTTGGCGTCGGCCCAGCGCGATTCGAGGAAATAGGAACGTACGCGATTGCGAAGCGAGGTGGCTTTGCCGACATAAAGGATTTTGCCGGTGGCGTCCTTGAAGAGATAGACGCCAGGACTTTCGGGGAGGAGCGCGGCTTGTTCGCGGAGGTCCATCGGTTGTAGCTCAGCCGGGGCTGAGTCCATGATACTAGATTGGTGATTTGTGGTTTGTTTGGGCGGCCAACGATTCAAGAAATCGAAGAGAGATTCTTCGGGCCCGACCGGAATCGGCCCTTAGAATGACGGCTTAATTTTTTAGCCGCCGATGGATGGTGGGGACGGAAAGCGACAACCTGGATGTGAGCTGCGACCAGCCAAGAGAAAAACAAAAAGCATCACGAAGAGGCCGACGAGAAAAGAGCGCAGAATAAACGGAGAAGCGGAGTCCGGTGAGAAAGAAACGGTGGAGTTGAGGGTGAAAGGCAGGCTGAGATTGGTCATGGCGACGGTGGCGCTGTGCTTTTGTGCGCCGGGTTCCGCGATTGCGCAGCAGACGGGGACGCCGCCAGGAGAGTCGTCCAGCAAGCAGAAGAAAGATACGGAATCGGCGACGAAGAATGCGCCGGACCAGCCGATGTGGGATCCGCTGCGAGCGGAGAAGGATATCGAGATCGGAAAATACTACATGAACAAGGGCGATGTGGACGCGGCGATGGATCGCTTTCAGGACGCGATTCTTGCGAAGCCGGGGTTTGCAATTCCCTTCCGGTATCTGGGCGAGGCGCAGGAGAAAAAGGGACTGAAGCGGGAGGCGATCAAATCGTACACGCGGTATCTGGATTTGCTGCCGCACGCGGACGACAAGGACAAGATTCAAAAGAGGATCGACAAGTTGTGGAAGGAAGTGGGCAAGAAGAAGAAGCCGGAACTGTGAGCGCAATTCGAAGCCGTTAGCACTCCATAAGAGGAGGGGCTAGCGAGGCCCTTCGAAGCTCAGGGTAGACGGTCGAGGAGGCGGCGGGCGCGGAGGAAATCTGGGAAGCGTTTTTCTTCTTCGCGGAATTCGCGGGAGTGGGAGACGAGGCTGCAGCCGGAGCGGCGGGTAGGATGCTTGACATGAAGCATCTCGTGGAAGAGAACGTATTCGACGACAAAGCGCGGAACGGCGGGGTGATCCATGCGGCGATTCAAGAGGATTTGATTGGGGCCGGGATCGTAGCAGCCAAACTGGCGGCGCCAGGCGCGCGTGCTCCAGCCGATCTGCGGACGCTGTAGATTCGCATCGAAAAACCTGCGATTCAGGTCGTCGAAGAGCTGATTCAGGTCAAAATGCAGGCCTTCGGGACCGAAGGACGGGCGAATGCGCGCGCGGCGAAGTTGACGGATACGGTTGCGCGTGCGATGCGAACGGGCATATTCGAGATAAGGTGCCACGAGTTCCGCGGGAGCCTGACGGCGGTAGATGCGCGCGAGGAGGAGAGCAGCGGCAGCTTCCAGGACGGCGAGCGGGGCGCGCATAAGCAGATCGGAGAACCGGACGAGGAGAAGATCCTCGCGGCGGCGAATCGTAAGCGTGAGGCTGGAGTAGGGATAAAAGGACACCCGGAAGCGCGGAGGGCGGCCGTGGATGCCGAGGCGGGTGAAAACGCGCTGGAAGAGCGAAGCGCCACCGGGGACGAGGGAGATGGCGGAGCGGGCCACGTCAGTGCTTGCGCCTCACCGGAGGAGGAGCAACTTCCTTTTTGGCTTTCTCGGCGTCACTCATGGCATCCTGGGTGCCGTCAATGGCGTCGTCGAGATTGTCCTTATAAATTTGAATTTCCTTGGCGTCAGAGGAGATTTTCTGCAGGACGGCAAGGAATTCCTTGGTCTTCGCGGCCATGAGGTCAACACCGGGGCGAACGTCCTCCTGCTTTTCGACGCCGAGCTGCATCAGATCGGCGGCATCGTCCACGCAGCCAATGTAGGCGTTCATGAGGAAATTGAGCATTTCGGCGTGGCGATATTGCGCGGGATGATCGAGCTCGTATTGAAATTTCTTGAGGCGGTCATCGGCGAATTCGAGGAAGAGCTTGATTTTCGCGTTGGTGTTATCGGCGTCGCGAATTCTGTCCGCTTCCTGAGACGAGAGATAGTCCTTATCGAGAGATTGCGCGGGCATTCGGAGGGCGCAAAGCACACCGAGAAGAAAGATCAGAAACATTTTTCGCTTAGCGTTCATGGATTTGTTCCTTTTTCCGGAGGCGCGGTCGAAGGTTGCTTTTCCTTGGGAGGAAGCGGCTTGCCGGCCGGGCGATCGGGGAAAAGCAAGAGAAGCAACTGGTCTTCCATAGCCGACAGATCCCTGCGGACGATTTCCATGGGAGGTTTGTAGACGGCCGGCATGGCAAGCTGGAGATCCTCAACCTCGCGCAAGCCGTTCTGATTCTGGAATTCGATGCGCTGGTAGCCGCCCGAGTGCTTTTTTGCGTTGGGATGAAACCTCTTCAGAGCATCGAATGATGCCCTGATATTGTCCCTGTACTTTTCCATGATCAGACCCGCCTTCTCGAAATCTCCCGCTTTGGTAGCTGCGCGCTCGTCCTCAATCTGTGCGCGGCAGAGCTTTCCAAGCAATTTGGCCTTATGCTCGGCATCGGTCTCCGCGTCGAAGCGAGCCTGGAGCTCGGCGACGGGTTCCTCTTTGGCGGCCCAGACCAGAGCCGACAGGAATAAAGCGACGACCGAAGTTGCCAGAAACACTCGTCGAAGCCGCATGACCGCCCCTGTTACTTACCTTGCAGAACTCTCTGCAACACCTCGCTGCGCTGCTTCGCCTGCCAAATCTGATCCGGATTTTTCTCGCCATCCATTGCGAGGAATTTCTGATAGGCCTCAAGAGCGGGCTTAGGCTGCTTCAAATTATCGTAGCAGAGAGCGCGGATGAACCACATCCCCGCAGAAGGAATCTCGACTTTGGCGACGGCATCAAAGACGGCGAGAGCAGCGGGATAGTTTCCGGAAAGATAGTAAACGGAGCCGAGTTCCTTCCAGTAAGCGGAATTGCGGCGGTCGAACTGGATCGCGGTTTTCAGTTCGGATTCGGCAAGGGGAAATTCACGCGTCTGCATGTAGATGCGGCCGAGGCCGGCATGGAGTTGAGCATCGTTCGGAGCGATGGCGAGAGCCTGCTTGAGCGTGGCGATGGCGTCGGACCACTTTTTCTGGCCGATCTGGACGTCGGCGCGAAGCTTGAGATGCTCGAGGGAGGGCGGTTTGCCGGCTTCTTCGCGGTCGAGATAGGCGAGGGCCGCGTCGTTATCTTTGTTGGCGATCAAGAGATGAACGAGACGGGCGCGAGCGGCAGAATCGTCCGGCTTGAGCTTCAGATAGTCGGAGTAGACATCGGCGGCTTCGGGCTTTTTCTGGGCTTCGAGAGATTCCGCGAGTCCGAGAAGAGCCGGAAGAGATTTCGGATCGGCTTCGAGAGCGGAGCGGAATTTGGGCTCGGCATCGGCGGGACGATTGAGCTTCATGTAGAGGTCAGCGAAATGAAGAGTAGTCTCCTCGTCCTTGGGATCGAGGCGGAGAGCGCCTTCGAAGGACTGAGCTGCAGCGGGAAGATTGCCGGAACGTTCCTGGGCGACGCCGAGAAGAAAACGAGGGCGGCTCTCAGAGGGCAGGAGCTCGACGGCTTTCTGGAGTTGAGGGACGGCGGCGGCGGGATCCTGGTCGAGCAGGAGGATGCCGAGATTGAGGCGAGCTTCGGACATTTTGGGATCGAGAGCGATGACCTTTTCGTATTCGGTGCGAGCGTCCTTGGGGCGCCGGAGGGCGGTGTAGACGTACGCGAGCTGGAAATGGGCGTAAGTGAAATCGTCCTGGGCCCCGATGATTTTCTGGAGCGGGGCGACGGCAGCCTGGAAATCCTTGCGGTCAATGGCCTGGCGGGCCTGATCGAGGAGATCGTTGAGAGGGTTCTTGATGATTTCGCGCGTTCCCTGCGGAGTGTTCTGCGCCTGAGCAAAGGCGGGCGCGCCGGTGAAAACACAAAGCGCGAGCAAAGCAGCGATGCTTGCGGAGGGGCGAGCGGCTTTTCGCCGGAGAGAAATCATCACTTTGCGGAGGCTGAGCTTTTTCCGTTGCCGGGCTTAGGAGAAACCCCTGCGCCATTGGATGCGCCGTTGGGCGAACGCTTTGCATGCCCATTGGCCTGAAGCACCCGGGCGAGGAAGCGGCCGGTGTGCGATTGAGAATTGCGAGCCACCTGCTCCGGCGTTCCCGTAGCGATGATTTTACCGCCAAGATCGCCACCTTCGGGGCCCAAATCAATCAGCCAGTCGGCGGATTTGATGACGTCGAGATTGTGCTCGATGACGAGGAGCGAAGCGCCGGATTCAAGGAGTTTGCGGAAAGCGGCGAGAAGTTTGGCGATGTCATCGAAATGGAGGCCGGTAGTGGGCTCATCGAGAACGTAGAGAACGCCTTGATTTTCCGTGCGGGAGAGATGCGAGGCGAGCTTGAGGCGCTGAGCTTCGCCGCCGGAGAGGGTGGTGCCGGACTGGCCGAGGCGGAGATAGCCGAGACCGATTTCATTGAGAATTTTCAGCTTGTGAGTGACTTTGGGGGCGTTGAGGAAGAAGGCCAAGGCTTCGCGAACGGTCATTTGCAAAACATCGTGGATGCTTTTGCCGTGATATTTCACTTCGAGGACGCTGCTCTTGAAGCGGGTGCCGCGGCATTCTTCGCAGATGAGCTCAACGTCGGCGAGGAACTGCATTTCGACAGTGACGGTGCCGTCGCCCTGGCAAGTTTCGCAGCGGCCACCGGGAACGTTGAAGGAAAAATGGCCGGCGCTGTAGCCGCGACGTTTGGCATCGGGCGTTTCGGCGAAGGCTTCGCGGATGGAGTCAAAGGCCTTGAGATAGGTTGCGGGATTGGAGCGCGGGGTGCGGCCTATGGGCGACTGATCAATCACCACGACCTCGCGGATGTTGGCGTCACCCTCGAGGCGATCGCAAAACTCTTTTTCGGAGCCGCCGTTCTTTTTCGCGGCGATGGCGCGGGCAAGAACATCGTGAACCAGAGTCGATTTGCCGGAGCCGCTGACGCCGGTGACGGCCGTGAGCGTGCCGAGGGGAACCATCAAGTCCACATTTTTCAGGTTGTGCAACGTGGCGCCGTAGAGACGGAGGAATTTACCAGAGGGCTTGTGGCGATTGTTGGGAACGGCGATACGGAGTTCGCCGCTCAGATAACGGCCGGTGAGCGAATTGTGATCTTCCAGGATTTCCGGATAGGTTCCTGCGAAGAGGAGCTTGCCGCCAAGCTCGCCGGCGCCGGGCCCGAGATCGAGGACGAAATCCGCCGCTTGGATGGTGTCGGGATCGTGTTCGACGACGAGCACGGTGTTTCCGAGATCGCGGAGGGATTTGAGGATGTCAATAAGGCGCTGGGTGTCGCGAGGATGAAGGCCAATGGAAGGCTCATCGAGGACGTACATGGCGCCGACGAGATGCGAGCCGAGAGAGGTGGCGAGCTGGATCCGCTGGGATTCACCACCGGAGAGAGTGGAAGTGAGACGGTCGAGAGTGAGGTAGTCGAGACCGACTTCGTCGAGAAACTGAAGGCGAGAGCGAACTTCTTCGAGGATTTTGTCGGCGACTTTGGACTGGGCTTCGGAGAGCTGAAGTCCCGCGAAAAACAGGCGCGCTTCCTTGACGGTGAGCTTGCAAACATCGGTAATGGAATTGCCGGCAACCCGGATAGCGCGAGCTTCGGGGCGGAGGCGCGTGCCTGCACAATCGGGACAAGTGGCGTAGCCGCGGTAGCGGCTGAGGAATACACGAATGTGAAGTTTGTATTTCTTGCGCTCGAGATAGTTGAAAAAGCCCTTGACGCCTTCAAACTTGTTTTCCGGATCACCTTCGAGGATCAGGCGGCGCTGCTCGGCAGTGAGATGCTTCCACGGAGTGTGGGTGGGAATGCCGCGGGAGCGGGCCCACTTTTTTGCTTCGTTCAAGAGCGTGCGGTAGCGGGGCTTGGTCCAAGGCTCGATGGCGCCATCGTCGAGGGAATTGCCGGGATCCGGAACGACAAGATTCAAATCGAAATCAATGGTGTTGCCGAAACCCTGGCAGCGCGGGCAAGCGCCATAAGGATTGTTAAAGGAAAAGAGGCGCGGCTCGGGTTCCTGATAAAGCGTGCCGTCGTTTTTGCACTCGAAGCGCTCGTTGAAGACGAGGCGTTCGGCGGGATCTCCCAGGTTGTCCGGGAGGAATTCGAGAATGGCTTCGCCCTGGCCTTCGCGATAGCAGATTTCGATGGAGTCCACGAGGCGGGAACGGGACTCGGGCTGGACGGAGAGGCGGTCTACGAGAACGTAGACTGCCTGAGTGAAGTCAATGTCCAGGAGGGATTCGGGAGAGACGAACTCGTGGACGCGACCGTTCTGGTAGAGGCGATTGAAGCCGCGCTTTTGCAAATCGAGGAGGGCCTTGCGCAAGAGATCGCTGGGAATCGTTGCGGAAGGAGATTTCTTTAGGCCGCGGCGCGCCGTGGAAGCTTGAGGCTGGGCGATGCGCAGAGTGTAGAGGACGTAAAAGCGGCCGCCTGGGGCAAGCGAGAGGATGCGACTGGCGATGCTGTCCGGGGAATCGCGTAGAACTTCGGCGCCGCACTTGACGCAGAACGTGGTGCCACAACGGGCAAAAAGAAGGCGCAGGTAATCGTAAATTTCCGTGGCGGTGCCAACGGTCGAGCGAGGATTGCGCGTGGAGTTTTTTTGGCGAATGGCGACGGCGGGAGCAATGCCGGAGATTTCGTCCACCTCGGGCTTTTCCATGCGTTCGAGGAACTGGCGGGCGTAGGCGGAAAGCGACTCGACATAACGGCGCTGGCCTTCCGCGTAAATCGTGTCAAAGGCCAAAGAGGACTTACCGGAGCCGCTAACCCCGGTGACGACAGTAATGGAGTTGTGGGGGATTTCGACGGTGACGTTTTTCAGGTTATGAACGCGGGCATTGCGCACCAGTAGGGTTTCGCGTTCGACAGGACGGGCGGAAGTGATGATTTCGTTTGTGGCCAAAGGGAAGCCTATACGGCGCGGCTAAAGCGCGCCGCCTAAACTATCAATTATACGACCGGTGTAAAGAGCGGGCAAATGCGCCAGGAAAGACCTACTATTCGAGGTCGAGGTTGATTTGGCCGATGCCGCCTTCGACTTTGAGGTGGATGGTGTGGGGGGATTTGCCGTAGGCGTCGTTGACGTATTCGCCGTTTTCTTCCCGTAAGCCGTGAGCCCGGACGTCGCCGATGCCGCCAGATGCGGTGGCGACGACGCCGACATCTTTCGGCAAGCGGACAGTGGCCTGGCCGACGCCGCCTTCGATATCGGCGCTCAGATCAGCCTTGCGCGGCCCGGTGAGATCCACATCGGCGTGGCCTGCGCCCATGTTCACTTCAAGACGAGTGAGATTCATTCCGTTCAGCTTGAGATTGCTTTGGCCCGCGCCCAAATCAATTTTCAATTCCATGGGCACGTCTTCATTCAGATGCAGATTCCAGGTGTTGTCCGAAGGACCGATCTGCGGGCCGGTGCTTTCCTGGCTGATGGTCAATTCGCCGACGCCGTCCGTGACGTGATATTCAACGCGAGGCTTTTGCCAAGAATTGCTGAAGGAAAAGTCGCTTTGGAGGAGATGCAAAGTACCGCCATTGATATTGAGTTGGCCGGCGCCCATCTCGACGGATACCCGGACAGATTTGGCATTTTGCAGATCAATCGTTTCCGCGGTGCGATCATTGGGCTGCTCCGGAGATCCGAAACGGTGGGCGACGGAACGGCCATGAAGAACGAGAATGACAATGAACAAGGCAAAGGCAAGAGCGCCAAGAGTGGAACCGATGGGAAATCTTCTGGGCGAGCCATCGGCCGGAGCGGAACCACGGCGCGAAGCGTCAAGCATGAGTCCAAGTCCAACGAAGATCAGCAGGAGCGGCCAATAGGTTGCAAAGATGGGATAGGGGTCAAAGCCGGGGTGCCAATTGGCATAGAGAAACAGGCCGCCGACCACCACTAACAGAATCGGGAAGACCAGCGAGGGAGTTCTGTACCCGCGGTCCCTGGGCATCGCACACCTCCACAAATGTAATTACGCACGAGAAATGAAAATAGTTCAGCGGCCTGGCCCATAGTTTGCCACGAAACCGAGTCCGGAGAGGAAGGCGACCTCCGCCATGCTGGAACAGGTATGCTAGGCTCGTTCATTGAGCGTGAGGAAATCCAATGACAAGTCCATTCCAGCGAGTGGTTTGGGTGGTGCTGGACAGTGTGGGAATCGGCGCGTTGCCAGATGCTGCAGAATACGGCGACGTGGGCCGAAATACGCTGGGGCACATCACGGAATCGCGAGCGCTGGCGATACCCAACCTCGTAAGGATGGGGCTGGCAAATATCGCGCCGCTCGCTCATCAGATCCCAGCTGCCAAGCCACTGGGAGCTTATGGCAAGGGAGCAACCCATTCGCCGGGAAAAGATACGACGACGGGACACTGGGAGATGGCTGGCGTGTGGCTGAGCCAAGCGTTTCCCGTATACAAGCACGGATTCCCTGCTGAACTAATCGCGGAATTCGAGCGGCAAATTGGGCGAAAGATCATCGGAAACAAGCCGGCTTCGGGGACGGAGATCATCAAGGAACTGGGCGAAGAGCATGTGCGCACAGGCAAGCCGATTGTGTACACATCGGGTGACAGCGTGTTTCAGATTGCGGCGCACGAGGACGTAATCCCGATTCAGGCCCTTTACAGGATGTGCGAAGTCGCGCGGAAATTGCTGGACGGTCCACACCGCGTGGGGCGCGTCATTGCACGGCCCTTTACAGGGGAACCCGGAAATTTCACACGGACCTCGAGGCGTCACGATTATGCCGTGGACCCGCCGAAGCCGATGCTACTTGACGTCCTTGCCGAAAAGAGCGTGCCGGTTTTTGGAATTGGGAAAATCCACGATATCTACAACGGCCGTGGAGTGAAAGATTACGTGACCACGGTCTCGAACGAAGATGGAATGAAGAAAATCACCGAGGCCGTGCGCACGCGGCCGGACGGCCTGATTTTCTGCAACCTGGTGGATTTCGACATGCTTTACGGGCACCGCAAGGACGTGGAAGGTTTCGCGAAATCGCTGGAGCAGTTCGACGAACTGCTCGGCGTGTTTCTAATGCAGCTTGAAAGGAACGACTTGTTGATGATTACCGCCGATCACGGGTGCGATCCCGATCCACGGTGGGAGACGACGGATCATTCGCGCGAATATGTACCGATCCTTGCATATTCGCCGGGAGCCGGGGCGGGCGCGAATCTGGGGACGCGGGACACACTGGCGGACATGGGCCAGACAGTGGCCGAGAACTTCGGCGGAATCATCCCGCATGGGAAGAGTTTCCTGAACGAGCTGACGGGGGCCGCGCGGGTGTCTGCTCCCTAATTTTCCAAGTTTATGACGCCGGAGCCCGGTAACGGATGTAAAATGGGCGGCGTAAGATCCAGAAAATCCTTCAGCCGTACCTTTTGCCGGCTTTCGTAACCGTGAAAATAGAGAGAATTTCCCGGAACAAATCGCGCTTTGCCCTGAAAAGGAGAGTAGCAATGTCTCTGTCTCGCCGTTTTTTCGCCGTAATCGCAGTGATTGCCGTTTGCGCGCTTCTTCCTTCCTTCGCGTCCGCAAGTGGAGAGGAAAACTCCGAAGCCGAGAAACCGCCCGATGTTTTGGCGCACCTAAAATTCAGGAATCTCGGGCCGACGGTCGCGGGAGGACGCGTGTCCGCCGTAGCGGGGATCCCCGGTGATCCGAACGTGTACTACGTGGGAGGTGCGGCAGGTGGCGTGTTCAAATCCACGGATGGAGGGCAGAAGTGGAAGGCGATTTTCGAGCATGAAGCGACAGCCTCCATCGGAGCCATCGCAATCGCGCCATCGAATCCGAATTTCGTGTGGGTCGGAACCGGCGAAGGAAATATCCGGAACGACGTGATTGACGGCAAAGGCGTGTATTTTTCGCCGGATGCCGGACATTCGTGGCAATTCATGGGACTGGCGGAGACGCAGCAGATTTCGGCGATTGCAATTGATTCGCACGACCCCAACACGGTGTTTGTGGCGGCGCTCGGGCACGCTTGGGGACCGAATGCGGAACGCGGCATCTTTAAGACAACGGATGGCGGAAAAAACTGGAAGAAAGTTCTTTTCGTCAACGATACAACGGGCGCATCCGATCTGGCGATGGCGCCGGGAAATCCGAAAGTGCTTTTTGCGGCGATGTGGGAATTCCGGCGGTATCCGTGGGACATGGTGAACGGGGGCCCGGAGAGCGGGTTGTATCGAACGACGGACGGCGGCGAGACATGGACGAAGTTGAAGAAGGGATTGCCAGAAGGCCCCTTGGGAAGAATCGCGGTCGCGGTGGCGCCATCGAATCCCGACCACGTGTACGCGCTGATCGCCGCGAAACACGGAATGCTCTGGCAGTCCACCGACATGGGAGACTCGTGGAGCGAAGTGACGGACAATCACGCGCTGGACGTGAGGCCCTTCTATTTTTCCAAGGTGATCGTATCGCCGGACAACGAAAAGAAACTGTTCTTTCTCTCGTTCAACCTGATGGAATCGGAAGACGGAGGCAAGACCGCTTATCACGCCGACCGGGGAATGCATCCGGACCACCACGCGCTTTGGATTGATCCGCAAAATCCGAATCGCATTATTCAAGGACAGGATGGGGGAGCTTATCTTTCGCTGGATGGAGCGAAGACGTGGCGCTTTCTGGACAGCATCCCCATCGAGCAGTTTTATCAAGTGGCGACGGACAGCCGGGACCCTTACCGAATCTGCGGAGGGCTGCAGGACAACAGCGGATGGTGCGGACCGTCGTCGGATCTGGGCGGTCGGGGTGTGTCCGGCGGAGCGTGGTACACGACTGTCGGCGGGGATGGGGAATATTCCGTGCCGGCGCCGAGCGATCCGGACATCGTGTACTCGGATTCGGAAGACGGGTCCATCAACCGCCTGGACCTGAAGACGCACCTGACGCGCGATATCCAGCCATACCTGGACAGCGTGCAGAACATGAAACCCGCGGACCTGAAATACCGATTCAATTGGACCTCGCCGATTGCCGTTTCCGATAAGGACGCAAATGAGGTCTATCTTGGCGGAAACGTTTTGTTCAAATCCACCGATGGCGGCAAGAATTGGACGCCGATCAGCGGAGATTTGACGCGAAATGACAAGAGCAAGCAGGAAATTGCAGGCGGACCGATCCAGCACGACATCAGCGGCGCGGAGAGCTACGACACGATCCTTTGCATCACACTGGCTCCGACGGACAACAAAGTGATCTGGGTCGGCAGCGACGATGGGCTGGTGCATGTGACCAAGGACGGCGGAAAAACGTGGAGCAACGTGACGTCACACATTTCTGGAGCGCCGGAATGGGCGCGAGTGTACCAGATCGGGGTTTCGCCATTCGATGCGGGAACGGCATACGTAAGTTACGACGCGCACATGCTGGACAATCGCGGAGCTTACGTTTACAGGACGGACAATTATGGAGCGACATGGCAGAAGATCACGAACGGTTTGCCGGCAGACTCGCCGGTTTATGTGGTGCGCGAGGATCCGAATCTGAAGGGTTTCCTTGTGGCCGGAACGGACACAGGCCTTTACTACTCGGTTGACCGTGGCGATCATTGGACGCAGTTGAAGTCCGATTTTCCGACAGCTCCGGTGTGGGATCTGAAATTTGTCAAGGATTCTCATGATTTGGTCTTAGCCACGCATGGACGGGGCATTTTTGTACTGGACGACATTCGTCCTGTGGAAGAGCTGACTCCAACAATCGAGTCCACCGACTTTCACGTGTTCACCCCGGCGCCGGGGGTAATGTTCCATCACTGGAGAACGGACGAAGGGCAAGGAAATGCATATTCCGCTCCGAACGCGCCGAGCGGGGTGGTCGTGGACTATCTCTTGAAAAAAGAAATCAAAGCGACGCCGGAACAAAAGAAAGAACACCAGACTCCGGTGAAGATCGTGATTGAGGACGAGCACGGCGCGACGGTGACGACCGACTACGGGCCGGCAGAAGCAGGAATCAACCGGTATGTGTGGAATCTGCGGTACGAGGGTCCAGTCAACCTCAAATACGAGAAGATGCCGGAAATGAACGAGTATTTCAATCCGAACCGAGGACCGATGGTGGTGCCGGGAACATACCGCATTTCCGTAACGGTGAATGGGCAGACGCAAACGCAAGAAGCGAAGGTGCTTGCCGATCCGAATCTGACGATCGCGCCGGCGATCTTTGAGGCGCAGACCCGGAGCGGGCTGGAGGCTCGCAACGATGCGAGCGCGGTGAACGAAATGATCAACCGCCTTGACTTGATCAACAAACAGATCGGCGATTTTAGCGCGATGGTGCAGAGCAGCCAAGACAAGGAACTGCAAGCCAAATACAAAACGCTGATCGAACAAGGCAAGGAATTGAGCAAGAAGCTCTCCGCAGCGAAGGACGAAGTGCTCGCGCCCGGGATCCAGAGAGACGTGGCGGAGGACGATCTCCACGAACTTCAGCGCCTGCAAAGCGAACTCTCTGGAATGGCTTACGAAGTCTCGGGATCCTACGGAGAGATGCCTTCGACAATGGTGATGGACGAGCTGCACA
This sequence comes from Terriglobales bacterium, assembly GCA_035518615.1. Lineage (GTDB taxonomy): Bacteria > Acidobacteriota > Terriglobia > Acidiferrales > UBA7541 > Acidiferrum. The sequence goes on along the minus strand of DATIXL010000080.1, from coordinate 1,477 downwards.
AACTCGAGGGCGAGCTCAACGGACACCTGAAATCATTCAACGAGTTGCTGAAGACGGAGGTCGCGGCCTACAACAAAAAAGCAGAAGCCGAAGGGGCGCCGACCGTTTATGCAGGCGAGCCAGTGGAAATCAAGCCGGCAAAGGGAATGTAGAGAAGCCGGGATCCAAAAAACACGGAAGCGCGCTGGTTCAACAAGCGGAGAAAATCAATTGCTGCCGCCGGATGCGGTTGCGTCGGGTCCGCCCGGCGCATAGTAGCCGTTGCGCGTACGGGCGACGAGCTTTCCGTAGCCGTGCGGCGGAATGACCTCGACCTGCACGGTACGGTAGGTACCGTCCTTTTTTGCATTGGTGGGATAGTAGCCGAGCGTGTACTGATCGCGAATATCGTGGGCGACCTGGAGGCAGATGGTGTGCACGTCGTCTACATCTTCGGGAAAATAGGACATGCCGCCCGAAGCCGCGGAGATTTCCTTTAGCGCGCGGGTGGCCCGTTTGCGGCTCCTCTTGTCCTCGTCGCTGAACAGACCAATGGTGTAGATGACAACGTTAGTCTTCTGAATTTCGTGGATGGTTTTTTCCAGCGAATTGCGGCTGATGTTGTCTTCGCCGTCGGTCACCACGAGCAGGACTTTCTTGTCCTTGGATCCTTTTTTCAAGTGGTCGAGGGACCCGATAATCGCATCGTAGAGCGCGGTACTTCCCCGGGCGTCAATTCTTTCGAGCGCTTCCTTCAATTCAGGAATGCTGTTGGTGAAATCTTTGTCCAAATCGAGATAAAAATCGTCATTGAAATTCACGACGAAGACTTCGTCCTGGCGATTGCTGGTCTGGACGAGGGTCAGTGCAGCTTCGTTCACGCGGGGGCGCTTGTCACGCATGCTTCCGCTATTGTCAATGACCAGGCCCATGCTGACCGGCACATCCTCCTGCTTGAAGACCGAAAGCTTTTGTTCGACTTTGTCTTCGAAGACTCGAAAATTGTTTTCCTTGAGGCCGTCCACGAATTTCCCGCGGTCGTCCATCACGGTGGTATGCAATACGACAAGGTTGACGTTCACCTTGATCGAGCCGCCGCGCTGATCGGGACCCACCCCCTGTTCCGGAGGCGGAGGCTGGGCGTTGGTCACCGGAATCGGATTCTGAGCTGGCGTTAAGGCGGGGCACAGCAAAGTCGAAATCATCAGGAACAAGAAGGGCGAGATCAGGAGGGCAACTCCGGGAAGCGCGGACCTAATGGCTCGGAGCGTAGTAGCCTGTTTTGGCATAAACCGTAAGGGGCGGAAGACCCTTCGGAGTGCGCAGCTTAACCTTGATTTTGCGCCAGCGTGCATCATGCGCTTTATTGCTCGGATGATATCCCAGGACATATTGGTTGCGCAGCTCCATGCCAATCTTCGTGGCAATGTCCGGAAGATCCTCGAGCCTCTCAACGGCGAAAACCCTGCCTCCGGTCATATCGGTGATATCGGAGAGC
>DATIXL010000079.1:0-37073 GCA_035518615.1 Terriglobales bacterium | reverse complement strand
TGGCCATGGCAATCTGCTGGTAGCGTGTGTGAAAATCACATCCTATAATCAACATTGCTCGGCTCCTTTTTCCGAGCCTTGGTCGTCCAACAGCTGCCAAGTTTACTCGGAACGAGGAGCCGACAACGTCATCCAATCAGGCCGGCGCACTGGCGCGCCAAGAAAAATGCTCCAGGTGGCGACGGCGAGCGGCATGCCTACTTGGAGGAGACCGGAAGCTATGTGAACGCTAATCGCCGACGGTTCCGCTCGTGCGACTCGCACGCATCAGGGTGAGGCCGAAGATCAGGACATGGGAATTGTTGGGCAGAGTGAAGCTTTGTATGGTCTTTCTGCTGTCGAGAGGGAACGAATATCCGTAAAGATGAAAGGTGCGGTCATCTCTGCCGCCGCCGCTGCCGACGCGATAAGGCACCTGAGCCACGCCGAATTCACCATCGTAATTTTCCGGGGTATACCAATCGCTAAGGCTTTGAGAAAACGAGTGTGAGGAGCCGTCGGAATAGTTGGCTGTAAAGTTTTGCGACTCCTGGTCACCCTGGACCGCCACCGCCAAGAGCTTCAAGGCGATAAATTTTCCTTCCGGCAGAGCAATGGTGCGACTCGTGACCACGTCAGACGAATTAGGATGCCCGAGGGCGAATGGCACGGCATCCCAAGTTTTCGCTTCATCCAGAATTTCAGCCGGAAAAGCGTTTCCGATTCCGTCGAGACTCCCCTGCGGACTAAACATTTCCCCATCGCCGTAGACGCCAGTGAGGTTGAAGTCGCTGGAAAGGTCTACCATACGCAGCCGAGGCTGAGACTTAACCGTGACCGCCTTGGCGGTTGGATGAACGGGTGGTGCTACGGCCGGACGCCGGGCTTCGGCGCTGTCCTCGGCAAATCTGCCTGGCGGCGGAGGTCCGTTGAACAAAAATCTCAGAGCCGCCGTGGTGAGAAAAACCGCGAAGCCCACAAACAGGACGGCCACCGGCCAGCGAGCGCCCGAGCGCTTTGAGTTTGTTCGAGCTTTATCGGGGACAAAGGAGGAGGCCGGTTGTTCGACATTGGCACTTCGTTGCAGGCGCTGCAAATCGGTTCGTATCTCCGCGGCGAACTGATAGCGGAACTTCGGATTCTTTTCGAGGGCCTTGAGGATGATTTCTTCCAGCCTTGGGGGAATGGCGGGATTGAGATGAGAAGGAGGATCGGGAACGCGATGCAAGATGGCGCTAGAAATCTGGTCAGTGGTTTCGCCACGGAATGGCAGAACTCCGGTGGCCATCTGATAGAGGGTGATGCCGAAAGAAAACAGGTCGGAGCGGGCATCGAGCTGCTCGCCGCGAACCTGCTCGGGGGACATATACGTGGGGGTTCCCATCGCTTTGCCCAGCACCGTGATCGCACCAGTTGCGGAGGAGGCTGGAAAGGAGGAGGCGGCAGGTTCGGAAGCAGCAGGGGCAGACAGAGCGGTCGATTTCGCCAGCCCAAAGTCGAGGACTTTCGCGCTGCCGCGCTTGGTCACGAACACGTTGGCAGCTTTGATGTCCCGGTGGATGATGCCCTGGGCGTGGGCGGCACTCAGCGCATCGGCGATTTCGATGGCCAGCTCGAGAGTCTCGTGCAGAGGCAGAGGCTTTCCGGAGATACGGCGCTCGAGAGTCTGGCCGTCGAGGAACTCCATGGCGATGAAGCGCTGGGCTTCGTTGCCGTCTCCCGGCTCGAGTGGCAGCTCGCCCACGTCGTAAATGGTGCAGATATTGGGATGGTTCAGGGCCGAAGCGGCCTGGGCTTCGCGCCGAAAACGCTCTAAAGCGGCTTCGTCCTTGGCGAGTTCCGCGGGAAGAAACTTCAGGGCCACATTGCGGTTCAGCCGGGTGTCCCTGGCACGGTAGACCACGCCCATGCCCCCGCCGCCGAGGCGTTCGAGAATCTGATAATGGGATGCGACTCCATTCGCCTGCGGCTTGCTGCCCGCCGGAGCTGGAGTTGAGGTTGGTTCCGGCGCCAAAGCTGGCTCTTCGAATTGCACGGCCAGCATGAAGCGGTAACCGCGACGCGCCAAGGTCTCAATGAACTTTGGCTCTTCGGCGGAATCACCCAGAGCTTGGCGGAGCCGGTTCATGGCAGCGCTGATGCTGTGCTCGAACTCGACGATCGTGTCGTTGGGCCAGAGGCGCTTGCGGAGGTCCTCGCGGCTTACGACGTCACCTGCGTTTTGAAGGAGTGTCTCCAGGATCCGAAACGGCTGATCGGACAAGCGCGCGGTTTTGCCCTCTGCAGTGTGGAGTTCGGCGGTGCGCAGGTCCAAGCGGAACCCAGAAAATAGCGCGGCGACGGGGAGATTCGGCGATACCTGCATGCCTGGGGGCCTCATCCTGATTTGCAAGCGTCTCTTATTCTACGGTTGAGGGCGAACCTTGGTTCCAACCTAAATAGACTGTCTTGCCAACGAAATGGTTTGGTGCGGACCTGGTTGGAGGGCTCATACATGGTTCGAAGGCCTGCCGAAAATTGTCTAACTAACAGAAAACAGTACACATAGTTCTGTGATAGCGAAATGATCCGCTTATGAGCCACCGCGCATTGAAGCTGTGCCTGGATCGAATAAAAGTTGCCCCAACACGCAAGAGCGTGCTGGGGGGCGAGCTTGAAATCCACGGGACAAAGGTTTTCCCAGTCGAGCTGTTGGGGACGATTTGCACGGGGAGGAGCCTTGCTGTCGGCATTGATTGTTGGGCTCAGCGCCAACCCTGCTCTGTGCCAGAATCGCGGCGGAATTCTTCAGGGAAGCACCCCGGCAAAGGGGGCCAAATCCGAAGATCCCCACGCCGAGGTCAAGCTGACGCTCCGGGTCTACAACTACGCCCATGTGGACCGGCGATCACTTGCGCAGTCAGAAGAGGTGGCCACCCGGATCTTTTTGAACATTGGAATTGAAACAGAATGGCTGGATTGCCCGGTTCTCAAAAACTACAGAGTGGTCTCCGCAGGCTGCGATACCGACATGGGGGCGAGCGATCTCGTCGTGCGCATCTTGCCTCGCGAGATGGCACAGAGACTTCGGATGCCTGGCGAAACCCTCGGATTGGCCCAAGCCTGCCCGGACCACGAGCCAGCCTGTGAACTCGATGTGCTCTACTCGCGCGTAGACCAACTTGCCGCAAAGGGCTACCGGGCCGACCGGATTCTGGCCTATGCCATCGCACACGAAGTGGCACATGTACTGATCGGGCCGGAGCATTCGAAAGAAGGCATCATGCGGGGAGAGTGGACCCCGACTGATCTCCAGTACATGTCGTGGGGAATCCCCCTGCATTTCACGAGGGAGCAATCGCAGCACCTGTACGATGCGGTCCTGCGGCGCAACTCGTCAGGCATGCAACTTGCGGAACGGTCGAATTCCCGCCACCTGGGTGTCGAATGAAGGTTCGGGCCGAGACCAATCGGTGACGTGGGATCGCTCGTGGGATGGCCCACTACTTGAGGCGCGATCCTACGCGGCTTGGCTATGGGCAGAGCAGTGGAGGACGCCGAGGTAAACGCTCCAGGGGCCGACGGCTTCGCGAACCTGATGGGCCATGACGCGGGAAATCTGGTGAAGATGGGTGAGATCGTGAGCGGCCCAGGTGGCGAGGAGCTGCGATAGAGTGACCGGGCCGAAAGCGGGATGGCGGCCGCGGCGGGTGAGGTCTTCGGGCTGAATTTTCAAGGCGCGCAATTCTTTCAGGTTTTCCGAGCGGACGCGGGCGAATTCATCGAGAAGCTGCGGGAGCGTTCTGCCTTTGCTTTCGCGGACATGACCACCGCGCTCGAAGGGCTCAAAGGTACGGGTCTCACCATATTCCAGAATCATTTTTGCGCGGGGAACCCAGTCGGCGCGCTCGCCGTGGATGAGGTGCGCGACGATATCGAAAGGGCTCCAGGTGCTTTCGCCTTCGTTCTGAAAGGTCCATGATTCAGGGAGATCGCGGAGAAGCGTATCGAGAGCCGGGGGAGTGCGGGAGAGAAACGCGATAGTGTCCTGGAAGTTGGGCACGTTGAGCTGCATGGTGACCTCGGATTGCTAGAAGCGACTGGGAAACGCTTTGATTGTAGCCGTTTCTTGACGATGCGGGCGGGGGAGAAGGAGCGGGAATGAAAAGTTTTGGGACAAGTTTTCTGCTGCTGACTGTGATTCTGACCGCGGCGGCGGGATGTGAGAGGAACAGGGGAGCTAAACCGAGCGAGAACGGCGCGCCGGAAAACTGGGGCGTTACAAGAGATGCAAGAGGGAACATCACCCTGCAGAATCAAAAACCGGTCGCGCCGGAAATGGTTTTTGCGGCAGAAGGCTCTACGGAAGCGCTGAAAGCGATTCTGGCTCAGCCGGAAGTAATTCCGGAACTCCAGGAGATGCATGCCGGGATCGCGCTGGCGACGACGGAATTAAGCCCGGGACGGGCGCAGATTGTGAGGCAACTGAATGCAGCCGGGATCCCGGTGACGGCGTGGCTGGCGCTGCCGAAAGCGCAAGGCTACTACGTGAATGCAGAGAATGCGGCGGAGACTGAAGCGCGATTCGCGGAATTTGAAAAGTGGAGTGCGGAATACCAGCTGCATTGGGCAGGAGTGGGACTCGACATCGAGCCGAGCGTCCGGGAATTTTCGACGTTCTTTCATGGCGACAAGTTGGGGCTCGCATGGCTGCTGGCGAAGCGATATTTCGATCTGGGGCGGGTGACGCGCGCGAGGAAGGAGTACGCAAAGCTCATCGGAAAAATGCAGGCGGCGGGATACGCGGTCCAAACTTACCAGTTTCCGTTTCTTGCCGACGAGAGGATCGAAGACACCACGGTGCTGGAACGAGTATTCGGGATCGTGGATGTGCGCGGGAATCTGGAAGTGTTGATGATCTACACGAGCTTCCACCACTCGCTGGACTCGGCGATGATCTGGGCGTATGGGAGGGAGGCGCAGGCGATTGCTGTAGGGGTGACGAATCAGGCGGCGAATGCGCCCGGGTTCACTCCGCTCGATTGGGACGAGCTTTCGCGGGACATGATCGTGGCCAGTTATTTCGCGCGGACAATTGGTGTGTACAACCTGGAAGGATGCGTCGAAGAGGGATTTTTGCCGCGGATCGCAAAGTTGAATTGGGGGCAGCCAGTGACGATTTCGGCAGGGGCGGCGCAAGGAGCCCTGCTTATCCGGAAGCGAGTGCAACAGGTGATTTGGATTGCTGCACACCTGCTGTATTTTGTCGCAGGATTTTTCGCGGCTCTGATTTGTGTGATGTGGTGGTGGAGCGCGCGGAGGCGCCAGAAGAGATCGCAGATTCGACTCGCGGCCGGGCGGGAGCACGAACTGTGAATTCGACGCAAGTTTTGGCGCAGCTTGAAGAAGGGAGCTCCGGCCAAGTCAGCGGACGCGCATGCCGGCTTTTTTGTCCCAGTGAAGCGGCTTATCAAAGCGGGCCATGGGAGCTTCGGGGAGCTCGCCGACGGAAACGCCGTACTTCCAGTCGGGCGGGCAGATGGCGATGTAACGGGCGTAGCCACCGGTGCCGCCTTCCAGCTTCGGGAAGCCAATCGCTACGAGCGCGCCTTTTTCGGGAACTTTGTCGAGGTGGGTCACGCCTTCGGCTTGCGTGTAGCCGTTGCGCAGCAGCCAGGCTTCGCCTTCGAGAGTGGGCGTATCGTCGGTGTCGAGCGCCTCGTGGCCATGAAAAAGAATGTGACGCTCGAGGTGGAGAAATTTTAGAGCGGCGAGAGTGACGCCGGGAAATTTCTTTTCCTCTGCAAGCGCGGGATCGGGCCACTTTTTGGACCAATCGGAACGAATGAAAACCACGGAGCCTTCTGGAATGCGGCCATTGCGCTGCTCCCAGGAGTGGATGTCCGCGACGGTCATCTGGTAGCCGGGATCCTTCGCGACTTTGTCCTGAATGGGGATCACCACGAGAGGACGGATCGTGTAAGTCGGCGGCAATTCGTCGATCGCCGGGTAATAAGGATTCCAGTGGGCGGGAGGATCGAGCTGGGTTCCGAGCTGGTCGGTGGAGAGGTCGTAGTGGGTGGCCTCGAAGCCGTCCTTCTCGTAGGTGTAGGGCCGGTTTGTGGCGGGGTCCGCGGTGGGCAGAAATTTGGATGGTCCGAAGCCGTGCCAAACGGGGATCGAAGGCGTGATTTTGTGGGTCATGTCAACGTACTTGGCATTTTTGAAATACTGCTCGTAGACGGGCCACAAGGACGTCTCTTTTGAAGGACGGCTAGCGACAAGAAGAGAACCAGTGAGCAGCAGAGCAAGAGAGGCGAGCGAAGTAATTTTCCAGAGGTTCATTTGAATCCTTCCCGGTGAGGAGATGGAGCGAAAGGAAAATCCTGCTGCGAGAACAAAACGAAAAATAGACAGAGTTCAAGATTTTCCCGACAAATTGTATCGAATGGGTCGCAAGGGCAGCAGAGTTTTTGTTCTCGTGGCTCTTAAGGAGTGGAAAGGCCAGCGGGACCCTGAAGCCCGAAGATTTCTCAATTTGAGAGCCGGGCCCAAGTACAAGTCAGACCAGGGCAGTACAGCGATTCTCACGCCAACAGAACACGGCAATCCATGATGCATGCAGAGAAGATGTAACCGGGAAGTGCGAACCTCATCTAAGTACTCGATTTGCGATGGCCCAGGAAAGCGGTGCGGAGCACTCAAGACCGCGCGGCCTACGGTGAATTTTGGTCAAGATTGGAGAAACACATGAAGCGACTCGAGGGAAAAGTGGCAGTGGTAACTGGAGGAAATAGCGGCATCGGATTGGCGACAGCGAAGCGGCTCCAGGAAGAAGGAGCAAAGGTCGCAATTTCCGGAAGGAACAGAAAGACACTTGATGAAGCGTCAAAGACGATCGGCAATGGAGTTTTGACGGTACAAGCGGACGTGGCTGAGCTTGGCGAAGTAGAAAAGTTTTATGCCGAAGTTTCGAAGAAGCTGGGAAAGATTGACGTGCTCTTCGTAAACGCTGGCGTGGCGAAATTCGTGCCGCTTGCGGATACGTCAGAGAAGGTTTTCGACGAGCAGTTCGATATCAACATCAGGGGAGCGTACTTCACGATCCAGAAGGCTCTGCCGCTGTTGAACAACGGAGCTTCCATCATCTTGAATACGAGCGTCGTGGGCAACAAGGGCTTCGCGGGAGCGAGCGCTTATGCGGCCACCAAAGCTGCGTTGCGGTCGCTAGCGAGGACGGCAGCGACGGAACTCGCCGACCGCGGGATTCGGGTGAATACGGTGGCGCCAGGTCCGATTGAAACTCCGATCTTTGAAAGAACAGGACTCCCCAAGGAAGCGCTGGACGAGTTTGCGAAAGATGCCATTTCGAAGATCCCATTGAAGAGATTCGGGCAACCGGAGGAAGTGGCTGGCGTGGTGGCTTTCCTGGCGTCCAAGGATGCGTCGTACATCACCGGAGTGGAAATCAACGTGGATGGAGGAATGGGCCAGGTTTAAGACTGAAGGCCAGACGAAGAGCCTGGAAAGCGCAGACAGGAGACCCCGCACGCGGTGGAAGCGTGGGGGGTCTTTTTTTGGAGCGAGGCAGGCCGCAATCTTGAAACAGCGCAAAGCCTGTCATTACGGAAAGCCTTGCGTCTGAACACGAACCAAGTACTAGGCGGGGACGGTGATTAAGAGGGAGCAAAAGACAGAGAAGGAAGGGCGTTTCCTTGACTTGGGAAAGGGCGGCCCCAATAATGGATAGGCATGAACACGGGCGCTGGAGGCGCAGAAAAGCCGATGTTCCTCGACATCAAGGAGCTTGCTGTCCGCAAGCTCCGGATCAACAAGAGTTTTTTGCCGGGGAGCATTGACTTCCACTCGACGGAATTTAAACAGCTGGAGCCTCTGGAAGTGAACGCGACGGCGGAACTGGTGGACGGGCAGATCCGGATCACCGGGAACCTGGAAACGAAGATCGAGCTGGTGTGCGCGCGGTGCCTGGAGCCGGTGGTGGAGGAAGTGCACCGGGCGTTTGACCTGTTCTACAGCCCGTTGCCGAAGGATACCAAGCCGGAAGAAGAACGAGTGAAGGATTTGGACGCAGACATTGCATTTTATGTCGGAGAAGGACTGTTTCTGGCGGATGTGTTGAGCGAACAGGTGCTGTTGGCAGTGCCGATGAAAGTAATCTGTCGAAGCGACTGCCGGGGATTGTGCCCGACTTGCGGTGTGAACCTGAACCACGAAGAGTGCCGCTGCGAGACCCATGGACTGGACCCGCGACTGGCTCCCCTCGCGCGCATCAAGCAGGACTGGCTGAAAAAACAATAGCTTTCAAGGGCGAAAAACCCATACAATCCGGCCCGAATAGGGATTCGGGCCGGGAAAAGAGGAGTATTGCCATGCCTAACCCAAAACGCCGTCATTCGAAGAGACGGACGAGCACGCGGCGGGCGCACGACCATCTGGCCAAGCCGGCGCTCGGGAAATGCCCGAATTGTCATGAAATGAAGCAGCCGCACCAGGCTTGCCCGCATTGCGGATATTACAAAGGCCGGGCAGTGCAAGAAGAGTCGGCGTAAGGGCCTGCCTTTTACCGGTAGCACCGGTTCGAAGTTCCCATGATTACCATCGCCGTAGACGCCATGGGTGGAGACCATGCGCCCCGCCCCGAAGTCGAGGGCAGTGTGCTGGCCGCGCGGGAGCTGGGCGTCCGGGTGCTGCTGGTAGGGCAGCCGCATGCGATCCGGCAGGAACTGGCCAAGCACGCTACGCCGAATCTGCCGATTGAAATTGTGCCGGCGAATGAAGTGATCACCATGCAGGATCACCCGGCGCAGGCGTTCCGGCGGAAGAAGGATAGCTCAGTGCATGTGGCCGCGCGGCTGGTGCGAGAAGCGAAAGCGGACGGCCTGGTGAGCGCGGGCAACACCGGGGCGGTGATGACCGTGGCGCGGTTTTTGCTGGGTACATTGGAATCGGTGGACCGTGTCGCACTGGCGGCTCCCTTTCCGAATGCGAAGGGTGGAGTGAGCGTGTTGCTCGACGTCGGAGCCAATGTGGATTCGAAGCCCGAACACCTGGTGCAGTTCGCGGTGATGGGGGAGATCTATTACCGCGCGACGTTCGGCCACCGGCGGCCTAGAGTGGGACTGCTCTCCATCGGGGAAGAGGAGATCAAGGGGAACGAACTGACGAGGGAAGTACACACGCGGCTGAAACGCAGCTCGTTGCACTACGTGGGAAACGTGGAAGGCGGGGATTTGTTTTCGGGCGATGTGGACGTAATTGTATGCGACGGATTCGTAGGCAATATCGCGCTGAAGATCTGCGAAGGGTTGGCGGTGCAGATTTTCGGGTTGCTGAGGAAGTCCATGAAGAGTTCGCTGTTTTCGCAGTTGGGCGGAGTGCTTTCGAAAGGCGCGTTCAAGGGCTTGAAGAAGACGATTGATTACACGGAGTACGGAGGGGCGCCGCTTTTGGGAGTGCGCGGCGTGTGCGTGATCGGGCACGGGCGCTCGAACGCGAACGCCGTGAAAAATGCCATCCGCGTGGCGGCGGGGCTGGCCCGGGCGCGAGTGAACGAAAAAATCGAAGAGGAGCTTTCGCTGGCCGCGGCAAGGGAGTGAAGGCTTCGAGGTACGTGCAACGATGGGAAAAGTAGCGTTCGTATTTCCAGGTCAGGCTTCGCAATACCCCGGAATGGGGAAAGAGCTGGCGGAGAAATATCCCGCGGCGCAGGCCGTGTTCGACGAGGCAGACAAAGCGCTTGGATTTTCAATTTCGCGGATGTGCTTTGAAGGCTCGGAAGACGAGCTGAAGCAGACAGCGAACACGCAGCCGGCGATCTTGACGTGTTCCGTGGCGGCGTACCGCGTGGCGGCGGAAAAAGGTTTGCAGCCGAACTATGTGGCGGGGCATAGCCTGGGAGAATACTCGGCGCTGGTGGCGGCGGGCGCGCTGAAGTTCGCGGAAGCGGTGCAACTGGTGCGGAAACGTGGAACGTATATGCAGGAAGCCGTACCGGCGGGAGTGGGAGCCATGGCGGCGATCCTGGGGCTTTCGCCCGCGGTTGTAGCAGATGCATGCAAGCGCGCGGCGGAAGGCGAGATTTGTTCGGCGGCGAATCTGAATTCGCCGGACCAGACAGTGATTTCCGGGCATGCGAGCGCGGTGAAGCGCGCGGTAGAGATCGCTTCGCAACTGGGCGCGAAACGCGCCGTGATTTTGCCGGTGTCCGCGCCGTTCCACTGCGCGCTGATGATGCCGGCGCAGGAAAAGCTGGCGAAAGATCTGGCGAAGGCGGAGTTTTCGGACTTGAATTTTCCGCTGGTAACGAACGTGGACGCCGACACGATTGAAAAGGGAGAGGAAGCGCGGAGTGCGCTGGCGCGCCAGGTGACCATGCCGGTGCGGTGGGAAGAGTCCGTGCGGATGTTGATTGACGAGGGCGTGAACACGTTTGTGGAAGTGGGGCCGGGGCGCGTGCTGACAGGATTGCTGCGGCAGATCGAGCGGTCCGTGGCGGCGCTGAATATCGAGGACGAAAAAAGCCTGTCGGCCACGATGGAAAAAATTGAGGCGGCGAAGAGCGACGCGGCTTAGAAAAGAAGTGGCGAGTGAGGTGTGGCGAGTGAGGAGTGGCGAGTGGCGAGAAGGGACGGAGGGGATGTTTAGTTTGACGGGGAAAGCGGCGGTGGTGACGGGAGCGTCGCAGGGAATTGGGCGCGAGACGGCTCTCGCTCTGGCGGAAGCAGGCGCGAAAGTGGCGGTGGCGGCGCGCAGTGAAGAGAAACTTGCTTCGTTGGTGAGCGAGATAGCGGCGAAGGGCGGCGAAGCGCTGGCGGTGAAGATGGACGTGGCGGACGGCGAGCAGGTGAAGGCGGGATTCAAGCACGTCATGGAGAAATTCGGGCGGTTGGACATTTTAGTGAACAACGCAGCGATTACGCGCGACGGTCTCGCGATGCGGATGAAGCGCGAGGATTGGGACGCGGTGCTGCAGACGAATCTGACCGGCGCGCATCTATGCATACAACAGGCGCTGCCCGTGATGATGCGCGCGAAGGCGGGAAGGATCATCAATATTTCGTCGGTGGTGGCGGAGACGGGCAATGCGGGGCAGGCGAATTACGTCGCGGCGAAGGCGGGGATCATTGGGCTGACAAAGGCGATAGCGATCGAGATTGCCTCGCGGAATATCACCGTGAATGCGGTGGCGCCGGGCTTTGTCGAGACCCCAATGACCGATGTGCTGCCCGAAAAAGTGAAAGAGGATTTGAAGGTGCGAATTCCGTTAGGGCGGTTGGGAGTGCCGAAGGATGTCGCGGCGGCGATCGTGTTTCTAGCGAGCGACGAAGCGGCCTATATCACGGGGCATGTGCTGGATGTGAACGGCGGGATGTATTTGGCGTAAGGCAGGAGGCGGGAAAGGTAATCGAGGGTTTGGTATGGCTGAATTTCGAGATCTCAAGCTCATTCCTGACTGGCCGCGCACAAGACAGCTTCTTGCGGCGCATTTGGGCAGCTCGGAAGATGAGGTCCAGGCGATGTCCGAGAGTGGTGAGTCACTCGACCAAGTTGAACTGACCATGGCTATCGAGGAAGTGCTTCACGGCTTGCACCACTGAAGCTAGCAAAGTTGACCTTGGGGGACGGGGCCAATAGAATGGGCAGGTTGCTTAGGGACGGTTGAAACACACGGAATTGGCGCAGGATTGGGTCGCGCCTGCCAAAGTTAGGCAAACGGAACTGAAACGAACGAGTTCCGGCCAAGCCGGAGCGGAGGAACAGGAATGGCCAGCGTAGAAGAACGCGTGAAGCAGATTATCGTCGAGCAGCTCGGCGTAGATGAAGGGGAGGTGACGCCGACCGCATCGTTCGTAGACGACCTGGGCGCGGACTCGCTCGACCAGGTGGAATTGGTGATGGCGTTTGAAGAAGCGTTTGGCATTGAAGTGCCGGACGAGGACGCCGAAAAGATGACCACGGTGAAGGATGCCGTCGACTATATCGAGAAGCATGCCAAGGGAAAGTAACCGCCCTCGATCCCGCGGGCATCTCAAACCAACAGGAGTAGAGGAACGTTGAGCCGCCGAGTTGTCGTTACGGGCGTTGGGCTGGTCTGCGCGCTGGGAATCGGCACGGAAGAAAGCTGGAAGAACCTCGTCGCCGGAGTGAGCGGAGTCAGCCTGATCACGAGCTTTGACACTACCGGTTTCGACTGCAAGATCGGCGGGGAAGTGAAGAACTTCGACCCGTTCCAGTGGATCGAGAAAAAAGAACTGAAAAAGATGGGGCGCTTCATCCAGATCGCGCTGGCGGGCGCGGATTTTGCGGTGAAGCACGCGAACTGGAAACCGGAGGATTCGGATCTGGATGAAGTCGGCGTGTACATTTCATCGGGGATCGGCGGATTCGACATCATCGAGCGGGAGCACGGCAAGCTGCTTTACGGCGGGCCGAACAAGATTTCGCCGTTTTTTATTCCCTCTGCAATCGTGAATCTTGCATCGGGGCACGTTTCGATCCGATACGGCGCAAAGGGGCCGAATTCCGCGACGGCGACGGCGTGCTCGGCTTCGGCGCATGCCATCGGCGATTCGTTCAAGATCATCGAGCGCGGCGCGGCAGAAATGATGATCTGCGGCGGCACGGAAGCCACAGTCACTCCGATGGGCATTGGCGGATTTGCCTCGATGAAGGCGCTCTCCACACGCAATGACGATCCGGCGACGGCGAGCCGTCCGTTCGATGCGGACCGCGACGGATTCATTGTGGGAGAAGGCAGCGGAATTTTAATTTTGGAGTCGCTGGAGCACGCGACGAAGCGCAATGCGCCGATTCTGGCGGAGATTGTGGGCTATGGCATGTCCGGGGATGCGTATCACATCACGCAGCCCGCGGAAAATGGCGATGGTGCATACCGCGTGATGAAAGCCGCGATCAAGGACGCCAAGCTGACCGCGGAAGATATCAGCTACGTAAATGTGCATGGAACTTCCACGCCGCTCGGGGACGTGATCGAAACGACAGCGATGAAGAGGCTCTTTGGCGAACGCGCCATCAACAAGAAATTGCCGGTGAGCTCGACAAAATCCATGACCGGGCATCTTCTGGGCGGTGCGGGAGGGCTCGAAGCGGGCATCAGCGTGCTGGCGCTGCGCGACCAGGTTTTGCCGCCGACAATCAACCAGTTCACGCCCGATCCGCAATGCGATCTGGATTACATCCCGAACGTGGCGCGCAAGGCTACCGTGGATTACGTGCTGTCGAATTCGTTCGGATTCGGCGGTACGAACGCCGCGCTGATTTTCAAGCGCTGGGCGGGCAAGTAACGCGAACAATCTTTCGTGGCGCCGGACGCTCCGCCGGCGCACAGAGCCAGGGCTAAGAGGACGGTCATCATACCGGCCGAATACGCGCAAGAGGAAAATTCCCGTGAAAATCATCGTGTGCATCAAGCAGGTCCCGGCGAAGGACGCGCCGCTGACCATTGCCGGAAACTGGATCAAAGAATCGGACATCGGCTTCGAAATGAACGAGCCGGACAGCTACGCGCTGGAAGAAGCGCTTCGGCTGAAGGAAAAACATGGCGGGGAGGTGATAGCGCTCTCGATGGGACCGGAGCGCGTGAAGCAGACCATCAAGGAAGCGTTGGCAAAGGGCGCCGACAGGGCGATTCACGTCGCGGACGACAACTTCGCGCAACTCGATCCGCTGGGATCGGCGAAGGCGCTGGCCGCAGCAATTCAAAAAGAAAATGCCGACTTGATTTTGACAGGCTTGCAGAGCGATGACCAGGGATTCGGGCAGACCGGAGTGCTGCTCGCGACATTGCTGGACCGACCGCACGCGACGATCATCATGCAGATTGAAGTGCAGGACGGAAAGATGAAGCTGAAGCGCGAATTGGAAGCGGGATGGTTCCAGTGGATGGAATGCCCGTTGCCCGCGGTGCTCTCGATTCAGTCCGGAATCAACAAAGTTCGCTACGCAACCCTGAAGGGTATCATGGCCGCGAAGAAAAAAGAGATTGCGACGGTGCCCGCCGCTTCGCTGGGCGCGGCCGCCCAGCCGACGCAGCGCGTTGAGAAGATTTACGTGCCCGTGAAGACGAAGCAAACCGAGTTTCTGGCGGGAACTCCGAAAGAAGTGGCGGCGAAACTCGTGGAAAAGCTGAAGTTTGAAGCGAGGGTGATCTAGCCATGAAAATCCTCGTGATCACGGAACAAAGGCAGGGAAAGTGGAACAACGCGAGCTTCGAGACGCTCGCCGCGTCCCAACGGATTGTGAGCGAAACTTCGAGCACGGCGACGGGCGTCGTCATCGGCAAGAATGTTGCCGGGCTGGCGGAAGAGTTGGCTACAAAGAACGTGGCGGAAGTGCTGCTTGTCGAACATGATCTGCTCGAAACATATACGCCAGAC
This sequence comes from Terriglobales bacterium, assembly GCA_035518615.1. Taxonomy (GTDB): domain Bacteria; phylum Acidobacteriota; class Terriglobia; order Acidiferrales; family UBA7541; genus Acidiferrum. The sequence continues at coordinate 22,698 of DATIXL010000079.1, read as the reverse complement.
GGATATTGCATTGCACTGAAGCAGGCAATCGAAGCGGCAAAGCCCGATCTGGTGCTCTTTCCACATACCTATCAGGTGCGGGATTTCGCGCCGAAGCTTGCTGCAATGCTGGGCAAAGGGATGATCGGAGATTGCATCGGCTATCGAAACGAGAATGGCAAATTGGTCTTCGTTCGGCAGATGTTCCAGGGGAAGACCGCGGCGGATGTGACGTTTCAAGGCGCCGGGCCGTGGTTCGCTTCGTTTCAATCGGGGGCGTTTCGAGCCGATCTTGTCGCCGCTCATCCGTCTGGCAAAGCACCGGTGAACAAGATCGCCGTGGAGCTGAAGACGGAGCAGATTCGCACCAAGCCGCTGGAACTCTTCCGCGAAGCGAAATCGGCTGTGGATTTGACGCAAGCGCCGCTGATCGTCTCGATTGGCCGGGGAATCAAAGCGCCGGAAAATATTCCGCAGGCGGAAGCGCTGGCAAAAGCATTGGGCGCGGAGATCGCAGCTTCGCGGCCGATTTGCGATGAAGGCTGGCTCCCCATGGAAAGGCAGATTGGAAGTTCGGGCCAAACCGTGGCACCGAAGCTGTATCTGGCGTTGGGAATCAGCGGGGCAATCCAGCACGTCGTGGGCATGAAGGGTGCTCGCACCATCGTGGCCATCAACAAGGACCAGAACGCGCCAATTTTCGAGATCGCGGACTATGGTGTGGTCGGCGATATTTTCGAAATCATGCCCGCTCTTACGGAAGAATTGCAAAAAGCAAAAGGCTCGTAACCTTACAACCCCCAAAATGCCTTCAATGGGACCGCGAAATGATGTGCTCTGACGTTTTCCGCGTCACCGCATCTGCTAGAATTCGAGCGATATGATGGTTCAACGGGAACAACTGGAGGCGGATGTATTGATCGTGGGCGCGGGGCCTGCGGGGCTTTCGTGCGCGCTGCATCTGGCGAATCTGATCAAGATACACAACGAAGCAGGCGGCAAGCCGGAACTTTCTTCAGAAAATATCTACGTTCTCGAAAAAGGCCGCGAGATTGGCGCGCAGCAGCTTTCCGGCGCGATCATGAATCCGAAGGCGCTTGCCGAATTGGTGCCGAATTTCGAAAAATCCGCGCCGCTCGATACGCCGGTCACGGATTCGGCTGCGCTTCTCTTCACCAAAAATTCCTCTTTCCGGTTTCCCATCACTCCGCCGCCATTTCAGAACAAAGGCAACTACGTCGTTTCGCTGAACAAAATCGCAAAGTGGCTCGGCGGACTCGTCGAAGCCGCCGGCGTGAATGTTTTCAAGGAGTTCGGCGGTGCGGAACTCGTCTATGACGGCGACGGGGTCGGCGGCGTCATCACTGGGGACAAAGGGCTCGACAAAAATGGGAAACCGAAAGACAACTACACACCCGGGTATGAACTGCGCGCGAAGGTAACCGTGTTCGCGGAAGGCACGCGCGGCTCGCTGACGAAGCAGCTCGTGGCCAAAAAGAAACTCGACAACATCAATCCGCAGAGCTATGGAATCGGGATCAAGGAATTGTGGGACGTGCAGCCGGGACGCATCGCTCCCGGCTACGTCGCGCACACGCTCGGTTGGCCGGTTCCGAGCGACATGTACGGTGGCGGCTGGGTTTACGGTCTTGCGAACAATCGCGTTTCGATTGGCCTCGTGATTGCGCTCGAATATGCGAATCCACAATTTGATCCTCATGCCGCGTTTCAATTTTGGAAGACGCATCCATTTCTGAAAAAGCTGCTTGACGGCGGAAAGCTCGTGCGCTACGGCGCAAAATCCTTGCCCTATGGTGGCTGGTACGCCATGCCAAAAAACTCGGTGGACGGCGCGCTGATCATCGGCGATTCCGGCAGCTTTCTGGATTCACAGCGTCTGAAGGGAATTCACCTGGCGATGAAAAGCGGCATGCTCGCCGCGGAAACAATCTTCGAAGCGCTCAAAGCCGGTGACTATTCGCAAAAAACGCTTGGGTCATTCCAGAGAAGAGTCGAGCAGAGCTACATCAAAAGTGAATTGTGGAAGGTGAGGAACTTCCATCAATCCTTCCAACATGGAATGCTGCGCGGATTTGTTCACACCTCACTGCAACAGCTCACCGGCGGCCGCGGGTTGATTGATCCCATGCGCGCCGAGGCGGGATACAAACACTACGAAAAGATCAACGGGCGCGCGGCTCTGGAGAGATTCAAGGGCGATGGCAAGTTGACCTTCGACCGGCTCACGGACGTCTACCATTCCGGGACGCGGCATGAAGAGGATCAACCGTGCCACTTGCACGTGAGCGATTACAGCATTTGCTCGACGAGATGCGCGGAAGAGTACGGCAATCCCTGCCAGTATTTTTGTCCCGCCGCGGTTTACGAAATGGCACAGGAAAAAGACGGGCTGCGGCTGAAGATCAACGCCGCGAATTGCGTGCATTGCAAAACATGCGATATCGCCGATCCCTACCAGATCATTGACTGGGTCGTGCCCGAAGGAGGCGGCGGACCGAACTACGAAGGAATGTGACCCTCCGCGCCAGGCGCCTGGAAACGTTCAATTCGGAAGCAGACCGTAAACATCAATTTCGCCGCGAACCGTTGGCGAGTTCGTCGTCGTATCATTGCCGCGGGTCGGAACATATACTTTCCCATTGGCTACCGTCGGCACAGTAAACTTCACCGCATCGCCCGCGGCATTTCCGCTTCCTTGCGAGCTGTTCCACAATTCGGTTGCGAGATTGTTGGCGTCGTAGGCGTGCAGCACGGCCGGGCCTCCCGAAGAACAATTGTTGCTGTTCGATCCACAGCTATTCGAGTTGATGACCCAGACGATTCCGTTTGTTGTTCCGTTCGCGGAAACGGAAGGCGTGGCGCCGGGGAATCCGTAGCTCGCCGAGGAGGACGACCCCGGCGTCGCGTTGAACATCCCCGTGGAAGGATTGAGCGCGTAGGCGCTCAAAGATTTGTTGACCGGCGCGATGTACAGAACGTTGTTCCAGAACCCGGGCGTTGAAAAAATGCCGCCGCCGCTTGAGAATTCCTGCACGACTCCGCCGTCGTTGGCGGCGTTTTTGCCGAGATTGTCACGGTTGAGCACATAGAATTCGCCCGCGAATCCTGCGCCTTTTCCTCCGCCGACAAGCAGATGCTGGTGGCCAACGGGAGCCGAAGGCAGATCAATCAACACCACCGCGCCCCCGGAGCCAAGATCCAGATCCGATGCGTCCAGGCTTGCTTGATTCGACGGCGTGAACCAATCGCTCAGCGATAAACCGGAAGAAGTGCTCAGCTTGAGAAAACTGTCGCCAAAATCGTTCACGCCGTCGTAGTCGCCATTTCCAGTGATGACGTAGATGTTGTTTGACGAATCGGCCGCGGGCGCTCCGCCGGCCATCCAGATACCGCCTTCGCGGCCGTTCGGCGAGTCGTTGTAAGTAGCCACGCGCGCGAGCGAGGATGTGCTAAAGCCCAAAACCCAGCCGTGATACGGCTGATTGTCGCCGTGGGAGGCCCAGGAGACGTACACCACCCCATTCACAAGCGCCAGACCCGGCCGTTGATTCAAACGCAAGGGACAGAAAGGAACGTTTCCATTCGTGCTGGGGCAACTGCTGTCGCCGGTATCGCCCGTGCCGGGAACCGTGATGGAGGAGGTCAGGTCCACGGGACTGTTCGTACGTTCGCTGCCGTCCACGAGGTTTAGAGCGTGCAGACGCTGGTGAAAGACACCGCCGGGCGACGTTTTTGTCTTGGTCACAAGATAGACGGCATTCGTCGAAGGATCGATTACGGGCGTGCCGAGAATTCCGATGTCGGGATAAATATCCGCCGTGCCAACGTCGGAGGATGAACCGTAGGTTTCGCCGCTCGGGATCAGCGTTTTCGACCAAAGCGTGACGCAGGGATTTGCGTCCGCGTCGAAAAGATACGCTGTGTCGCGCATGGAAACGGCCAGCACCACATTGCGTTTCGCCGAACCGATCGTAAGATTCGCCATCCACAGCGGCTGCGCGTAGACGGCGCCGTCCATCGTGCAGGAAAAGAGCTTGCCAAACGTGGCGGTCGCAACGTTGCTGGTGTTCAGAGCATATTCCTGAGTATTGGCGCCGTCGCGCGAGAGATCGTTGTGATACGTGAATACTCCCGCCAGATTCGTGACACCGAGCGTTGCCGAAGCGCTCTTGGTTACGTCGGCTTTGCTCGTGGCCGTGATGGTAACCGATCCCGCGGTCCCCGGTGCGGTGTAAGTTACGGGCGTTCCGGAGGCGCTGGAAGCAGAGGAAAAAGATCCCCCGCCAGTCGCGCTCCATGTGACGCCTAGATTGCTCGAGTCGCCGGTGACTGTTGCGTTGACGGAGAGCGTCTGCGTGGTCGTGAGGCCGCCGCGCTTGGGACTGATGGTCACGGAAATGTTCGCGGAACTCGCGAGAGTCGTCGCGGACGCAGTATTCGAGTAGTTGCTCAAATTATTCGCGGCATCCGTGGCACGGACTCGATAGCTGTAAGACGTGGAAGCGGTCAATCCCGTGTCGTTATACGAGGCACTCGTCGGAGTCGCGATTTGGGAGAAGTTGGAACAGCCGGCTCCCTGGCATCGTTCGACTCTATATCCCGTCACTCCAACATTGTCCGTCGAAGCAGTCCACGAAAGATTGATCTGCGAACTTGAAGCTGCCGATGCCGCCAGATTCGTGGGGGCTGATGGCGGAATCGTATCCGGCGCCGCTGTGATCGTCACCATGGATGCGGCGGATTTCGAAGAGTCCGCCTGAGAGACTGCGGAGACCGTAACGGAGGCCGGATTCGGAACGCTGGATGGAGCGGTGAAAAGGCCCGACGTGGAGATCGTTCCGTGGGTGGAGTCACCCCCAGTATTCCCGTTCACCTGCCAATTCACCGCGGAATTGTTTGTGTTCGAGACAGTTGCTGTGAATTGCTGTTGTTTGCCGGCTTGTACGCTTGCGCTGGAAGGGGCGATCGTTACGCTTATGGCGGGAGGCATCGAATTGCTCGTGCAGCCGGCGATGGAAGAGCTCACCAATAACACAATCGCTGACCACTTTAGCCGGCTCGATCTAAGCCTTGAAAATCTCAAAGCGCGCAGGACGCTGGACTTTGCCGCGGTTTGCGTCATGTTCATTAGCATAGTTCGCCTGGTTGTACGGAGCTTTTCCCATTTGTGAAGATAACATTCCACGGAAGTTGAAGAAATCTCTATGAAGGGCAATGTCCGAAATTTTGACCTGACCGAAGGGACAGGTAAGTGAAATGCATCCCCGAATCAGGAGCTGCGGTTCCAAAGGCGGCGGAAAAACGATTTGACGCGATCCACCATGGAAGTGCTTGCCTGCGAATTAGACGGCTTTGACGATCCGAGTTTTTCCGTTTTCACGCGCGATGCTTCCGCGGCCTGGGGCGCGGCGTTTTCCGCAACAACCGGATCGCCTTCCACTTGCGCCTCGTAAATCAGGGTTGGTCGCACACGGACTTGCCGGACGAGTACGATGAGATGCGGATCGGGCGCGTCCTGGATTTTCGCGCTTGCGTCATAGCGCAGCGGCGGCATAAAGACGTGGTAGATCGGCTGATCGGATGCGACCACAGGCGCGGGAGGCGGCTCATTATTAGTAGCGGCCGTGGGTTTCGGCTTCACCTCGTTGGCGGAAGCAATCATGGACGTTTCGCTGTCCATGTGAGGCGGCGCAATTCTGGCAATTTCCAGATCACAGGAGCAGTGACCCACTCCCGCGCGCACGCCATCCAGTTGGCCGCTCGTGACCATGACATCTCCGCCTTGCGGCACGACCAGGCTCTGGCCGGTGAGCTGCTGTTCCAAGCGGACTGCCCCATACCTTGCACGGATGCACATCGCTCCCGGCGTCTCGAATCCGACCAGAGAATCCTGTGCTCCGTCGCCGATGGCAAGGGGCTGAGCTTGAATCTGAGCCGTGTACACGGTCAGCGCAGGACCGTGGGTGAGGAAGGCGTGTACTGTCCCGCTTTCCAGCGCCAGGGTGAGTGCTCCGCGGGACTTGAGGACGGTCAGATGCGCCGGCCCGCAGATCACGATGCGGCCCCCCTCGACGAGATTGATTTGCGCTCGCCCACTTTTTACGCGAATGTCGCTCCCGCTTCGCAAAATCGTTTTCACAAGTCCGTTCACCACCTGAACGGACATTGGGCCTTGCACGGAAATCGAGTCGCCTTCGATTGAGCCGATCGTATCGGAGGGAGTCTCGTCCGGAAGCGGAACCGGGGCCGCAGCGACTTGCGGACGATCCATTCCGAGAAGAAATGCGAGGCACAAGACGAAGCTGCCCACGATCCAGAACAGGACGGTGGCCCCAACGTGGGAGGACTTTGCGAAAGATGGCACTCTTAACGGGCTCCTGGGGCAGGGGTCGAATCTCTCGCCTATACTATACGTCGGCCCGCTCCAGGCCGCACACAAAGATGAATTCCTCACCCGATTCGGCAAGCGGCTCTGCATTTGCGAAGGAAGCCGACAGCGATGCCAAGAGGACTTCGCAGGATGTTGGCGCGCATTACGACACGCGGCTTCCGGAACTCCCGTGGTCGCGGCGCATCCAGATTCCCATTGTGGCCGCCGTGGTGTACAGCGTGATTCGGATGCTGGGTCCCACGCTGCGGTTTGAAGTTCTCGGCTGGCATCACGCCGAGGAGGTGCATTCTTCCGGGAAGAGGTGCGTCTGGGCGTTTTGGCATCGCGTGATCATTCCGATTGTGTGGTGGGCCCGCAACATGGGCATCGTAGTGATGAATACGACCGCATTTGATGGGCAATGGACGCGAAAAGTGATCGAGCGACTCGGTTTCGGCACCGCGCAAGGGAGTTCTTCCCGCGGAGGCTTGCGCGGCTTGGCCGTGATGGCGCGCCGCATCGAGGAGGGGCACGACTGCGCGTTCACAATTGATGGCCCGCGCGGGCCGCGTTATGTCGCCAAACCCGGTCCGGTGATGCTCGCCCGCAAAACCGGTTGTCCCGTGATGGTATTTCACGCTGGAGTGGAACACGGCAAGACGTTCGAAAAAACGTGGGACCACTTTCTCTTGCCGCGGCCGTTCGCCCGAGCGGTGATTATCTTTGCGCCGCCAATTCCGGTGCCCGAAGACGCCAGCGCGGAATTAATGGAATCGAAGCACACTGCAATGCAGAGAGAACTGGAGCGCGTCCGCGACATTGCCGAAAGCTGGTTTACGCTTAGCGAAACAGATCGCAACCGATACCGGGAAGAATTCGGAAAGTAGTAAAACGCCTCAGCTCTTGGGCAGGTCGCCGAGTTTCACGGAAATGTCCATCTTCTTGCCTCCGCGATAGAGGGTCACGGTGACCGTATCTCCGGGGCGCTTTTTGTTCAGCGCCAAAGTTACGTCGAGGGGACTCGCGACGGTTTGTCCGTCAATGGCGACGATCACATCCCCGCCTATGTAGAAGCGGCGCATTCCAGCTTGGGCCACGCGGTCCCCTCCGTGGATGCCGGCGGAAGCAGCAGGTCCGCCCTGCGTGACTTGCTGTACCAGCAGTCCGTCCTGAACGGGCAAATCGAGCGCGCCGGCGAGATATCCTCCAATGGGGATCGTTTCCACGCCGAGGAATGCCTGATGGACGCGGCCGTCGGCGATCAGGTCGTGTGCGATGCGCTTAGCCGTGTTGATGGGAATGGCGAAGCCGATGCCTGCGGTGGTTCCGCTCGGCGTATAGATCGCGGAATTGATGCCAATCACTTCACCGCGTGAATTGATTAGAGGCCCGCCGGAATTGCCGCGATTAATTGCAGCGTCGGTCTGGATCGCTTCGTCAATGAACGTGGTTTGGCTCGTTTGCACGGTACGGCCGAGCGCGCTGACCACGCCTGTCGTCAGGGTGCTCTGGAATCCGAAGGGATCGCCGATGGCCAGAACCTTTTGCCCGACTTGAAGAGTGGAGGAATCTCCAAGTGTGAGGGTCGCGAGCTGCTTTCCCTTGGGATCAATCTTGATCAAAGCCACGTCATTTCTCGGGTCCGCGCCGATGAATTTCGCCTGATAACGTGAACGGTCGCCCAGCACCACTTCAATGGTCTGCGCCCCTTCGACAACGTGATTGTTCGTCAGGATGTAGCCGCGCGGATCAATCACGAAACCCGAACCGGCGCCTTCGACCGGAACGGGGTCCATGAAAAAATCGTATTCCGTGGCTTTGGTTAGAATGTTGGCGACCGCAGGCGATGCCTGGCGGTAAACGCGCACATTGATCGCCTCTTCATCGGTTAGTGCGGCGTCGCGCGCTGCAAGGCTTGCGGGAGATGCCGAGGGCGTGGTCCCGAGAGGCACAGCGCCCACTCGGACGGGCTCATGAGAGCCCCATCGGGCGCCAGCCCAATACGCTCCAGCCAGTAAAATGACCGCGACGAGGATGATGCGCGCTCTCGAAATTCGATTGGTATGAGGCATGGTCACAACCCTTCCCCCGGTTCCCTTACGATGATAGCGCAAGTCAGATCACGGTATCAGACGGCTGAGGGATTGTCCGAAGCTTGAGAGGAATGGCGCAGCTTAACCGCCAGCGACCGCACCTGGCGTTGGGTTTCTTCGAGCGAACCGGAGCAATCAATCTTCTCGGTGGCATACAGCAATTTCTCTTCGCTTGGCATCTGCAGCGAAATTCGCCTCCGGGCTTCGGCTTCACTCATTCCCCTGTTTCGCAAACGCTCGATCTGCTGCTCGGGCCTGCACCAGGCAACGACGAGGCCGTCCAGGTCCCGGTGCATCCCGGCTTCGACGATCAATGCGGCCTCGACAAACACAGCATCGCGCACGCCCTTGCGGGCCCATTCTTCAAGCTTTGTGCGAATCGCCGCCTCGACCTTCGGATGTACAAGGGCGTTCAGCCAGTCAAGCTTCGTGCGGTCGGCAAACACGATCGCGCCAAGCTTCGCCCGGTTCACTCGGCCATCCGGATCGAGAATCTGCCGGCCGAATTCCCGGACAACTTCATCGTAGGCAGGCTGACCGGGTTCGATCGATTGGTGCGCCAGTCCGTCGGCGTCGAGGACCCGAAAACCCATCTCGCGCAGCATGGCGCCAACGGCGCTTTTGCCGCTGGCGATCCCCCCCGTGAGTCCCATGCGTAGCACGTTCTCGTTTTCACCGGTTTGCGGAAATCGAATCAGCTGTTGCGGCGCCACGGCGCAGCCTGGCGGCTTTCACGGTGTTGCTCATCAGCATGGTGATGGTCATCGGGCCGACGCCGCCCGGCACAGGAGTCAAGGCGCCGGCGGTGAACATCGCGTCAGGATGAACGTCGCCGACCAGGACGGAGCCTTTAGAGCGGAATTTCTCGAGCCGCTCGGGGAATTTAGCCAGAAGCTCTTCCGCTTCCTTAGGATCCTTCACCGTGTTTGTGCCGACATCAATCACCGCAGCCCCGGCCTTGACCCAGTCCGCTTTCACATACCCCGCTCGGCCCATTGCCGCAACCACAATGTCGGCACGCCTCACGATCTCCGGAAGATCGCGCGTTTTCGAATGGCAGATCGTTACGGTGGCATTTGCGTGCATCAGCAGCAGTGCCATCGGTTTGCCGACGATATCGCTCCTGCCGAGCACAACGGCGTTGGCGCCCTCAAGAGGAATAGCATTGCGGCGCAGAATTTCCATGCAACCGGCGGGAGTACAAGCAACGAGCCCTGGGCGCCCGCTGACGAGCTTCCCCAAATTTACAGGATGAAACCCATCCACGTCCTTCGCGGGATCCACCGCTTCGAGCACTTTTTTCGTGTCTACCTGCCGCGGCAACGGAAGCTGCACCAAAATTCCGTCCACGTTTTCGTCGCGATTCAACTGGTGCACCAGCTGAAGCATTTCATCAGTAGTGCTCACAGTCGCAGGAGTGTGCATCCAGCTCGCAATGCCCAGTTGTTCGCAGGCAGCGATCTTGCTCTTTACGTAGAGCTGCGAAGCGGGATTTTCGCCGACAAGCACCGCCGCCAATCCCGGGCGCATGCCCTCCGCAGCGAGCTGCGCGACTTCCTCCTTCAATTCCGCAAAGATCTGATCACGGATTACTGTTCCGCTTAAAATGCGTGCTGTCATGCGACGCTCAACCTCTTTCTTTTTGGCCGAAGCACCGAGAAAACATGATATACGAGAAAGCTCCACGAAGTGAGGCGGCGTTGCCGCTCAGCGCTTTGATTTTTGCAACTTTTCTCCTTCGCTTTCATCTCATGCATGGAGGCGCGCTTGACGCTCTTTCCAGATAAGGGAAGCCGCAAAGAGCTGGAAAATATCGCGAAGGCGGAGGGCCGCCTTCCGCCCGGGCAATCCCTGACGTTGAAATGGCCCGTGCTGCACGCCGGAAGCATTCCCCGCTTTAATTCCGAAACGTGGGACTTCAGAATTGCGGGCGAAGTGGAATCGCCGCTTCGTCTTTCATGGAGCGAATTCCGCGCCCTGCCGCAAACAGAAACCCAATCCGACTTTCACTGCGTGACGCGCTGGAGCCGCCTGGACAATCACTGGAAAGGCGTGCTCTTCACGGACGTGCTCAAGCTTGCGAAGCCCAAGACCGCCGCCGCGTTCGCGCTGATTCTTGCCGAAGAAGGATACACCGCGAACGTTCCCCTAAAGGATCTGAAGAGTCCCGATGTGCTGTTTGCCTTCGAGCATGATGGCGAGCCTCTCGCTGCGGAGCATGGTGGCCCGCTGCGATTGGTCGTTCCGCATCTCTACGGATGGAAAAGCGTAAAGTGGGTACGCGGCTTCGAGCTGCTTGATCACGATCAGCTTGGCTTCTGGGAGCGCAACGGGTATCACGCCTACGGCGATCCCTGGCGCGAACAGCGCTACTCCGAACTTTAGCCCGCTGCCTCCCATAAAGGAAAACGCCCGGCTCTGTCGTCCGGGCTTCTCCCTTAAAGAAAAATGACTGGCGGTCATTTTTCAGTGCTACTAGTAGATATCGTACTGCTCCCAGTGAAGCGTTGCGTCGGATTGAATGATGACGTGTTTGTGCGAGTTTTGTTCAAGCTCGTCAATCAGCATGGCTTCGCGCGTTTTCAGCGCCTTCGCGATTTCAGGATGCACGCGCAAAGTAAGATTCGGATTCTCGTGATCGGTCATGACCATCTTGCGCGCTTCGTTCTGGATTTCGTAGCAAAGCGTGGGTATGGACTTGACCATGCCGCTTCCAGTGCAGGAAGGGCACGGCTGGCAGAGCACGCGTTCCAGCGCCTGCTTGGTGCGCTTGCGCGTAATGCAGACCAGGCCGAATTCGTTGAACGAAAGCGCCTTGGAAGGAGCTTTGTCCTGTTCGAGGGCCTGCTGCAGCGCGGAGAGAACTTTCTCGCGATTGCGCCGCTCTTCCATGTCAATGAAGTCCACCACGATAATGCCGCCAAGATCGCGCAGCCGGATTTGCCGCACGATTTCCTTCACGGCTTCGAGGTTGGTCTTGACGATGGTGTCTTCAAGCCGAGTTGAGCCTTTGCCGACGAATTTGCCGGTGTTGACGTCAATGGCCACGAGCGCTTCCGTGTGGTTGATGACGATGTAGCCGCCGGACTTGAGCCACACTTTCGCGCGCAGCGCCTTGTCCAAATCGTGCTGGATGCCGAACTCCTCGAAGATGGGCTGCTCCTTGGCATAGAGCTTCACGCGATTCACCAGCTTCGGCTGGAACCGGCTCACGAACTCGACCACCTTGCCGTACTCCTCCTCGTTGTCAATCCAGATGGCGGTGAAATCGTCGCTTACGTAGTCGCGCAGGATGCGCTCGACGAGATTCAGGTCGCGGTGCAGCAGCGCGGGAGACTTGCGCTCCTCGCTCTTCTGCTTGATCTCATTCCAGGTTTTTCCCAGGAACTCGATGTCCGTGCGGATTTCGTCGTCGCTCGCTCCGCCCGCCGCCGTCCGCACGATGAATCCGCCCGGATAGCTGCCGCGCGCTTCGCCCACCAGCCGGCGCAGCCGCGAGCGGTTTTCCGCCGAAGCGATTTTCCGCGAAACGCCGATATGGTCAATCGTCGGCATGTACACGAGGAACCTGCCCGGCAGCGCGATATGGCTGGTAATGCGAGCGCCCTTTTTGCCGAGAGGCTCCTTGGCGATCTGAACCACGACGTCCTGCCCCGCCTTGAGCATTTCCGAGATGAGTTGCGGCCGGCGTGGACCGCCGAACCCCTGATGCCGCTGATGTCCGTGATGGCCGTGGCTGTGTCCCCGCCGTTCGAACCGTCCGCGCCCGCGGTCGCCTCCTCGGTCGCCGCGCCTGTCGGGACGCCCGCCCCGGTTGTCCCGTCCTCGATCGCGTCCTCCGCGATGTGGCCGTTGGAATCGTGCACGGGGATTGCCGCCGATGCGCGCGGAATCGCGAAATTCTGTGCGCGGTTCGGTGCCGGAATGGGGAGAGCGCGTCTCGCCGGGGAGGAGTATGGACTCCTCCACCGAGGCCGGCGATTCGCTGGCCTGAGCCGCGGCGTGTTCCACCTCGGGTTCCTGACGCGAAGCGTATTCCGCTTCCGTCTCCTCCATCTCCTCTTCTTCTTCCGCCTCGCCGTTCTCGTCTTCGGCATCTTCCGCCGGCCCGGTTTCAAGTTCGACGTGTTCCCCGAGGGCAGCCATGTGTTCTGCGCTCTCGTGCGCGGCATCAGCTTCCGCCTCCACCACCGCCCTGTGCGCCGTATCGGTCACCTCTTCGACAACTGTGGCCTCCGCGCTTTGCTCCTCTTCGCGATCCTCCTCGGAATCTTGCTCGTCGCCCTCTTCTTCAAAAATGGCTCCGCTGCCGGCCTCGGAGTCGGATTCCGCCTCTTCTCGAAGATCATCCTGTTTGGCATCAATCAAACTGGCGGAAAGCACGCTTGCTTCGTCGTCGCTCAGGCCGGATTCCTCCGGCTGCCCATGCGAAGCGAGAATTCGCGAACGAATCTCTTCGTCCTCCGAGATTCCCTCGCGCTCTTCGCTCTGCGCGGAAATCTCCTCGGAGGGTGCTTCCGCCGCTTCGGCTCCCGCGCCCGCCAATAGCCAGCTCGGCAAACCGCCGCGCGATCTCCGCGGACCGCTTACGCTGGCTGGCACGCCTGCAAGCCGCGGCTGGTTCTCTCCGGTGTCCGATTGAGGCTCAAGCCGTTCGGGCTCCGCAATGGGTTCGCTCGGCGCTGCAGCCGGGCGGCCCCGGTATTTTGCCAGTGACTCACCGGGCAGCAAAATTTCTTCCTCGGTTCCTCCGGCGGATCCCGGCGGCGGGGAATATCTCGCAGCCTCGGGCCGGCGATTTTCAAATCCGCCGCGCTGCCCGGGCCGGTTTTCATATCCGCGCTGATCGCGCTCTCCACCTTGCGGAGAAGCGTATTTGGAAGGAGGAAGATTCCTCCCGCCTTGTCCGTGATGCCGCCCGCCGCGCCCGCGGCCGCCGCGTCTTCCCCAGCGCCCGCGATCACCGCCGCGGTCACCCCGGCGGAAGTCCGGCCCGCGGTCGCTGCGGCCGAACTCCTGGCCGCCACGGTCGTTCCGGTCGCCTCGCGGTCCGAAAGACGGCGAAGGTTTGTATTGCGTCGGATTGTATTGCGGAGAGAAATTTTGCGGTGCCGATTCGTTCGAATCCGGCTGCTGCTCATCCTCCGAGCCGTGCGGTTCGAGATGAGCCTCTCCGTTGGGGCGTTCTTCCGCACCTGGCCCGGTATCTTCCAAGAGCCCGTCGCCGGGATGCCCATTGCCTCCGGCGGATTCCCGGCCGCGCGAAAGTGATTCGCCCGGCAGGGACTCAATCGGGGGAGCGCCTGCCGGAGCTTCGCCGTTTGCCGGCGCATGGCCGTGATCGTAATCTTCCAGGTTTTCGAACACGTCGCTGACGTACAGGAAAGCGTCGCCATCCAGCCCGATGTCCACGAAAGCGGACTGCATTCCGGGAAGGACCCGGGTGACTCTGCCTTTGTAGATGCTGCCGACCAGCGCGAACTCTTTTTCGCGTTCGATGTAGATTTCGACTAACTGGCCCTCTTCCAAAATCGCGACTCGCCGTTCATGGGAAGTCGCGGAAATAACCAATTCTTTTGACATGAAAACTCCTCGTTGCGAGCGGCGCCGTATTTTCCGGCGCCTTCGGGACGCCTCGCTGCGAGTTTCCTTGGGGCTAGGGCCGGGGCGGATGTGCTCTTCTCATGCAAACGGGCACAGGCGTACCGTTCCGTATGTCGGGTAACTGACCAGCGTTCGAAGCTGTAAGCGCCGGCTGCAGTGCAGCCGCTGCTCGCGTTGTCTTGCTGAGCGCTTTCGAGGCAGGTCCGTTCCCGGCTTGCTGCCGGGGAAACGGCGGACGATGCTGTCCTCACTCTTAAAATCCTATCTTTCTGAATCTTTCTATCCCGGTGCCGCCGGCTTTCGCACGTGCGGCCCCCGGTTTCGGCTTTCGGCTCAGTTTACAAAGCGGCGCAGCCGCACGTTCATCACCAGGCCGATTGCCAGAAACACAAACAAAGTGGCCGAGCCCCCGTAACTCATCAAGGGTAACGGAATGCCGGTGACCGGCATCGCGCCAATCACCATGGCCACATTTACCAATACATGGAACCCTAGCGCCGCTGCCACTCCCATGACCAGAAACATGCCCGCTCGGTCTTTCGCGCGCTGTGCATTCTGCACCAGTCGCAGCAGCAGTGCCATATACAGCCCCAAAGCAAGCAGCACGCCCTTGAACCCCTGCTCCTCCGCCCAGGCCGACATGATGAAATCGGAATACCGGACGGGGATGTACCCAAGTTGGTTCTGGCTGCCGTTGCCAAACCCTTTGCCCCAAAAACCGCCTGAGCCCACTGCAATCTTGGACTGCAGCACTTGATAGCCTGAGCCTTTCGCGTCGTCTTCGGGGTGAAGGAAAGAAGTAACCCTTTCTTTCTGATACGGCTTCAAAACGTGCCAACCGACTGGCAGCATCAAAAGCCCGATCAGTGTAATCGCCGCTGCGTGTTTCCATTGCAGGCCGGCTAGAAAAGCCCCAACAACCAGAAGGGGAATCAGCACCAGCGCTGTGCCCAAGTCGGGCTGCATCAGAATCAGCCCCAGCGGCAAACCCACAATCAGTCCTGCCTTGATCAAAACCGGCAGGGAGAGCTCGTCCGAGCGGACCTCCGCAAAGAACCGAGCCAACACAATGATTATAATCAACTTTACGAGTTCTGACACCTGGAGAAATTGACCCATCAGGGGAATCCATCTTTTGGCCCCAAAACGCGTATGGCCCACCAGGAGAACCGCGGTCAATGCCGCGATGCCTATGATGTAGAGAATCAGCGCCTGGTCCAGAATCAGATGGTAGTCAATCCGGGAAACGATGAACATGAGGACGAAGCCTAACAGAAGCCATTTCAGCTGTTTAATCTGCATTCCCGCAAGGGGGCTCGCCTTCGTGGCCGAATAGATCTCCAGCACACCCAGTGCACAAATTGCCGCGAGGATGGCAAGCAGCCACCAATCGTAATCGCGAGTTCCCGGTGCGTCTTTCATCGTTTATCCGGCCAGATTCTGACCCGAATCTCCCCTCAATCTATTGCTGCTGTGGATCGGTCTTCGCGCGTTCCGCCGAAGCAGAATCACCCGCGGGCGCCGCTGTGGCAATCGTGGCCGCAGCTGCGCCGCTTCTCGATCCACTCTTTTGCGCCGTCATCTGCCCCTCCGTCTTCTTCGCCTTCTTGTCGTAATAGGCCTTGACGACGTCACGGACAACGGGAGCGGCCGCTTCGCTTCCGTGGCCTCCACCTTGCACCAGGGCACAAACCACGATCTCCGGATTGCGCCGCGGCGCGTAGCCTACAAACCACGAATTGTCCTTGAACTCCTTGGTTTTGCCCAGCCGGCTGCGCAAGTCATAATTGATGATCTGCGCGGTGCCGGATTTTCCGCTGAAGTCTATGCCCTTTAACTGCACGTTCCTCGCCGTGCCTCCGTCCCCATTCACGACGTCGTACATGGCGTCAGTCACGCGTTGCACGGTGTCATCGGAAAGGTCAACGTGCTTCACTTGCACGTTCTGCGCGCCTTTGAGCATGTGCGGCTGCATGAAAGTCCCGCCCATGGCGATGCCGCCGATGGTGTAGGCGAGTTGCAATGGCGTCACGGTGACGGCACCCTGCCCGATGGCCACAGAAATGGTTTCGCCGGGATACCATTTACGGTGGTACGCGCGCTCGACCCACTCTTCGCTGGGAACCAGGCCGCTTTCTTCGGAAGGAAGATCAATCCCAGTCTTTTTTCCCAGGCCCAAGAGTTTGGCGTAGTAGGCGATACGGTCAATGCCCAGGCGCTGGCCGACGTTATAGAAAAAGACGTCGCAGGACTCCATGATCGCCTTATGCAAATCCACCAGCCCGTGGCCGCCCTTTTCCTTGCCGTACACCCAGCATTTGAATTCACGGCCGTAAAACGTCGCGTAACCGGGGCAGAACGCCGTGAAGCTCAATGCCGGAACGTGGTCCTGTAGCATCGCGACCGCCATGATGATTTTGAAGACGGAGCCGGGCGCCAACTGCGCCTGAATTGCGCGGTTGAGCAGGGGATGGTCAGGGTCGTCGTTTAACTTTTTCCAATCGTCCCGCGAAATACGGACTGCGAAATCGTTCGGATCGGGTGCAGGATGGCTCACCATGGCCAGCACTTCGCCAGTGCGTGGATCGAGCGCCACAACCGCCCCGTCGCGCGGCCCCAGGGACTGCTCCGCAACCTGTTGCAGGTCGTAATCAATCGTAAGTTGAATCTGTTTTCCGGGGATGGCTTCCTGTTCGGAAAGGTGTCCCATCTCCTTGCCCACGCTGTTCACGATGACGCGGCGCATGCCGTCCGTGCCCATCAGGCTGTCGTTGTACTCGCGCTCCAGCCCGTTCTTGCCCGCGAAGTCGCCGGGACGCAATTTGCCATTACTCGCTTCGATCTGTTGCTCGCTGACTTCGCCCACGTATCCAGTTGCATGAGCAAGAAAACCTCCCGGCAAATACCGCCGGCGGGAGACAGACAGCATTTCGAGCACCGGCACGTCCGCGCGGTGCGACTCGATGTACGCCACGTCCGCTGGGGTCGCCTCCGGCTTGATGACGATGGGCTGAAACTTCGGCAGATCCTTGGCGCTGTCGAGCTGATCTTGCAAGTCTTGCAAGGAAATTCCGAGGCCATCTGCAACCGTGGGCAGGTATTTCTGCAGTTGATCGGGATCGTCCCGCAGGAGCAGGACGCTGAACGACGGCCGGTTGTCCACCAGCACGCGGCCATCCCGGTCCAGCATTCTCCCTCGTGGAGCAATCACCGGGATCATCCGCACGCGATTGCGTTCGGCCATCTGCGCGTACTTGTCGGCGTCAATGACCTGGAGCTTCCAGAAACCGAGGAGCAACACGCCGACCATTCCTACGATCACGTAGGAGGCGATTGCCAGCCGCGCTTGCGGCAGCCGATTGTCGTTGCCAAACCAGTACGACACGTGTTCCCCGCGCGCGAGGCGTTATCCTCTCGCGCTCTACTTTCTACTCAGCGGGTGCCTCAGAATTTCCGTTGAAAAAGTTTTCGCCCAGCAAACTGTCGAAAAAATTCCGGCGGAGTTCCCGAATCCGCCCGAAGGCGGAAAAGCCCGCCTGCGGACGGGCAGGCCGCTCGCGGCTCTTCCGCTGCTCGCGTGAAAGAAGCCTCTCTAAACCTAACATCCGGGGATGGCACCGGCAAGCCGTCCTGAAGGTCAGGTTTCAGGCTTGTCAACCTTTGCTGCGCTTTTCGCGCCCATCGCAATTTCTGATTTTTCACTGAATCCATCTACCGCTTATACTGGTAGCTGGGCCATGAATACGAAAACGAACGAAACTCCAACCAAACGAAACAGTAGCGCCATTCTTTGGATCACCTTACCGGTCGTGGTTCTGGTGGCCGTCGCGGCCGCCACGGTGGGGACATCGCGATTGAGGTCCGCGCCTCCCGTCGTGGCGCGTTCCGCTCTCCTGATTGAAACCGTTCAGCGCGGGCCGCTCGTCCGGCGCGTTGCGGGCACCGGCGAGCTCGTGCCTGAGGACACTCGCTGGCTTGCGGCTGCCACGGAGGCGCGCGTAGATCGCATTTATCTTCGTCCGGGGGACCGCGTCCTTCCGGATACGGTGATCATGCAGCTCAGCAATCCGGACCTCGAGCGCCAGTGCACGGACGCCGACCTGGCCACCAAGAAGGCCGAGGCCGAACTCGCCAATCTTCGCGTGCAGTTGCAGGCCCAGCTCCTAGACGAACATGCAACCGAGGCGGAGCTGGAATCCGACGGCACGGAAGCTCGCCTGGAAGCCCAACGCGATGAAGCGCTCGCCAAGCAAGGCATCGGCGCAGAAATCAACGCCAAGATTTCCCGCGCTCGCGCCAATTCCATCGCCACACGCCTTCAGATCGAGCACGAAAAACTTGCCATTGCCGAGGAAGCCCGCCAGGCTCAGCTTGCCGCGAAGCAGGCAGAAGTAGCCCAGGTGCAGGCACTTTATGAGCTGAAGACCCAGCAGAAGGAAGCGCTTTTGGTTCGCGCGGGCATCTCGGGTGTTCTGGAAGAAGTCTCCGTGGGCTCCGGCCAGCAGGTCAATGCGGGAACGAATCTCGCGCGCGTCTCCAGTTCGGAGCGGCTCGTCGCGCGCATTCGCATCCCCGAATCCGAGGCCGATGATGTCCGCCTTCGGCAGAAGGCCGAAGTCGCCGTCGAGAACAAAACCATTCCCGGGCACGTCACGCACATTGATCCCGCCGTGCAGAACGGCTCAGTGAACGTGGATTTGAGAGTGGATGGCGCGCAACCCGCCGGGGCGCGTTCCGATTTATCCGTCGGAGGTTCCATTGAGGTCGAGCGGGTGCCGAACGCCGTCTATCTTCCGAAGGAACTTCGAGTGCGGTCCGATTCCACCGTTTCCCTTTTCAGGATTTCCGGGGACGGCACCGAAGCTCAGCGCGTAGTTGTAAAGCTTGGCCGCGTTTCGGTGGATGGAGTGGAAATCGAAAACGGTCTCAAGCCGGGCGACCGAGTCATCGTTTCGGACATGTCCACCTGGAAACGCTACGACCATCTCCGCCTGGAATAAGAGCTACAATTCTTTATTCCTCATGGATGCCAGGTCCAACAGACCTCTGCGCCTTGCGCTCATCGGCATGTCCGGTGCCGGGAAAACTTTTTGGGCCAGGCGTCTCGCCTCCGATGGCTACAGAGTCATTTCCTGCGATGATGTCATCGAAGCCAGGCTGGCGCGGCGCTTGGCAGCCGGTGGGTTTTCCGGAATCAACGGCGTCGCGGCGTGGATGGGATGGCCAAACAATCCCCAGTATGCGGAGCGCGAAGCGCAATACCTGAGCGAAGAAATTGCCACGCTTGACGAAACCCTGACGTCGCTCCAGCGATCTCCCGAGCAATCGCTGGTGCTCGATACCACGGGAAGCATCATCTACGCTGGCAATCATCATCTTTTGCGGCTCAGAAAATTGTTGACGGTTGTTTATATCGCTGCCTCGGCGGACGAGCAGCAAATCCTGATCGAACGTTATTTGGCCGATCCTAAGCCGGTTTTGTGGCGTGGCGCCTTCCAGCCAAAGCCCGGCGAATCGGCCCGCGAGACGGTAGCACGCTGCTATCCCGCCCTTGTGGCCGCGCGACGCCAGAGCTACGAGGCTCTCGCTCATGTAACGCTCCCGTTTGCCATTCTGCGCGAAGCTTCTCTCGACGCGGAAGCCTTCCTCGCAGAAATTCGCGCCCAGCAGGATCGCGCCTCGTGAGGTATCGCAGCACCGGCCGCAATGCTCCTCTCACTTCGCTTCGCGGCGCCGTTCTCCGCGGACTCGCTCCAGACGGCGGCCTGTACATGCCCGCGGAAATTGCGCGTCACTCTCCCGAGGAACTCGAGGAATTTCGTTCGCTTCCGTTTACGGAAGTTTGCTTCCGCGTGGTGCGCCCTTTTGCCACGCCTGATGTCCCGGAAGAAATTCTCTGGCAGGTCGTCAGCGAAGCCATCAGCTTCCCAGTCAAGCTTGTTTCGCTTTCTCCCGTTCTGCACATTCTTGAACTTTTCCACGGCCCGACGCTGGCCTTCAAGGATTTCGGTGCGCGCTTCATGGCGCGCCTGATGGGCTATTTCGTCCGCGGCGAATCGCGGCCGCTGACCGTGCTTGTCGCCACTTCCGGCGACACCGGCAGCGCCGTCGCACATGGTTTCCTCGGCGTCCCGGGAATTCGCGTCGTGATTCTCTATCCCTCGAAGCGCATCAGCGAAGCCCAGGAAAAACAGTTCACCACGCTCGGCGAAAATATCACCGCTCTGGAAGTTTCCGGCGCGTTCGACGATTGCCAGCGTCTCGTCAAGCAGGCCTTTGCGGACGAGGCCCTCAACAAACACGCTTTCCTCACTTCCGCCAACTCCATCAACATCGGCCGCCTCTTGCCACAAATGTTCTATCACGTGGCCGCGTACCGCCAGCTTCCCGTCGCTTCCACTCCGCTCGTCGTCGCCGTTCCGAGCGGGAATTTCGGCAATCTCACCGCAGGCCTTTTTGCCAAGCGCATCGGCCTGCCCGTCGCCCGTTTCATCGCCGCCACAAACGCCAACGATGTCATCCCCCAATACCTCCACACCGGCGAATTTCGTCCTCGCGCGGCGCAAGCCACTTTCTCCAACGCCATGGACGTCGGCGATCCCAATAATTTCCCCCGCCTGCTGGACCTTTGCCGAGGCCGGCTCGAGTTCGTGCAAAAGGAAATCTGGGGATACGGCGCGACCGACGAAGAAACACTGCGAGAGATGCAGTCCGTTTGGGAACGCTACCGCTATATTGCCGATCCGCACACCGCTGTCGGCCTTCTGGCCTGGGAAGCTTACAAGCGTGCGCATTCCGAGCCTGCTCAGGGCCTCGTTCTCGCTACGGCCCACCCCGCCAAATTCGCCGATGTCGTCGTTAAAGCCATAGGCTCCGCCCCTCCGCTCCCCGACCGTCTCGCCGCTTATCTCCAGCGCCCCAAGCTCTCCCTGCCCATATCCTCACACTACGACGACCTCAAACAGTTTCTGCTCGCAAACTAATTCCCTCGCGCGCGTCTTGCCGCGCGTTCTTGCATTGCCGATTCTTTTTTTGGGGTTGCGTTAAGACTTGCGCAACCGGTCCAGCAGAATGAACAGGAACATCCCCACGAAGCCATTCACTCCCGCGGCAATCGCCAGATGCATGTTGAACCAGGTCTCCGGCTTCGCCAGCAGCACTCGCTCGATCAACACCACGATGAATTGCTGCACCACGAAGAACATCGCCGTCAGGGCGAATCGCGCCGCCGGATGTTCCGTATCCAGGCGTGCGCCGATCGAAGACGCCAGATAGCCGATCACCGTTTTCGCGATTCCGTAGAGCCCCAGTGGCGCTTTGCTCAAGCTGTCCTGCAGCAGCCCGATCACCGTTCCCAGCAGCAGCCCTGTGGAAGGATTCCTCCGGCTCAGGCCAAAGTACACCGTGATCAGCAGCGGAAAATCCATCATCGCCGTCCGCGGCAAATACACCGGCAGGAGCGCCTGCAAAATCAGCGCAATCGCCGTGGCGATCACGATGCTTCCGCCGCGGAACTTGTACACCTCGATGTGCGTTTCCGCGCTGCGGATGTCGAATGCGTCGTTCACATTCATTGGGGAGGTTCCGTTTGCGGCGGCGTGGGGTTGGCTTTCTCTGGAGTTTTTTCCGGAGTTTTTGCCGGAGCTTCCTTCACCGGCTTGCTCTTGGTCCGTTCCCCAATCGGCTTCTCAATCGGCTTTTCGGTCCGCTCCTTCGCCGATGTGTTCTCAGCCGCTGACTCCGTCGCAGGCTGCTCCGCACTGGCGTCCGCTTCAACCTTCATCTGCAGCGGCTCGAGCGTCGGAAGAATCAACACTTCCTCCAGCCGCTCAAGCTTCGCCGCGGGGCTCACGCGAATTTGTTTGAACGGCATTCCCGGTTTTACGCTCACCACCGTTCCCACGGGAAGGTCCTTCGGAAAAATCCGGTCCATGCCGCTGGTCACCACGTTTTCGCCGATCTTCACTTCGTCATCCCCGGCCACGTACTTCATGTTCAGAAGCGGTTCGCCCATTCCTCCCACCGGACTCTGAATTCGGGTGTCCGCCAGCATCGCGCCAACGCCGCTGTCTTTGTCCGTCAGCAACAGCACCTGTGCCGTGTCGCCGTACACTTCGATCACTTTACCCACCACGCCATCGGGCGTGATCACGCCCATGTTTCGTTTGAGGCCGTCCCGCGCGCCGCGGTCCACGTAGATCACCTCGCTGCTGGTGTCCGCGCTCGTTCCGATCACCCGCGCGGGAATCATTTTTGTGCTCTGGTGTTCATCCCGGAAATGCAGAAGCGCCGCCAGCCTCCCGGCCTCTTCCGCTTTGTTTTGCAGCTCATTCAATTGCAATTTCAGGTCGTTGTTTTCCTGGCGAAGCTTGTCGTTCTCCCTCGCCGTTGCGCTCAGTGCAAAGTAATGCCGCCAGGTTCCCCGAATTTTGTCCACGCCCCATGCGCCCGCGCGTTCGAACGGTGACACCGCTCCCACCGTCCAGCCGCGAATCAGGCTTTGTTTGTCACCCTGGGTGTCGGTGGCTTTGATCTGCACCGCCAGCGCCAGCACCTGTGCCAGAACTACGGCGGCGAGCAGCACCAGCGATTTGTGGCGAGAGGGAATCGCTACCATGGCAAGTTCACGCT
>DATIXL010000078.1:0-30915 GCA_035518615.1 Terriglobales bacterium | reverse complement strand
TGAAATTCCTGGTTCAGCGCCTGCGCTTCCTTGGGGACCAGTTGCGTGCGCAGAATCATGTCGCGCAGCTTCACAGGATGTGGAAGCAGGGCTTCCTCCTTCAATTCTTCCAGGGCCGTAAGAGCGTCGTAGTGGTACATGAATGTCCCTTTCCGCGGAGTTCACTTGAATCCGATTGTACGCGGGGTAATAGCTGGAGGGAACTCTGCCCGTGTGAGGCAGAAGTGATCGTCAGGCTGCAGCGGTCAGAAACTCGTACCGCTCGATTTTTGCGGCGATGCCCCTTTTTCCGTTCGCCGTGGACTCGACCCGCACGATTTGCCCCTGGCAGCGGATATTCACGTCGTTCGAACGTGTTACTTGTTCCGGCAGGGTGATCACAAATTCGATTGCACTGCCCACTTCGAAATTCGATTCCGTCAGAAAATAAAGTCCCCGGTAGCTGACGTCGCGCGTGTGCGTGAGCAGTTCCGTGCCGTGCTCTTCGCGCGGAAGCACGCGCATCGGCAATGTCATGTTGAAGCGCCGCGCCTCGCGCCTTTCCGAGCCGTCTCCCATCCAACCTCCGGAGGACGTGCCAAAATCTGCCAAACGCTATCATTGGCACTATCAATCTGCAATCCGAAACTCCGTAATTTTAGGTCTAGTACGACGTCTTGCGCCCTTCGTCATAGGAAGCCTATAGTACGTGGTACCCGGCCATTCCTGCGGAAGTTCAGCTGCCGTGCAGCGCCGCCAGCACACCCGGGTGCGTCTCCGCCTTCCTGTAAGGCTCCGCTGGGTCGCGCCTCTTGGTCAGCAAACCGAGCAGTGCGAGACGCGCAACGCCTCGCGCGGCGGCTTGCTTCTGGCCTGTCACGAAGAGCATCCGATTGGCTTGCCGCTCTGGGTTACATTCCCCTTCGATCCTGCCGTTCCCGATGCGCAGCCCGAGCTGCTCGCGCGCGTGCTGCGCTGTGAGGATCATCGCGAAGGCGGCCAGCAGGTCGTGGAAGTCGCCGTTCATTTTGAGAGTTCATTGCATGGATCCATCGGCAAGAGCGCTCCGAAGCAACCTTCGACTGCGCCGGAGGAGTGTTGGCGCTCCCTTGCGATTCCCATTCAAGTGCGCCAGCAGAATATTCCCTGGTTTGAAGAAGCGATGAGCACTGATGTTTCGCTCGAAGGTCTCCGCTTCATAAGCCACCGGGAATATTCCACGGGCGAGGCGCTCCTCGTGACTTTTCCGTCCCGGGATTCCGTCCCGTGGGACGGCGGAGGCGAGCACGCAGCTCGTGTTGTTCAGGTGGAACGCATCCCGGGAAGCAGCTCGCTCTCCGTCACCGCAAGGAAAGTCTCCACCTGACCGCATTGCTGCTTCGTGGAGAACAAGACAGCCTGCGACCCCTCTGGGTTGTTGCTCGCTCGGAATTACAACCAGAGGTGCTCCCACTGTGCTCCCGCCTTCCTCCCGTTTTTGGCTTCCATCCGCTAAACTCCTCCTGCGCAGATTTCAACATGACCCCGATTCACGAGTCGCGGAATCTCTTTCTACCCGGCTCTGCGGGACAACTTGAGGCTGTTCTCTGGACTCCTCGCCTTGGAAAACAGCCGCTGCTCGCCGCTTTGGTCTGCCATCCCCATCCTCTCTTTGGCGGCACGCTGCACAACAAAGTCGTTTATCAGGCTGCGAAAGCGCTCGACGCCTTGGGACTGCCGGTCCTGCGCTTCAATTTTCGCGGCGCGGGCCTCAGCGCGGGAATGCACGATCGGGGCGTCGGCGAAAGGGAGGATGTGCGCGCCGCTCTCGATTTTCTCGCCGCGGAATTTCCTGGCGCGCAATTGGTGTTGGCCGGCTTCAGTTTTGGCTGCTGGGTGGGACTTCGCGTGGGATGCGAGGATGCTCGCGTCGCCTCGCTTATTGGAATCGGCGCGCCAGTGAACGACTCCGGCTTCTCCTACCTGCATTCGTGTTCCAAGCCCAAGCTCTTTGTCCAGGGATCGAACGACGAGTTCGGCGACGTCGCGAGGCTTCGCGAGTTGGTGCGCTCCTTGCCGGGGCAGAACGAACTTGTCGTTGTGCAAGGCGTGAATCACTTTTTCGCGGGAAAGCTGGATGAGCTCGGCGCCGCGATCACCGCCTGGATGAAGGGCCAAACTCCCCAACATATCTGAAGGCCTCTTGCATGAACATTAGCCCGCGGATTCTCCTCGGGTGAAAAGCTTGCTGAACTCCTCGATGGTCGCGGGAGGAACGCCGACCAGCCGGGCATTTGCTTTTACGTGCTCGACGCTCGACATTCCGACGAGCGCCGTGGTGATCCCCGGCGCGGACCGCGCAAACTGCAGTGCACGTTCCGCGTCGTCATTCAGCCCGAGCGCCGCGGCCACAAACGACGGCAAATTCCGTGTCACCTGGCCCTGCATCAGCGCCGCGCTGGTCACCAGCGTAATGTTCAGCTCGTGAGCCGCTTCCATAATTGTTCGCTGCTTCCCATCCAGATGCTGATTGCCCAGGGTCAACGCTTCGGTCATGCCCAGATTGAAGGGGAGCTGCACGAAGCGGAACCGGTGCTTTTCTCCCGCAATCTCCCTTGCAATCTGGCAAAGTTCGCTGAGTTGCATCGCTTCGCGCTCGGTCTTTTCCTGCCGAAAGCCGGTCCAGGTCGCCATTCCATAGAACTGCAGTTTTCCCGCCGCCGCAGCTGATTCCAGAAAAACGAACGCTTCGCGCACGCGCTTCAAAAACTCCGGTTTCGGAATCTCGCTCAGTTGCGTCTCCGGATTGTGCAGATAATAGACATCCACGCAGGCGACGCCGAGATTCTTCAGGCTCCGCTCGAGCTGATTTTCCAGGTAGCGCGGTGTCATGCAATGGCTTCCCGCGGCGATGTCCTTGGCGCTGAAAATTCCCGGCTGAATATACTCGCGGAAAAAATATTCGTTCGGATCTCCGGGCATGGCGCCATCCGGAGTCAGGTATCCGCCTTTGGTGCAGACCACGATTTCTCCGCGCGAATATCCCCGCATGACAAGTTGTTGGAGCGCCGCGGCAATACTGCGCTCGCTTCTCTGAAAGCGGTAGTTGATGGCGGTATCGATGACATTGATACCGCTCTCCACCGCGGCCACGACAGCCTTCGTGTAGGCCGCATCCGTCGCCGCATCCGGCTTTCCCAAATACGTGCCGATGCCGATGGACGAAAGCACGATCCCTTGCGCTTCGCGAAAATGGCCCGGCTTGGCCTCTCCACTCCACCGCTCGGCGTATTTTGCCGTACTTTCTTCTGTCGCTTTGCCATCCATGTTTCTGCTGCTCTCCTTCAAATTTTGACTTCATTGCTCCGGATACAACCGATTCCGAGGAGCTTTCTTTTCAAAAAGCGCTGAAGCGTAGCAGGCAGTCCGTTTTGCCCTGCCATTCCTAAGTGACATTGGCGCTTTGAAAAAAACTGCGCGCCTGCGTGCGGCGCCTTCCCATCAATATGCTCTATTCTAATTGCATGAGCCAGGAACAAGCTTTGCTCTCTGCTCCTCCTCCGGTGGCGCCGCTTCCGTCGGGGAAAGAGCCGCAAGCGGTCTCCGCGCTCGAGCGCAAAGACGTAACATATCTTGTCCTCTTCCTGCTCGGTTGCTTTCCCTATCTGAACACGCTCCGGAACGGCCTTGTCTACGACGATTTGGATCAGGTCCTGAACAACCCCTTCATTATAAATACCCACCATCTGAAGCAAATCTTTATGACTTCTGTGTGGACGTTCAAAACGGCTGCGCCAACCGTGGCCTATTTTCGCCCGTTGATGAATCTTACCTTTCTGGGCCTTCACGAGATCTATGGCTCCGTCGCCGTCGGCTATCACATTTTCAGCATCTTGCTTGCGGGTTGGATCGTATGTCTTGTTTTTGCCGTGACGCAACGCTGGACGGAAAATCGTCCTCTCTCTTTGATCACCAGCGTGATTTTTGCCCTTCACCCCGTGCACTCGGAGGTCGTCGCCTGGGTTTCGGACATCACCGATCTGGAAGTCGGCTTCTTCGTACTCTTGGCTTTCTGGTGCTATCTTGCTCTGGACCAGCCTCGCGCACGGCTCTGGCTGCGCCATCTGGCGGTTGTTGGCTCGTTTGCGCTGGCGCTTCTTTCAAAGGAAATTGCGGTTGTTCTTCCTCCCGTCGCATTGGTCTTTGAACATTTTTACCGCGAGGACCGCGCTCGAACGGCGTTTCTGGCCAAGGTGGGACGTTACTCTCCGCTCTGGATCGTCCTCGGGCTTTACTTCGTCTATCGCCACATCGTGTTCGGCGCAATTGGGGCCTTGTCGCTGCGTCACAATTTGGGAATTCGACAAACCATCCTTTGCGGGTTCCAGCTTTTTGGCCACTATCTCTACAAACTTTTCTGGCCCGTCAAGCTCCAGGCTTTCTATGTCTTCACCAGGTCTGAGCATATCTGGGAACCTGCGGTTCTCGCTGGAATTGCCGCTTTCATCCTGTTCCTCGCCGTCTGGCTGATTTTTCTTCGCTCGCAACCAGTCGTTTCCTTCGGCGTGGTCTGGTATCTCGCGTTTTTGGGTCTCGCGCTAAATGTTCGTTGGCTTGCCGCGGCCGCTTTCGCTGAACGCTACCTTTTTCTGCCTTCACTCGGTTTTGCCTGGATTGCCGCGGTTTGTCTTCTCGCGCTTTGGCGCAAAAGAATCTCGCACCGCGCTTTCTTGCGCCCCGTTTTTGTGGGCGCCGCCGCCATTCTCGCCGTTTTGGCTTTCGTTCGAATCTACACGCGGAATCGCGACTGGCACGATAACCAAACTCTGTACGAACGCACTCTCCAGCAGGATCCCCGTGCCGTATATATCCGCGTAAATCTCGCCGGCTACTACTGGGGCGATGGACAACAACCGCGGGCCGTGCAGGAATGGCAGCGCGCCCACGAGGACGCCCCGGGATTCTATCCTCCGCTGGTCAATTTGGGGATGGCCGCGATTTTCAACCACAATTGGGACACTGCTGAAAAATACCTTCAGGAAGCGGCCGAGATGTCCGCGACCGCCAGCGGACCCCACTATTGGCTGGGGATCCTGCGGGAAAAGCAGGGCAGGCTTGAGGAAGCGGAGAAGGAACTCCTGCGCGCCGAGGAACTTTCGCCCTACGAAACCTCAGCGTATGCGGAACTCGGGCACTTGTATATCCAAGAAGGCCGTCTGCCCGAAGCGGTGAAGCAGCTGTACGTGAGCGCGTCGCAAATGAACGATCCCATTTCGTGGGACGATCTGGGAGATCTTTATTTGCGCATCGGGCAAACCGAGAACGCGGAGCACGCGTACCTTTCGGCTCTCGACGCGAATCCGTACGATTCGGAGTCGCACGTGGGGCTCGGGCAAATCTACGAAAAGCGCGGAGACGCCGCCCGAGCCGAGAAAGAATACAAAATCGCCCTGCAAAAACAAGCGAACAATCCGATTGCGCTCGCGGGCCTCGCCCGATTGCAAAAATCACCATCGAAATAGTTCGCTCCGTATCCTTTGCAGCAAAAGATCGCCGGTCAATTTGCCGATTCCGATGGGGGCTTTTGAGCGGATTCTGCCTCGGAAGCTCCCGACGGCTGCAGCAAACGCGCGCAGGCGCGCAGGATTCTGCGGTACGGCCAATCCTTTTCGCGAAAGAAGATTTCTCCTTCGCGCGGGTTGCTGTAAAACCAGCGCGCCGCTAGCCACAAATGCTCTTCGAGATCACCCGGAATGGAAACAGGTTGCGAAGATTCGAGAGATCCGCGCAACAGATGTTCCGCCGAGCGCGGCTGGCTGGCAAGCTGGGCGAAATCCAGCGAGAGCGGCGCGCAAATTCGTGCGCCGCGAATCGCGTAGGCGTCTATCGTTTGTTCCGCGGCGCCGCGCTGTAAAATCACTGCGTTTATATCCTGAATGCGGCGAATCAATTCCGGGCGCCCGCGCAAAACTTCGTCCAGTTTTTCCAGCTTCTTGTGGATGGCGCTCGCTCTTTCAAAGTCGAGTTCCTCGCTCGCGCGTTCGCGCTCTTGCTCGAAACTTTCGCGCAGCGAGTCGCCCCGCGTTTCGACGAACTTCACCAGGCGCTCTACTTCCGCGTCGTATTCTTCTTTCGTGCAGCCCGCAAAGCACGGCGCGAGGCACATTTTCATCTCGGAATAGATGCAGCCGGGGAATTCCGGATCGCGCCGGATTTTGATCTGGCAGCGGCGCACCTTGAAAAAATCGAGCACACTCCCCGCAAAGGCGTCGGCGGCTTTGCGGGAGGGGAAAGGGCCATAGTAAGCGCCGCCGGCGGGGATGCCCGAGCCATCCACAGGAATGCGGCGCGTGGCATAACAGCGGGGATAGGCGTTGCGGAGGTTGATCTTCAGCACAGCGGGCGGGCGGATACGGAGGAGCTTGCGGTAGCGATCGGGGAAGAGGCGCCGAGCGTGGACGAAGTAGGAGAGGGATTGCTCGAACGCGGAGGAGGTGAGGCGAAAACGGACGCCGCGCGCGAAGGAACGGAGATTGAGGCGCTTGCTTGCCGGATCGGGCGGGCCGAGAAGCCGCTGCAGGCGGCGTCGCAAATCCGCCGTGCGGATGAAGTAAGGAATGGCGGCCGATTCGCGAGGCTCGATGAGGCAGACGGCTTTGAGTGGCGGCAACGCGGCGAAAAATTCTTCGTCGCGCGAAGGGTCGAATTCCAGGCCGCAATCGAGTTCCAGCACGGAATCAGAATACTCCGCGCGCGTCAGGAGCGCAGTACCCAAGAGGAGATGACCAGGCGCTGGATTTCGCTGGTGCCTTCGTAGATTTCCGTGATGCGCGCATCGCGATAGGCGCGCTCGACGGGATATTCGCTGCTGTAGCCGTTGCCGCCGTGGATCTGGATGGCTTTGTGGGCGACGCGGGTGGCCATCTCGCTGGCAAAAAGTTTGGCGATGGCTGCGTCCATGCTGAAGCGCGCTCCGGTGTCCTGCTTCCAGGCGGCTTTGCGGATGAGCAGGCGCGAAGCGTCAATTTCCGTGGCCATGTCCGCAAGCATGAATTGCAGCGCCTGGAATTGCGAAATGGGATGGCCAAAGGCCTGGCGTTCCTGCGAATAAGCGAGCGCGGCTTCAAACGCACCCTGCGCGACGCCGACCGCCTGCGCTCCGATGCCGATGCGTCCGCCATCGAGCGTGGAAAGCGCGACTTTGTAGCCTTCGCCATCGCTGCCGATGCGATTGGCAACAGGAACTTCACAATCGGTGAAAACCAATTCGCAGCAGGCGGTGGCGTGGATGCCGAGCTTCTTTTCTTCCTTGCCGACTTTGAAACCGGGCGTGCCCTTTTCGACCACCAGCGCGGTGATGCCCTTTTCGCCTTTGGCGGGATCGGTAGTCACGTACACGACGGCGGCATCGGCAGCGCCGCCGTTGGTGATCCAGGCCTTGGTTCCGTTGACGACGTAGGCGTCGCCCTTCTTCACGGCTTTGGTTTGCAGCGCGGCGGCGTTCGAGCCGGCTTGCGGTTCGGTGAGGGCGTAGCAGCCGATTTTTTCACCTCGGGCGAAGGGCAGAAGGAACTTCTTCTTTTGCACTTCGGTGCCATAGCGATGAATGGGATCGCAATAGAGAGAATTCTGGACGGAAAGGATCACGCCGGTGGAAGCACAGCAGCGGGAAATTTCCTCGATGACGATGGTGTAGGCGACGTGATCGAAACCGGCACCGCCTTCGGACTCGGGCAGCGCCACGCCGGTGAGGCCAAGTTCCGCTGCCTTCTTGAAGAGGCCAAGAGGGAAGTGGCCTGTTTCGTCGTTTTTGCGCGCCAGTGGCTTTACTTCGGCTTCGGCGAATTCGCGGACGCTTTTCTGGAGGAGGGCCTGCTCCTCCGTGAGTTCAAGATTCACGATGGGGCTCCGTCAGGAGGGGAATTGTAGCGCGGAAGGGTGACGCAGCGCTGGCGTGGATTCTAGTTAACCGATTTCCGGGGCACACCCTTATTTTCCGGATGTGTGGCAAACAAAGGAGTTGCAAGTCCTTTGTTTTTGTAAGTGTGGCAGGGAAAGGAGTTATGAGCGCGATTTTTGTATGTGCGGCAAGGCAAGGACTTAGCGACGGGCGGAAAGAAAACGGAAGAAAGAACAGTGGCACAGAAGGAATTCGCAAGAGGGCTTTGCCGGAGGAATGGGAGCCAATTTCCACAAATCATTATAGCACGAATAGTTACTGAATGTCAATATAAATATAGCGTATTTAAGTTGGAGATCGAGGGCAAATACCGGGATGGTTGATCAGCAACCCGATAGGAAATATGGCACCCGCGAATGTTGCGTTGGGCGGACGGGTGGGTTAAACGGGGCGGGAGCGGCGGCGGAGGAATTGCTGGAAGAAATAGATGGCAAAGCCGGCGCCGAAGACGATCCAGAAAAAGCGGATGTTATGGGTGGCGGTGAAGACGGCAAGGGCCGCGGCGCCACCCCACATGAACGATTCGCCGGTGAACCCATCGAGCCAGTTGGGCTTTGCTCCACGGGAGGGAAGGCGAGGACGCAGAGAGGGGATGAGGCGCGGCACGGCGGCAAGATAGCGAGCGTAGCTTTCTCCCTGAGTTTGGAGCAAAGCAGCTTCCTCGCGAAAAATGAGGCGATAGACAAAGAGGAGCATGCCAAAGAGCAGGACGAAGAAGCCGAGGCGGCTGGCGAGCAGGCCGACGCCGAGCACGAGAAAGAGATTTCCAAGATAAAGCGGGTTGCGGACATAGCGAAAAGGCCCGTCGGCGACCAACTGTTCCCTGTGCAGCGCGGGATCGAATACGACGGAACTGTGCAAGTAGGCGACTCCCCAGGAGCGAAGGAGCGCGCCCAGAGCGACGCTGAGCGTTCCGAGGGCGAAGAGGATCGTGATGCAATGGCCGAAGGCGGGCGAGTTGCGGTCCGGACTGCGGAGAATGAGCTGGCTGAGAGCCACGGAGAAATTCGTGTGGTCCACGCCGTAAAGCGAGAAACCCAGCCAGAAGATAGCCGCGATGAACCAGAAGCGGAAGCGGAATTCGAATTCCGTGGCTCGAAAATTCACCGGCGCCCTCAATGACAAGCGAGAAGAGTCACAAACAGAATCCCGCGATTTATTCCGTAGATCGTACGCGGATGAGGGATCCATCTTACAGGGAATTAAGATCGGTGATCGCAGAGGGCAAGAGCGCCGGCCTGGAGAAACGAGAGGGGAGACGGCCGCCGAGGCGGTAACGAAGGGAAACGCATATTTATGGAGAACTTAGAGGGGTTCCTATCTTAAAATCTGGTCTCGTTCGAAGCCCACGAAGGTTCGTGCCGCGAGGGAGCGGGAGGGATGAAGGCTGCAACGGCGGAGGGCTTCGGCACGTCCCACAACTGAAGAACAAAAGCGCTTTCGCAATGGCCGAAGCCAGGCAGGGAAAACAGCAGGCAGACGACCCGCAGCAAAAATGAATTCATGAAGAACTCATAGGGATCCGGAGAAACATGAACCGAAACGTTACGGGAGCAGGGATTGTCTTCGCCTTGATGGCGCTGGCGGGTTGCACGGAAAATGCCGCGCCGCCTCCTGAAGTGCCGGTGGTGCCGGTGATGGCGGCGAAGGCGGAGACAAAAGCGATGCCGATCGAATTGCACGAAATCGGGACCGGCGAGGCGTATTCGACGGTGTCCATTGAATCGCAAGTGGCGGGGATTGTGAGCGCGGTGCATTACGTACAAGGACAATACGTGAAGAAGGGCGATTTGCTGGTGAGCCTGGACGACCGGCCGTTTGCCGCGGCGCTGGAAGTGGCCGAAGCGAATCTGGCGAAGGACCGTGCAAATGCGGAGCTGGCAAGCGTGCAGGCGGAACGGTACGAGAAATTGTTTCAATCGGGCGTGGTGCCGAAAGAGCAGATGGATGAAGAACTCGCGACCGCGGAGGCCGACAAAGCGGCGGTACAGGCGGACGAAGCAGCCGTGAGGACCGCCAAGCTGAATGTTTCCTACTGCTCGATTTATGCGCCGATTGACGGGCGAACGGGAAGCCAGCTGGTTTATCCCGGAACGGTGGTGAAGGCGAATGACTTGCCGGTTCTGGTGGTGATCAACCGGATTTCGCCAATCTACGTGGACTTTTCCGTGCCGCAGCAGTACCTGGATCAAATCAAATCGTACATGGCGCACGAGAGATTGCAGGTGCATGCCACGGCTTCGGACAATACAGCCGCGGAAACGGGAGTGCTGACGTTCGTGAACAATACCGTGGATGCCTCCACCGGGACGATTCTGCTGAAGGGGACTTTCGCGAACAGCGACCGGAAGGTGTGGCCCGGGGAGTTTGTGAACGTGGTGCTACGGCTCGCGGAAGAGGAAAACGCGGTCGTTGTGCCGTCGCAGGCGGTGATGAGCGGACAGAACGGGGACTACCTGTTCGTGATCAAGCCGGACATGACAGTGGATCTGCGAACCGTGAAGGTGGCGCGCACGGAGAACGGAGAATCCGTGATCGCCGAAGGAGTAAAACCCGGAGAGACGGTGGTGACGGATGGACAATTGCGGCTAATGGCGGGAACCAAGGTAAGGTTGAGGACGAGCCTCTAGGAAGCGCGAAACGGCATGCAAATCGCGGAAAATTTCATCAAACGTCCTGTGATGACCTGCCTGGTCATGGCGGCGGTGCTGATCTTCGGGATTGTGGCGTATCGCGACCTAGCGGTGAGCGATCTGCCCAACGTGGATTTTCCGACGATTACGGTTTCCGCGAACTTGTCCGGAGCGAGCCCGGAGACCATGGCTTCATCGATTGCCACACCGCTCGAGAAGCAATTCACCACAATTGCTGGTCTGGACTCGATGACGTCCACGAGCGCGCTGGGAACGACGCAGATCACGTTGCAGTTCAATTTGAGCCGGAATATTGATGGAGCGGCACAGGACGTTCAGGCGGCGATTACGGCCGCGGCGAACCAACTGCCGCCCAACATGCCGACGCCGCCGACATTCCGCAAAGTGAATCCGGCCGATTCGCCGGTTCTCTTTTTGGCGGCGACGTCGCCAACGCTGCCGCTTTCTCAAGTGGACCAGTATGCGGAGACGCTGCTGGGGCAGCAGATCTCGATGGTTACCGGGGTGGCGCAGGTATCCGTTTACGGATCAACGCCGTACGCGGTACGCATTCAGCTGGATCCCAAAGCATTAGCGAGCCGGCAGATCGGGATTGACGAAGCGGAACAAGCGGTGCAAAACGCGAACGTCAACCTGCCGACCGGCACGCTCTATGGGGCGCACCGAGCGTTCCGCGTGCAGGCCAACGGTCAAATGATGAGCGCGGTGCCCTACCGGCAGCTGATCGTCGCTTACCGGAATGGCGCGCCGGTGCGGCTGGACGAGCTTGGGCACGTCTATGACAGCATTCAAGACACGAAACTGGCGAACTGGATCAACGGCGTTCCGGGAGTAATCCTGGCGGTGCAGCGGCAACCGGGGACGAACACCATCGAAATCGTTGACGCCATCAAGAAGCTGTTGCCGAGCTTCCGGGCAATCATGCCCCCTTCGATGAATCTGGCGATCGAGTACGACCGATCGGTGACGATTCAACAATCGGTCAGCGACGTGAAGTTCAGCCTGCTGCTGGCGATTTTCCTGGTGGTTTTGGTGATTTTTCTTTTTTTGCGGAACGCATCAGCGACGCTGATCCCCAGCCTGGCATTGCCGATGTCCATTCTGGGAACGTTTGCGGTGATGTACCTACTCGATTTCACGGTGGACAACATTTCGTTGCTGGCGCTGACGTTGTCGGTGGGATTCGTGGTGGACGACGCGATCGTGATGCTGGAGAACATCGTGCGGCACATGGAGCACGGCGAAGGAGTGCTGGAGGCCGCGCTGCACGGCTCGCGCGAGATCGGATTCACGATCGTTTCCATGACGCTCTCGCTGGCGGCGGTGTTCCTGCCGGTGTTTTTCATGGCTGGGATCCTGGGGCGGCTGCTGCATGAATTCGCGGTGGTGATTATTTCCGCGATTCTGGTTTCCGGCGTGGTGTCGCTGACGCTGACGCCGATGCTGTGCAGCCGGTTCCTGAGGCCGCACATCGGCGTACAGCACGGGCGAATGTACAACGCGCTGGAGCGGATGTTCGACAAAATGCTGCGCGGATATGAAGTAACGCTGCACTGGGCGATGCGGCACCGCGTGACGGTGATGGTGGCGGGCGTTTTGCTGCTGGTGGGGACGGCATGGCAGTTCTGGGTAATTCCGAAAGGATTCCTGCCGGAAGAGGACATCAACGAAGTGGTCGGGTTCGACGAAGCGATTCAAGGCATATCGTTCGACTCCATGAAGGCGCACCAGGAGGCCTTGAACAAGCTGGTGCTGGCCGATCCGAATACGCTGGAATTTTTTTCGAGCATCCAGGCTTCCGGGACGTCGGGGCTGAATATCGGGCGATTCTACGACCATTTGCATGACCGATCGGAACGGCCGTGGACGAAGAATGCGACGTACGACAGGCTGAATGAGAAATACGGAAAGACGGCGGTCGCGGGCGCCCTGGTGCACGCCATACGCCCGCTGTTCGAACACCACATGACGATTTCGGACATCATGCGAGAGATGGAACCGAAATTCAATGCCATCCCTGGCCTGCGCGTGTACCTGCAGAATCCGCCCTCGATTCGAATCGGTGGCCAGCTGACGAAGAGCTTGTATCAATACACTCTGGTGAGTCCGGATACCGATCAGCTTTACAAGTACGCGCAAATCATGGACGACAAGATGAAGGAACTGCCGGGACTCATTGATGTGACGACGGATTTGCAGATCAAGAGTCCGCAGGCGGACCTGAACATTGACCGGGACAAAGCGCTGGCGCTCGGCGTAACCCCCCAGCAAATCGAAAACGCGCTGTACACGGCTTACGGCCAGCGATGGATTTCGACGATCTACGCGCCGACCAACGAATACTGGGTGATCATGGAACTCGAGCCGCAATACCAGGAAGACCCGCAGATGCTTTCCTATCTCTATATTCGTTCGACCAACGGACCACTGGTGCCGCTGAATGCGGTTTCCAGCATGAAGACGAGCCTGGGGCCGCTGACGGTGAATCACTTGGGGCAGCTGCCGTCAGTAACGGTCTCGTTCGACCTGGCGCCGGGAGTCTCCCTTGGCGAGGCAGTGAGCGAGATTCAGAAGCTGGCGGCGGACACCTTGCCGCTGACGATCAACGGGAATTTCCAGGGGACGGCACAAGCGTTTCAGCAATCTCTCTCGGGGCTGGGACTGCTGCTGGCGATGGCGATTCTGGTGATCTACATCGTGCTGGGAATTCTGTACGAGAGCTTCATTCATCCGATCACGATTCTTTCCGGATTGCCGGCGGCGGCGTTCGGGGCGCTGGCGACGCTGATGATCTTTCACATGCAGCTCGATTTGTTTGGATTCGTGGGAATCATCATGCTGATCGGGATCGTCAAGAAAAACGCGATCATGATGGTAGATTTCGCGATCGAACTGGAACATGCGGGAGGAACGACTCCCGCAGAAGCGGCCGTGCAGGGCTGCCTGATCCGCTTCCGGCCGATCATGATGACCACGATGGCGGCGATCATGGGGACCGTGCCCGTTGCGTTCGGCACGGGTGTTGGAGCGAATTCGCGGCGGCCGCTAGGAATGAGCGTGGTTGGCGGGCTGATCTTTGCGCAGATCGTGACGCTGTATCTGACGCCGGTTTTTTACACGTACATGGATTCCCTGCAAACCTGGCTGAGCCGAAGCCGGCGCAAGACGATGACCCAAGAGAGTTACGCGACAAGCGACTGACCGCCGTTCCAGCGAAACTCCAGAAGATTTCAGGCGAGGGCGGAGCGGAGACGGGTGTAGGTGGTGGAGAGCTCCTCGGGGTGGACGCGCGTTTCGGCGGTGACAGTCATGAAGTTGGTATCGCCGATCCAGCGGGGCAGAGCATGAAGATGAAGATGACCGGCAACGCCAGCGCCGGCAGCGCGGCCGAGATTCATGCCCAGGTTCATGCCGTCAGGCTTGTAGAGCTGCCGGAAGGCGACTTCGACTTTCTGCGCCAAGCGCATGATTTCGGAGAGAGTTTCGGCGTCGCAAAGGCCGAGCTCGGCAACATGCGCGTAGGGAACGACCATGACGTGGCCAGAGGTGTAGGGAAAGCGGTTGAGAATAATGAAGGACTTCGCGGCGCGGAGGACGATGAACGTTTCGGAATCGTTGTTGCGGTCAACGGCATCGCAGAAGATGCAAGAGGGCAAGCTTCCGGAAGCGGCTTGGGCCATGTATTGATAGCGCCAGGGAGTCCAAAGATAGTCCATCGAGTGAAGCGCCTTGGAACAAAATGCGCGCGGACAGGATAGCGCAGATTTGGAGATCCGGTCAGGATTTGGCGGCTTCAGCGGAGGCGGAAGCAGCAGCTTCGGCAGCCGCGGTCATGGCGGCGGCTTCGGCGCTATTCACAAAATCCTTGAGTTCCTTGCTGGGTTTAAAGAAGGGAATCTTCTTGGGCGGGACGGTGACTTTGGCGCCGGTCTTGGGATTGCGTCCGACGCGGCCACGGCGCTGGCGCGTGCGAAAGCTGCCGAAGCCGCGAATTTCGATCTTGTCGCCCTTCTGCAGAGCCTCGATGATGCTCTCAAAAACCGTTTCGACGATGATTTCCGATTCCTTGCGGGGAAGCTCGGTGACCTTGAGAACTTCTTCGATCAAATCGGCTTTGGTCAATGTCGGTTGATTGGTCATCGTGCGCATGCCTCTTCACGCGGTGGAGCGAGTACCTGAAAAACCATTCCCACAAACACCTGGTTGCGGGGGCGTTCGCGTCCCACAACCTGATGACGCGGAACGTCTTAAAGGCTTTCCACCCGCTTGGTTGCCCCTCTTCCTATCACTAAATTGGCCCTGAGGTAAAACGAAATTTTCAGGCCGGTCCCGCCGGGCGAACAGGCCCATTTACTAAACCAGCTCCAAGAACCGTGAAAACCGTTCAGCGCGAAGACGATAATTTCGACTGGATCGCATCTCCGATCGTAGCCGTCGAGGAGGAACGCGAAGTCTTGTGATACTGCTCGATCTCCTTGCGCTCCTGCTGCTTGACGGCCGCTTTAAAGCTCAAGCCGATGCGGCGCGACTCCTGGCTGATCTTGACGATCTTGAAATCGTACTCCTTGCCGGCTTCGAGAGGACCGATATTCTTGAGCGGGCCGGTGGTCGTGCGGGCGAAGCTGCCGTCATCGCGGCCGCGGCGCTCGAGAATCTCCGTGTTGTGGCAGAGGCCCTCGATGTTGTCGCCAAGCTCGACGAAAGCGCCGAAGGTGGCGAGGCGCGAAACCTTGCCCTTCACGATCTGTCCGACCTTATGCTGCTTGAACCAGTCGCCCCAGATATCGTTGACCTGCTTCATGCCCAGCGACACGCGGCGATTTTCCGGATCAATCTTCAGCACTTTGGCGGTGACGGGCTCGCCCTTCTTGAAGACTTCGTGGGGATTCTTCACGCGACCGGTCCAACTGACATCGCTGACGTGAACCAGGCCATCGAAGCCGTCCTCAATCTCGATAAACGCGCCGAACTCGACGATGTTTCGTACTTTTCCCGTTAAGACGGTGCCGATGGGATATTTCTCCGCGGTGAGGAGCCAGGGATCAGGCTGTGCCTGCTTCATGCCCAGGGAGACGCGGCGATCGCTCGGCTTGATGTCCAGAACGACGACGTCCACGACGTCGCCGACTTTCACCAGTTTCGAAGGATGCTGCGTTTTCTTGGACCAGGAAAGTTCGGTGACGTGTACAAGGCCTTCGATGCCCTGTTCGAGCTCGACGAAGACGCCGTAGTCCACTACGCCGACGACTTTGCCCTGATACTTGCCGCCCGCGGGATATTTCTCGGCGGCGTCAATCCAGGGATCCTTCATGAGCTGCTTGAGGCCGAGGGAAACGCGCTGCTTTTCCTTGTCGAATTTCAAAATAATGACATCGAGCTCCTGCTCCGGCTTGACGACGTCGGAAGGGTGCTTGATGCGGCCCCAGCTCAGATCCGTGAGATGCAGAAGGCCGTCAATACCGCCAAGGTCCACAAAGGCGCCGTACTCCGTGACGTTTTTCACAGTGCCGTGGATCACCTGGCCTTCGCTCAACTTTTCCATGAGCCCAGCGCGCTTGGCATGGAGCTCTTCCTCAAGGATCGCGCGCCGGCTGACCACGACGTTGCCGCGGCGGCGATTCAGCTTGGTGATGCGCACCTGGACTTCCTGGCCGAGGAGCGCGTCAAGATTCTGCGTGGGACGCAAATCATATTGGGATCCGGGAAGAAAGGCGCGAACGCCGACGTCCACGACCACGCCGCCCTTGATGCGGTCCACAACTTTCCCGTTGACGGTTTCCTTATTCTTGAACGCGGCCTCAAGCTTCTCCCACATGCGGCGGCGCAGCACGCGCTGGTAGGAAACGATGACGTAGCCTTCCTTGCGTTCGCCGGTGCGTTGGACTTCGATCGTGGCGTTGGGATCGGGGCGGGGAATTTCCGTGTCCGTAAATTCCTGCGCCGGAATCAGGCCCTCGGTTTTTTCGCCGAGGTCTACGACAACGCCCTGCTCGGTGTAGGCAACGACCTTGACTTCGACAATCTCGTTTTGCGCCGGCGCTTCCTGCGGCTCGCCGTACTGCTCCATGAGCTTGCTCATCTCTTCGGAGCCAGCAGCTTCCTCGGCGGCAGCGGCGGCTTCGGCGTCCACGGCGGACTGCGCCGCGTGAGATTCCGCTTCCGCGTGCGCGGAGGAGGCGTCCCTGGAGGAGCCCTCGGATTCGGAATGGACTTCGGGAGGGGGAGCAGACTCTGCCTGGGTTTCTTCTTGTGCCGCGTTGTGCATTTCGGGTTCGGATTGCGCTTCTGTTGCGGGAGCCGTAGCAGCCGCGGATACGGGGTTGTCGTTGTCAGAAAACATGTTGGGTGGCCTCCGGGAGCTTATCCCTTGGTTTCGTTTGGCCGCAAAGCGGCCGCTTCTTCAAGAGTCATTCCTTGCGGAATCCCTGTCGGGGTTTGATGCAAGGTCACTGCTTCACGCCTTGCAGGGGCAGTCGCGTTTCGGCCACCCCAGACCGGTTCACGAAGCAGATTCGGGACAGGCGGCCGTTTTGCGGCCGCTTTCACTCGCTCAAGATGCTGCGGGCGTAATGAACGCTGCAACAGGACTAAGAATACGCGCCGCCGCGCGTGCCTGTCAATGAAACCGAAGTTGGGGGACTACGCGCCGGCGCGGGTGGATTGGCGGACTTCGCGGCGGAAGTCGGGCGCGG
Organism: Terriglobales bacterium; assembly: GCA_035518615.1. Classification (GTDB taxonomy): domain Bacteria; phylum Acidobacteriota; class Terriglobia; order Acidiferrales; family UBA7541; genus Acidiferrum. The sequence goes on along the minus strand of DATIXL010000078.1, from coordinate 13,651 downwards.
AGACTTCGACGGTGCGGCACATTTCATAGAGGCGGGAGCGCATGCGGGCGCCAATGCGGTCGGCGAGAGTGTCTTCCTTCACCGTAATGCGGCGGCCACCAGGGAGTTGAGCGGGCGGTTCACCGGATGCGGATTCGTCGAAGTAGTTCGCGGTGAGAAGCGTGACGCGGCGCTCGTTGTAGCGCGAGTTGAGGACCAGGCCGATGATATCCAGCACCCACGCGGAAGGCTTGCTGGCACCGAGATCGTCCAGCACGAGAATCTCCGCCGTACGAATCGGCTCGAGGACACCCATTTCCGTGGATTCGCTCGCGGGATTGTAGCTGGCCTGGATTTCCTTGAGGAGTTCGCGGTAATCGCAGAAGAGGCCGCCATGGCCGCGGCGGATCAGCTCCTTCAGGGCCGCAACAGCGAGATGGGTTTTGCCGACCCCGGAAGGACCAAGAAGGAGAAGCCCTTTTTCGGTGGCGCCGGGATAATCGCGAACGAAAGCCTGTGCGGAGAGTTTTGCCTGCTGCAGAGATTGCGTTTGCTGAGGCGTGACACCCACATCGGTGCTGAAACTTTCAAAGTCGCAATGCTCGTAACGCGCGGGAATGCGGGCGCGTTCCATCGCACGTTGGGCGCGATCCTCCATGCCACAATCGCAAGCAACGGCGACGTTGCCGGCGCCATCGGGGCGGGGAACCATTTTCCAGCCGGTGCCGCGGCAGAGTGGGCAATTTTCGAGAGGCATTGCGAAGCTAGGATACGGTTGAGGAAGGAACGGGGCAAGAGGGTCGTGTTGTGGAATCGTGTGGATCGGGAGACTCGGAATAAATCTCCAAGGTACGACGTCTACTTGACCAGACGTGGTTTTGCCGGAACGATCGCATGGCGTGAGGAACGTTCCTCTTCGCCGCGGGAAGCCACGCGTGCCAGTTCCTGCTGGACGGCCGAGGCGAACTCGGTCATCTGTTTTTCCATTTCGACCATTTTCTCGCGCATATTGAGGATGATCTCAATACCTGCGAGATTCACGCCCATGTCGCGGGCCAGAGTGAGAATGATATCGAGCCGCTGGAGATCATCGTCCGTGTAGAGACGCGTATTGCCCTGCGAACGCGAAGGCTTGAGCAAGCCGACACGTTCGTAGAGGCGCAGCGTTTGCGGATGCAGTTTGTAGAGCTCCGCCACGGCGCTGATCATGTAGCCCGCCCGGGCGCGTTTTTTGGCTTTGGGTGGCATGGCTGATTCGCTCAAACTCCTGCCTTCGCAAACAAATCCTTGCGCGGATCCTCTGGCGCGACCGTCTCGAGTTCCTTGATCAAGTTGCGGACACGTTCGTCGGTGGGTTGCGGCACGACCACCTGAATTTCCACGTACTGATCGCCACGCGCGCCATTGCGGGCGCTGGGGACGCCTTTTTCGCGCAATCGCAGCGTCTTGCCGCTGTTGGTTCCGGGGGGGATGCGCACAACGGCGCGGCCGTCAATCGTGGGGACTTCGACTTTCGCGCCGAGAGTCGCTTCGCTGACGGTCACGGGGATTTTTGTATAAATGTCATTCCCGCGGCGCTCGAAAAACGGGTGAGGCTTCACTTTGACGTGCAAATACAAATCTCCGGGTGAAGCCCCGGCGGTTCCAGCGTTGCCTTTTCCGGGAACGCGGACGCGGCCGCCATCGGCGACACCCGCAGGAATGCGCACGTCAATCGTCTCCACACGCCGCACGCGACCTTCGCCGCCGCAGGTTTTGCAGGCGGTGCGGAGTTTTCCCGTGCCGCCGCAACGCATGCAGGGCACGTTGAAGCGCATTTTGCCCGCCGCCTGCTGAATCGTGCCCGTGCCGCCGCAGACGGTGCAAGTTTGCGGCGTACCGACGTAGCCCGTGCCATGGCAGGTTTCGCAAATGTCCAAGCGCGTGATTTGCAATTTCTTTACGGCGCCGCGCACGGCATCCCAGAAATCAATTTCAATCTGATATTCCAGGTCGCCGCCGGGTTCGGATTCCGGCTCAAAATCGGCGCCGTGGCCACGCCCGCGCCCGCCGAAAAACTGGCCGAAAAGATCTCGGAAGCTGGAACCTCCGCCGGCTCCCCCCGCTCCGCCGAAATCAAAACCGCCAAAATCGAAATTGACACCTTGCGAGCCGCCGCCCTCGGCACCTGGAGCGTAGCCGCCCGGAGGCATGTTCTCGCTGTAGAAGCCATACTGGTCGTACATCTGGCGCTTCTTCGTGTCGGAAAGAACGTCGTAGGCTTCCTGCAACTGCTTGAATTTTTCCTCGGCGGATTTGTCTCCGGGATTCAGATCCGGGTGATATTTGCGCGCCAGTTTTCGAAATGCGGTGCGAATGTCCTTGGCGGTCGCTTTGCGCGGCACACCAAGGAGTTCGTAATAATCGGATTTTGTTGTCGTAGGCATCTAGCCCTCAAGAAACAAGAATAAGGGCGCAGTGTTCTGCGCCCTTATTCGGCCTCACCTTAATTCGGCTTCTTACTGTCGTCCACGTCCACGTATTCGGCGTCAATCACGTCGCCGGGCTTCGATCCGCCCGGTGCGCTCCCGCTTGATGTGGACCCGCCGCTCGAGCCTGCACCGGCATCTGCGGCGCCGGCTTGCTCCTGGCCTGCCGCCTGGCCAGCCTTGTAGAGCGTTTCCGCAAGCTTGTGCAGAGCGCGCTCAACGTTTTCGCTGGCGGAGCGCAGACGCGCGGTGCCGCCTTCGTTTATGGCCTTCTTGGCGTCGTCCAATGCCTCTTCCGCGGCCTTGACGTCCGCTTCGGGCAGCTTCTCGCGGTTTTCGCGGATGGTTTTTTCCGCCTGATAGACCATGCCGTCCAAACGATTGCGAGACTCTACCTCTTCCATTCTGCGGCGGTCGTCCTCGATGTGCGATTCGGCCTCCACGCGCATCTTCTCTGCTTCTTCCTTGGTCAAGCCGGTGGAAGACTGGATGGTGATCTTCTGCTCCTTGTTCGTGGCCTTGTCCTTGGCGGTCACGTTCAGGATGCCGTTGGCGTCGATGTCGAAGGTCACTTCGACCTGCGGCATGCCGCGCGGCGCAGGCGGAATCCCGTCCAGCCGGAACATTCCGAGGGAACGGTTGTCCTTGGCGAACTTGCGCTCGCCCTGGAGCACGTGGATTTCAACGCTCGACTGATTGTCGGAAGCTGTCGAATAGGTTTCCACCTTGCGCGTGGGGATCGTGGTATTGCGCGGAATCTGCACGGTCATTACGCCGCCAAGCGTTTCCACGCCCAGTGAAAGTGGCGTGACGTCCAGAAGCAGGATGTCCTTCACTTCTCCCGCGAGCACCGCGCCCTGAATGGCCGCCCCGACCGCAACCACTTCGTCCGGATTCACGCCCTTGTGAGGCTCTTTTCCGCCGAAGAAATTGCGCACCAGCGATTGCACTTTGGGAATTCGCGTGGATCCTCCGACGAGCACCACTTCCTGAATGTCGCTCGGGGAAAGCTTGGCGTCTTCCAGTGCTTGCTGAACGGGCTTCATCGAACGGTCGAGCAGATCGCTCATCAACTGCTCGAGACGAGTCCGCGTCAGCTTCTCCTGCATGTGGATCGGGCCATTCGCGCCCGCGGTGATGAACGGGAGATTGATCTCCGTCTCCATCATCTGCGAAAGCTCGATCTTGGCTTTTTCCGCGGCTTCCTTCAGACGCTGCAGAGCCATGCGGTCCTTGCTCAGGTCAATGTTGTTGGCTTTCTTGAACTCGTCAATCAGCCAATCCACAATGCGCTGATCCACGTCGTCGCCGCCGAGGTGCGTATCACCATTGGTGGACTTCACTTCCACCACTCCGCTACCAACTTCCAACACGGAGATATCGAACGTGCCGCCGCCGAGGTCGTACACGGCGATGGTCTCGTCGCTTTTCTTATCCAGGCCATAGGCGAGCGCCGCTGCGGTCGGCTCGTTGATGATGCGGACGACCTCCATGCCCGCAATCTCGCCGGCCTGCTTGGTGGCCTGGCGTTGAGCGTCGTTGAAGTACGCAGGCACGGTGATGACGGCCTTGGTCACTTTCTCGCCGAGAAAATCCTCAGCCGCCGCTTTTAGCTTGCCAAGAATCATCGCGGAAATTTCCGGCGGGCTATACACCTTTCCGGAGATTTCCACGCGCGCGTCATCGTGCTGCCCCTTGACAACTTTGTAGGGCACGCGCTTCATTTCGTTGCCGACTTCTTCGTAGCGGCGTCCCATGAAACGCTTGATCGAATAAACCGTGTTTTCCGGGTTCGTTACCGCCTGGCGTTTGGCCACCTGGCCGACCAGACGCTCCCCGGTCTTCGTAATCGCGACAACCGAGGGCGTTGTTCGCGAGCCTTCCTGGTTGGGAATCACCACCGGTTCGCCGCCTTGCATGACGGCAACAACCGAGTTGGTTGTTCCCAGATCAATTCCAATAATCTTGCTCATGACTTCGGGTCCTCCCTAGATCCGCTGCCATACCGGCAAAGGTGGGTTCAGCTGCGTACCGAATGGGCCGCGAGCAGTAGCCCCCAAAACTCAATACGAGCGAGAGTATACAGGTTGAGTGTCTCATTGTCAAGTTTTCTAATTCACTCAATATTGTGTGCAATTACAGTGACTTACAGCCTATAGCGCGCTCTCCTGGGGCATTTTCGGTTCTCCCCGGCTTCGGCAAACTGCCGTCCTCCCGCCCGCATCTCATTCGATATAACGATGGATGCGGTAGATCTTTCGACGACGAAGGATTTAGACGGGCTTTTCTTCTTTCCAAATCAGGGTAGAATTTCGAGTCTCCGGTCAAAGCGCCAATTGGGATCTGGAAGCACATTGAGGAGGAGCGTGTGAATCGTCGGAAGATTTTGAAGGGAACGGGCTGCGGGCTGTTGCTCTGTATGCTGGCCGGAGGGGCAAATTTGCTTGCCGGCGGTTCGGGGCAAGCGCCCAATGGCGCCGGGGACTACGATCCGCATCAAGCTTTCGGATCCAAGTCCGCGCCGATCACCATGGAGGTCTTCAGCGACTATCAGTGCCCGGCCTGCAGACAGCTTTACCTCACCACAAACCGGCAGATTATGGACAATTACGTGGACACGGGAAAAGTTTTTTTGATTCACCGGGACTATCCCCTTCCCATGCACGCTTACTCGAAGATTGCCGCCCACTACGGCCGCGCTGCTGCCCAGATCGGCAAGTTTGAGCCGGTGGCCCAAGCGCTCTATCAAAATCAGGAGACGTGGGAACAGACCGGAAACGTGGATGGTACCGTTGCCGCCGTTCTAACGCCTGCGGAAATGGCCAAAGTCCGCGAACTCGCAAAGAGCACTACGTTTGACGCGGGGATCGCTCGAGACATCGAGATGGGTCACGGTTACAACGTGAACCAGACGCCGACGATCGTCATCCATTGCAAGGGGCAAACCTATCCGGTTGTGGGCGTCGTGGGCTACGACGTGCTTCACCAGTTTCTCGATCAATTGCTGGCGCAGAGATAGCCGGCTACAGACGCCTGCAGGAACTCACCGAGATGATGCAATCGAGCCCTTTAAACTATCGCCGAATCGTGATCTGGATCGGCCGGCTGATGCTCGGCGGAATTTTTGTTTACGCGGGCTTCTCCAAGATTTTCTTTCCGAACTTTCACCTTTGGCCGTACTTCCTGCTGAAATTTTCGATTTCCACGAACCTTTCAACGTTCGCGTTCCAGGTGGATTCGTACAAGATGCTCTCGCCCGCGGGCGTCGCGTTTGTCTCGCACACGTTGCCCTTTGCGGAAATGGCGCTTGGCCTGCTGCTCCTGGTGGGCTGGCAACTGAGAATCTGGGCTTCCTTGATCACCTTGATCGTCCTCGGATTGCTGGGCGTCGTCACCAGGGCATATCTACTCCACATGGACATCAACTGCGGGTGTTTTGCGACCCCGGAACCGCTGACGGTCTGGACCGTCGTCCGGGATGCACTTTTGTTCGCGCTGGCGTTGGTGATGACGATTTTTATTTTCATCGAATCGCGCAAACCTCATCCTTGGGCCACGCAAAACTAAGTGCTGCACACTTCGCACGCGCCGGTCATCGCTGGAAACCCGAATTGCTTCCCGGCAGCGGGGAGCCTGCAAGGTGCGCTAAAATTTTAGTTTGATGCTGAGCCTTCCTCCGATCACGCTGCGCCTTCGCGGCTGGAAACTGATTGACCGTTTCGCCCTGGCGTTTCTTCTTCTTTGCTCGATTGCTTTGGGTGCCGCCGCGGGACTGCTTTTCGTATACGCAAGCGACCTGCCGGAAATCCGCGCACTGGAGACGTACCGCCCCGATGTGGTCACGGAGATTTACGCGGATGATGGCTCATTGGTGGGGAGTTTCGCGCTGCAACGCCGGATTCTGATGACCTGGGAGCAGTGCCCGAAAGTTCTCTACAACGCGGTCACGGCCATCGAAGATCAGCATTTCGCGGAACACTGGGGCATCGATTTCCCGCGCATCGCCGGAGCCGCCTACCGCAACCTCTTGAGCCACCGCCGTCCAGAAGGCGCGAGCACCATCACCATGCAGCTTGCCGGGAATCTTTTCCTGGACCGTAGCGACATCAGCATCCGCCGCAAGATCCAGGAAATGCTGCTCGCCCTCCAAATCGAGCGGCGCTACACCAAGCCGCAGATCTTTACCATGTACGCGAATCAGATTTATCTGGCGCACGGGAATTACGGATTTGCGGCGGCATCGCAGTTTTATTTCGGCAAGTCCGTCACGGACCTGAAGTTGCCGGAGGCCGCGTTGCTTGCAGCCATGATCCGGGGACCGATTTATTCTCCGCTGAACGACCCGCAACGCGCATTGGCGCGCCGCAATCTTGTCCTGCGCCGCATGGAGGATGAAGGAAAGATCACCCCGCAGGAAGCCGATGCTGCGATCAAGATGCCGCTCGGTCTCCACATCCAGTATCCCCGTAACGACCTCGCGCCCTACTTTTTCGAAGAAGTTCGCAAATATCTCGAGGAAAAATACGGCACGGAAGCGGTGCACGAGCAAGGTTTGCGTGTCTACACCACTCTAAACGTGAAAATGCAGGAAGCCGCCGATCAGGCCATTCGCGACGGCTTGCACTCCTATGATCGACGCCACGGCTGGCGCGGCGGCCTGCCCAACGTGCTTCGCGACAATCTCGGCAAGCTGAATACCTATGAGGACGACGACTGGCGCCATCCCATCGAAAAGGGAGATTACGTCACTGGGCTGGTGCTTTCCGTCGAAGAGAGATCGGCCACGATCAAAATCGGCCAGTACCGCGCGCTGCTTTCTCCGAGCGACTACGCTTGGACGGGGCGCGCAAAGGCAAGCGACCTTTTGAAGGTTGGCGACCTCGCGCAGTTTCACATCGAAGAGCTTCATGGAGATGTCGCGCGTGTCCAGCTGGAACAGCAGCCCGGTCCGCAAGCGGCCATGGTTGCGATAGACAATGCGACGGGCGAAATCAAGGCCATGGTCGGCGGATACAGCTTCGAGGATTCAAAATTCAATCGCGCTACGCAGGCGATGCGGCAGGTGGGCAGTTCATTTAAGATCTATGTTTATGCCGACGCCCTGGAAAAAGGCGCGACGCCTTTCGATACCATCCTCGATGCTCCAGTGACGTTCGCCAGTGGCGGCCAGCCCTATTCTCCTCGGAATTATGACGACAAGTTTGAAGGAGTGATTACCCTTCGTCGCGCCCTGGCGGGCTCGCGCAACGTTCCCGCGGTGAAGCTGACCGATAAGCTGGGCATCAACAGCGTGGTGGACATGGCGCGGCGGTTTGGAATCACCACTCCTCTGCCGCCCTATCTGCCGCTGGCGCTTGGCGCGGCGGACATGAGACTGCTCGAACACGTTTCCGCCTTCACGGTTTTTCCCGACGATGGAATCCGTATTGATCCATTCATGATCCGCAAAGTTTCCAGTTACGACGGAGCTTTACTGGAGGAGGCGCATCCCGGAATTCACGACGTGGTTTCGCCGGACGTCGCTCGCACCATGACCGCCATGCTCGAGGAAGTCGTTCAATTTGGTACGGGTGTTCGCGCGAAAGCATTGGGGCGCCCAAGCGCAGGAAAAACGGGCACCACGCAGGACTACACCGACGCCTGGTACATCGGCTTTACGCCGCGACTTACCGCCGGCGTGTGGGTCGGGTACGACGACAAGCAGATTTCTCTGGGCAAGGGAGAGACGGGGGCCCGCGCAGCGCTGCCCATCTGGCTCGAATTCATGCAAAACGCTCTAGCAGGGACGCCGGTTGTTGATTTCCCCAATGTTATACCTCTTGAAGCACAGGCGGCTGAGCATCACGTGGTCGTGGATACCCCGGATACGGCTCCGACGGAAGATGAGATCCCGCAACACAGCGAGAAGCCTTTACCGGCTCCGCCGCCGGCAGCTTCACCTCCCGCCGCGACTCCGCCACAGCCACAGGCCAAGCCGCCTTCACCTGGCTGATCAGTGAACGCGCCTGCTAACTTGGCCGACAAAAGAAATCCGAACGTGCGCGCCGGCAAGAGAAACCCGCGGCCTCGTGCGATAAGCTGTGCCCAAGAGGGACCACGGGTTCCGCGGCGGAAAACTACGGTTTCTGCACAACCACTTTCAGTGCGGAGCTTTGCACCGCCCCGAGGTTGATCTGCGAAGGGTTCATTCCCAGAGAAAATTGCCAGAGCAAATTTCCCGCCGCATCTGTGAGACTCAAATTGACCTGAAACTGCACGTTGAGCCCGAGGACCGCAGGAGAAGTGAGCATGGTGGCTTGCGCCTGCCCATTCACCAGCGGAACCGTGCCGCGGAAGGATAACGCACTGGAACTGACGTCATAGCTGAGCGTGCCCGAAACGGGTGTGCCGTCGGGATAGACAAAATCCAGCGCGAGTGGCGGCGAAGTGCTCGCCACGGGCAGAATCTCGATCGCGTTCACACGCGCCGAGTTCGTGACCGAGTCGAACTCAATCGTAGCTTGCCCGCCGGTCACCACGAAGTCGATTCCCTCGACGAGCGCCGCATCCGCGCCAACCGCGGCGAAAACATCGAGGTTCGGAAAGACCACATTCCCCTGGAGCTTGACGTTGAAAACGCGCGCGCCGACCCGGTCCTGGCGACTCGCCGTTTCTGCAAAATAAAGATTCACATGATAGTTTCCGTTGGCAACCGGAAACGAATAAATCAGTGGAGACGTAGTGGAGCGGTTCTGTCGTCCCGTCTCGAAGAGCGCCGGATCAGCCGTGCCGCTGATCCTCGCGGACGCGGAAAACGCCGATCCACCGTTGTACCCGGTATCAGCCTCCCAGGCTTGGCCTTTCGAGTCCGTGTAGGCAGGACCTCCGCAGTTCACCCGGATGGCCGTTTGCGCCATTGCTGGCAGACAGAATGCGCCAAGAGCCGCGGCGCTGATCAAAACTCCCAGGAATTTTTTCATTCCACCTCCTCGTGAAATCAGATTGATTTTTCCCAATGGAAGCGAGGAGGTGGGCCGGGGTAGGGGTCCCGCGCTTCTGAAGCGGGGCGAATTTATTGCACTGAGAAGTGCGCGGCAACTGTCCTGCGGAATGATTTAAGTACCTGGCTTTTTGCGGGCCGTTTCCTGTACTCACGGGATAGCCGGGAACTCGGCGCCGCGAGGCTCCGCCAGAGGGGATGGCCAAGGCGATAAAATTCCGAGCGAATTCCTCCTAGTTTCTACGAAAAGGATCCCAGCCACGGGGTAGAATCGTTTCAGTGGCGCCACTCTCGCGGAGGAGTGCGATTTCTCGCGTTGCTGTCACCAAACCAATTCGGGTAATTTCTGTTCCCGCCGCCCTCCGCGGAAGGCGTTTCGCTTTTCGGGCTGGGACGGTGAACAGCAATTCATAATCATCGCCGCCGTCAAGCGCCGCCTTGAGCAACTCGGCTCTGTGCCAGTTAGCGCCTTGCGGAATGCGCGCAAGCGGCAAGCTCTGTTCTTCGATTACCGCCCCAACCCCGCTCGCGGCACAGAGCCTTGGCAAATCACTGGAAAGTCCGTCCGAAAGATCCATCGCCGCAGTCGCCAGGCCGTTTTCCGCTAGCCAACGCCCGAGCCGCAACCGCGGTTCGGGATAAAGGTGCTTTCGCAGTGCCCCTGTCTTCCCCCTGAGCGCATTTTTGCCTTTGAGCAGTTCACGCAACCCAAGTTCCGCTTCTCCCAGCCGGCCACTCACGAACACAAGGTCTCCCGGCTTGGCACCGGAGCGCAACAGAGCGTGGCCGCGCTCCGTCTCTCCAACCACAGTCACATTGATCAGGATTGTTTCGTTTCTGGTCGTGTCACCGCCCGCCGCGGCACAGTGGAAGCGCTGGCTCGCCTTGCGCAAACCCAGGAGAAGCTTTTTCAGCCACGCGCCGGCATGCGTTTCCGGAAGCGCCAAGCTGAACAAATAGCAGCGTGGTTCGCCGCCCATCGCGGCCACGTCGCTCAGTGCCCGCGTCAGGCATTTCCATCCCACGACATCTGGAGGGTGGGTATCGCGCAGAAAGTGCATGCCCTCCAGGAACCAATCGCAACTCAGAAGGGCTTCATATCCCTGCCGGGGTTTCCATATTGCCGCATCGTCTCCCAGGGCCAGACGCAACCCACCTGCACCAGCCAACGGCCGTGAATCCAGGCTTCCGGCGATTTTCTGAAAAATCCAGTCTTCTCCGACGATTGGCTTTCCTGATCGATGCCTGGCGTTAGACATGAGAGCAGGGAGAGTATATCCCGCAACACTCCACGGGTTCGCACCCGTCCTGGCCGCTTGGCTAACCCACGGCGTTTTGAAGCGTGGACCTGTCCGAATGGACAGTGTCCAGGCTTCCACAGCCTGTCCCAAATTCACCCAAATAGAGGGTTGACGCCATACTTCTACAAAAACTAGTATGGGTGAGGTCGCGGACCGGGTCTCACGGTTCAGATTGATACTTTTGCTTGATCTTTTGCGGGACTCAGGGTAAAAGCCCCGCATTCGAAAGTCGCAGGGTCCTAGAGGGCTAATCAGTGATTAAAGGCAAGAACTATACGTTCTACGTCGCCTCCACGCCGGGGAAACTCCGGAAGCTGGTGGTGCCGGCGTATGTCTTGCACGGCCTCGCGGCCCTCGTTCTGATCGGCAGCATTACGGTCGTCGCAGCAGTCGGTTCCTACTCGCGCATGCTGTGGAAGGTCGGCAATTACAACGCCCTCCGCCACGAACAGGAAACTCTGAAAGTTCAGTACCGCCAGTTGCAGACCACCGTGAACGATACGAATCAGCGTTTGGATTCCCTGCAATCTCTCGCCACAGAAGTTGCCATGACGTACGGCGTCATGCGCTACCACCCCATCGCTTTTGATATGACCGACAATCCAGTAACGCCGGAAGATGCCTTTGACCGCTCGGTTGAGCAGTACACCTTCTTGAAGAAGAACGCCGCGGCCATCGCCATTTCTGCAGGCGGGATGAAGCTGATGCCCTCGGTGAGCTTTGCGGATTCCAGTTACATTCCTTCTATATGGCCGGTAATGGGCCACATCACGGCTGGCTTCGGTGAACGTTTGGATCCGTTCAGCGGAGAAGGCGCTTTCCACACGGGCGTGGATGTTGCTTCGGATTACGGAGCTCCAGTGCATGTCACGGCCGACGGTGTCGTCATCGTGGTGGAGAATCACGCCGGGTACGGCCGCCTCGTCGTCGTGGATCACGGCTTTGGAATCACCACCTGGTATGCGCATCTTTCCGCGTTTGCCACGATTGCTGGCGCGCGCGTCAAGCGGGGCCAGGTAATCGGCTACTGCGGCATTAGCGGAAGGTCCACCGGCCCTCACGTTCATTATGAAGTCCGCGTGAACAATGCTCCGGTTAATCCCGCCCGGTATATGAAGTCCGATCCCGTCGGGGATTAAGTCCTCGCCTTTGCCTGAAGGATTCTCACCGCAGCGCTAAAGCAGGGTTGGTTTCAGTGTCTCTGCAGTGCTTTCCTTGAACCGCTTTCCTTTTCGTTCTTTAGGCTGTGACGTGCGTCCTGAGCAGCAGGCGGAGCGGTTTCGGCTGGAGTTGTCTGTGAGCTTTTGAGAAGTTGTGGCGTGATCGTGACCACCACGCGCACGGATTTTGTGAGCCCGCGGTCAATGCGCGAAATGTCCGCGCTCTTCAACAGTTGCTGGTAAGCGTCCTCCGTGCCTGCATCCAGATGCGCCTGTACCTTGGGATCGTTCAGACCCGTTTCGGCCATGAGCACAATTCCGTTCAGGAAGTCGGAAAGCTGCAGGGCGAGCGAGGAGTCCGAAGTTTCCCCCTCCGCAACGATTTCCATTTGAGGGCCGTCAGGTTTCCCGGCGATAGTGATCCAGGAGAGCTGACTCAACAAGGTTGCCAGCTGCGGTGACTGAAATCCACCCGGAGCCGCCCCCGCAAAGGCCGAAGCCGCCGATGCATCCCGGCGGATCACGGCAAATGCCGGAGACCCCGCCAATCGCTCGAACCGCAATCGCCATTCTGCGGGGTCGGTTGCATCACTCGTCCGCGCAAGGCTTCCCGCCAGATTCGCTTCGTTCGTAAGGACGATGCGCTCGTCTCCTTCGAACGCGAAGCAAATCTGCCCAGTTTTTCCTGAGACGGGCACGCAATAAACGGTGCGGGCATTTTCTTTTTGGCTGTTGCCGGTCCGTAACGCGTACGCAGTAATTTTCTTCTCGTCGAAACGCCCTTTGGCAATCGCATAAATACCCGACGTTTCTCCATCTCCCATAATCGCGATTGCTGTCGCGTCCAGGTCGCGCTCGTAATCAAATCCTGTGTTACGGACGAACTGTGTATAGTCGGGATCCTCCGCTGGTTTTGCGGCCCATGTAATGAGCTGCTTCAAAAAAACAGAATGGCCCAGGCTCGCCACATCGAGGTACACGACGGCTTTGGTGTCGGAGGTAAAAGGCAGCGCTGAGAGCAGTTCGCTTCTGGGGTCGCGCGAAGCTTTGCCCCATCGCCAGTGGCTATATGCCGAGGCGCCAACGACAACTACAATGGCCGCCAAGACCAGCGCCGCGCCGCGACTCTTCATCTCTCTCCTCGCTCTCCTCGATCGCGAATCGTATCAGCGAAATGCTTCCCGAAGCATTGATTTACTGAGGCAAGAAATCAAATCCGTTCGCAGGTTTCCTTGGGCCTGTGGGCAGTTTTTGGGGGATGCGGGAATCCATAAGGTAACACATTGAAAATGAGGTGGTTACATAAGGAAGGGATTGGGCACCACTTCGCGGATTTCCACAGGTCTGGTTACACGCGTGCTCGGAAAAATGGCCGGCGCGCTTGCAATCTGCTTGCCCTCTCTGCTATTATCTCTAGGTTTGCGCAGTGCTGGCGTAGCTCAGCTGGTAGAGCATCTGATTTGTAATCAGAGGGTCGGGGGTTCAATTCCCTCCGCCAGCTCCACCGGATTTTGAGCAGGGGAGCGAGGCGTAACGGTTTTCTCGACATAGAATTTTAACGGGCTGGTGTCTTTTGACACGAGTCCTATTTGTGTTTGTGCGAAATCGTTCAAGGCTTTTGAGGTAAATGGTTTTCGGGACACGGGATTACGTCCCACTTCGTTTGGGACGGGTGGGTGAGTGGCTAAAACCAGCAGACTGTAAATCTGCCGCTCCTTGCGGGCTACGAAGGTTCGAATCCTTCCCCGTCCACCATGCTCTTCT
>DATIXL010000077.1:0-15735 GCA_035518615.1 Terriglobales bacterium | reverse complement strand
CCCTGCCTTCTCCACGCAAAACTGGAAGTGTACCTTAACGCGAGCCGGGAAGGAAAAGAGATGCCGCACTGGCGAATGGATAGTTCAGAGGTCGCCCCCGCCCGGCAAGCCGGTTCGGGAGCCGCGCTCTCCGCCTGCCGCGGCCTGACGCGCAGACGTCCCACTCTGTTCGCCGCGCTCGTCCAGACGCCCGAAGATCATCTTTCCTGCCGGCGTTTGGTGTACTGACGTGACTAAGATGTCCACGGTGCGGTTGATCAACCTGCGCGCGCCGTCCACCACCACCATGGTTCCATCCTCCAGATAAGCCACGCCCTGGTTGGCTTCCTTGCCCTCGCGCAGGATGAAAACGCGCATCGCTTCCCCGGGCAGCACCGCCGGGCGCAAGGCGTTGGCAAGCTCATTCACGTTGAGCACACCGACGCCCTGCACACTCGCAACCTTGTTTAGATTGAAATCATTGGTGACGATCTTCGCTTTCAGGCGCAACGCAAGTTCGATGAGTTTATGGTCCACGTCGGCGTTCTGCGGGGCGTCTTCCTCCACGATGCGCATCCGAAGATGAGCCATCTTCTGCATTCGTTGCAGAACCTCGAGCCCCCGCCTGCCGCGCTGTCTCTTCAGCGTGTCCGAGGAGTCGGCTACCACCTGTAGCTCTTTCAATATGAATTGCGGCACAAGCAGCGGACCATCCAGGAAATGCGTTTCGCAGATGTCCGCAATCCGGCCGTCAATCAGAACGCTGGTATCCAGCAGCTTCTCTGTGGAATGCTCAGCCGCGGAGGTCTCGGCAACATTGGTCATTAAGCCGCCAAAGCCGCTGAAGATCCTGCTTTCTGAGCGTATTCCCGCGACCAGCCCAAGAAATCCAAGTCCGAGAAACATCACGGATTCCAGAAAGGTTCGTGTGTCCGGCGATTGCAGGTTGCTCAGTGTGACCGCTGAAATGAGCAAGCCGACAATCAACCCCAATGTCGCTCCCAACAAACCTCCCATTGAGACACGCGTCAGTAGCATTTCAGCCGCCAGAATTGCGCTTCCCGCGAAGAACCCCACGATGCCCGCGATGAAGCTGGACAATCCGAAAGGATGCAAAACGGCTGCGAGCAGGGACAATCCCACGATCAGACAGATTCTCAGGGCCCAAAGTGAAATCCCGGACCTCCGTCCGCCAGGCGAGCTTCCTTGCGTTTGATTCGCGAGATTCTGAACTGAGGATGTACGGCGCGACACTTCAGAAAGAACGCGGCTCATACGACCTCACAGGACAAGCAAATCACTGCAAAATCGGTGCAGCCTTCCCGCTGAAGAGACCGGAGCACGGAGCGGAGCGGGATGAAAATGAAGACTGTCAGTTGCCGAAGTTTATATATACCTCTTCAGGGATGGCGTCAAGAAAAGCTCAGCTGTCCAAAGTGCGGATCATCGATTCAGGGTAGATCGGGCGAGAGCGGGAACGGCCCGGTTCAAGAGAGATATATGCGCGGGACGCGTTTCGTGACCGCGCAGAGCAAGTCCGACGTGACCGTTCCAATGCCTCGCGCCACCTGGTTTGCGGGAAGCACGTCTGCGCCGTCGGTTCCATAAATCGTGGCCACGTCGCCAACCTTCACGCCTTCCACTTCACTCACATCCAACATGGTCACGTCCATTGAAACAATTCCGACGATGGGCACGAGCTTGCCGCGCACAAGCACGCTGCCGCGATTCCCGAGCGAGCGATGAATGCCGTCGCCGTAACCCGCGGCGAGCACTGCAATGCGGGTGGGTTTCTGGGCAACGAATTTTGCGTTGTATCCCACGCCGCTGCCAGTTGGCACGTCGCGCAGGCTGATGATTCGCGACCGCAGGCTCATCACCGGCCTGAGCGGAAGATTCCTCTCCGCTTTCGCGCGCAATTCCGCGGGTTCATATCCAGGATGATAGCCGTACAGAATCACCCCCGGCCGCACCATGTCCGCCCAGGTTTCCGGCCGCGAAGCAATGGCCGCGCTGTTTGCAAGATGCACGATTCCCGGATCCACTCCAAGCGTTTTCAGCCGTTCCAGCGCCAGGTGAAAACGTTCTTCCTGTTGGCGGGTCTGTTCGCTCACGGGCGAACCGTCAAACACTTCCGATGAAGCGAAATGCGTGAACACGCCTTCCAGCCGGAGATGCGGGCACTTCTCCAGCTGCCCGGCGAAACACTCCACGTCGCCCGGCGAGATTCCCAGCCGGTTCATTCCGGTATCAATTTTCAGATGGAACCCGACCGATTTCTTCCCAATCCTGCGGCGCTTTGCCGCGTTCTCCAGGAGCATCAGCTGTTCACAGCGAATCACCGCGGGCGAAAGCCGGTATTCGAGCAGACGTGATTCTTCGCCCGGCCAGAAGCTCGTCAGCACCAGGATCGGCTTCCGAACGCCCGCCTCGCGCACCTCGATGCCTTCTGCGGTGCAGGTCACGCCGAACCAGTCGGAACCAGCCTTCTCTAACGTTTTCGCCACTTGCGGACCGCCGTGCCCATATCCATTTCCTTTCACAATGGACAGGATTTTCCGCGGCGTTTTTCGCTTCTCCTCTTTGGGGTTCACAAATTCGCGAATCGTCCGAAGATTGTGCACCAGCGCCGGGAGTGAGACTTCCGCCCACGCGGGCCGCCCTTCAAATTTGATCTTTGTTTTTCGTGATTGAGCCATGCGCCATCCGGAAAAGTTCAAGTTTACGCCAAGCGAGCGGCGCGGACACACTCTGCCACCGCGTGCCGCGAGAATGACAACACCAGCAGTGCACGCTCAATGCCAGGCAAGTGCCCGAAATGTGTGTTCGCAACCTTCCGAAAGTGCGGCCTTTACGCGCGATTGGAGACCCGCAGAAGACAGCCAAAGGCAAGTCCACCGCGGCTCTTCTGCCGCACCGCGTCAGAATTTACATGTCATCCGGAGCGAACTGGGAGAAGGCATCTGGCGCGGCTTCTTCAAAGCGCGTGAGACGGCTGCGGAACACAAATTGCACTTTGTCCGTGGGACCGTTGCGCTGCTTCGCGATCTGAATTTCCGCCTGGTCGCGTTCCTCCGGCGCCGCGCCGATTTTGAAGAAATGCGGCCGGTAAATGAACATAACTACGTCTGCATCCTGTTCGATCGCGCCCGATTCGCGCAAGTCGGAAAGCTGCGGCCCGCGCTCCTCGCGCTCCGGCGCGCGCGTCAACTGGCTCAGCACCAGCACGGGGATTTGCAGCTCCTTCGCCAGCCCTTTCAGTCCCCGCGAGATGCTGGCCACTTCTTCCTGTCGGCTGTTGAAGCGTCCTCGCGCCGTGATCAACTGGAGATAGTCCACGATCAGCAGCGACATCCCCTTGTCGCGCTTCAACCGCCGCGCTTTCGCGCCAATTTCCAGGACGCTGTTCGAGCCGGCGTCATCAATCCACAGCGGCGCAGCCGCGATCGAGCCCAACGCCTCGGTCATGCGGCTCCAATCCTGTTTGCTCAGGTGCCCGGTGCGGAATTTGTGCGCGTCAATCTGCGCCACGGACGCCACCAGGCGCTGCAGCAGCGATTCCTTGGACATTTCCAGGCTGAAGATCGCCACCGGCAGTCCCGCGCGCATGGCGATGTTCTCCGCGAGGTTCAGCGCCAGCGCCGTTTTCCCCTGCGAAGGCCGCGCCGCAAGAATGATCAGTTCCGATGGCTGCAGGCCGGACAGCAGCTTGTCCAGCTCGGCGTAACCCGTGGAAATTCCCGTGATGCTCTTGCCTTCGCGAAAGATCTTTTCGAGACGCTCGAAATTGTCCCGAACGATGTCCTTCGCCGAGATCAGACCGGCTTTGACGCGGTCTTCCGCAAGCGCAAAAATAGACGATTCCGCATTGTCGAGAATCGTATCCGCCCCATCTTCTCCTTCCAGCGCACGCTGCTGGATGTTGTGCGTGGCGTGGATCAGGTTCCGCAGCATCGCTTTTTCCTTCACGATGCGCGCGTAGTGCTCCACGTTGGTCACTCGTGGCATTCCGTCCGCGAGCGCCGCGAGATACGGAGCTCCTCCCGCTGCTTCCAGCTCGCCGCGGCGGTGCAACTCTTCCGTCAATGTGACCAGGTCAATTGCCTGCTGGCTCTCGCCCAGCGCGATCATCCGCGTGTAGACGCGCCGGTGCTGGTCGAGGAAGAAATCCTCCGGCTTCACGCTTTCGATCGCCGCGTTGAGCGCGTGGTTGTCCAGCAGGATCGCGCCAAGGATCGAGCGTTCCGCATCCAGATTCTGCGGTAGGGGTCGTTCGAGAGTCGCTTCAGCAGCCATGGCCAATTCTTCGTGTTCGCCTTTTCTTCGCTTTATAGCATTTTGCGTCTGCTCGCGCAAGCGCCGCTCCCGCAAAAATTCTTCTTCAGCTGCGGATTCGGCTCAGCGGACGCACACCAATTCTTTTTCGACTTCCACTCCCGCCCTGCGTTCGAATGGGATGCGCGTATTGTGGACATTTCAACCGCATGCGTCAAACTTCATTCTGTGCATCGTTTCGGAAATCTCTGAAAAACTTTTTGTCCTGCATTGTGGCAACATGTGCGCTGCACTTTTCTCTCGCGCACTCGTTCTGTGGAGGATTCGATGTACATCTCGTTCGGCCGTTTTAGAAAATTGTGGATGTTCCGCGGCGCCATCCTGCTGCTCGCATCGTTCGGTGCACTCGGCTTCGCTGCGCCGGAAACCCGTGCGCAGACCGTGCCCGCCTCAACGCGCGAGGAAATCCACGAACCCTTCGCGGCGGCCCGCGCGAACGCCGACAAAATCGGCGCGGAACTCATCGCGCGCGGCATACCCGGCCTTGCGATTGCTGTCACCGTGGATGGAAAAATCGTCTACGCCCAGGGTTTTGGCTATGCCGACCTCGAGCAGCGCGTCCCCGCGTGGCCCTCGACGAAATTTCGCATCGGCAGCATCTCCAAGCCGCTCACTGCCGCTGCGCTGATGAAACTCGTCGAAGCGGGCAAACTCGATCTCGACGCTCCCATTCAAAAATATGTTCCGTCCTTTCCAGATAAGGGGGTCCTGATCACGCCGCGCCTCGTCGCTGGCCATCTCGCCGGCATCCGCAACTACAAAGGGGATGAATTCTTCATCCAGCGCCACTACAGCAATGTGCTCGACGGCCTCAAAATTTTTGAGAATGATCCGCTCATCGCGCCTCCCGGAACGCAATTCAGCTATTCGAGCTATGGTTTCAATCTTTTGAGCGCCGCCGTTGAATCCGCCTGCGGCGAGCCTTTTCTTGCCTGCATGCAGGACCTCGTTTTTACTCCCCTCGATCTCCGCGATACCACGGCCGATCAAAACCGCCCCATCATCGATCACCGCACCCGCTTCTACACGCGCGAGAAGGACGGCACGATCGAAAATTCTCCGTACGTGGATAACAGCTACAAGTGGGCCGGCGGCGGCTTTCTTTCGACTCCCGAGGACGTCGTCCGCTTCGGTTCCGCGCTTCTTCAGCCCGGCTATCTGAAATCCGATTCGCTGAAGCTTCTTTTCACTTCGCAGAAGACCAAAGCAGGCAAGGAAACCGGCTACGGCATCGGCTGGTTTGTCCATAAATCCGCGAGCGGCCAGCCCATTTTCGAGCATGCTGGCGGCTCCGTCGGCGGCAGTTGCCAGTTGATCATCTATCCCGAATCGCGGATCGTCGTCGCTCTGCTCACGAACCTCGGCGAGAACCTTTGGAAAATCGAGGACGTCGAAGCCATCGCCGAACCCTTTGCACAAAAATAAGGGGCGCCACCCGCCACGGCGGATCGCGCCCCTCTGCTGCTCTCCTGAAGTTCCCGCACGGAAACTTAGGCGGCTTCCTTTTCCACCTGTACTTTCACGCTGGCTGTCACATCGCGGAACACCTTGATGGTGACGCTGTGCTCCCCAATGATCTTGATGGGTTCGGCCAGTTGCACCTGCCGCTTGTCCACTTTGAAACCCTGCGCGCCGATCGCTTCCGCAACGTCCGCTGCGGTCACCGACCCGAACATCTGGTCGTTCTCGCCGGTCTTCCGCGTGAATTTCACGGAAACCGCATTCAGCAGTTCCGCCTGCTGTTTTGCGGATTCGAGCTCCGTTGCGGTCTTCTTTGCCAGTGCGCCGCGAATCCGTTCCAGCGCCTTCATGTTTCCGGGCGTCGCCGCGATGGCGATCTTGCGCGGCAAAAGAAAATTCCGCGCGTAACCCGGCTTCACCGTCACCACGTCGCCGCGGTGGCCCAGCTTTTCCACGTCTTCCTGAAGAATGATCTCCATGTGCTTTTTCCTTTGGCTCCTGATTCCCTGCTCTTAGCTCTTGTGCGCTTCCACCGGCCTCGGCGCCGACGTCCCCGCCGCGCTTCCGGCAAAAGGCAGCAATGCGATATTGCGCGCGCGCTTGATCGCCACGCCCAGCCAGCGCTGGTGCCGCGAGCAAACCCCGGTCATGCGCCGCGGCAGGATCTTCCCGCGCTCCTGAACGAACTGCGAAAGAATGTCGGCGCGCTTGTAATCAATCATGTCCATCTTCTCGACGCAGAACTTGCAAACTTTCTTCTTGCGGAAATATTGCCGTTTGCCGCGCCGTGGTCCGCCAGGTCCTCCGCCAGGACCCCCTTCTCGCCGCCCCCCGCCACCGGGACCGCCCTCGCGTCTTCCACCGCCACCACCGCCGGGGCCGCCTTCGCGCGCCGGAGCTCCCGAAGGAGCGTGTGCTTGCCTCTGTTCTTCAGCCATGCCGTTCACCCTTTCCTCGAAATCCAATTTCCATCAAGACCCGCAACGTCTAGCTCGCCGCCGCCGTTTGCTCCGCTGCCGGAGTTGGTGCTGGTGCGGGAGCCGGTGTTTGCGCCTGCCGCCGTGGCCGCCGCGCAGCGCGCTTCTCTCTCCGGTCGCCCAGCTTCTTCTGACGCTTCAAATCCTCGTCGAGGCGAATCGTCAGATACTTGATCACGCAATCCTGCACGCGCAGTCGCCGCTCCAGTTCCGCGATCAGCTCCCCGTGCGAAGTGCGAATCTGGTGGTACACGTAAATCCCCTCGCGATGTTTGGCGACGCGATATGCAAGCCTGCGCGTACCCCAGTTCTCCGTCTTCTCGATCTTTCCGCCCTTTTCCGTGCAGGCGTGCTCGATCGCCGTCTCCACCTTCTTGACTTCTTCTTCCGGTGTCGCCGGCCGCGCGATAAAAATCAGGTCGTACAGACGCTCTTCCATGGTCCCCTCGTTTCTTTCTCGTTCCAACATTCTTCCGGGCTCAGTTCACCCGCGAAATTCTTTTACCCTTCGGTCTCCGATTCCTCATCGGCCTGCTTCCGCCGGTTAAACCGCGTCATCGCCGCTTCGAGCCCTTCCCGCAACATCAGTTCCACCGCATCGCCTGCTGCGCCAATCATCTCCGCCGCAACTTCCAGTTCCGCTTTCTTCATCGGCCGCAGAACGTATTCTTTCCGGCTGCTCACCGGGTGGTCCGGCCCGCAACCCAGCCGCAGCCTTGCGAATTCCTGCGTACCGAGCGAGCCGATCACGGATTTTGCTCCGTTATGGCTCCCGGCGCTTCCCTCTACGCCGATTCGAATCGTGCCCCATGGCAACTGCACTTCATCCCACATCACCAGCAGTTCGTCCGGGGCCAATTCATACTTCCCCACCAACTCCCGGACGGAGAGGCCGCTCAGGTTCATGTAAGTCTGCGGCTTGGCCAGGATCACTTCTTCCCCGGCCAGCTTGCCGCGCCCGACCAGCGCTTTTCCTTCCGGGCGCTCCACGCGAATCCCGCCGCGATTCGCCAGTTCGTCCACTGCGAGGAACCCGAGATTGTGCGGCGTCCACTGATACTCCGGATCAGGATTGCCAAGCCCTACAATGAGCCGCATAACCCTCGATCCCGCCTCGCGCATCCGCCGCCAGCTATCCAAGGAAAGAAGCAAACTTCCACGGGCAAATTCCGGACAAGCCCGCTACTTCTTCTTCTCCGGCTTCTCGCTGCCCTCGGCTGCTTCCTCGCCTTCCACTTCCTTCTTGCCCTTCTTGATGACCTCCGGCTCCGCGGGTGCCGCCGCCACTTCCGCAGCTGCCGCCTCCGCCGGCTTTTCTTCCTCGACGCGCAGTGCCACCACGTGCGCCATCACGCGTTCCGGGTCGGTAAGCAGTTTGATTTTCGCGGGATCAATCGGAAGATCGGCGGCACGCAGGTGCATCCCGATCATCAGGTGGCTCACGTCCACGCGGTACTCCGTCGGAATATCGCTCGGCAGGCATTCGACTTCCACTTCGCGCGTCACCGTCTCAAAAATGCCGCCTTGCTGCTTTACTCCTGCGGGCTCGCCAAACGTGTGGACGGGCACCTTGACGCGCATTTTTACGTCCATTGCGATGCGTTGCAAATCCACGTGCAGCAGGTTTCCTGAAACCGGATCTACCTGCCAGTCTTTCACGATCGCCGGTTCTTCCTTGCCGCCCAGCGCCACTTGGAACAGCGTGTTGTGTCCAGAGGCCGAGCGTAATATCTGTCCGACCTGCTTGGCGTTTACGCTCAGAGTCAACGCTTCCCCCTTCGCGCCATACAACACTGCGGGGATATTCCCCGTCAGGCGCTGCCGCCGCGCTTCGTTTTTGCCCCGCGTTTCCCGGGGAGCCGCTTCCACTACGATCTTTTCTGGCATGGCCTTCTTTCCTTCCTGAATTCGGCTTCGGCGATTTGCAAATCGCCAATCGCTCTCTCAAATGAAAAGCGCGCTAATGGATGTTTCCTCGTGGATGGACCGGATTCCCCGCGCCAGCAAATCCGCCACGCTTAAAATCGTGATCTTTCCGATCGCCTTCGCTTCCTCACTCAACGGTACGGAATCCGTCGCCACCACTTCCTTGATCCGCGACTTTTTGATGCGTTCGATCGCCGGACCCGACAGCACCGGGTGCGTGCACGCCGCATAAACTTGCGTCGAACCTTCCGCCAGCAACGCGTCCGCGGTTTTCACCAGCGTTCCCGCCGTGTCAATGATATCGTCCACGATCAGCGTGCTCCGTCCTTTCACGTCGCCGATCAGGTGCATCACTTCGCTCACGTCCTTGTCCACTCGCCGCTTGTCCACGATGGCCAGCGGCGCATCCAGCTTCTTCGCGAAAAATCTCGCACGCTCCACGCCGCCCGCATCCGGAGAAACCACCGTCAAATTCGGCAGGTTCAGGTGCTTGAAATACTCCACCAGCACCGGCGAAGCGAACAGGTGATCCACCGGCACATCGAAATATCCCTGAATCTGCGGAGCGTGCAGGTCCAGCGTTAGTGCCCGGTTCGCTCCCGCCGTCTCCAGCAGGTCCGCCACCAGCTTCGCCGAAATCGGCACCCGCGGCTTGTCCTTGCGGTCCTGCCGCGCGTAGCAGTAGTACGGCAGCACCGCGGTGATGCGCCAGGCCGAGGCCCGCTTGAACGCGTCAATCATCAGCAACAGTTCCAGCAGATGATTGTCCACAGGGTAATGGCACGGCTGCACCACGAAAACGTCCGCGCCGCGCACGTTTTCCAGAATCTGGAAATAAATCTCGCCGTCGCTGAACCGTCCCATCTCCACTTTTCCGAGCGATACATCCAGGTGCTGGCAGATGGCTTCGGCCAAAACGGGGTTCGCGGTCCCGGTAAAAATCTTGAATCGCTCGTCATTCACGCCGCGCTGTCTCCTCTGGCGACTATTTGCTTCGGCCCGTTGATCCGCTTTCGAATCGCATCGTGACCCCGGCGAACATGATTGCAGCGTCAACCAACGACGCAAATCCGCCTGAAACACCCGGAAGCGTTTCTCCCGGTTTTAGGTTCTGCTGGCTGTAAGCTGTCGGCTGTCAGCTTTTCTCGAATCGCTGCGGTTCAGCGCAAGCGCACCCTATCCCGCGCGCCCCTGGATCAGACGGACATACTTCGACCGCGAGATGCTCTCGCAAACGTACGTCTGGTCTTGCGGAAATCCCACAGCGGCTCGGCGCGCCTTCGCTGGGCTCGGGAATATTCCAAACACCGCCGAACCGCTACCCGCCAGCGAGGCTTCTCGCGCCCCACTCTGGAGCAACTCCCGCTTGATTCGCTCAAGCCGGGCATGCCGCCGGAAAACCGGCCTCTCAAAATCGTTCTCAAGGCCGCTTCCCTGCAGGCTCCAGCACAGGGCACAGAACCTCCAGAGTTTAGGGTTTCCCGGCAGTTTTGTCAATTCCGGAGCGTTCACCCAGTGATAGGCATCCGCCGTGGGCACGTGAATCTCCTGGGGCGAAACAATCAAGATCGCAAGCTTCTCCACGTCTGGCAGGGGGTAAATCTCGTCCCCGCGCCCGATTCCCAGCGCTCGCCCACCCTGCAAGAAAAAGGGCACATCCGCTCCCAGCGATGCTCCAATTTCCATCAAGCGTTCTTCGGCCAATTTCTTTCCAGTCAGCTTCAAAAAGCCCCGCAGCGCCGCCGCCGCGTCGCTCGAACCCCCTCCCAGGCCGCGTCCCGCCGGAATTTTCTTCGTCAGCTCAATTTCCACTCCCTGTCCGATCTTCAGTTCCCGCCGCAGAGCATCCACCGCGCGATACACGAGGTTTTTCTGAAAAGGTTCCAGAGACAGCCCCTCGTTGCCGCGAACAGTCAGCGCGATTCCGCTTCCGCGAGTCTTCCGCAGCCGCACATCATCATGCAGCGACACCGTCTGGAAAATCGTCCGTAGCTCATGGTAGCCGTCGGCACGCTTCCCCAGAATTTCGAGGCGCAGGTTGATTTTTGCAAAGGCAGGAAGTCGTACTTCGCGCATGCGCTTATTGCGGCTTGGCGCTCTCGTTCGAAACCTTTTGCGCGACGCGGTGCTTCGATTGGTTCACTTTCCGTTCGGTCTCGGCAATCTTGTCGTTTTCCACATCCGCCGGCAGCACCCGCTTCCACTCCGCCAGAGATTTTTCCCACTGCGCGGCGGCCAGGTCGCCACGGCCCATTTTGGCGTAGATGTCCCCGAGGTGCGCCAGAATCGTCGGATCGTGGCTTTCGCGGGCGATCGCTTTCTGCAGCGTTGCCTCCGCCTCGGGCAGCTTGTTCTGCTTGTAATAAATCCATCCCAGGCTATCCAGGTAGGCCCCGTTAAAAGGCTCTTCCTTGAGCGCCTTCTGCACCATGGCCTGCGCTTCATCCAACCGCTGCCCCAGGTCGCCCAGCATATAGCCGTAATAATTCAGTGCGGGAGCGTTCCCTGGATCCACGGCAAGCACCTTCTTGAATTCGTCTTCCGCTTTTCCATACATCTTCTGCCGCTCGTAGATCGCCCCCAGCAGGAACCAGCTCATTTTCCGGTCCTGCGCGTTGCCCGGCAATGCCTCGGCACCCTGCACCGCTTCTTCCGCCTGCTTGAACTGCCGCCCTTGCTCGTAAATCTGCGCGATATTCAAATACGTATCCCGGTCCGCCCCCGTGCCGTTCAGCAAGGGCCGCAAAAGCTTCACGGCCTCCTCTGTCTGCATATTTTCTCCAAGCAATAGGGCATAGCTTGTCCGGATTGAGGGGTCGCTTGGGTATTTTGCGTACGACTCCTTCGCGAGCTGCATTGCCCTCGGCAAATCCTTAGAAGCGCGATAGGTATCGATCAGCAGCAGCCGCGCCCGCCGGTCCTCTTCGTCCCCCATGCGGCCGAGCTCTTCGTAAGTGTTCTCCGCCGCCTGATAATTCTGCGCGTCCTTGTAGAGCTGGCCCAGTTGCTGGTAGAGCACCGCGAGCGATCGTTCCCGCGATGGCATCTCCGCGGATTGCTCCTTCACGTCCGTCACCGCTTGCGAAAGCACTTTGATGGCATCGTCAAAACGTCCTTCAGCCTCGTAGAGCATCGCTTCGTTGTACAGAATCTCCAGGCTCCCCGGCGAATATTGCTTTGCTTTGAGAAGGTTCTCTTCCGCCTTGTCGTATTCGTTCAATTCGCGGTAAATCTGCGCGACTCGCAAATAGTTGTCGGGATCATCCGGCATCAGATCAATCAGCTTCTCGTAAACTTTCAGCGCTTCCGGATACTTTTCCTCGGAGACCAGCGATTGCCCGAGGCCGCGGTAGTGGCTCACTTCGCTCGGATCGAGGTCCACTGCCTTCCGGTAAGCCGCCTCCGCTTTTGCATAATCTTTCGTCTGCGTGTAAGCGTCGCCGAGCAGGTCCAGCAGCGTAGCCGTCGGCGCCTTGGCCGTGATTCCTTCCAGCAAGCCCACCGCTTCTGAGGACTTGCCCTCATCCAGCAGCAATTGCGTGAGCTGCTCGAGTGCGGGTTCGTTTTCCGGATCATCCTTCAGAGTCCCGCGCAAAACTTTCTCCGCTTTATCGGGATCGTTCTGTAGCCGGTACAGCCGCGCCAGCCACAGCGCGGATTCCGTATCCGTCGGATCCAGCCGCACCACCTCGCTGAACTGGTTCACGGCTTTCGCCACCGTGCTCGATTGCCCGCTCGCTGCCCCCGGATCTCCCAGGCTTCGCAGGTAAATGTGCCCCAGCAGCCGGCGCGTCTGCACGTTACTCGGATCGGCCTTTAGAATTGCTTGCGCTTCGCTTTCCGCCTCGTCTACCCGCTGCGATTCCCAGTACATCTCCGCCAGCCGCTCGCCGATCACCGGCGATTTCGGATCTAGCGCGTAAGCCTTCTTATAAAACTCGATGGCTTGGGTGGCAAAATCCGGCTGGCTCGTGGATTCGTACTCCTGCTCCATGATGTGGCCCATCGTGTAGTCGTAGTACGCATCGGCCCGCGGAGAATCGGCCGTTCCAGTCGTAATGCCCGCCGTAGCCGCATTCTGATCGGTAGACTTGGACGCGGAGGAGCTCGCCGGAGCGTCTGCCTGCCCGTAAGCCGCGCTGGCTGCGCCTGCAGACAGAATAAGTATGCAAAGTGCTTTGATAGGTTTCATGAGCCGCCCTGAAAAATAAAGTATCCCATGCGGCGGGAATGCGGTCAAAAGCCAAATCGCCGCCCTTTCCAGCCACGAAATTCCCAAAGCAGTAGGATGCGCTAGAGAGAGAAATTGTTGGCAAAAGGCTTGACATTCCTTCTGTAATTCTACCATAATGGAAATATGAGCAAGCCCGACCCCCTCCTGGTGACCCGTTCCGCGGACCGTTTTTCCGCTCTCGGCGCGGAGCCGCGCCTCCAGATCGTTCGGCTCCTCCTTTCCGCTCACCCGCATGGCCTGGTCGTCGGCGAGATTCAGGACGAACTCGACATTCCTGCCTCAACTCTTTCCCATCACCTCGAAAAGCTCAAGCAGGTCGGCCTCGTAAACGTCCGCCGTGAAGGCACATTTCTTTGGTATTCCGCCAGCACCGACGCCCTCCGCGAGCTCCTCGGTTTTCTTTACGAAGAATGCTGCACCCGCTCCCGCGCTGTGCCTGCGGAATCCATCGTCCAACTCTCCAAATGAATGCGCACTATGCTTCCCGCCATTCCTACACAAAACTTTGTTATTCCGAGCTCGCCGGCCGTTGGCTGGCAAAGCGAGGAATCTGCTTTTCAGCATCTTCCAGATCGTCAAAGGATTCAGCGAACGAGGTGACCCATGTCCGATCGAAACAATTCATCCAAAGCGACAACCGGCATTCAGGAAGCCGTCAGACAAAAATATGCCTCTGCCGCGAATCAAGTCGCCAGCGGCGGCACCGCCTGCTGTGGTGGCTCGCAACTCAACTCCTGCGATCCCATCACTTCGAATCTCTACGACGAAGCACAGAAGGCCGGCCTTCCCGCCGAAGCTGTCGCCGCGTCTCTCGGTTGCGGCAATCCCACTGCGCTTGCGCAACTCCGGCCCGGTGAAATCGTGCTCGATCTTGGTTCCGGCGGCGGCATTGACGTTCTTCTCTCCGCCAAACGCGTCGGCCCCACCGGAAAAGCCTACGGCCTGGACATGACCGACGAAATGCTTTCCCTCGCCCGCGAAAATCAGAAAAAATCCGGCGTTGCCAACGTCGAATTCCTCAAAGGCACAATCGAGAATATCCCTCTGCCCGACAACACTGCCGACGTCATCATCTCCAACTGCGTCATCAATCTTTCCGGAGACAAAGACCGCGTCCTCTCCGAAGCCTTCCGCGTCCTCAAGCCCGGTGGCCGCCTCGCCGTCTCCGACGTTGTTGTCCTGGCGGAAATTCCCGCCGAAATCCGCCGCAGCATCGAGCTTTGGGTCGGCTGTGTCGCCGGAGCGCTGCAGAAAAACGAATACCTCGAGAAGCTGAATCGCGCTGGCTTCTCATCCATCGAGATCGAGCCTACCCGCGTCTACAAAGTCGAGGACGCGCGCGACTTCCTGATCGGCGCCGGCCTCGATCCCGACGCCATCGCCCCTCTCGTGGACGGCAAATTCATCAGCGCCTTCATCCGCGCCACTAAACCTGTCGCCTCGTCGCCGTGCTGCGGCCCGTCCTGCTGTGTCTCACCTAGCCGCTCTTGAGGGCCCGGCCGCATTCCGCCCAACCGGCGATGCAAACGTTTCTCTCGGTTTTGCGTCTCTAATGTCAAATACTTCTTCTTCCGAGAGGTCCCTATGAAGGCCAACCTGCGGCGCTGTATCTTTGCTTTCCTCGTTTCGTCGGCGATCGTGGTCGTGGCTGGCGTCGCGGCGCAGCAGGCTTCTCAGCCAGTTGCCTCGCCGCGAATCGCTACTCTCGGTGATTTCGCCTGGCTCGCCGGCAATTGGGAAGGAATAATCGGTGATTTTACCGCGGAACAGGTCTGGCTCTCGCCAAAAAACGGCACGATGCAGGGCACTTTTCGCCTGACGAACAGCGCCAAAACCCTGGTCATCGAGCTCTTCACCGTTCGCGAAACTCCGGATGGCATCACTTTCTATTTCCGCCACTTTTCGCCGGAGTTGAAACCTTGGGAGAAGGAGGATGCCACGTATTTGACGCTCTCGAAGTCCGCAGCGGGCAGAATCGAATTTGACAATCCCGTGAACAATGAGCCCAAGAACGTAATCATCACGCGTGTTGACGAAAACACTTACGTCGCCCACTCGGATCTAATTGACAAGGACGGCAAGGCCAGCACAATCGAAGTGACTTATCACCGAAAACGATGATTCCCGCGCCTCACTCGGCGCGCTCAGTGCAAGAAGTGCCTCATCCCCGTAAACACCATCGCTAATTCCAGCCGGTCCGCCGCCGCAATCACGTCCGCGTCCCGCACCGATCCTCCCGGCTGGATCACCGCCGTCGCACCCGCTTTCGCCGCCTCTTCCACTCCGTCGGGAAATGGAAAGAACGCATCTGAAGCCACCACGCTCCCCGCCAGCGGACTCTGCGCTTTCATCATCGCCAGCTTCACCGAATCCACCCGGCTCATCAGCCCCGCGCCCACTCCCAGCGTCGCTCCGTCCTTCGCGAAGACGATCGCGTTCGACTTCATGTGCTTCGCCACTTTCCACGCAAACCGCAGCGTCGCCATCTCATCCGCGTACGGCACACGCTGCGTCACCGTCCGCAGTTCGTTGTTGCTCAGCTCGCCCAAATCCGCTTCTTGCACCAGCATCCCGCCCGAAATTCTCTTCAACTGCAATCCCGCTTCCGGCTTCCATCCGTCCGAACCCAGCTCCAGCAGCCGCAGATTCTTCTTCGCTGCAAAAATCTCTTTCGCTTTCGCCTCGAATCCCGGCGCCACGATGCATTCCACAAACAGCTTCGCCATCTCTTCCGCCGTCGCCGCATCCACCGTCCGGTTCAGCGCGATCACGCTCCCGAACGCCGAGACCGGATCGCACGCCAGCGCCTTCAGGTACGCCTCC
>DATIXL010000076.1:0-26175 GCA_035518615.1 Terriglobales bacterium | reverse complement strand
AGGAGCCGACGCTTTCATTTAATCAGCCCTCAAAAAGCGAGGACGGGGCACCCGAAACCTTTCTCGAATTTTACGTCCGGGCCACCCGTCCCGCCGCCACAAACCGCACCCGCTGTTCGTGAATATCCATGGTCTTCCATGCCATCGCAGTCGCTCCGACGCGCACCGCGCGCGCCGGAGTGTAAAGGATGTCATGAGACCGAACAAAGAAAACGCAAAGGGTAGGCCACCCCGGAAGGTTCTTTGAACTCTGAGGGTGACCCACCCGCCCCAGGTGAGCCAAAGGGTATTCCCAAGTCGGCGCCCACTCCCGGCGTTACGACATCCGGCTGCACTGAACACACAGCATTCTTGATCCGCCGGAAGATACCGCCGCTGTTATTGCCGCGGTAATACTGTCGCGACCGCCTCGCGCCTCCCGGTCTGATAGCCCGCAACTCACCATCAATGTCGTCACTGGAAGCTGCTGACTAAGCGCACCATCCAGAATCCAAGGAATCCTGCACAGAAGGCCCAGATCAAAATGGCGAGAGTGAAGACTTTGCCATACATGGCTTCCACAGCCTCAGACTTCTTTCGAGGGCTGGCCGCCAGGCTTAGTCCCACCCGCTGAACGCTGAAGAAGTTCACTGCGGCCAATATGAGAGCTAACGCGATAGCAATGAAACTGTGCCACGTGACATGTTGCCCCCGCACTGCAGATATAGCGCCGACGAGCAGCATAGTCGAACTGATGGTGGCGAGCAAAATAAGCAGCATGATTAGTGACACCCCGCCCCAAACAGAGAACTCAGCCATCCGCCAGTACCTGTTGATACACCTGCGGAGGCGTGAGTTGGACCAGTTCCCATCCAATCTCCAAAAGATCCTTTGCTGGAATCGTATGCTTGTGCTGACCAGCTTTGACGACTCCAGCCCGGCGTAGCGTTCGGGTCTATGGCTGTGGCAACTCTAGGCCCGGCCGCTATCCCAGTAGCAAAGCCTCCGACCACGGAGCCTGCATCGTAAGCGACTCCAGCCCAGTTGCGGTTACTAATATCGTGGCTTGCCGTCCATCCAAGAGATGCAGCCCCAGCGACAGCTAGCACCCCTAAGCCAACTGTCACTGCGGTCGCACCAACGACAGGCGCAGCCACTGTAGCTACAGCACCTACAACTAGCGCAGTCGCCGCTCCGGCAACTATCCCCTTGACGAAGCAGCCAGTTTTACTTGGGGCCCCGGCGCTGCGATTGCCGCTGTCGCCCATGATGAGGATGTGGCTCGATTCAGCCCGGCGCGGAAGATTCAGGCTCTCCACCTGGCCGAAGAGTTTTTGTTTCAACGTGCGCTCTTGCTGCACGAAGCCGATGCCGTCCGTGCGGTTCCGCCGATTGAACTCTTTCACACTCACTAGCTCCGGCCCTTTCAGCCGCCGCCCTTCTTTCCGCTCGCGCTTTCGCGCGGCATCCTTCGGGATTGCTACCACCAAGCCAACCAGAAGCACACCGAGTCCGCCCCACAACGCGGGCTTCACCAAGTCCAGGAAGTTTTGATCGCGGTATATCCAGTGGCCGAGATACGCGTGCATCTTCACGTTGTCGAACTACCCGCGCTGCCATTCGAGCCGCAAGTCACCGGCCTTCACCGCTTCGTCGGTCAGCGCGTACCCGCCGTTGCCGGTCTCTGTCACCTCTTCGTCGAGCGCCAGGCGGCTCCCTTTTTTGTCCACCGCATTCAGCAACAGATAGTGGCCGGTGTTTTTTCTCAGGTTGGTGTCGCTCGCCAGATATTGCCCCAGGTAAAAACGCTGCAACGGTGTCCACACCCGCTCGTAGCGATACGCGCAGATCGCCGCCACGCTCGCGAGGGCCACGAAAAACGCCGCGATGGTCCACACCCGCCGGTCGCTCGGCCAGTCGCCCGCATATCCTTCCCGGCCCCACTTCTGCTTCATGGCTCCACCCCCGCCCTGCCTGGTTTCTCTTTAGACGCCGCTTCCAGCCGCTCTGCCGCCTTCTTCGCTTTCCCGGCGTCGGCCCGGTCGATGATCGCCTGCATCTCTTCCGTGCTCAGCTTCTCCCCCTGGGCCAGCTTGTAAAACGCATTCAGCAGGATCGTACGCAGCGCCAGCGTCTCGGCCAGTAGGGTCTCCTCGATCACGCTCGGCTTGCGACCGTCCGCGCGCTCCAGCAGCACCTCGCGCACCCACTCGCCCAGCGTCATGCCATCGCCTTCGGCCACGGCAGTCAGTCTCTCGGCCTCACTGTCAGTCATCTTGCAGCCTACGGTTCGCGTGCGCGGTTGGTCGGCACTCATAGAGTAAGAGGCCCTCCGGGGACGATTTCCTCACCAGGGATCGTTAGATGGTTTGCTAATCGGGTAGGAAAATCAACAAGTTAACGGACAGCGCCCTCCGGCGCTCCAGAGCGCCCGGGATTTTCTAAACCGCTGATTCCTCAGCGGTTCCCCTGCGGCAACTTCCGGCGCTCTACAGCGCCCTTCCGGGGGTGACGTGTCATAGCCCATCCCGACGCCGAAGGCGGCGCTAATCGAAGTCGGAGCCGACTCTAGCGCCGTCGCCTAAGCTGAATCTGCCTGATGAGGACGACTGCCCCCATCGCAAAGAAGGCAGCGAAAATTCCGCGAGGTAGCCAGACAAGTGGGGCCGAACCGCCCATCATCAGCAGCGGATACCCACCGACGACTAAGAAAAGTGCTCCGATTAGCAGTACGACTGGGTTATATTGATCCCATTGCTTCGGAACTAGTTTCATGCCCCCGCTCCTTCTGCCTTCCTTTGTGGCCCCCCGTGAATCTCCAGACGAGGTTGCTTTTCCATGCCAAGACGGTCCCTAATTCTTACAAAAGGGGATGAACTGGCTTGGGCCAAATTGTGCAGAAAAGCCTCCTTCTGCGCCCGCGCCCCAACCCGCTGTTATTGTGAAAGCGCCGCTCGTGGTGATGCTGCCGCCTCCGCCAAGGACCCCGGAACCGCCTCCTCCGCTGGCGGAAAAACTCGGCCCTGCAATTGTGTTGATTGAAAAAGGGGAAACCAGCACGCTAGGGCCAGCGGCAGCGCCTGCGCCCCACCACGACCCTGCGGAACTCATTTTAGCGGCTGCGAAGCCCCCGGAAGCCGAATTAAGGAAGCCAGAATTTCCAGATGCATCTGCCACTATCAAAGTCGAAGCCGACCCTCCTAAGCCGAAGTTCCAACTAGTGCCCTTCGGCCCAGCTCCGGCTCCCGCATCTAAGCCTGCTCCAAAGCCAAAGGTCAAGCCGGTCAACTTTGCGTACGTTTGTGCCGCAAAGACTTGTGCCTTTTGCAAAAAGTTTAGAGATTTCGGGTCGATGCAAACTTTGGCGGGGTTGGGGTTGCTACCGCTGCTATTGCCGCCGCCCGCGCCGGTTTGGTCTTGTAGCGGAGCGATATGCCCGTTGCCGTTGCCAAAAGTGCCGCCGCCGCTTGCCCCTCCTGAACCATCACCGGGCAGGAAGGGAGCAGCAACATCACAATGCATCTGCCAGTTGCCAGCAACAAAGATGGGAAAGCAATCCAAACCGGTCGGATCAAGCAGATTTACGGGATCGCCCAATGTGTACGAATAACGATTCAAGGTTTGGGGGTCTCCGCTGGAACCAGCTAGTGGATCAACGGAAGAAAAGCGGGCGAGGCGGTTGACGTAGGAACGGGCCAGGGCGTAGTCGTTGCCGGACTCTGCGTCGCGTTCGTAACTGGTGAAAAGAAGTTTGTCGCCGGTGGAGTTATACCAGGATTCGCCGAACGGATAGTGGCCGAGCTGAGCGAGGACGTTGCCGGAAGAGTCCGTAACGAGCCTGTTGGAGAGTTCGTCCTGCTGGTAATACTTCGTGCCGGAGGAGTCTATTTTGGCGAGGAGCTGGCTGCTCGCGTAGAGATATTCCCGCGAGGGAGAAGATGGCGCGGCACCGTTGTCATATTCCGCGATCACTTTCGAACCAGAGAAGAGATACACCGTGGTGGTGCTGCCGGAGACTTTCTTGACGCGGAGGTTGTTGCCATCATAGGAGTAAGTGCCGGAGCTGCCGCCGTTGGTGGCGCTGGTTTCGCGGTTTTCTCCGTCAAAGACGAGCGTGTTGTAGCCGTCGTTGGTCATGTTGCCGTTGGCGTCGTAACCGTAGCCCGAGGTGGTAATGCGGTTGGTCGTCGCGCTCACGGTGACAGAGTTGGTTGGGGGAGAGTCGTAGCTAGAGGATTGGCCCGTGCGATTGCCGTAGCGGTCATAGGACCAGGAGAGGCCCCACTTGGTGTAGCCAGAGGAGCCGGTGGTGATGGCTGTGGAAAGCCTGTAGAGAGTGTCATAGGTGTAGGTTACACTGCGGCCATTGTCCACGCTGTCTGTGATGCCGGAGATTTGGCCGTTGTTGCTCCCTGAAGAACCATAGGAATAGGTGAGGCCGAACTTTGTTGTTGAGTCGTGCGCGCAGGAACCGCTGCGATTCGTGGTGGAGTAATCAAGGCAGGTCAACTGCAAGCGGTCGGCGGAGAAACCGTAGGAAGCGTAGATGCCATTTCCGTATTGGAAGCCCGTGACCTGCATGGCGGGATTATAACCGAAGCCGCTAGCATAGAGAGTGCCGGAAGTGCACGTACTTCCCGAGGCTCCTACCGAGCAGGAGCGGCCAATGACGTCGTAGTTCTGGGCTATAACGCGCCCTGATGGATAGGTGATTTGCGTCACTTCGCCCGCATAATTGAAACTGTATTGGGTTGTGTAAGTGGTGGTGCCGATGACCTTCTGAAGTTCGGACATTTGCTCCAGGCTGTTGTAAGTGTAGGTTTCGGAGCCGACACCGTCGCTCATATAAGTGAGGTGGCCGAGGGCGTAAGCTGCGGCGCCGCCTTGGTCGTAAGTAAGGGAGACGGTAGGAGTTGCTGGGACGCCAGTCGCGCCGCTGACGTTATACGCGATGCTAGTCAGGCGATTGAGGCCGTCATAGCCGTAGGTGGTGACCACGCCGCGGGCATCGGTTCTTTTCAGGAGATTGTTGAAGGAGTCGTAGCCGTCCGCATTGCACGTGCTGCCTGAGACAGAGCCAAAACACGTCGTTCCGCCTTCCGGGGTGACCGTGCTGAGGAGGCGGCCGAGAGCGTCGTACCGGGCATGATTGTGTAGGAGCGGGGGTTGCATGGGGAGAGTTTGGGAATGAGGGTTCACAGGAGAGAGGTGGAGGGTGCTAAGGTTTCCGCATCGGGAATGGGAGCAGGCGATTTGCTCTTCGTCGTGTGCGACCGCAAAGCGGCCGACAGCGATGCGGTGCGGGGTGGGTCGCTTGCGGGCCGGCCGAGTACACTTATGGGCTTCGAGCCCGCTGTCGTATCTGGCCGCCCTGCGACCCGCCCGGTTGAGCTTTGAGCTCGCATAGGTAGTTGTCGATTCGCCCCGCAAAAACGGAGCGGGATCGAAACGGTCTCTGAGACCACGATCCAGTTCCGGAGCCCCGCACCACATCTTTCCCGTCCCGATCGCTCGGGACAAGGAGGTCTAAGCGCGATGCTACGCTTCGTTGGTTGTGATGTCCACAAGCGCACGGCGGTGTTCACCATTCTGCTGGAGGATGGCACGCTGTTCGCTTCCTACACGGTTCCGGTGACCCGAGAAGCTCTGCCGGCTTTTGCCGAGCGGCAACTAACAAGACAAGATCGTCTGGCGATGGAAGCCACCACCAATACCTGGGCGGTGGCGGGAGTGTTGCGGCCGTTTGTGAAAGAGATCATCGTCAGCAATCCGTTGAAGGTGCGCGCGATTGCGGAAGCGAAGATCAAAACTGACAAGGTGGATTCGCGGGTGCTGGCGGAGCTGCTGCGCTGCAGTTATCTGCCGGTGGTGTGGCAGCCGGATGCGGAGACCCAGCGCTTGCGGCGGCTGACGCACCGGAGAGCGGCGCTGGTGAGCGATCGCACGCGATTGAAGAATCGCTTGCACTCCATCCTGCATCATGGCTTGATTCCGCTGCCGGAGTTCGATCTGTTCAGCAAAAGAGGAATCGCCTGGCTAAGAGAGTCGCCGTTGCCGGAAGAAGAGCGGCAGGCGCGCGACAGCGATCTGCGCTTGCTGGAACAGACCGAACTGGAAATCGCGGAACTGGAGCAACGCTTGGTGCGCGAAGCCTGGCAGGATGAGAAAGTGCGGCTGGTGATGAGCATTCCGGGCATCGACTACACGGTGGCGCAAACTTGCCTGGCAGCGATCGGGGACGTTGCGCGTTTTGCGAATGGCAAGAAACTGGCGGCGTATCTGGGACTGAATCCTTCGACGCGGCAGTCAGGGCCGCACTGTTATCACGGCCCGATCACCAAACAAGGGAACGCGCACGCGCGGTGGTTGTTGGTGCAGGCGGCGCAGCATTTGGGGCAGTACCGCGGGCCGTTGGGACAGACGATGCGGCGGATCATCCAGAGGAAGAATCGCAGCGTGGCGGTGGTGGCGTGCGCGAGGAAGCTGGCGGTGCTGCTGTGGCACGTGCTGACGAGTGGAGAACCGTTTCGCTACGCGCTGCCGAAGAGCCTGGAAGCGAAATACTCGCGGCTGCGGGTACGAGCGACGGGTCGGCGCCGTCGAGGCGGAGTGGCGAAGGGCACGCCACGATCGGCGCGTTACGGAATGGGACGAACACGAACGGTGCCTTCGCTGCCGCAGGTGCTGACGAAGAATGATTTGCCGGAGATCGCTCCGCTCGCCAGGGGAGAAAAAATCATGCTGGAGAGAAAAAGACTGGAAGGCTTCTACCGCGAATTGCAAACACCTTCGCGCATCCAGGCCAACACACGAAAGACTCAACCCCAAGAATCCGAAGAAGATGCTAAATCCCAGTTGACACAATCATAGGTAACTGTAGCTCTCGGTCGTGTTCGCCCCTTGCAGCACTTGAGTCAACTCGTAAATCGCATCATAGCTGTAATTCGATGTCACGCCTGCCTGCCAATCGGTCTTCGACGTCCGATTCCCGGCATTATCCACTGTGTACGTGGCCCCGTCGATAGTACTTCCGGACAGTTGGTGGAGCACACTCAACAGCCACGATAGTTTTTGGGGGGCACGGTGAGATGGCGAGGCTCGCAATTGAGCCAGGAGATGTGGAAGCCGGCGCGACGGCTGCGTAAAGCTGCGCGGTGCCAAGGACAAAGGCGCAATTGCGTGCGGCGGGTTGCCGCTTAGCTTGCGGCCTGGCGGCGGGCTTTGACCTCGGAGAGGAGCTTTTCGATTTCGTCTTCCTTTTCGAGCGCGGTGAATTGATCGTCCAGGGTTTCGGTGATCATTTCGCCCTTGGCTTGGCTGATGGCCGCTTCGTGGGCGACTTTCTGCTTCATGCGCTCGAAGCCCGCGATGCTGGCGTCGTTGCCCATGGCCATCTGCGCGTCGCGGGCTTTGCCGACGGCGCGGGAGCGGCGATGCTGTGCGATGAGAAGCTGGCTCTTGGCGCGAGCTTCGGCGAGCTTCGGCTCAAGCTTGCGCAGCGCGGATTTGAGTTCTTCGACCTGGGCGGCCTGGTCGGCGACCTGCTCCTTGAAGCTGCCGGCAAGCTGCAAGTAGCTCTGATGGCGTTCCAGAGCAGAGCGGGCAAGGGCGTCCTGCTTTTTGTCCACGGCGAGTTCGGCCTTGCGCATCCATTCGGCGGCGAGGTCTTCGTTTTCTTTTTCCTTCTGTTCGAGCATGTGCTGGTCGGCGATGGCCACGGCTACTTGCGTCTTGACCTGGATCAACTGGTTTTCCATATCCAGGATCAATTGCTTGATCATTTTTTCCGGATGCTCGGCTTTGTCAACCAAGTCGTTCAGGTTGGCGCGAATGAGAGTTGAAACACGATCCATCAGTCCCATGATTTTTCTCCTTCGAAAATAGCCGGAAGAAACGGAAACTGCGGGGAGCCGCCCACGCGGCTATTTTCGTTTTCTCCTGCGACCCAAAGGGCCATGGGCGGCTCCCTACGAAAGATTTCTCTCTGCTGCGCGCGGGCTCCGGCGGAAGCCTGCCGACGCAGCCAACTTTCTACTTTGCCGGACGGGCTGGCGCCTGTGGCGCGGCAGGTGCCGGCGGCTTTTGGTCGCCGTCGCCGATTTTCCGCACTTTCGCGAGCAGATCGGACATCTGCATGCCCGACAAAGCTTCGAACAGCGCGGGGACCTGCGCGGCGATTTTGGTCATGTCGCCTGTCAGCTTATTGAGCCCCGCGGAATCACCGTTTCCCGTGGAGACGATGGTGATTTTGTCCACGTTGCCGAGGGGAGCGGCCATGGCCTTCACGACTTCGGGAAGGCTGGTGATGAGCTTGTCCACCACGGCAACCTGGTTGTATTGCTGGTAGGCTTCGGCCTTGACGTTCATGGCGCGAGCCTCGGCTTCGCCTTTTTTGAAGATGATGTCGGCTTCGGCTTCGCCCTGGGCGCGGATGGAAGATGCTTTGCCTTCGGCTTCAGCGATGAGCCGCTGCTTTTCCGCGGCGGCCAGAGTTTCGATCTTCTGGCGTTCCATTTCGGCTTCCTTCAGCACGGTGGCAACGAGTTCATTGCTGCGGCGCTGAATTTCCGCTTCCTGGACTTTGACCTGGGCGATTTTCTCGACTTGCTGGACCTTCACGGCCTCGCCGATGACCTGCTGCTGCATGACGTTGGTTTCAAGTTCGTAAGCCTTGTCGGCCTGGGCTTGCTGTTTTTTGATGGTCTCGACGTATTCTGCTTTCTTGACGTCGAGGTCACGCTGGGCTTCCGCCTGCTTGGTGAGCGAAAGAGTTTCCGCGAGGACGCGCTGCTGATCTGCCTGAGCCCTGGCGGTGGCGGCGTCGCGTTGGGCTTCGGCGCGCTTGATGGCGGTGTCGCGTTCGGCTTCGGCAGTGGCTACGTCGGCATCGCGGCGGATGCGGGCGACGTCGGGACGCCCCATGTTGGAGATGTATTCGTTTTTGTCGCGGACTTCCTTGATGGTAAAGGAGATGACTTCCAGACCCATCTTGTTCATGTCGTCGGCGCAGGTGGAGCGCATGCGGTCG
The DNA here is from genome assembly GCA_035518615.1 of Terriglobales bacterium. Lineage (GTDB taxonomy): Bacteria > Acidobacteriota > Terriglobia > Acidiferrales > UBA7541 > Acidiferrum. The sequence continues at coordinate 17,168 of DATIXL010000076.1, read as the reverse complement.
CCGACCATTTCCGGCTCCTTGACGATTTGTTCTACCGTGAGCTGGCCGATGATGCCGCGGAGATGGCCTTCCATGACCAGACGGATCAAGCCATCGCGTTCGTCCGGAGCCTTGGTGAGGAACTGCTCCGCGGCGGTTTGAATGGATTCGGGATCAGATTTGACCTTGATCTGGGCCACGGCTTCGACGGTGACTGCGACGCCCTGGCGGGTGTAGAGATCCTGCTTCGGAGCAACATCGAAGGACATGAGCTCGAGAGAGAGACTCTTCGAACTTTCGACCATGGGAAAAACGACCGTGCCGCCGCCTTTCACGATGCGAATGCCGCGAAATCCGTAAACGATGATGGCCTCGTGGGGACCGGCGCGGCGAAAGAGTGTTGCGAGCGAGCTCAGGATGAAGATCACCACTACGATCATCAACCCGACCATGAGCCAAACGAGTGGAACGCCTGCCATAACCTCCTCCTTTTCAATCTGCGAAACAAATCCCGGCCGAAGCGCGCTTATTTCCGAGTTGCTTCCGAAGCGCGCGGCGGAGCATCGCTCTCGCCCGCCATGTCGTCATAGCTGCGGACGTAGGCGATGCCTTTCTCGTAGCGCGTGATGATCACTTCCGTGCCTTTTGGAACGGCTCTGCCATCTTCGCTGCGCGCTCCCGCGGCATGGCGCGATCCAGCCTGGGAGAAAACAATTTCGCCGGTTCCACCCGCGCGGATACTCACATTGACCTTGCCGAGGACGCCGGTGCGATCGAAGTCTGCGGGATCGAGTTCAGTTTCATGCGCGAGGAGCACCTTGACGAGAAAGAGAAAGACCACCGCGGCTGCGGCAAGACCTCCAGCCATGGCGACGGCAAACGTGGCGACGGTCCAAAGATCGGAATAACGCGTCAGAAGAAATCCCGTGCCGCCAAACCAGGCGAGGAAAGCCATGATCGAGGAGAAATTGAAGAAGGAAACATGCGAAGAGCGCACTGCGGATGCACCACGAGCGACCGTTCCGAAATGGACGGTGTGCCCCGCCGAAGTGACAGGCAAATGCCCGCGGGGGCCGAACATGGGACCGGAATGATGCCCAAGAAAATGCGGTACGTGCCAGCGGGCGGGAACGTGAAATTTGCCGAGCCCGCCGGCAACGGAAAGCACGCTGAAGGCAAGCCCTACGACGAAGCAGACAAGATAGAAAGTCGACCAAGTCATTGCGATTACCCCCTTTCCTGAGGCCGAGGCCGCCGGCGCGAATCTGGGGACTCACTCTTCGTCCAACGAGCGGGCGCCTTCGAAACCCCGGACTCCCCGCGCGGTTCGGCGTGACCTGGACGCAGCACATGCAAGAGGCGCGGAGCGAGCCCTGGGGCGTCAAGAATCGCTCCGAGCAAAATGAGGCAGCGTCGCGCATCTTCACGGTGAGCCAGGTTTTCCAGCACTGTGCTGAGCTCAGGATCGCGGCGAAAGCGTCCAGCGCCCTCAAATAACCAGTCTTCGAGCCTTCGCGGCCGCCTCGGCAGGCTCGAGATCAGCTCGTTGTGGAAACCCTCGGGGTCGTCCACCAGAAATCCGGGATGGATTTTGAAAAAGCGCGCAAGAAGTTCGCGGGTGCTCTTGGTCATATGCGGACGAGCGCCGTTTTCGATCTGCGAAAGATAGGACTGGCTAATGCCCTTGCCCACTTCCTGGCGGGCGGCACGGGCGAGTTCAGACTGGGTGATTTCGCGTCCGAGCCCGCGGAGCATGCCTTCAGCGTAACGGAGGGAGCGGATTTTATCGCCGAGTTTCATGGGCCATTTCCGATTGCGATATTCTTATAGCAATTTGCAATCGACTTGTCAAGGACCATTGGCGGCGGGCACGGCCGCCGCTCGCACCCCTCCCTGGGCGGATTTTCAGGGAAAAGACTTACTGCGCCGCGCAGGAGTTCGCCGGGGGCCTGGGCTGGCAGTCCCGGCCCCTCGCGAGGCGTGTTCGGAGTGAGTTAGAAGTCCAGGCGCAGCGCGAATTGCAGGACGCGCGCGCTCTGGTCTCCGGAGATCGAAGAAGTCGAGGTGATCTGCCCGAAGTTGGGAGCGTTGATGTTCGTGGCGGACGGCAGAGCAAAGTTCGTGTGGTTAAAGGCGTTGTAGGCCTCGGCGCGGAACTGCAGTTTGTACTTCTCGCTCCAGAGCGGAAAATTCTTGGCGATGGCCAGATCCACGTTGGAGAAGTGCGGGCCGCGCAATTCGTCGCGGGTACCGGTTTCGAGGCCGGTGGGCGGGGAAAACGCAGCCAGGGCCGCCTGGGGATTCGAAAAAAGCTGGATCCCGTTATTGCTGAGGTTCGCATCCGTGTGCGGATTCGCGGAGATCGCCGAAGCATCTCCATTGAAAATGGGATAGGCCGTGTTTCCAAAGGTCACGGTGGAAGCGTTGCCCAGCACCGGGAACGCAAAACCTGTCCGCCACGTGTAGATGCCCGAGACTTGCCATCCACCGATGATTTCATCCAGCCAGCGCGCTGCATCCCGGCCGAATGCCTGGCCCTTTCCAAAAGGCAGATCGTAGATCGCGTCACCGGAGATCTGGTGCGTAACGTCGAATTCCGAATTGCCTTTGCAGGTATTCAGATTCGTCGCGTCGCAAAGAACGGCTTGTGCATTCGCGAAGGGATTGCCGACGTTGCGGGCGATTGCGGAAAAATTGTCAATCGAATGCGAGAACGTATAGTTGAAGTCCATCTGCAGATTGTTGGACAGCCGCTTGCGCAGGATGGCGATCATGCCGTTGTAATTCGACCAGGCCTTGTTCGAGAAATAGTAGTTGCTGAGGAACTGCGGGGTGATGCCCACGTTTGGCGGCAGCAGCAGGGACTGAGCGAGGAACTTGACCACGTTGAACGTGTTGCCCTGCTGAAGGGGCAACTGGTTTGTCGCGTAAACAAACTGGGTGCAGCTGGCGAAACCCAGGCTCGAGCAGTTCGGGCCCGCCGCGGCGGCCATCTGGTTTTCAAAGAAAGGCAAGGCCGGGATTGACGCGACGGGCAGATTCTGCCGGGCGTCGACTTCGAGTTGCGACATTGCCGTAATCAGGCTCTGCTGGGAAGCTGGATCCACGAAATCCACCAGTTGCCCGCCGTCGGCGAGAGCACTCAGCCTGTGCGCAAACCGGCCTACGTAATCCACCTCCAGCTGGAAATTCGAAGGCAGTTCTCGCTGAATTCCCGCCGAGAATGCGTACGAGTAGGGAGTCTTGAATTTCGGGTCAATGACGTAATTACCGAAGGAGTTGAACACCGTGCCGCAGACCGGATAGAACGATGGGCAGCCAAAGGCATCGCCGGAGTTCGGAGTCACCGAGCTCTGAAACGGAGGGGCCGGAAGGTCCGTGATCGCGGCGCCCACGCTCGTAAAGCGCGGTGAGCCCGCCACATACTGCTGGGGAGTGCCTGCAAACGCGAATGTGTTAACCGTCGAGAAGATGTAATTGCTCTGGTCTTCAATAAAATTGACCTCGCTGAGTGCCGTGTGATCGAAGATTTGCGAAGCTCCGGCACGGATCACGGTCTTGCGGTCGCCGAACACCCTGCCGAACAACCCGCCGCGGAAGCTTGGATTCCACGCAATGCCCACGCGCGGAGCGAAGTTGAACGCGCTGGCGCCGTACAGGGAGGAAGAACTGGCGTTCGCCTTACCCGACAGGTTGTAAGTCAGAAGCGGGGCAGCGCCGAAACCGGAGACGCCATTCAGCCCATTCCGAATGCGGGTGGAGAGCAGATCGCCGAGCTGTACATTTGTGGTCGCCTCATTGCCGGTTGTCTCATACGGGACGGAGTCGTAGCCGTAGTGCACGCCGTACGTAATGGTCAGATCGTTGCGCACCTTCCAGGAATCCTGGGCGTAGGCCTCGGTTTCGTAGTAGCGGTAGTCGCGGCGCGAGCCACTGCCCTCGGGCGAAACATCGCCGGACTTGACGTAGTTGAACACCGAGAATTGCAACGCCGAGAGTCCTAAAAAGCTGGTAAAGGCGTTGTCCCAGTTCGATGCGGCGATTCCATTCGGGTCATTGAGGATATCGGCCGGCCTGAGGCTTGGATCTAGCGAAGCGATGGTAAGGAGCCCTTGATTTGTAAAAATGAGGTTGTTGATGAGCACAGAGCGCGTCTTGATCGGCCGGAACGTGCCACCGAAGGTAAAGGAATGCCGGCCGTGCTGCCAGGAGACGTCGTCGCGGAAGGTCGGAACCGGGTTCAGACTTGTTGTGCCTGTCGGCCGCGCGTAAGGTGGGGTGATTCCCGTGTCGAACAGCCAATTGAGCCCGGCGTAAACGCCAGGATCGCCCCCCGGATTCGCGGAGCCGGTCAGTGTGGGAACGGCGTCGAATTCGGCGCGCGATTCGCCATAGATAAATTGGTTGATCAGGTTGGCATTGAAAATCCAAGTGTGCCCAATGACCCAGGACCGGTCCAGCGTCACGGCAGGGTTCGTGATTGGATCGCCCGGAAACTGGATGGACGAGACACCGCCGGTAATCGCGTGCTGGTTGTAAAAGCTGAAGCGCGTAAAGAGCTTTTGTTTCGGAGTCAGATTGTAATCAATCCGCGTGGTGTACGTGTTGACGGTATCGGGAGCGGGAGCATTGAACAAAAAGCCGCCGGTATTGATCCCGTCTCCTGCCGAAAGATCGTTAGCGTGAGGATATCGGCTGTTGAAGAGCGCCAATAGCTGAGGACTGAAACCCGGCGTCGCGGCGGTATCGCCTGCATTGCCGGTGGTTGTGCACGGCCCCTGGGCAGTCGAGGGATTGGAGCAGGGATCCAAAGCGGCGACTTGCGCGGGGGAGAGGATCGTAATGCAATTGGGCGTGGACGTGAGTGTGCTGGAGGCGGTACAGCCCGGATTGCTGTTGATGTATGCAATTTCTCCCTCGCGGACGTGATCCAACGGAACGATGGCAAGCGTCGGGCTCTGCGAAGCGTCGCGCCGTGCGTCATAGTCGAAAAAGAAAAACAGCTTGTCCTTTTTCACGGGCCCGCCCACATTCCCGCCGAATTGGTTCCGGATCAGAGCCGGGCGCGGAATGCCGTTCTTGTTGTTGAAGAAGTCGTTGGCCTCGGTGATGGTATTGCGATGATATTCGCGCAGATTTCCGTGCCAATCATTGGAACCGCTTTTCGTGGTGATGATCGTTTGCGCGCCGCTTCCCCGTCCCGCGTCGGCCAGCGGGTTGGCTACTTCCGTGCGAAACTCCTGGATGGCGTCAACCGGGGTGGGCGCAACCTGACGGAAGGCTTCTCCAAAGCTGAAATCCGAAGCGTCAATCCCATCCACGGTAATGTTGTTCTGATCTGTACGCGCGCCGGAAACCGCACCGTTGCGGCTCAGGCCGTTGTCATCCAAGCCGTTCTGCGTGTCCGCGGATACCACGGCGGGCTGAAGCCGCAAAAGATTCGCCGCGTTCCCCCGGAATTCGTTGGGCAAATTGGAAATAGCCCGCAGATCGAAATTATTGCCGATCGTGCTGTCCGTGGTATCCAGCGTGACGGAACCTTCTGACTGCACGATCACCTTTTGCGAGATCGAACCAATCTCCATCGTCAGGTTCTCCGTCGTCGTGGTGGCCACCGGCAGGTACAAATTGGCTACGGATAGCGTTTGGAAACCGTCTTTGGTGGCAGTGAGTGAATAGCCCGGGCCGGGAGGAAGCTTCACGAATTTGTAAGAACCGTCGTCCCCGCTCGTGGCGTGATAGACAGCGCCAGAGCGCGCATCAATCAGTTCGAGCTGAACTCCCGAGATTACACCGCCCGATTTGTCGGTGATGACCCCGGTGACGGAGGCGACATCCTGCGCGCGCAGCAATCGCATCGGCACCAAAAGAGAGATAGCAAACGCAACAAAGATCACTCCACAAAATCTCTTCATCGAAAGCTCCCCCCAGCGTCTGAGCAGCGACCCGGGCCTCAGAATTGAGACCGGTTGATGCAAGTGGGGGAGCAAAAACGCTGCCAACCTTGGCTTCTTGATCTGCCATTTCATTCTCTGAAATGAAAGTGGTTAGGGAGTTAATTCGAACTAAACTCAACAAATTTACGGCCTCCTGCATGGAAACCTGAAAATTGTTTATCTCATTCATACAGGTACCCATATCTGATCGCAGCTTGTGGATTCGTGAGAATTCAGCGGAGCAGCTGAGATTAAGCCGTTGAGTTGTCGAGAAGTATTCGAACGCGGCGCTGTCAAGCCAGGCGAACGAGAGATTCCAGCCGGGATGTACGGCTGAGTTAGCGGGAGGCGCGTTTGCTGGTGTAGAGGGCCTGGTCGGCGGCAGCAAGCAATTCTTCCGGACTTTTGCCAGGCTCGTATTCCTTCCATCCTGCGGAAAAGAGGACGGGAATTTTGTGGCCCTCGAAAATAACCTCGATATTGCGCAATCGCGACAGGATACGTTCCATCTCCTGGCCCGGACAATCGGGAAGGATGACCAGGAATTCATCCCCTCCCATGCGAATGGCGAGATCCGCGCCGCGAATGGCCCGGCTCAAGCGCAAACCAAATTCCTGAAGGACGAGGTCTCCAGCCAGATGGCCGAAGGTGTCATTGATCTCCTTGAATTTGTTGAGATCGAGCGACAGAACCGTAAGCGGATGCCCCCGGCGCGACGAGCGGGAAACTTCGGCGGCCAGCCTGTTCTCCGCAAAGCGGCGATTGAACAAGCCGGTCAAGGAGTCCACCATGGCCATATTGCGGAGGAGTTCGAAGTGACCCTGACCTTCCATGAGCTGGCGCCGCAGCCGCTTGATGGTGACCTGCTGGTAGATGATGTATGCATCGAAGAAAACCACGAGCACAACCAAGGTCCAGACGGCATCCTTCAGGCTGATGTGGAAAAAGGTCTTGTTTCCTTGCGTGAGCGGGGGGAGGGCCAAGATGGACACCGCGGCAGTCAGGAGCAGCATGACCAGAATGGTGTTGGCCCAGGTCCACCAATCTCTTTTCTCGATATCCCGGTAAGTCTGGTTAACCGGGTAAATGGAATTGACGCGATCCCGCGATGTTGTTGAGGGAGATTGGGCCGCTGGTGGCTGGGTCACGGGCAGGTCTTTCATCGAGAAACTCATGGAATTGGGCCCCCACAAAAATGCTCCGGCCCCATTTCAGCCAGCATACATGGAGGAGGGGGCGTCTCGATGTTTCTAAGTTCCGTTTTGTACCTATATGACATCATCGCTAGCCTTACACCCCCGCCCTGTAGCGGGTGGAGCTTGGTCCCGCATCAGCAAAAGTCCCAATCGGCTGGTACCAGTGCTCTATTGGCCCCAGCCGAGGGATCTCGGATACTGCCTTTGGATAACCGCAGATGGCATCGATCCTCATTTTGGTGTTTGCGGCGCTGGCCCTCGCCCAGTTCGTTCTCGCCCAGTGGCGTGCGATCTGGCTCTCGACGGCAAACCAGCCCCTATCCAATAATCTGAAGCTGGTGGCTGGGATCGAAGCCGACTACCTCGGCGAACACGATTTTCGGACGGTTCTATCGCTCTGCAACCAGCTTGCGCCGGGAGCCAGGAATATCAGCCCCTGGCTTCCAGGGATTGCTCGCTATTACAGTGTGCTGGCAATCCTTGAACGACCGCTGCAAAAACTCCTTCCGAGACTTTCCCAAACGGTCTCGCGCGAGATGAGAGCCTGCTGCCGTTATGTGGCCGTTGCACTGGACCAGCACCTTTCTGTGGATCTGGACCGCCGCGTTGCCGTGAGGTCCTGATCTACCCCCAAACCGGGAACTCGTGGCACGCCAATGAAAGGGTTCTCGCGGAATGGCCGGACAGCCCCTTTGGCGGGAGTCCTTCGCCTCACGCGCGGCATCTGGTGTTCCGGGGCTGGGAAAAGGACCAAAGTTTCCCTCGTAGACATGCCTTACCCGAATGATTGCTCCCAGAGTATGGCGCCGAGGGGGTAGGCCCACGTCGAACGGGAGAATCTGCTTAGAAAGCCAACCAATTTCAAGCGCTTACACGCCCAGGGCGGCTGCTCACGGATAATTGCCACTGTAGGCCCGGCCTGGGGAGGGCCGAACCTTTGCCGTCTGATGACGCTCCCAAAAGGCGGGCAGCCAGATACCCGTTTACGGCAAGTGCCACGATTCAGGAGGTTTCGGCAGATAAGAACGTGACAGGAGTGACTACCGACCTGAGCGAAGGCGGATGCTGCGTTCGTTCGACGGAGATTTTCCTTCGGGGAACAAAGATCGCACTTGAGATCGTAAAGGACGGCATTGCAATGAGCACTCCCGCAATCGTGGCTTTTGGTCTTCCTCCGAACGTGATGGGATTAACTTTTGGCGAACTGAGCCCGGAGAACCGGACAATTCTCGGTCGCTGGTTGCAAAATGCGATTCCAAAAATGAGCCGTCTGCAAAGACGAGATGGTCTGCAACAATCCGACGAGATTCGCCTTTCTGAGGTTTTTCCGAGCAAGCGGGAACCGTAGAACAAAACCGTCTCAAACCGTGCCGGTCAGCAGGTGAACGCGAGGATGATTCTGTTTCGCTTCCCCCTAAATTGGCGCGAGAACTCGGCTCGGGAACTTCCAGCGAAACGAAATTCCAGAGCGGAGCGGGTGCTGTCTCGAATCGGAACAGTTTACCGGGATGAGTCACTCATCACGCTTGCAGACTGAGCCAATTAGCACATTACAAAAAAGTTAGTCAATGACGTTGATTGGCATGGCCCCTGCATTACCAGAAGGCGCAGCAGAGAGCCGGCGAGAAAAAAACTGGGATTACGGTTCAAGGAAACGGGCCGGCAGAAAATGCGAGGAGAGATTCGCCAGATATCAAGGCTGGGCATTCTGATTGATTTGATGGCCAGCCCCAATGAATGTCTACCCCTGTAGGTCCTCAGACACTCCCCAGAGCACCCGCCAGAATCCCCATCGAGCGCCGCGATTGAAGCCCTTGACACGGTCGCGGCGCTCACACCTCCACAGAGGAGCGAACCACGATCCGCGACGGGATTGCGGCGAAACTCGTTTTTATAGCGGCGCTGGCTAGAAAAGATTCCAGAGGAACTGATTGTAAACTTCGTGATGGTACTGTACTTCGGGCGCTTTGACGATGGAGCCAAGGGCGCGCGCACAGCGATCTGCCGCGGTTCGCTTTAGCTCCGCATAGCGAGCCTTGACGTCGGAACCAAGAAGCGTGGTGGTCCATTCGGCCTTCTCAAAGTTTTCCAGCGCCGTATAGATATTGTCCGGAAGATAGCGCTGAGCGGAGCGCAAATTTTTTACCTTCGAAGTCTCGCCGTCCAGGCCACTCTTGAAAATCGAGTACATCACCATGTAGGGATTGGCATCGGGAGCGACAGCGCGAATCTCTGTTCGCATGCTGCGCTCATTGCCGATGGGGATGCGCACCATGGCGCCGCGGTTGACGGCGGAAGCATTGAGTTGATTCGGCGCCTCAAAGTGCGGATCGAGGCGGCGGTAAGCGTTGACGCTGGAATTGAAGAACAGGCAAATGTCATTGCCGTGCGTCAGGATGCGATCCACGAAATCCCAGCCGAACTTGCTTAACTTCTCCTCGCCCTTGGGATCCCAGAAGAGGTTCTTGCTTTCCTTGCTGACGGAGACGTTCGTGTGCATACCGCTGCCATTGACGCCTACGACCGGCTTGGGGAGAAAGCTGGCCGTGAAGCCCATATTGGTGGCGACCTGGCGGCAAATCAATTTATAGAGCTGAATCTGATCCGCGGCGGCGACAACCTCCCCGTAGCCGTAATTGATTTCGAACTGCGAAGGCGCGACTTCCGGATGATCCTTCTCGTTCTGGAATCCCATGGCGCGCTGAACTTCGGCAGTGGTGTCAATAAACGTGCGCAGAGGATCACCGGGGAGAGAATGGTAGTAGCCTCCGGTGTTGACGTATTCGAATTTCCCGGTTTCGTGATAGCGGCGTTCCGCGTTGGTTCCCGCAAAAAGAAAGCCCTCAATCTCGTTGGCGGCGTTCAACGTATAGCCTTTCTTCGCGTGGAGACCGTCCGCGTAGGCCTTCAGGACGCCGCGAATGTCCGCGGTGTAGGGCGTGCCGTCCTTGTCTATGACGTGGCCAAAGACCAGAATTTTCCCGGCACCGAAAACATCCGAAGGTACCCAATAAAATGCAGCCCAATCCATGCCCAGGCGTAGATCGCTTTCGCGCTGTGCGGTGAAGCCCCGGATGGAGGAGCCGTCAAAAGTGAGGTTGTCGTAGCTCTTGACCAGAAATTTCTTATCGTAATCCAGCATGTGCAGGCGGCCTTCAAGATCGCTGAAGAGCACGGTGACCGCCTTGATGCGCTTTTCGTCGGTAAGGTATTTAAGGCGCTCTTCCTGAACCTTGTGAGCGGCAACGCGGTTCTTGCGCTGCTCCTTAGCCTTGAGGTTTAGCTGCTCGAGCTCGTCATAGGACAGAGCGAGAAAATTACGCAATTCGTTCGACATGAATCTCCTCGAAAGGGATTGAAATGAAGATCGAAAGACAAAGAGAGAACGCCCGATATGGCTTCATTCCGCGCTAGGGTATCGCGGCGGCGGAGCGAGCGTCAATCGAAAGAAGTAATTCCAGCAATTCATAAATTTTCTGCAAAGGACGCTTCCAACAGCAAAAAGGCAGTCCTTTGCCGGCCCACAGAGGTAGAATCGGGGCACCATGCATCGGGAACTCGTTCGCCCCGGCCCGCCGCTTTCGCGCTTCATCGAACAACTCTGGTATTACCAGAACGAGCCGACGTCTCACAGCAAAGAGCGCCTGATGCCGGACGGCTGCGCCTCGCTGGTGATTAATCTCGCCGAAGAAGCCATTCGCGTCTACGATCCTGTCGACACGCACAAAATGGTCCGTCTCGGCCGAACTGTCTTCAACGGTCCACGAACCGAATGCATGGCCATTGACACGGATGAGCAGGTCTGCGTTCTGGGGATTTCTTTCCGGCCGGGCGGAGCAGCTCCCTTCCTGGAACTTCCCACGCATGAATTGTGCAATGTCTGCCTTAACCTGGACGATCTCTGGGGACGGCTTGCGGAGGAAATGAGAGACCGCGTGCTATCCGCGCCGACGCCTCTTGCCAAGCTCCGGGTGGTGGAAACCGTTCTGCTCCAGCGCTTGTCAGGCCTTTGGGACGAGCAGCCCATCGTAAAATACGCCATTTCGAATATTGTCCAGGCGCCGCAGACCGCTCGCATCGCAGAAGTGGTTCACGCGACCGGCTTCACATCGCGCCGATTCATTGAACTCTTCAAGCGCCACGTCGGCATGGCTCCCAAACTTTTCTGCAGGGTGCGCCGATTCCAGCGCGTGCTGCGGGGGATCACTAGCGGAAGGCCGGTGAGTTGGACGGACATTGCGCTGGATTGCGGATACTTTGACCAGGCGCATTTCATCCACGATTTTCGGGAGTTTTCCGGAGTGAACCCGACGAAATACCTCTCCGACCACAGCGGATTTCCCGGCCACTATAATCATCTTCCCATCCGGCCGTAAACTGAGCGCGCCTGAGCGCTTTCAGCGGAGAAACAGGCTATAGGTCAGCACGATGAGGACGAGCGAAGTAAACAGCGCGTATTTCCAGTTTTTCTGGAAGATCAGAAAATAGAAGACAGACGCCAACACACGGATGAAAGGCGTCAACATCAGCACGGCAATGCCCAAGCTGAGCAGCAGGCGAGGGCGCAGCTCGGCGTGAAGCGCTTGCTTCATTTCGGCAGCGACAAGCTGGAATAAGTTCATGCCGCTCAGTTCGTAATCGAAGCGAAGATTGCCTGCATTGAACCATCTCCAAATCAAGCCCGAGCAGATCAGCAAGAGGCTGAGCATTACGCCATACAGGAGAATATGTCCAACGAGCACGTCCATCTCGAACTGTCGCGCTTCCGCTTTGCTCGCCGTCCGGGAAACCAGATGATGTGATGGCGGCACGTTCATACGCCCCGCAAACCGCGGAAAATCATTTCCGCAGCCAGAATCAACAGAATGAAAAGGAACACGCGCCTGACCGCCTGGTTGGAAAGGCGAACAAGCAAACGGGTGCCCAGAAATGCGCCGATGACGACTCCAAGAATTACCGGCGCAGCCAGCCCCGGCTTGATGAGTCCCGCATACAGGTACACACTCGTCCCGGCCAAAGCCGTTACGCCAATAATCAGATTGCTGGTCGTGGTGGAAACTTTCGGTGGAAGCCCCATCACCAGGTCGTGAATGAGAACCTTGACGGCTCCTGCTCCAATTCCCAAAAGGCCCGCGATAATTCCCGCGCCAAACATCAGAGGTGCCCCAAAATAAGCGCGGCGCGCCTTGTAATGGACGGTCTTGCCGAGAACCTGATCTGGATAGCTGCCTTCCAGTTCCAGCCATTGAGATACCGCGTCCTGCTTCTGAGGTTCGCGCCAGGAGTAGTGGCCCGCCGCAAAAAGCGCAATCCAGGAACCGAGAAGGACCAGGCCAAAGATGATGTACAGAGGAGCAGAAGACGATGCAATCGTGATGCGCGCGCCGGCGAGCGCTCCGACAATCGTGAACATCTCGAGAAACATGCCCACTTTAAGATTCGTCAGGTGATCGCGCACATACGCTGAAGCGGAACCGCTGGATGTCGCAATGACCGAAAGAATGCTGATTGCAATAGCGTGTTTGATGTCCACGCCGAGCAAAGTAAGAGCGGGAATCAGGATTACTCCACCGCCCATGCCGCCGATCGCTCCCACAAACCCTGCCAGGATCGAGATGGGAAAGAGCAACGCGAAGGAAACCATGAGGTCGGTGGTTCTCCGGTCAATTCGAAATCAGCAATCCGGGCAACGGACAGCCATCCATCATACACGGACTCCAGGCGGGCCGAGCGCAGCGCGCTTGCAGCCAATTCCTTTGGAACTGTTCCGAGATTTTGGCCACAAGGCGGGGCATCGATTCCGCGGCAATTTTTTACAATACGAGGTTAAACGAATGGGGCGAGAATAGCAGCACTCAAGCGCGGTCTGTAAAGACGAGCGTGAAAGGAGACAGCCGATGTCTGCAGCAAGCGCAAAGTATATTCCCGAGGGATTTCAGGCAGTAACGCCATATCTCGTGGTACCCGGCCTAGCGAGATTAATTGATTTTCTCCAATCCGTATTCGGCGCAGAAGAGAAATTCCGCAGTCCGCGGACGGACGGTTCAATTCAACATGCAGAACTAAGGTTGGGAGACTCCATTGTGGAAATGGGCGAACCGGCGGGCGACAAATGGAAGGCCATGCCCGCTGCACTACACTGTTATTTTCCCGGCGTGGATGGAATTTACGAGCGTGCGGTGAAGGCCGGCGCGAAAATCCTGACCAAGCCGACGCAAATGAATTATGGAGACTACGAAACGGACTTTGAAGACCCCTCGGGCAACCAATGGTACGTCGGCATGCGTAGATCAGGAGCCTCAATTGCCCCGGAAGGATTTCACAGCGTAAACATTGGATTGCGAGCGGAGGGGGCGAAGGAACTCATTGCGTTTTTGCAAGGTGCGTTTGGCGCGGAAACACAATTCATCCAGGAAACAAACGAAGGAAAAGTTGCTTACTCCACGGTTCGTCTCGGAAATTCGATCCTCGAGGTGGGAGATCCCCATGGACAGTGGGCGGCGCGGCCCACGGCGCTTCATTATTACGTCGAGGATAGCGACGCAGTTTTTTCGAAGGCGCGCGCAGCCGGAGCAGAAGAGCTTTCCCCTGTCGCCCAGCAGCCTTATGGTGAGCGGAGTGGCAGCGCGCGTGACGCCTGGGGCAATCACTGGTACATCGCGACGCGAACCTAAGCCGCGTTCAACAGCATCGCCCACAACCGAGCTAAGAAGAACGAGCCTCGGAGCGCAGCGTGTGATCAATTCATTGCGGTAGGGCCGCGCTCCAACACACAGTTATCACTCACCATTCCGCCCCCCGCGACGGATGCCTACCCGCGGAAAACAAGTTGACCTGGCCAGTCAAATCCTCAAACGACTGACGCGCTATCTCCCGCTGCCGTAGCTCGCGTTGGAAGCGACCACGGAGGGAACAGTGATGGTGTTGTCCATGCGAACCAGCATTTCGGTTTGCGAAGGCAGATTGACTTCCTTGCCCTTACGGGAAACGATGTAAACAGCGCTGCCCGCCAGGCCGATTCCGAACCCGCGCACGACCTCACCAAAGACGGCCCCAACAATTGCTCCGCCGCCTGTGCCGATGGTGCCGGCCAGGATGTTGCCTTTGATGTCGTACTTCTCTTGCACGATTTGCCCTTCCGTGATCTTTACGTCTTTGCGGGGTTTGCCGTCCCTGTTTGATTCACTCGACGGGTGTGCAATCGCTACGATGCTCATCTGCACGGGGATAAGCCGGCTATCCACCTCCACAGTGCGAAAGGTTAGATTGAGATAAGCCTGGCCGCGGAAGATGGCGAAGTGCTTGGCTTTGCTCACAGCGGTCACGATCCCGTTGATCCGCGTGCCGGTGGGTAGCAGAAGCTGGTTTCCAAGCTGAACAGGATCGGTGACTATGGCGACAAACGGATCGCCATCCTTCGAAGTGGAAGAGTTGATGTTGCTCAACATTTTCAGGTGAATCTGCGTCCCCTGCAGAACCTGATGCGGCTCAGCGAGAGACGTGGCCGCCGTGGCTCCCATGAGCGCAACGGTAAAAACAAAAGACAACACTGCTTTCATGAATTTCCTCCTGCCTGCACCGTGCGTGCAGGTTGTTCCCGTCTCGTGGGGCGGCGCATCGTTTTGCCAATGCGCTCGACGCTGGCGTTGCGGACCTTGCGGCCGCTGCGGGCGGCGCAAGGAGGATGGGGAGGAACTCCATCCGCTTTCGAGTGTACTTGGCATCGCGAAGCGGCACAACAAATTCTCAAAGCGTGTCGCGAGAAGCACATGACTCCGGCGTCTTGGATTGTGCGCGGAGTGGTTGGTCCCCAATCGCTGTGCTAAGCTTTGTCGAGCAGTCGAGCAATTGCAAGACTGCCGGAGCGTGGAACTTCGGGCTCTGTGCAACGAGGTCCCGCGAACCCCGCCAGGCCCGGAAGGGAGCAACGGTACCGGGAACGCCTCGGGTGCCGCAGTTCACCCGAAGTTCCTCGCATTGCAACTGAACAGTGGCTGGACAGGGAATCGTTCCGCGACTGCGAGCTGAAATTCTGAACGCAAACCTTCACCACTCATGAACTATCAAGTCATCGCACGCAAATACCGGCCGCAAACCTTTCGCGACCTCGTGGGCCAGGAACACGTCACGGAGACGCTGGCCAACGCCATCCGCAACGACCGTGTGGCGCACGCTTACATTTTTTCAGGCGCGCGCGGCGTCGGCAAGACCACCGCGGCGCGGATTCTCGCCAAGGCGCTGAATTGCGTGAAAGGGCCGACACCTGAGCCGTGCGGCGAATGCGATTCGTGCAAGGAAATCGCAGCCGGCAGCTCGCTCGATGTCATTGAAATTGACGCCGCCTCCAACCGCGGCATCGAGCAGATTCGCGAACTGCGCGAAATGGTCCGATACGCTCCCGCCGCCGCGCGCACCAAGGTCGTGATCCTCGACGAAGCACACATGCTGACCGGCGAAGCCTCGAACGCGCTCCTCAAAACTCTGGAAGAGCCGCCGGACCGCGTGGTCTTCGTCATGGCCACCACGCAGCCCGAAGACTTGGTGGACACGATTCGCTCTCGCTCGCAGCATTTTCATTTTCGCGCCCTGACGTTTGCGGAAATCAGCGGACGCCTGAAGGAAATCGCGGAAAAGGAAAATCTAAAGATCGAGCCGGGTGCGCTCGCCGTCATGGCGCGCATGGCCGAAGGCAGCTTGCGCGACGCGCTCTCGCTGCTCGAGCAGGCCCGCGCCTATTGCGGGGACACCATTCCGGATAAAAACGTCCGCGAACTTCTGGGGGTCGTTCCCGAAGACGCGCTCGAAGAACTGGTGAACGCCATCGCCGAGGGATCGGCCGACCGCGCCCTGGGCCTCGTCCACACCTTTCAAAAAGAAGGCCGCAACCTCCAGCATTTTTGCCGCGAGGCGATTCGCCACATTCGCAACCTGCTGATCGCTCGTGTCTGCGGCGCGGATTCCGATTTGATCGCCGCCACCGCGGATCAGCGGCCCGCGCTCGCGAAAGCCGCCGCGCTGTTTTCCGAGGAAGATCTCACGCGCTTTTTCCAGATTCTTCTACAGACCGACGACGATCTCCGCCGCAAGCCCGATCCGCGCGTTCACCTCGAGATGGGACTGCTCCGCCTCATCCACGCTGCTCGCCTTGCTCCCCTCGAGGAGTTGATGGCCGATCTGAGCGGTGCAATCGGCGCGGCCCCGGCCAGAGCGGTCGCGTCTCGAGCTTCGATTGCTGCGCCTCCAGCCAAGCCGGCACGGAGCGAAGCACTCGCATCGGCAACGGCTTCGGCGGACACACGTGTCGAGCAAGCCCAAAAGATCAACGCGGCGGCTGTCCCTGTGCCACAAGCAGCGGAAGTCCCTGAGGAGTCGCAAATTCCGGTGAATGGCGGCGCAAAAGTAATCTCCGTCGAAGGCCTTTCCGAAAAAGAAGCCTCGGAAATTCGCGCGGCGATTCAAGCGCAGCAGAAATTTCTTGGTGAATTGCTCGAGCACGCGCATCGCTGGGAACTCGAAGGCGCGGAATTGCGCTTGTATTTTTCCGCAACGAAGCGGGCGTTCGCGGAAATGATCGAAGGGCGCGAAGCGATGGAAAAGATTCGTGCCGCATCGGGCAAGGTACTAGGGCGTTCGGTGCGCGTGTGTGCTAAGATCGAAAACGTTGCAGCGGCGGCCGCGTCGGCGTCGCACTCGGCCGCAGGTACGCAGGAATTGCGTGCGCAATTCGAGCGCGATCCGATGGTGCGTTCGATGCTGCAGCGCTTCGGCGGAAAAATCTCCGAAGTCAGGCGGCGCGAAGAGGAACCGTAATGGAAGTGGGCGCACTCCAACAGATGCTTTCCCGTTTGCGGCAGGTCCAGGAAGATTTGCAGCGGCAGGTCAACTCCGTCGCTGTGGAAGCTTCCGCCGGCGGAGGCATGGTCACGGTCAAGATGAACGGCCAGAAGCAGGTTCTGGAAGTGCGCGTCGAGCCCGACGTTTTCGCCAATAAAGATCAGGAAATGCTGCAGGATCTGATCCGCGCAGCCGTTAACGAAGCTTCGCGCCGCGTGGACGA